>MGNQ01000001.1 GCA_001796865.1 Chloroflexi bacterium RBG_16_56_11
CCTTGACGAACTCGTTTTCATAGTACCCGTGCAGCCAGTACTGGCCCATCACGCCCGCGAAGGGAAACGACTCGGCCAGCCAGGTGTGCCACCGGCCCCTGGCGGTCTGGCCGTCCGGGGCCAGGGTGACGACGCCGCCAATCTGGATGATGACGGTGCCGCCCCCGCCGCCGCCCCGGGGCCGGGGTGGAGGGGCCTGGCCTGGCCGGTCCTGACGGCCTCCGCCGACCGCCTGCAGGTACATCTTCCTGACCCCTTCCTTGCCCAGGAACTGGCCGTGGCTCTCTATCTCAACGGACTCGGTGTCCTCGGAGAACAGGTCGACAATCTCCGGCAACCGCCGGGTATCGAAGTAATAGCCGTATACCCGCTCCAGGTTCTCTATCTCGTGGATATCTTCAAGCCGGGTTACTTCCTTTTCCAGTTCTTCCAGGGTCATAGCGTCGCTCCTTTACTGACAATCATGAGGTTTACTTTCCGGTCACCGGATTCTTGAAGTGGACCGGGACGCGGAAGTCTGAGGGGTAGGGTGCGTAGGCTGTCGGCGGGGCATCGGGTTTCACCACCGGGTCCGGCCCGTTCTGTCCGACCACCGGCACTTTCAGCCAGCCGTCCTCGTAAGGCGTGCGGAAGGTGAGGAAAAAATGCAGCTTCTTTATCTTCCAGGTGCCGCTTTCCCTGACATACTCGTTTTCGTAGACGCCGTTTATCCAGGTCTGGCGGAGCTCGCCCTCGTGCATGGAGGCTATAGGTTTAGCCTCCATCCCCATGCCGTACCACCTGCCTTGGGCGGTCTTACCTCCGGCGTCCACGTTCACGACGCCCTGGAGCTGGAAAAGGACGGACAGCAGGCCCGGGCGGCGCGGCCGGTTCGGGCCGCCTCCCAGAAGGTCGATATAGTATCTCTTTACCCCTTCCTTGCCCTTGTAAACGCCGCGGTCGGCCTCCTCTACCCATGGCTCGTTATCGGCAAACAGGTCGACTATATTTTGCCACTCGCCGTAGTCCTGGTAATACCCGTAAATTTTTTGTAAATGCTCTATCTGCTTGATGTCATCGAGTCGCTGAATCCTGGCCTGCAATTCTGCCCGTGTCGCCATGCGGACCTCCTTTTATTTTTTTTATACTATATACCATTTTTAAGTTATTATAGGTTAATTCTCCGGCCAATGAAACAGGACACGGCCGGATTTCATGAATTTGTAACTTTTTATCGTTTAATTTTATAACTCTTTAATCTCCCTTTGTTTAGACTATCTAATGTAGCGTTCAACCGACAAGGAGGATGAGAAGATGTTAAAAAACGCCAGGGTTACCGCGACTCTACCGGCGGTGGACCTGAAACGGGCCAGGAAGTTCTACGAGGAAAAGCTGGGGCTTAAGGTCATTAAAGAAGACCCCTCACCGGGGATTACCCTTGAAGCAGGGAAGGGTACCACGCTCTACGTGTACCAGCGAGGCGCGACCAAGGCCGACCATACCGTTGCCGAGTTTACGGTCGATGACGTGGAAGCCGAAGTAAAAAACCTCAAGGCCAGGGGTGTGAAGTTCGAGGAGTATAATATCCCCGGCATGGGCATCAAGACGGTCAACGGCATCGCCACCATGGATGGCTTTAAAGGCGCCTGGTTCAAGGATACCGAAGGTAACATCCTGGGAATATCCAGCATGTAGGGGAATATTGAAGAGACTGACACTGAAGCTCGGGCTATTGGTCTTTCTGGTGCTGGCTTTTTCCGGCTGCACCGGCGATGGCGAGGGTGCGCCGCAAAAAGGGCCCGTTACCGTGAGCTCCAAAGCCGATACCGAGGGCTCGCTGCTGGGGCAGGTCATCACCATCATGTTGGTCAACAACGGTTTCCGCGTTATCGATAAGCCGGCCATCGCCGGAACATCCCTGATACGTGAGGCCCTGTTATCGGGGAACATCGACATTTACCCGGAGTATACCGGGAATGGCGCCGTTTTCTTCCCCGATATCGACCCCGGCACCTGGAAGGACGCCCGGCAGGGCTACCAGCGGGTGAAAGAGCTGGACAAAAGCCGGAATAGCGTCGTCTGGCTACAGCCGGCCCCGGCCAACAATACCTGGGCGATTGCCATTCCCAAATCTCTCTCCGACATGGAGGGCATCCGCTCCCTGGATGATTTCGCGTCGTACGTAAATAGAGGTGGTTTTATCAAGCTGGCCGGTTCCGAGGAGTTCATTACCAGCCAGGTAGCCTTGCCCGCCTTCGAGGCGGCTTACGGCTTCTCTCTCTCCAAAGACCAGCTGGTCGCCCTGGCGGGCGGTAACACCGCCCAGACCGAAAAGGCAGCGGCCGAGGGTACCGACGGCGTGAACGCCGCCATGGCTTACGGCACCGACGGTTCCCTGAGCGCCCTGGATCTCGTAGTCCTGACTGATCCGAGAGGCGTGCAGCCGGTCTACCAGCCTGCCCCGATTGTCAGAGGGGCGGTGTTTGATAAATATCCCGAGCTGGCTGGTATCCTCGACCCCGTGTTCGATTCGCTTAGCCTGTCCGCGCTGCAGGGACTGAATGCTTCCATCGCCATCAACGGCCAGAACCCGGCCGAAGTTGCCCGTAACTATCTCGTTTCTAAGAATTTCTTGAAATAGCCGGATAGTTATGATTCGAAGGCTGCTTTCACCGGACACTGTAGCCATTACCGGCGTCATTACCGGGCTGGTCTCCCTGCCGTTCGGCTGGCTCACGCTGAAGCCGAACCGCCTGGCCGGCGGCACGGGACTGAGCTTGACGGACGGTCTCGGCGGGGGCGCGACGGTTATCATCGTCGTGTTATGGATAACGTGCCTGGCGCTGAGCTTATTCGGGAGGCGGCGGTGGCAGGTGACGGCCCTCGGGATTGCCTTGAACCTGGTGGTCATCGCCACCATTTTCTTCACCGGCCCGGCGGCGGCCAGGCTCATAGGGGACGCTCCGACCGTGGCCAGGGTATCACCGGGCGTCGGGATATGGCTGACCTGCCTGGGGGCGTATATCGCCATATTTTCCTGCCGGCAGAGGCTCAAAGGCTTCCCATTATGGCAAAACCTGGTCTCGTGGTTGGGACTCCTCAGCATATTCATACTGCTGGGGACAGGCTGGCTTGATAACCTCTCGGTAATCGTCGAGTTCAAAAACCAGCAGGCGCAGTTTGTCCGGCAGCTGGTAAACCACGTCGTTTTGTTCGCCGGGAGCGTCTTTGCCGGGACGTTAATCGGCGTGCCGCTCGGCATCTGGGCGGCGCGCCGCCGGCGGGCGGAGGGGCCGATATTTTTCGTAACCAATATCGTGCAGACAGTCCCGAGCCTGGCGCTCTTCGGACTGCTTATCGCGCCGCTCTCGGCTTTGTCCCTGGCCTTTCCCGTCCTCCGGGAATGGGGCATCAGCGGCATCGGCGCGGCGCCGGCCATTATTGCCCTGGTTCTCTACTCATTGCTACCCGTGGCGAGGAACACCTATGTCGGGCTCAGCCAGCTTGATCCCGCTATAATCGACGCCGGTCGGGGCATGGGCATGAGCCGCGGGCAGCTGTTCCGGAAAATAGAACTCCCCCTGTCAGCGCCGCTTGTCTTGGAGGGGGTGCGCACCGCATCGGTCCAGGCGGTAGGGAATACGGCCGTGGCGGCCCTCATCGGCGCCGGCGGGCTGGGATGGTTCATCTTCCAGGGAATCAGCCAGGCGGCCAATGATGTCGTTATACTCGGGGCGGTCCCCATCATGGCCCTGTCCCTTATCGTCGACTCGGCGATGCGCGGGGCGGTGAAAGTCGCCACGCCCAAAGGACTCGGCGCGAGATGATACGCCTGGAGAACGTCACCAGGCTCTTTGATAACGTTGCCGCTGTTGATGGTTTTTCGCTGGAGGTCGACCAGGGCGAGGTCTGCGTTCTCATCGGACCGTCCGGCTGCGGCAAGACCACTACCCTGCGACTGATTAACCGCCTCGTCGAGCCGACCTCCGGGACAATCCTGGTCAACGGCCGGGACGTCAGCCGGACGAAGGCGGAGGTCTTGCGCCGGTCAATAGGCTACGCTATCCAGAGCGTGGGACTGTTCCCCCACATGACGGTAGGGGCGAATATCGGGGTGGTGCCCGGACTGCTGGGGTGGGGGAAGGAACGCATTTCGGCCCGTGTCAATGAGCTCCTGGAACTCGTCGGGCTCGAACCGCGGCAGTACGCCCCGAAATATGTTAGCCAGCTCTCCGGCGGGGAAGCCCAGCGCGTCGGCGTGGCGCGGGCACTGGCGGCCGACCCGCCCATCCTCCTCATGGACGAGCCCTTCGGCGCCGTCGATCCGCTGACGCGGCAGCGGTTGCAGGTACAGTTCCTGCGCATCCAGAGGAAACTGAAGAAGACCATAATCCTGGTGACTCACGACCTGGATGAGGCTATCCGGCTCGCCGACCGGATTGCCGTGATGCAGTCGGGAAGACTGGTGCAGCACGACTCACCCGAGCGGATACTGGCCAGTCCGGCCAATAAGTTCGTCCATGACTTCGTGGGCGTCGACCGGGCGTTAAAACGCCTTTCGCGTATCAGCGTCGAGGAGTTCATCAGGCCGACCCCTTCTGTAACGACGTCAGCAACCCGCGAAGAATTATCAGCGGCCATCGGCGGCCACCGCTCGGTCTGGGTGGTCGATGGTGATGGCCGCCCCATCGGCTGGATAGACAGGGCCAGTTTAAGGGACCCGGGTCAATTGAATGACATCACGGTACGGGCCGATCCCGCGGAAATGTACGTGACCGGCAGCGATACCCTTCATGGGGCCCTTTCCCGGATGCTCGGTCTTGGGTTCAAGAGCCTCCCGGCGGTCGACGATAACGGACGCCTCATCGGCGAGATTACCCTCGGCGATATCGAGAAAGCGACCGCCCGGGGAGAGAACATGGACCATGTTTAAACGGCAGGGGAGACGCTGGATAGTCCTGGCAGTGCTCACGGCGGTCTTCGTGATATTGCTTTTTCAGATGGGCTGGTGGGAAGCGGCGCTCCGGACTATCTTCTCCCGGGATGACGTGCTTTACCCGACGGCCAGTCTCATCGCGCTCGTCGGTGAGCATATGAAACTGGTAGCGCTATCCAGCGGCCTGACGGTTCTTATCGGCGTGCCACTGGGGATATGGGTGACACGCCGGAGCGGGCAGAGCTTTCTGCCCATCGTCACTGACCTTACCTCGCTGGGCCAGACCTTTCCTCCCGTGGCCGTCCTGGCGCTGGCCGTGCCGCTCTTCGGGTTCGGCCTGGTCCCGACGGTCATCGCCCTGTTCCTCTACGGTCTGCTTCCCGTGGTCCGCAACACCGTGGCCGGCCTGGCGTCCGTCTCCCGGGAGACGCTCGAGGTCGCCTACGGGATGGGCATGGGCCGTCTCCAGGCGCTGATGCTGGTAGAGCTGCCCCTGGCGGTGCGGGTAATCCTGGCCGGGGTGCGTATCTCTGTTATCATCAATGTCGGCACGGCCATGATAGGGGCCGTCATCGGGGCCGGCGGGCTCGGCTCGCCGATAATCGCCGGCCTGGTGCAGTTCAACACCGCTTATGTCATCGAGGGAGCGCTACCGGCGGCCGTCATAGCCATACTACTCGACCGGTTTTTAGGGAATATCGAGAAGTCACTGGCTTTTTCTCCCGGCGAGAGAAACGGATAAAAAAACGGAAATACCTGAAAAACGAATCGTCAAACAGGAGGGAATTATGAAGTGGCAGGACCTGATAATCGATGGTTTCGGGAGGGTGCTGGAGCTGGTCGAGCCGGCGCTGGACGGCCTGAGCCGGGCCGAGCTCGACCGCCAGCCGAATCCCGACTGCAATAGCATCGGCTGGATAGTCTGGCACCTGACGCGGGGCCAGGACGCCCAGATTGCCGACCTCATGGGCGGGGAGCAGGTCTGGGTCAAAGAAAAATGGTATGTCAAATTCAAGCGCGCCGCTGACCCCGGCGATACCGGCTTCGGCCACGGCCCGGAGGACGTGGCGGCGTTCAAATCACCGGACACCGGTGTGCTCATGGACTATTACCGCGCGACCCTGGAGCAGACGAAGCGATACCTCTCCGGTTTATCGCTAAAAGATTTGGACCGGGAGCTCGATGAGGCCTACCAGCCCAGGCCGACGGTTGGCGTGCGTATCGTCAGTATCATGGCCGACTGCCTCCAGCATTCCGGAGAGGCAGCCTACCTGCGCGGCTTCTTAAAAGGCAAGGGATGGCTGGGGTATTAGGGATTCAAAATAAAGAGAAAAAGGAGAGTTTGGGGATGTATACGTGAATCCACCTTGCCTCCCTTTCCTCGTTCATACTATAATTATCTGGATATAAAATCCCCCTTTATGCCCCCTTTGTCAAAGGGGGACAATCGTAAACTTTTATCATTTTAGCGGAGGCCCTTATGCTGAGCTGCTACCGCATCCTCGACCTGACCGGTGAAAAGGCCTTTATCTGCGGCCGGGCCCTCAGTGATTTCGGGGCTGAGGTCATCAAGATAGAAAAGCCCGGGGGCGACCCTGCCCGCTTCCGCGGCCCTTTTTATAAAGACGTCCCCGACCCTGAGAGAAATCTGACCTGGTTCGCCTTCAACGCCAACAAAAAAAGTATCACGCTGGACATCGAGTCGGACAAGGGGAAGGAGATATTCAAAAAGCTGGTCGGGAAGGCTGATGTGGTGCTCGAATCTTTTCTGCCCGGCTACCTGGACGGCCTCGGCCTGGGCTACAGCGACCTGAGCAAAATCAATCCGGGCATCATCATGACCTCCATCACCGGCTTCGGGCAGCAGGGGCCGTACCGGAACTACAAGGACCCGGATATCGTGGTGCGGGCGCTGGGCGGCCTGGTCTATACCGCCGGTTACGACGACCGTCCCCCGCTGACCGTTACTTACCGGCACACCCACGCCCTGGGGGCGATGAACGGGGCCGTCGGCACGATGATTGCCCTGAGCCACCGCGCCCTCACCGGCCTGGGCCAGCACGTCGATTGCGCCACGCAACAGGCGCTCGACATCGTCTGCTCGGCGGAAATCGAGGGACCTTACGCCCTTTTCGGCCAGGTCCCCACGCGCCATGGCCGGGCGCGGGCAACCGTTACCCTCGCGGATGGCTCGACCTTTTACAATCCGCTGCTCTGGGAGTGCCGGGACGGCTACGTCGCCCTGAACCTACTCCTCAATCCCACTGCCGCCCGGAACAACCTGAGTATGATGGCCTTCATAAAAAAAGACGGCATCGACATCGGCACTTTCGAGACCTGGCCGTGGGAGTCCAAAGGCTGGGAGAACATGAGCCGGCCGCAGGCCGAGGAGCTTATGCTGGTCCTGGGAAAGTTCTTTAAAAATCACCGCAAAGACGAGCTGCTGAAACTGGCCACGGAGAACCGTTTCCAGCTCGGCCCATGCAACAATGCCGAAGACATTTTAAAATATCCCCAGCTCGAAGCCAGGGGCTTCTGGAAAGAAATCGAACACCCGGAGCTTGGCGCGACCCTCAAGTACCCCGGCGGCGCCGTGGTGACCACCCAGGGTTACGTGGGCGTGAAACGCCGGGCGCCGCTCATCGGTGAGCACAACGGGGAAATCTTTACAGGAATAGGACTGACCGGCGAAGAAATAGCGACTCTAAGAAAACAAAAGGTTATTTAATGGTGGGGACGTCATTGCGAGGAGCGCAGCGACGTGGCAATCCCGCTCGCCATTTTTCATCGCTCCAGGAGATTGCTTCGCCCTCGGGCTGGTTCCACTGAGTCACCACGAAGTGAACTCGGGCTGAAGCCTCCCGACTGCGGTCGGGGATGGTCTCGCAATGACGGGAGTGACAGGAGCAAAACATGAACGGTAAACCCTTTGAAGGCGTAAAAATAATACAGCTCTGCTGGGCGGGGGTTGGTGTCTACACTTTAAACTACCTCAGCCACTTCGGGGCGACGACGATACGGGTGGAAACCGCGACGCGGCCGGACCCCGTCAGGCTTTTCGCCCCGTTCGCCCCCACCAGTAGAGAAGGCGAGCCGGTGGGACTAGAGCGCAGCGCCTTCTTCTCCATCACCCACACCGCCCCGGAATACGGCGTCAGCCTCAACTTCAAGCACCCCGGGGCGCTGGACATCTTTAAGAGGCTCGTCGCCTGGGCGGACGTGGTCGGCGAGGGCTTCCCCACCGGCGTCATGGATAAGCTCGGGCTTGATTATGAGGGACTAAAGAAGGTCAACCCGCAGATTATCATGATGCGCACCTGCGGCTACGGGCACACCGGGCCCATGGCCGACCAGCCGGGCTTCGGCAGCATCCTGACCGCCGTGACGATGATGGACACCATCGTCGGCTGGCCGGACCGGCCACCGGTGCCCCCTTCCACGTACTACACCGACCAGCTTTCGCCGATGTACGCTTCGCTGGCCATCATGGCCGCCCTCGATTACCGGCGCCGCACCGGCCAGGGACAATATATCGACCACGCCCAGATTGAGGCGGGACTGAACTACATGACGCCTCTCATCCTGGATTACCAGGTCAACCACCGCGAGCTTGTCCTGAAGGGCAACCGGAGCGACCACGCCGCGCCCCATGGTATCTACCGCTGCAAGGGTGAGGACAGGTGGGTGGCCATCGCCGTGATGTCGGACGGTGAATGGCGGAGCTTCGTCAAGGCCATCGGCAGTCCCCCGTGGACGAGGTCGCGCAAGTACGCCACTGCCACCAGCCGCGTCAGGTACGGGGACGAGCTTGACCGCCTGGTTGAGGCCTGGACGGTAAACTTTCCGCCGGAGGCGGTCCAGGAGATTCTCCAGGAGGCGGGCGTCGGCGCGGGAGTCGTCGCCAATGCCCGGGACATCGACGAAGACCCGCAGCTTAACTACTATAATTTCTACCGGGAAATGGACCACCCGTACATGGGCAAGCTGCGCTATTACCATCCCGCCCCTATAAAGCTCTCCGCCGTGGACGCCGCCGTGCAGCGTCCCGTGATGGTCGGCGAGCACACCGACTATATCTGCAAAGAGATACTCGGTATGCCCGGGGAAGAAATCGAGCGCTTGCGGCAACAAGGCGTCTTCGAATAATCTGTGACCCATCACGGCGCGGAGGGTGGCCTGAAAAAGACAACCCCCGGTGATACCGGCCTCCGTGCCTGCCATCCGTCGCACAGGCTGTTTTCCGTTCACCCGGAGCTAGGGGAAATTGGAGGCCATGAAAGTGATGTAATATATCCCATCCGCCAGATATGCAGCGACCGTCCCGTAAATTGCGTTCGCGTTTAAGATATTCGTTTCAAACCGGAGCGTATCGCTCTTCCAGATGGTCATGGCGGCGGAGGTGATGTCGTTCAGCGACCTGTAGCCGATAGCCAAGAATACTTCTTGATAAGGCACGCAATAGAAGTTATTTTGCACATATTGTTTCGAGTACGCCATATCCCGGCTTATTATTTTTGCTACGGGGATGATATTGGTGCCCGTTGCCAGCGATAACAGACCTTTTTTAGCCCTCTCCGAGTTGATTACATCTAAGATGGCCTTCTCTATATTCTCTTCATTTACCTCCGCAGCTTGCTGTGCCATCAAATCATGCTCTCTTTTGAGTTCCTGGTACAGGATTTCCAGACTGGCTATTTTTTGCAGGTTCGCCGCGTTCTCCTGACGCAATACTTCGTAATCCACATTGGAAGTCCCGGATTGTTTGCTCAGCTCTTCATACCGGGCTTTTAAAGAGTCGAGATCACTGACCCTGGTGTTATATTGCGTCTCCAATTCCTCGAACTTCGAAAGCAGTTCATCGTATCGGGACTTTATCAACCCGGCTTCAGTTAAATCCTTCTGGAGCGACTCCAGTCGGGTTTTTTCCTCGGCCAGCTCGCCTTTTAAACTGTCATAGTCTTCCGGAATCTTCGTGGTTACTGTTTCACTGCCACAGGAAACCGCCCTTAAAACAACGAAAATCCCCAAGATTAAGAACAGGGCAATCTTTTTAATCAGGTTCATGATGTTATCCCCGCACATTTACCATCCTAGCACATATTTCATATCATTGTATCCCCACTTTATAGCTACTTCGGAGTATTACTTCTGGATTTTAATCGATAGGATAAAGATATTCAACACGTTATCAATATATTCTGTTATAAACAACGGCAGTCAAAATAAAATAGAAGCGTTTAAAAAGTGGCACCACCACTCATCGTACGGGTGCCCGATTGCTTGAAGTTCCCTGGCGGACGGAGTAGGATAGTGGCATGGATTTCAGTCACTTTTTCGATAGCTTCATGCCCTTCATCGAAAGCGTCCCGGTCTTCCGGGCGGTCCTGGGCTTTTTGCTGGTATTTTTCCTGCCCGGGTTCGCCTGGACCCTGGTATTTTTCAAGGATCTCCACGTCCTGGAGCGGGTTGCCCTCTCGTTCGGTCTCTCCATAGCCCTGGTTACCCTCGTTATCATCGGGCTGAACCTGGTTTTCGACCTTAAAATCAACGGGGCCAACGCCCTGCTGACCATCATCGTGATTACGCTTATTCCCGCCGGGATTTACCTGTTCCGGAGGCTTCGGAATCGCCGGGCGGGTACTGCCGGCGGCGATTAGATGTATGACGCTGTGGTCGCCGGAGCGGGGCCGACAGGCAGCTACGTCGCCGGGCGGCTCGCCGCTGCCGGGCGCCGTGTGCTGGTGCTCGAAAAGAAGCTGCGTCTTGGCGGGGCGGTCTGCACCGGCATTGTCGGCCAGGAGTGCGCCGAACATTTCGCCATCCCTGACGGGGTAATCCTCAGGAAAGTATCCAGCGCCCGACTGTTCTCCCCTTCGGGAAATCTGCTCCACCTGCGCCGGGAAGAGCCGCAGGCCTGCATCCTGGACAGGGTCGCGTTCGATAGCGAGATGGCCGCTCGGGCAAAAAAGGCCGGGGCGGATTTCCGGTTCGGTAGCCGGGTAGCCAACGTCGCCGTTGAAGGTGATCGGGCAATTGTTTCGGTTGTCCGAGGCGGTAAAGAAGAAACGGTCGAGGCCAGGGTGGTGGTCGTCGCCGCCGGTTTTTCGCCGGGACTGGTAAGCCGGCTCGGTTTGGGCAGGTATCGGGACTACACTATTGGCGCGCAGGCGATTATAGAGTCCGACCTGACGGACGAGGTGGAGGTATATTTTGGAGGGGTTGCCCCCGGTTTTTTCGCCTGGCTGGTGCCCACCAAGCCTCCGTCGGCCAGAGTAGGCCTGCTATCGCGGCGTAACCCCGGGCTGCTCCTGAGAAAATGGCTGGATGAGTTGGCCGGGCGAGGAAAAATTACCTCTCCGGACGTAGAGATACGTTGTAAGTCTATACCGCTCAGGCCCCTATCCCGCACTTTCGGGGAGCGCCTCATCGTGGTCGGCGATGCCGCCGGACATGTCAAGCCGACCAGCGGCGGCGGTATCTACTACGGACTGCTCGGCGCGGAAATAGCGGCGGCGGTGCTGGAACAGGCGCTGGCTGATGACGACCTCTCGTCGCGGGGGCTGTCGAAGTACGAGCGCGTCTGGCGTCGGAAGCTGGGACGCGAGCTCAGGACCGGGTATTGGGCCAGGAAATTGTTCGAGCGCCTCGGTGAGAAAAAAATCGACCGCTTGTTTGAAATCGTCAGGGCCGGCGGTATCGATGAGGCCATGCTCAGGGCAAGAGACCTTTCTTTCGACTGGCACAGCCGGACGATAATGAGGCTGTTAAAATATCAGATGGTTACGAAAACTTTGAATATTATTAAATTACCTTTCAGGACAGGCCTGAATTGACGATGAACCGTCTCTCCGATAGAATGGAATAGCAGCATAAGAGGAGATGGATGACAATCAGTAACGAGAAGTCTCCCGGACTGGGAGAAGCGGCCGCAAAATATCTCGCCACGTTACCCGCGGGGAAAAGGGAGGCCAGCCAGCCGGAGGTCTACAAATTCGCCCGGTGGTACGGTTGGGAAATCCCCTTTTCCAGGCTGGCCGCCCCGTCGGTAGCTGCCTATGTGGAGCAGCTTTCGGTCTCGGACATGGACTATCTGAAAAAGCTGGACTTGGTGCGCGCTTTTCTCGCCTACGCCAAAAAGGCAGGCTGGAGCCTTACTAATCTGGCGGCGCACCTGAAAACGAAGAAGTCGAGGCCCGGTCCGGCCGTGCCGAGCGCCCGTGCCCTGCCGGAAGAAGTTTCGCTGACCAGGCAAAGGTACGAAGAGTTGACCGCCGACCTACAAAACCTTAAAGAGAGGAGTCGGGAGCTCGTGGCGGAGATGCAGCGCGCCGCCGCCGATAAAGATTTCCGCGAGAACGCGCCCCTCCAGGCCGCCCGGGAAGAGCGCGGCCACGTCGAAGGTCGCATCAAAGAGCTGGAGGAAGCGCTGAAGGTCGCCACTATTATCGAAGAGAAGAAAAAGCCCGCCCACAAGTCGGTCGTGGGCGATTGCATCGTCCTCCATGACCTCGCTTCCGGTGAAGAGCTCCGCTACAAGATTGTCGACCCGCGGGAGGTCGACCCCGCCAGGGGTAAAATTTCCATCGCCTCGCCCCTTGGTAAAGCTTTGCTGGGCCGGATTGGCGGGGACCTGGTGGAAATCAAGGCGCCGGCGGGTAAACTCAGTTACCGTATAATAATGATTGAGCGCTGATAAGGTTATGCTATAATAGGCTTGTCACGGGGATATAGCTCAGCCGGGAGAGCGCCGCGTTCGCATCGCGGAGGTCGGGGGTTCGAGTCCCCCTATCTCCACTTACCGCAAAAGAGACTCAAGCGTAGCAACTGATCGTGGCGTAGTCAAACGGACAGCCAGTTTTAAGCTTCGCCATCCAGAAGGTGGACTCCAACTCGATTGCGAGCTTAGTATTCCTGTTATCTTCAAGACCCATTCGAGCACCGGTTATCCAGTAACCGTTGGCCTTCTCGGGTAGATAAGATCTGGGAAAAAGGTAAGTGCCCTTTTCGGTTTCAAATCCTTCGAGGTGATTCAGACTGTTGATGAACCATGGGTGCTTTCTGACTATTGAGAACTGCCCCATGATAGCCAATCTTTGAACGAAAGCACCTAGAATCCATGGTGGCACCTCTTGAGTACTCACATCTTCGGAAAGCTTGTTGACAAAGCCTGGCAGGCTTACACTCCAACCCATAGCGTAGTACGTTCGGTTCTTTGCTAGAAGAATTCCATACCCTTCAGGAAATCTCTGGTATTGCTCGTTCAGTATGTAGCAGATAACAGTATTTGCCCTCTCTTGGTCAGTTTCATTCCCATATTCAGGTAAATAGGCTGAAAATCCGACGATATCATAAATCCAGGGTAATTGCAGATTTCCATCCAAACTCAGTCTTGGATCTATCAGCCGCTTTCCTTTAAACGACTTTGGCATCTTTGGGTAGCTATCCGGATTCACGTAAACGTCGCATCTTCCTTGACGGGCGAAATCATACACTGTTTCTAGACGCATCCTCAACACTTTGCCTACTGCTGGCTCGTCAACGTATCCCGCACGTGCTAAAAACGCCGCGATGAGAGTTCGAGTAAAAATATCAAATATATGTTTTGGTGGTCGGTCAACATTATCCTTCAACCACTCACGGTATGGCATTGTCTGTTGGTCGAATGGGGCAACACCTCGTCTCAAACCTAGATCGGTTAGTTTGCCCATAACACTCTCAAAAGTTGTTGCTTTACTGCCATGGATGTCATTGAGACGTGAAAAAGGGACGAACCGTATGAGCCATGTTTTTACAGGTTCACTTTGGAGCAATTCATGCCTCAACTGAACGACATCAACGTTCTTGGATGGTGCCATCAGTTCAGTCGCGGTTCGGTAGCGGATAGTGGGACCGCTATTCGTAAAAAGCCATTCCACCAAATCTCGGTGATTCATGACACAGCTCGCTTTTGGTCGCTTATATCAGAAAGATACTACACCTCCGACTAGGCGTCAAATACATATAACAGAATGAGTAGAATCCTGTTGCACCCAAAATTCTGCTACTTTCTGCTCGACAATTCACCAAATAATTCACTAAATATTGAAGCTAAGCGTGCGCTGTCAGGT
>MGNQ01000002.1 GCA_001796865.1 Chloroflexi bacterium RBG_16_56_11
TGAGAGGGATTTTTAAAGAGGAGTGCCCGAGAGGGGCGTTAGTCCCTCTCCCTTTTCCCTCCCCCTCTCCGCCAGCGGAGAGGGGGACACAGGGGGGGAGGTTTTAAAAACGTTATTTGAAAAAAGATATGATAATTAGACGTTATTTACCAGAATATGAATCCGCCGTTATAGACCTCTGGCGAAGGTGTAACCTGATACGTCCCCAGAACAATCCGAAACTGGATATCGAAAGAAAGCTAAAGGTCAATCCGGAGCTTTTTCTGGTAGGACTTATTGATGGTAAAGTAGTAACGTCGGCGATTGGTGGATATGAAGGGCACAGAGGATGGGTGAATTACTTGGGGGTTGATCCCGCTTACCGGAGACAAGGGCTGGGGCGCCAAATGATGGAAGCTGTCCAGAAAAGGCTTCTGGCTATGGGCTGTACGAAAATTAACCTGCAAATACGGACGGACAACCTTGGGGCATTGCAGTTTTACGAGAAAATAGGTTACAAAATAGATGAGGTCGTCAGCATGGGGAAAAGACTTGTCAATGATTAATACAATGGAGAGTCCAAGAGAGGTTTCACCTCTCTTTTTTAAGTCCCCTTATCATGTCATCCCTGCGAAGGCAGGGATCCAGACTGAAATATGAATTTGTACTATGTTTATATTATCGCTAGTAAAAGAAATGGCACTTTGTATATCGGTGTCACAAATAATTTAATCCTAAGAATCGTCGAACATAAAAGTGGTAAAGTTGAAGGTTTCAGTAAAAGATATAAAATAAACCAACTGGTGTATTATGAAGAGACTAATGATATCCTAAGTGCCATCACCCGTGAGAAACAAATGAAGAAATGGAAGCGGGCCTGGAAACTGAGGTTAATTGAAAAGGACAATCCCGACTGGAGAGACTTATATCAGGATATCGTGGGAGAGAAATAGAGACTGGATTCCCGCCCTCGGGCTGAACTCGGACTGAAGCCTCCGCGGGAATGACAGAGAATAAAGCGGGAATGACAGCTTCTTGTACGCATCGGGCTCAGATACCGGATTACCGCTGGAGTTTACCAAGTACGCCGATACGGGGTCGGGAATGACAGTGAAAAAGGGGAATGAATAGAACCAAAAGACTTTACTAGAAAGGTCACCATGGCAGACAACGCGGAAATAGAAAATGAGATGCCCCGGGCCTACGAGCCGGGGAGGGTCGAGGAGAAGTGGTATAAGTTCTGGATGGAGAACGGCTACTTCACGCCCAAAATCGATAAAAATAAAAAGCCCTTCGTTATCATTCATCCGCCGACCAACGTTACCGGGGAACTGCACCTGGGCACCGCCCTGACGGCGACCATTCAGGATATCATGGTACGCTGGCACCGCATGAAGGGCGAGCCGACTCTCTGGCTGCCCGGCATCGACCACGCCGGCATCGCCACTCAGTGGGTCGTCGAAAGACTGCTGGCTAAAGAGGACCTCACCCGTCATCAGCTTGGCCGTGATAAATTCCTGGAGAGGGTCTGGGACTGGGTAAAAACCTACCGCCATACCATCATCGAACAGCACAAAAGGCTCGGCGCTTCCCTGGACTGGACTCGTCTGCGCTTTACCATGGACGAGGTTTCCAGCCGGGCGGTGCGCACGACGTTCGGCCGCCTTTACCAGAAAGGTCTGATATACCGCGGCGAACGCATCATCAACTGGTGCCCGCGCTGTGCCACGGCGCTCTCCGACCTGGAAGTAGAGCACCAGGATTTAAAAGGTCATCTGTGGTATGTGAAATACGCGATTGTTGGCGAAAAGGATAAGTTTATTACCGTGGCGACCACGCGCCCGGAGACGATACTCGGGGATACGGCGGTGGCCGTCAACCCCAGAGATTTACGGTTTAAAGGTATGGTGGGCAAGAAAGTGCGGCTGCCCGCGGTCAACCGCGAGATACCCATCGTCGCTGATGAAGTCGTTAGCACCGAGTTCGGCACCGGCGCGGTTAAAGTAACGCCGGCGCACGACCCGGTGGACTTTGAGATAGCGCAGCGGCAAAAGCTGCCTCTCATCAACATAATGAAACCGGACATGACCATGAATGAAAACGCCGGGCCTTATGCCGGTATGGACCGCTTCGAGTGCCGCAAAGCCATTGTGGCTGACCTGGAAAAAGAGGGGCGGCTGGTCAAAATCGAGCCCTACAGCCATGCTGTTGGCCATTGCGAACGATGCAAGACCATCGTCGAGCCAATCGCCAGCCGGCAGTGGTTCGTGAAAATCGAGCCGCTCGCCAGGCCGGCCATCGAAGCCGTGGTTGACGGCCGCATCAAGATTATCCCGGAGCGCTTTACCAAGGTCTACCTCAACTGGATGGAGAACATCCGCGACTGGTGCATCAGCCGCCAGCTCTGGTGGGGCCACCGCATACCGATATGGTACTGCCGCGACTGCGGGGGGCTGACAGTAGCTTTAGAGACGCCAACAGCCTGCGTTAAGTGTAATTCGAAGCACATCGAGCAGGACCCGGACACGCTGGATACCTGGTTCAGCTCCGCATTATGGCCGCATTCCACGCTGGGCTGGCCGGACGATACCGAAGACCTGCGCTACTTCTACCCGACATCGGTAATGGAAACGGGTTACGATATTCTCTTCTTCTGGGTAGCCCGGATGATTATGATGGGCATCGAGAATACCGGCGAGATTCCCTTCCACACCGTCTATCTTCATGGTCTGATACGGGACGAGACGGGCGAAAAGATGAGCAAGACCCGTGGCAATGTCATCGCCCCGATAGAGGTTATGGAGAAATACGGCACGGACGCCCTGCGCTTCGCCCTGACGACGGGCACTTCGCCCGGCAACGACTCGCGCTTACCGGCATCGAAAATGGAGGCCGGGCGCAACTTCGCCAACAAGCTCTGGAACGCCACGCGGTTCGTCGTGAGGAGCCTGGAAACCGGCCCGGAGGGGAAAAACGCCTCCGAATTCCCGCCGGTGGAAGACCGCTGGATTCTCTCGCGGCTCAACCGCATGATTGACGGCGTGAACGGCCTCATGGAGGACTTCCAGTTCGGCGAGGCCGAGCGGCAGGTACACGATTTCCTCTGGGGGGAGTTCTGCGACTGGTACATCGAGTTCGCCAAGATAAGGCTGCAGGCGAACGATGACTCGCCGCTGCCGGTGCTGGCCGACGTCCTGGAAAAGTCGCTGCGGATGCTGCACCCGTTTATGCCCTTTCTCACCGAGGAGCTTTGGCAGAACCTGAAAAAATACACCCAAAAAACAGAGGCCGGTTCTATCATGGTCGCCGCGTACCCGGGGGCGGATACCGCCAGGTACGACCCGGCGGCGGAAACCGAAATCGAGACCGTCAGGGAAATAGTCCGCTCCATCCGCAACGTCAGGGCGGAACACAAGGTGGAAAGCCAGCGCTGGATAGAGGCCACCGTGTTCGCGAACGCCTCCCGCCGGGCCAGCCTCGCCCGGTATAGCGAACATATCAGGACTCTGGCGAGGGCCAGTCCCGTCATCTTCGCCGCGGGCGAGCCGGAAAAGACAGCGGGCGAGAACACGCTGGTCCTGCCGCTGGTCGGCGCGACCGTTGTCATCCCGATGGCCAGTATGTATGACATCGAGACAGAGAAAAAGAGAGTGCAAAAAGAGCTGGAGCAGACCGAGGCGGAACACGCTCGGCTGGAGGTAAGGCTGAAAGACGAGGCCTTCCTGGCCAGGGCACCACAGGCCGTCATTGAAAAGGAACGCCAAAAATTCTATACTCTGGATGAAAAACTCAAAAAGCTGAAACAGCAGAGCACCCGAATTCAGGAGGTGAAATAATGTTCGAGAGAGTGCTGGTACCGCTGGACGGCTCGAAGGTAGGCGAGGCCGCTTTACCGGTCATCGAGCAACTTGTGGCCAAGCTGGACCCCGGGTCGAAGGTGGATGTCACGCTCCTGGGGGTAATCACCATGCTGCGGCACTGGGTGGTGGTGGGAGAGGCGAGCGCCCCGGTCTCATATTCGGAAGAAGAACTGAAAATCATCAAGGACAGGGTGATGGACTACCTGGTGAAAAAGGGAGAGACTCTTAAGGAGGGAGGCGTTAACATCACCACCATCGTCAAGTCGGGCAACGCCGCCGACGAGATTCTCAAGACCGCCGACGAAGTGAAGGCGAACCTGATAGCCATGTCCACGCACGGGAGATCGGGTCTGAGGCGACTGGCCTTCGGGAGCATCACGGACAAGGTACTGCACGGCTCGCGGATACCGGTCCTGATGGTGCGGGCTCCCGAGGGCACCATGAACGAGTGAAAGCCGCGGCCGGCCCAGATATCATTCAGTGTCGCCGCCGGGGGGTTCGGCGGCGAGGAGACCGGAGACGCCCTTTTTCTGCCACTGGCGCCTCAAGTATTTGAGGGCTTTCTTGGTGTCACTGGCGATTTTGGCCTTTTCACAGCGTTTCAGACGGTATTTGAAAAGCCAGTACGTAAACTCCTTCAGCCCGGCGAGGTCGATGGACTTAAGCTGCGGATAGCCTTTTTCTTGCCGGAAGGCTTTTAGTAATTTTTCGCGGGTAGACTCGTATAATCTCTGGCAGGCTTCGGCGGCGGAGTCGCCGCGGGTCCTCAAGCCGAGCACCCGGCGCTCTTTTTCGATCTCCTCCTGGACGGCCAGAAGCAGCGCTTCCTCGACGGCGACCCCGTAAAAATAGTTCAGGTACTGCCCGTACTTGCGTTCGCCGATAAGCCCTTTAACCTCTACCACTGATAACTCCAGCGGCGGTAGACCATGAAAGAGGAGGGCATCCCTTTCATTTTCCGGGACGAGGCCGTCAACCGCAGCGATGAGCCGCTCCGCCAGCAGGAGCCAGTCGAAAGCCTCGCCATCAATGAGGTAGCGGTAAATGCGTTCCTCACGCACCTCCTCGGCGCTGGTCCAGAGTCCGATGGCGCCGAGCAGGGCAAGATACCAGTGCCGGCCCGAAGCGATGGCCTGCCGCAGATAGTCGATGGCCTCGGCGTCTCGGGAGGAGAGCGCCTCAGTGGCTACCAGGCGACTGTCTTCCTTGACCACGTTACGGCCGCACCTGTACCGGGCCCGAGCTCTCCGGGAACTCGGCCTTGAGTTTTTCGTAGTAAGCAAGCCGGCCGGTAGCGACCAGCTCGGTGATTTTTTTGATGATAGCTTCCCCGGCCCCGGGGATTTCACCAAGCCTGTTTTCCGAGACAAGCTGCGAGACCGTTACGGATAACCCGGTTATGGAACGCGCGACTTTCTCATAGGACCGGATTTTAAAGATGTTGTCCTTCTTGAGGCGGAGCATGGTGGCGATATCCGCAAAGATAAAAGCGATTTCGGCGTTGGTCATTGTTACTTCCCGCAGCAGTACTTGTATTTTTTACCGCTGCCGCAGGGGCAGGGGTCGTTGCGGCCGACCTTTTTCCCGGCGGCGGTGGCCGCGGCGGGGCGGGGCTTACTGTCCCCTTTTGAGCCGAGCCCGGCCCTGGCCATGGGCGATTCCGGTTTTTTTTCTTCTTTAGTCACGAGGGCGACGTGGTAAATGGTGTGGGCAACATCATTGCGGATGGTATCCAGCAGGGTCTGGAACTGGCGGTAGCCGGCGCTCTTGTAGGCGTCCACGGAACGCGTCTGCCGCAGGGTCTGCCAGCCCGCCTCGAGGCGCATGTGCTCCATGGCGGTCAGGTGCTCCACCCACAGCCGGTCCATAATCTGGAGCATGACGAGCCTTTCCAGCACCCGCATTTTCTCGGGGCCCATTTCCTTTTCCCGCTGCTCGTAAAGCAACCCGGCGGCCTCGCCCAGCTTCGCTTCAACCTCGGCCGGCGCCATTTTAGACAGCAAATCGCGGGTAAAATCCGGCGGCAGGGGTAAAATCGTGGCGGCCTCAGCGAGCAAAGCCGGGATATCGCCGTCGAGGCCATGTTGTCCGCCGAGCCGGGTGGCCACGCTGCCCTTGATTTCATCTTCGACCATTTTCAGGATATTGGACTTGAGGTCGGCACCGCTGAGAATCTTGCGGCGCTCCTCGTAGATAAGCTCGCGGTGCTTGTTGACGACGTCGTCATACTCGACGAGGTGCTTGCGCACGTCGAAATGATATCCCTCGACGCGCTTTTGCACGTCAGTAATGGCATTGGTGATGATCTTGTTTTCGATGGGCGTGTCCTCGTCCAGGCCGACCCAGCCCATGACGCTCTTAAGCCGGTCACCGCCGAAACGCCGCATGATATCATCTTCCAGCGACACGTAAAAGCGCGATTTTCCGGGATCGCCCTGGCGTCCGGCGCGGCCGCGCAACTGGTTATCGATGCGGCGGGCCTCGTGGCGTTCCGTGCCGATGACAAACAGCCCGCCCAGGCCGACGATTTTATCATGAACTTTCTGCCATTCGCCAGGAGAGGCGCTTTCCGGTGTTCCCCCGAGGATAATATCGACGCCGCGGCCGGCCATGTTGGTGGCGACAGTCACGGCGCCCGGCTCGCCGGCGTGGGCGATAATTTCGCCTTCTTTAGTGTGCTCCTTGGCATTGAGCACCTTGCAGTCGATGCCCTGCCTCCGGAGCATATCTTGCAAACGCTCGGAATTCTGTATGGACACAGTGCCCACGAGCACCGGGACGCCCTGGTCGTGGAGCTCCTTAATCCAGCGTACCACCGCCCGGTACTTACCCTCCTCCGTCTTGTAAATCTGGTCGGGCAGGTCTTCGCGGACCATGGGCCGGTTGGTTGGTATTTCGGTCACTTCCAGCTTGTAAATTTTAAAGAACTCCTCGGCCTCGGTGGCGGCCGTGCCGGTCATGCCGGCCAGCTTCTGGTACATGCGGAAATAGTTCTGGATGGTGATGGTGGCATAGGTCAGCGTCTCTTTCTGGACCTTTACATGCTCCTTGGCCTCGATGGCTTGGTGGAGGCCATCCGAATAGCGGCGGCCGTACATCTTGCGTCCGGTGAACTCGTCGACGATGACAACCTCGCTGTTTTCGACGACATATTCCTTGTCGCGGTGGAACAAGGCGTGGGCGTTGAGCGCCTGGCGGAAGACAGAGCGGATGGTGTTCCGCTTGCGAGCTTCTTCGATGCTGAGGGCCTTTTCTTCTTCGCCGCTCTCGCCCCCGAAAAGCTCCTCCGGCCGGATATGGAAGGCCCGGGCCAGCTTATCCTGGCCCCGCGCCGTCGGCCGGACGTAGTGCTCTTTCTCATAAGCGACTGCGTCGTACTGCTCGTCGAGCCCGGCCTCTTCTTCGTCCCGGCTGGCGGCCCCGGCCTCGTGGGCGAGTGTCTTTATTTTGAGGCGGTTGACGACGTCGTTGACGGCCTTGTAGAGCAAGCCGGTATCCTCGGCGGGACCGCTGATGATAAGGGGCGTGCGGGCTTCATCGACGAGGAGGTTGTCCACCTCGTCGACAATGGCATAGTAGAGGGGACGCTGCACGCACTGGTCGAGGTTCACCACCATGTTGTCCCGGAGGTAATCGAAACCAAACTCGGCGCTGGTGCCATAGGTGATATCAGCCCGGTAGGCCTCCTTGCGGGAGACGGGACGGAAATGCCGCCAGCGGTCGTTCTCCTTGCCGGAATCGAAGGAGGGATCATAAAG
>MGNQ01000003.1:0-5284 GCA_001796865.1 Chloroflexi bacterium RBG_16_56_11
AGGGAGGTCTTCATCTCGGACATGTCGTCAATCTGGGGCAGCAGGCTGCTGAAAAAGACGTTGGGGATAGAAGTGAACTCCATCCGGGCGGGGAAACCCTGAAACGATTTCATAGCAATGTCGGCTCCACGCTGCCGAGGCTTTCGAACCTGGCCAGGTTATGGCGGAAACGCAGCTTTATCTTACCGGTCGGCCCGTTACGGTGTTTGGCGATAATAACATCCGCTTCTTCGCGCGGGTACTCGCGGTCGGGGTGGGCGGCAATCCACTCTTCTTCGCTCTTATAGTAGTACTCGTCGCGGTAGATGAAGAGGACGACATCGGCATCCTGTTCGATGGAGCCGCTCTCCCGGAGGTCGGAGAGCTGCGGCTCGTGGGAGGCGCGCCACTCGACGGCACGGCTGAGCTGGGAGACCGCCAGCACCGGGGCGTTAAGCTCGCGGGCGAGGGCCTTGAGGGAACGGGAGATAAAGCTGATTTCCTGCACCCGGTTCTCTCCCCTCACACCCTCTCCCTGCATCAGCTGGAGATAGTCGATAATGACCATGTCAATGCCGCGCTCGTAGTTGAGGCGGAGGGCCTTGCTGCGCATCTCCGCCATGCGGAGCATGGGCGTGTCATCAACGTAAATGGGCGCCTCAGAGAGCACGCCGGTAGCTTCCACGACGCGCCTTTCTTCGTCCTCGGTGTGCTGGCCGAACCGCATGCGGCGGGAGTTGACGCCGGACTCGCTGGAAAGTAGCCGCAGCACCAGGGAGTCGCGGGCCATCTCCAGGCTAAAGAGGGCGACGCAGGCACGGTGCTCCACGGCGCTGTTGCGGGCCATGTTGAGGGCCAGGCTGGTCTTGCCCATACTGGGCCTGCCGGCGACAATCACGAGGTCGGAGCGCTGGAAACCACCCAGGAACTCGTCCAGACCGGCGAAACCGGAGAGGACGTAGGGGAGCCGCTCGGTCTTTTCATCGGCGGTGGCCGGAGCGACCTCGAAATATTTATCGAGGACCTGGCGGATGGGCGTAAGGTCGCCGGTGGTCTGCCCACGACGGAGCTTGAAGAGGAGACTCTCCGCCCGCGCCAGGCTATCGTCGACGTCCGGGCCGGCCTCGTAACCGACGGCCGATATCTGGTCGCCGGCGATGATGAGCTGGCGCATGACAGACAGTCGGTAGACGATCCGCCCGTAATGTAAAATATCGAGCGATGTGGGGCACACGGAAATCAGGTAGCTGAGGCGGGCGGCACCGCCGCAGGCCTCCAGTTTCCCGCGCCGGGAAAGCTCCTGGGCCAGGGTCACCTGATTAATGGCCTCGTCACGCTGGAAGAGCGAGAGACAGGCGTCGAAAAGCCACTGGTTCGGCTCGTAATAGAAGTCGACCGCCCGTAAAAAGTCGGCAATCTGGAAAATACCCGCCCCATCGATCAACAGGGAGCCGAGGACAGCCTCCTCGGCGTCGCTATCGCTGGGCGGCAACCTGACGTCATTCACCCGGCTGCGTCTCCTTCTTTTCGCCCTCTTCCGTCGCGGTTTCCGCGGCCTTGGTTTTCTTAGTCGATTTCGCCCGGGGCTTTTTCCCGGCTTTCTCCGGCTTAGTCTCAGTCACGGCTATGTCGGTTACTTCGGCTTTTTCCGTTTTGGCCGCTTTAGGTTTTTTGGCCTCTTTCTTTTCGGCCTTGACTTTCTTCTCGGCCGCCTTCTCCGCTTTTTCGGCCTTCTTTTCTTCCACTACCGGGGCGGTGGCCTCTTTTTCCGCGGGTTTCTCCAGGGGTTCTTCCACCGCGTCTTCGGACATTACCCTGACCTTAACAGTAGCTCCGATTTCATGGGTAAACCTGACGGCGACGTCATAAGTCCCGACCTGACGGATAGGCTCGGCGAGCTCAATTTTTCTCTTGTCAATCTCGCGCCCGGCCTTATCGGTGAGCAACCTGGCGATATCAGCGCCGGTGACCGAGCCATAAAGACGGTCGTTTTCCCCGACTTTGGCCCTGATGGTTATCTCCAGACCGCTGATTTTGCCTGCTACCTCGGCCATCTCGGCCTCTTCCAGGGCCCGCTGTTTCATTTTCTTCTTAAGCTGGGCGTCGACAGCGGCGGCGGCATGGGAATCCGCCAGGACCGCCAGCTTGCGCGGCAGGAGGAAGTTGCGGGCGAAGCCATCCGCGACGACCTTGCTCTGACCGATTTTAGCGACGTTAGGGACATCTTCGATGAAAATAACCTTCACGATTCACTCCTTCTTTGATGACAATTAAATTATAACGATAAATCAAAACCGGTCAATACTTCCTCACTCATGCCCCAGGAAATATTTTTCACTCGCGTCGCTGATAATTGTTCTTACCCGGAGATATATTTCCCGGCATTGACGGCGGCCATGGCGCCATCCCCGGCGGCGCTGATAACCTGCCGGATTGAACCGCTGCGAATATCGCCGGCGGCAAAAATACCGGGGACGCTGGTCTCCAGTCGCTCGTCCACGATAATGGCGCCGTTGTTATCCAGCTTCACAAGGTCTTTCAGGTAGCCCGTCGCCGGCTGCGACCCGACATTGACAAATACCCCGCTGAGCTTTAACAACGAAACCTGGCCGCTCTTGAGGTCGCGGATTTTAATACGGTCGACAGAGTTATTGCCAAGTATCTCCTCGACGACTGTCTCCAGAAGAAACTTTATCTTGGGGTCGGCAAAGGCTTTTTCCTGTACGATTTTAGTGGCGCGGAGCTCGTTACGGCGGTGGATGACGGTCACCCGGGAAGCGAACCGGGTCAGCTCGATGGCCTCGGTGATGGCGGCATTTCCCCCACCCACCACAGCCACCTCCTTGTCCCGGAAAAAGGCGCCGTCGCAGGTGGCGCAGTAGGACACGCCCCGGCCGGTGAAAGCGGCCTCGCCGGAGACGCCCAGTTTCTGCCGCTCCGAGCCACCGGCCAAGATGACCGCCGCGGCCGCAAAATCTCCCCCGGACGTCCTGACTATTTTAAGGTCGCCAGAGATAGTTATGCCGGTAACCTCGGCATAGAGAGTCTCCATACCGAATTTGGTCGCCTGCTTGTGCATGGCCCCCGTCAGATCGATACCGCTGATGCCGTCGGTGTAGCCCGGGTAGTTCTCCACCATGGCGGCGTTGATAATCTGCCCGCCGATAGCCCCCTTCTCGATGAGAAGGGTGCTCTGACGGGAGCGGGCGGCATAGATACCGGCGGTGAGCCCGGCGGGGCCGCCGCCGATGATAACAATGTCGTATTTTTTTTGCGGGTTATTCACCAGTCTCACCACCTATATTACAGCTTACACCATCCCGGTTCTGATCATCAGATAGCTTTTTCCAGGCTCTTTTTGAGCTCGGCCTTAGGCCGGAAGCCGACCATGTTGGCGACAGGTTGGCCGCTCTTGAAAATAATCAAAGTCGGAATACTCATGACGCCGTACCGGCTGGCTATCGCCGGGTTGTCATCCACGTTCACCTTGAAGAAGCTGACCTTGCCATCGTACTCGCCGGCGAGCTCATCGACCACCGGGGCTACCATACGGCACGGGCCGCACCAGGGCGCCCAGAAGTCCACCAGGACCGGTATCTTCGCTTTCAACACTGCCTCGTCAAATTTAGCTTCTGGAATTTCCACCGGTTTTGCCATGAGTTCCCTCCCTTACTTTTTCGGTGATACCGCGTTCAACCGTTTCCCTGGCCAGGCCGATAGCGTTCTTGATGGCCTTGGCCTGGCTGCGGCCGTGGGCGATAATGACATTGCCATTGACGCCGAGCAGGCAGGCGCCGCCATACTCGGTGTAGTCCATTTTCCTGGTCCAGGCGCCGAGCCCGATGTCACGCAGCAGGTCGCGGGCCCTGAGGCGCGAGGCGCTGGAAAAGACACGCCCCATCTCCTTGACGGACATCAGGAAACTATCACTGAAACCTTCGATGGTTTTCAGGACGACATTGCCGGTAAAGCCGTCCGTGACGATGACGTCGACGGTACGTTTCACGATATCGTGCCCCTCGACGTTGCCGGCGAATTCAATATCAGCGTCGTTTTTAAGGAGCTCGTAAGTCTCCTGGGTAAGCCGGTTCCCCTTGCCTTCCTCGGCGCCGACATTCAAAAGACCGACGCGAGGTCGCGGGATTCCCAGGAGATGCTGGCTATAGATGGAACCGAGCCTGGCGAACTCAAGCAGATGCTCCGGGCGGCAATCAGCGTTGGCGCCGGCATCCACGAGGAGCGCCGGGAACGAGGACAGGGTATCCAGAAAACAGCCGATAGCGGGCCGGCTGATGCCATTGGTCTTACCCAGCGCGAGGAGCGCCGCGGCCATGACCGCCCCGGTATTTCCCGCGGAGACGAAGGCCTGGGCCTCGCCAGACTTGAGCAGGTTGATGCCAACCACGATTGACGAGTCGGGCTTATTCTGGAGAGCCCGAACGGGGTGCTCACCGAAGTCGATGACCTGCGTGGCGTCGACGATGGTGACATGTTGCTTGCCGTGCTTGCTATGGGCTTTTTCCGAAAGCTTGCGGAGGACGTTTTTCCTGCCCACCAGGACTATCTCGACCCCGAACTCCTGGGCGGCCTTGGCAGCCCCCTTGACGATTTCATGCGGGGCGTAATCACCACCGGCCGCATCGATAACTATTTTCATGTTTAACTATTCTCCCTGAACCGCCGGACTTTTTTCCCACAATTCGCACCGTCCCCCCCAGGTGCCGATAATCCGGTCGTCCTCTTTAACCTCAACTATTTCACAGGCGGAAGGACAAGCGCGACACTCCCGGGATGAAGTCAAAACATCTCGCTCGCAGATATCGAATCCCCGGAACCTTCCCGGCCTTTCCGGCGCGGCTTCATGCACCAGGAGGGCCGCCCCGACAGCCCCCAACACCTCGTGGTGGGGAGGCACGATTATCTCAGTTCGAAGCTCCTCCCGGAGCGCGCGGACGATGCCGCGGTTGAAGGCCACTCCGCCCTGGAAAACCACCGGCGGCCGGATATCCTTGCCCGAGGCGACATCGTTGAGGAAGTTGCGTACCAGGGCCCGGCAGAGGCCGTAAATAATACCATCGACGGCGTGGCCGGCCTGCTGCTTGTGCACCATCTCCGACTCGGCGAAAACAGTGCAGCGACCGGCAACCGGGACAGCTTTATCGGCGAGCAGCGCCCGCCGCGATAACTCCTCGATGCTTATCCTGAGACGCGCCGCCTGATGGTCCAGGAAGCTGCCAGTGCCGGCGGCGCAGACCGTGTTCATACCGAAGTCGCTGACCATACCGTCGCGGATAATGATAATCTT
>MGNQ01000003.1:5430-12461 GCA_001796865.1 Chloroflexi bacterium RBG_16_56_11
GCCACTCCCCGGATGACGGCATTCTGCGGGAGCTGCCGCTCGATTTGCCGCAGGCCTTGCCGGACCATATCCAGGGGACGGCCCTGAGTGGGCAGGTACAGGCTGGCCACGAGCTCGTCGGCCGCGTCCAGCACGGCGAACTTGGTGGTCACCGACCCCACATCTATACCGAGATAGGTATCCTTACTAAAACTAATAACCAATAACCAAGAGACAAGTTCCAAATACTCTCAAAGTTTAAAAAGTAAATCCGCCGTTGGTTTATGCAGAGGGCCGACCGCGGCCGTTCCTCGGTGTATTTTCCAGTGTTAATGCGTGTTTTTGACTATTATATGATCCTGCTACTTGTTTCTAAAGAACTCTGCTTGTACTTTTTCGACAGTTTCCGGACTGGCCAGGAGGTCGACGGCGGTCATGGCCATGGCCCGGGCGGCATCGAGCATGCGGGCAAGGGCGTCCCCGGAAGCGGCCGCCACGGCAAACTGCGGTGTGTGTATCAAGACGCTGGCGGAGGCGATGGATACCAGCGGCTGGATAGCCGGCACCAGCTGGCTGACATTCCCGACATCGCTGCTGCCGCCCCACCGACTGGAGTCCCCCAGCGGCATCCGGTGGCCCAATGACCTCATATTATTCCGGAAAAGCCTGGCCATGGTCATATTGTTTACCATGGCGGTGTATTTTTCGCCCCATTTATATTCCAGTTTAGCACCAGTGGCCATCGCCGCGCCAGTGAAACAGCCGATGACCCGGTCTTTAAGCTTATCGAGATAGCGGTCATCATCGGCCCGGACCATGAAGGTACCGGCGGAATGGGCGGGGACGATGTTGGCCGCCTCGCCGCCGTCGGTGATGATGCCATGGATACGGGCATGGTCCCTGATGTGCTGGCGCAGAGAGTTTATGGAGTTGAAGGATAGAATCATGGCCTCCAGGGCGTTGACGCCGGCCTCCGGCCGGGCTGAGGCGTGGGCGGCCACCCCGTGGAACTCCACCTCCAGGGTCAGGCAGGCAAGCGTATTCAGGACAGCGCGGTTGCCGCCGCCGGGATGACATATCATCGCCATATCAACATCGGTGAAGGCACCCCGCGCGGCCATGATGGCCTTGCCGCCGTAAAGCTCTTCGCCGGGGGTACCGAAGACCATGACACCACCGCCTAGTTTATCAACGGCCAGTCTCGACGCCACCGCGGCGGCGAGAGAGGCGGTGGCGATGAGGTTATGGCCGCAGGCATGCCCGACCTTGGGGAGGGCATCATATTCAGCAAGGAAAGCGATGACGGGCCGGCCACGGCCGTACCGGGCGCTAAAGGCCGTGGGCAGCCGGCAAAGGCCCCTCTCGACGGCGAAGCTATTTTCTTCAAGGTACTCCGCGAGCCAGGACGAGGCCTGGTTTTCCTGAAAGGCCACTTCCGGGTGTTGATGTAGTTTCCGGCTGATGTCGCCGAGCTCACGGCGACGTTTATCTATCTCCGCACGGACATCCTTTTTAAGCGCCCCGGTATCCAATCCACGACTCCCGAGTTGACGTCTTTTTAGCACCGGTATTCATTATAACCCAGCATGAGCGGGATTGCCAGACGAATTACCGGCACCTGGCTGAAATCAATTTACATTAATTACCGGAGGAATATTTTTACCGGATTTGTCTTGCATGTTGAGATAAACAGTGTTATAATGGGCTTGCCACATTAGAATAGCGATGATGTAAAGTGGGTTGAATCCCACTTTTTTGTTGGATTAACATGAATAAGCACGATGGAGGTTGTCATCGGAAATGAAGAGCGATTTCCTCCTCGCCATAACACAGCTATCGGCGGAGAAGAACCTGCCGAAAGATGTGGTGCTGACAGCCGTCGAGGCCGCCCTGGTCTCCGCATATAAAAAAGACACCTTCCCGGCTACCCAGAATATCGCCGTCAAGATAAATCCCAGCACGGGCAAGGTGGAAGTGTGGGCGGAAAAAACAGTGGTAAAGTCGCCGGCTGACGCCCGCTCCGAGATATCCTTGGGCGAAGCCAAAAAAATCAAGAACGACGTTAAAATGGGTGACATGCTGATGGTCGAGTCCACCCCGGCCAACGCCGGGCGCATCGCGGCGCAGACGGCCAAGCAGGTCATCCTGCAGCGGCTGCATGAAGCCGAGCACAGCGCTGTTTTCGAAGAGTACGCTGATAAAGAAGGCGAGGTCGTTAGCGGCATCGTCCAGCGTTTCGAGGCCGGGCAGGTACTCATCGACCTGGGCCGGACGGAGGCAGTGCTGCCGGCATCCGAGCAGGTGCGCACCGAGCGGTACCGGGTGGGGCAGCGACTTAAAGTAGTCCTGTTACAGGTCGCCCGCACCACCAAAGGTCCGAGGGTAATCGTATCGCGCTCCCATCCGGAGCTATTGCGCCGGCTGTTCGAGCTCGAGGTACCGGAAGTCTATAACGGCACCGTGGAAATCAAGGCCATCGCCCGGGAAGCCGGCTTCCGGAGCAAGATAGCGGTGGCCGCCAAGCAGGAAGGAATCGACCCGGTGGGGTGCTGCGTGGGACTTCGCGGCATCAGGATTCAGAATATCGTCGCCGAGCTCAGCGGTGAAAAAATCGACGTCGTCCTGTGGAGCCCGGAGCAGGCGGCGTTTATCGCCAGCGCTCTCAGCCCGGCCCACATCGTTAGAGTCGAGCTGCATAAAGCCGACCAGGTGGCAACGGTCGTCGTGCCGGATAAACAGCTATCACTGGCCATCGGGAAAGAAGGGCAGAATGCCAGGCTGGCCGCCAAGCTGACCGGCTGGAAGATAGACATCAAGAGTGCCTCGCTCGCCGAAGCCGAGAAAGCGGCCAAGGCCGCCCCGGAAAAGGCCGCCGAAGAAGCCGTGGCCGTCACAGAAGAAGCTACTGAAGCCGCGCCGGAGATGGCGCCGGTCGCCGAGATAGCGGAGGGGCTGCTGGGCGAGCTCGTGCCCGCAGGAGTCACCGAGGAAACCAGGGAAGGTGAAACCGAAGAAGAGGCCGAGCCGGTGGAGGGGGAAATTTTCGTACCCCCGGCTATCGTTCTCGACCAGCCCGAAGAAGCCGGCAAGCCAAGGCTCCGTTTTGCCGAGGATATCATGCCACCCCGGAGGGCCAGAGTCGAAGCGAAACCGGCCAAGGCAAAGAAGAAAAAGAAGGGCGCTACCCGCGCCAGGGAAACGACTGAAGACGTAGTGAAGGCCAAAAAGGGCACACGCCGCACTTATGAGACGACGGAGGAGGAGGAGGAGTATATCTAAAACGGCAATACCGAAGCACGTGCCCGAGCGGTCATGTGTAGGCTGCCGCCGCAAGAGGGCCAAGCGAGAGATGGTGCGCCTGGTGAAGACCGGCGCAGGGAACGTCGAAATAGACGCGACGGGGAAAAAAGAGGGACGGGGCACCTACCTGTGCCCGGCATGGGACTGCTGGGAAAAAGCACTGAAGGGCAGGCAACTGGAACAGGCGCTGAAAAGTAAAATCACCGCGGTAAACCGCGAACACCTGGTAAAGCATGGTAAAGAACTGCTCGAGGAGTTGAAACTTGCCCAGGGCCAGTAAACCGGAAAAAACCCCCCAACCGGTGGCGGAAAAGAACCAGCAGGAAACCGCCGCAGCGAAGACGCAGGTAATCGAAATACCGCGTTCGATAAGCGTCCGGCAGCTGGCCGACATCCTGAAGGTCGACTCTATAGCTATCATCAAGCAGCTGATGCGCAGCGGCATCATGGCCAACATCAACCAGGTAATCGACTACGACACGGCCGCTTCGGTCATCGCCGGTTTCGGATTAAAAGCGCACCTCACACCATTGAAGGAGCAGCAGATGGCCAGCGCCGTCGAAGAGAGCAAGAAACTGAAGCGGCGCTACGGGAAAGAGGCCGAAAACCTGCAACACCGCCCGCCGGTCGTGACGGTGATGGGGCATGTCGACCACGGCAAGACCAAGCTGCTTGACGCCATCAGGCAGACCAACGTAGTGGACTCCGAGGCAGGGGGCATCACGCAGCATATCGGCGCCTACCAGGCGACGATTGATGGGGAAAAAATTACCTTCCTGGACACGCCCGGCCACGAAGCTTTCACGGCAATGCGGGCGCACGGGGCGAATATCACCGATATCACCATACTGGTGGTGGCCGCCGACGACGGGGTCATGCCGCAGACCCTGGAAGCCATCAACCACGCCCGGGCGGCAGGAGTCCCAATAATCGTAGCGATAAACAAAATCGATAAAGAAAACGCCAATCCCAACATGGTCAAACAGCAGCTCACCGAGGCGGGACTCGTTATCGAGGAATGGGGAGGCGACGTACTCAGCGTCGAAATCTCGGCCAAAGAAAAAAAAGGCATCGATAAACTCCTGGAAAGTATCCTGCTGGTGGCCGAGATGGAAGACCTCAAGGCGAACCCTGACCAGCCGGCGGCGGGGGTGGTGATTGAGGCGGAGATGGACAAGACCATGGGGCCGCTAGCCACGGTGCTGATGAAGGCGGGCACCCTGAAGGAGGGTGACACCGTCGTGGTCGGCACGACCTGGGGCCGGGTCAGGGCGATGTTCAACGACCTCGGCAAGCGCATCAAGAAAGCGGAACCATCGATGCCGGCCGAAGTCCTCGGCCTGAATGATGTCCCTCAGGTAGGGGACAACCTGATAGCGGTTACCGACGAACGCCACGCCCAGGCACTGCTGGCCAGGAACCAGGCGGCCGCCGAAATGGAGGCCTCGCGCACGGCCAAGGCCATCAGTCTCAACACCATTTTTGACCAGATAAACGCCGGGAAGGTGAAAGAGCTCAACGTCATACTCAAGACGGACGTCCAGGGCAGTATCGAGCCGATAAGGGGTTCCCTGGAGCGCCTCGGGACGGACAAGGTCAAGGTCCGCATCATCCACAGTGGCACGGGCGACATCACGGAGAGTGACGTGATGCTGGCCTCGGCTTCCAAGGGTCTTATCATCGGTTTTAACGCCGGCACCACCGAAGGCGCACGGCGCCTGGCCGGCGCGGCAGGAGTGGATATAAGAAACTACAACATAATTTATACCCTGACCGATGACGTCACCAAGGCGTTGAAAGGCATGCTGGAACCGACGTACACTGAGGTCATCGAGGGGAAGGCCGAGGTAAGGGCGGTATTTACAGCCAGCAAGGGGGCCAAAGCCGCCGGCGTCATGGTCACCGACGGCAAGGTGGTCCGCAACGCACTGGTCAGGGTACGCCGGGGTAAAGAAGTCCTCGCCGACTCGTCGGTCGGCAGTTTGAAGCGGTTTAAGGATGATGCGCGGGAGGTAGCGGCCGGCTACGAGTGCGGGGTAGGCGTCAAGGACTTCAACGACTTCCAGGTGGGCGATATTCTGGAATTCTATAAAGTGGAAAAAACCGGTTAAATAGCTTCTCCGGAATCCAGCGGATGTCACACCGAATCGAACGCGTCAACACGCTCCTGAGGCGGGAAATCAGCGACCTCATCCAGCACACGCTCCGCGACCCCCGGCTAGGGGAGTTCGTGGCCGTCACCGAGGTCGACACTTCCCCCGACCTGCAGTTAGCCAGAGTGTATGTCAGTTCCATGGGCGGCCAGGAGGAGGAGAAGAAGGTACTGAGCGCGTTGAGCGCAGCCGCCGGCTTCCTGCGCACGGAGCTGGCCAAAAAAGTCCGCCTGCGCCGCATGCCCGAACTCAACTTCTACTGGGACAACTCCATCGAGCACGGCGACCGCATTTTACGTCTCCTCGACCAGATATCTGAAGAGGAAAAGTAAAACCAGTCTCCGCAGTGAGGCTGTCTTAGAGTAGCGTAAAAAATTACGTCATTCCCGCGGAAGCGGGAATCCAGTCAACAATCAACTTTTGGATTCCCGATCGAGTCGGGAATGACGTTTTCGGACTGCCCCTGACTTATCGATAGAGAAATTCCGCTCCGGACAATACCGCCAAATTAAGGGCCTGACTATGGACGGGATACTGAATATCAATAAACCGGCGGGAATGACATCCTACGGCGTGGTGGCCAGGGTGAAACGGTGGAGCGGCGAAAGGCGCGTGGGACACGCCGGCACGCTCGATCCGGACGCGACCGGCGTGCTGCCGGTCTGCCTGGGGCAGGGGACGAAAGTCGTGGAGTTCATGGTGGACGCGGCGAAGACCTACCGCGCCATGATTGAGCTGGGTGTGACCACCGATACCTACGACAGCAGCGGTAAAGTCACGGGGAAGAGCGACCCCTCGTGCGTCTCACGACAAATGGTGGAAATAGTCCTCGGCTCTTTCCGCGGGGCGATACGGCAGACCCCGCCGATGTACAGCGCATTAAAGCACCAGGGGCGGCCGTTGTATGAGCTGGCCCGGGCGGGCATCAACGTCGAGCGCCAGAGCCGTTTAGTCCATATCTACCGGTTAGAAATAATCGACTGGCAGCCGCCGGTGTTCACCATAGAGGTGGAGTGCGGCCGCGGCACGTATATAAGGTCGCTGGCCCACGACCTGGGGGAGGCGCTGGGATGCGGGGCATCGCTGGCGGGACTTGTCCGAGCAAAATATGGGCCGTTCAAAATAGAAGAGGCGGTAACGCTGCCTCGACTTGAAGAATCTTTCCGTTCCGGCGACTGGCAGAAATACATCTACCCGATAGATAACGTGCTCCAGGGCTATGACGCTGTCACCCTGGACGAAGCCGCGGAAAAGTCCATGAGGAACGGAAGTGTAATAGACTTGAAATCTGAAACCGATAAAAAGTATCTCCGGGTCTATTCCGTGGACGGGCGTTTTCTGGGAGTACTACAACGCGTGCCTGATAAGGATGTCTGGCAGCCGAAGAAGGTGCTGGGATAGGCCTTTAATCAGCTTCAAAACACCCCCTAACCTTGACAGGATTTGACCAAACGGAGTATAGTGCAACGGATGTTCGGTGTACGACTTTTTCGCACCGGACAGCACCATTAACCTCTCGGAAAGGGGAACGGAAAGACATGGGGAAAATCAACGTGGCCATCATCGGCGTGGGCAACTGCGCCTCATCGCTGGTCCAGG
>MGNQ01000003.1:12620-12748 GCA_001796865.1 Chloroflexi bacterium RBG_16_56_11
AGCCGAACAACACCTTCAAGTTCTGCGACGTGCCCAGGATGGGCGTGAAAGTCGACCGGGGGATGACGCACGATGGCCTGGGTAAATACCTCTCGCAGATAATCCAGAAGGCCCCGGGCTCGACGGCC
>MGNQ01000004.1:0-20673 GCA_001796865.1 Chloroflexi bacterium RBG_16_56_11
GCTGGCCACCGAGGACTCATATCGAACTTTTTACGGCCTGATTTGATTCCAAAGTTACGTGAGTTATTAAGGAAGTAGGGGAGCGCAATGCGCAGTTCGAGTTCCTTTCAGTTTACCATTATGTTTAAACGGCAAAACTTTCGTGAAAACCTTCACGCTTTTATTCCGCGACCTAGTCTTAGTCCTATTAGGGGGAGCTTTGGATATCAACAGGTAGAACTCCCGCCTTCAGTTTAGTTTTCTTCACTCATAGAAACGAGTCTATCCCAAAGAGTTAGTGTTGGTATTTCTGTCGTATCCGCATTGTTTACTAGGGATCTTTCGGCGCCATTCACTTCGTAGCTCATGGCCCGGTACACGCGAAGTCGTCTTTGGAACATTTTCATCAGCATTGGTACGTTCCTGTCTACGTAGTCGTAGATACGAACCTCCCTTTTCCCGGCGTGCACGCGATGTAGACGCCCGGCATATTGCATAAGGGTACCTTTCCACGAGACTGGTAAAGCTAGGAAAAGCGTATCGAGCCGTGCGTCGTCAAAACCTTCACCGATGTATCGTCCGGTAGCCAACAGAACCCGCTTTTCATCGTCGGGAATGGCACTTAATTGGTGTGCTATTGCACGACGCTGCTTGATGCCCATTCCACCACGAAGTACAATAACATTCTTCAGACATTTGGCTAATTGGTTGGTAAAGAAATCCAGATGCTCGCGGCGCTCGGTCAACAAGATAGGAGATCGCCCCTCGTCAAGGGAGTGGAGAATATCCTCCAGAATTAGCCTGTTCCGCGCTTCATTGTCCATTAGTCTGCCGTAGATGTCTTGGATTGATGGTTCAATCTCAAATGGTGTGAGCACAAAGTCGGTATCCCGGCAAATGAGGCTATGCCGTATTGGAACTTGAGAGTGGTTGTCTTCTTGTTGAATCTCATGGCGTAGGGGACCACACTGCATTTGGATGATCGGTTGATGACCATCACGGCGATACGGTGTTGCCGTGAGACCAAGAACATAGCGGGCTTTGATCTGTCGCAGCACTTGCTCAAAAGTAACCGCGGGCAGATGATGGCACTCATCCACGATTACCTGCCCGTATTCCGCGACAAGGTCACCGACCTCGCCCTTTCTAATAAGACTTTGAATCATAGCTACGTCGAGAAGACCATTTCGTTTGTCTTTGCCGCCGCCTATTTGGCCTATTTCTTTGAGGTCGACTTCGAGGAAATTTGCCAACTGTGTTCGCCATTGTTCCAGCAAGGGGCGGCGGTGCACTAAGACCAGAGTATTTGTCTTTCTAGCGGCAATCATCGAGATGCCCACGACGGTTTTCCCTGAGCCGGCGGGCGCAACCAAGATTCCATCGTCGTGAGCAAGAAGTCCTGTAGTTGCTGCCTGCTGTGTAGAAGAAAGCTGACCGTGAAACTCGACTTGAAGTGGGATGCCTTGAAAACGCTTGTCTGATATTGCTACCTTGATGCCAACTTTTTCGAATAAATCCTGCAATTCGCCAAGACAGCCACGAGGAATGCCATAATACTGAGGAAACTCTTCCGCGCAACAGATAACCCTGGGAGTCATGGCCGTAGATAGGCGCATTTTCTGCTTTTTGTAAAATTCAGGATTTTGAAAAGCCGCCAGACGCTTGATCCTACTTAATAATGAAGACGACAATCCGGATTTCTCTACGAAGACCATATTGCTGGTGACCAACTTGACATTGGCGGGAAAAGGGCCAATCGGCAGTCGGTCAGACAGTCGTTTCGAGGGCGGCATATTCCACGGTTGGTTGTCTTCTTCAACAGAGCCGGGGCGTACGCCGAGCACCTCTCCGGTTAGGACCGCCTGGCGGACAATTCTTTCCAACATAGATGTCCTTAGTAAACTGAGTGATGCCAGGAAAGCCCACTGGTCTGAATAAGGATTGAAGCTATTATCAATGAAGAGGGTATTCCCCTTCTCGACGGGCGCTTTTTGAAATGGGAGAGCGATCAGATTTCCAAACCCGGCCTTGGGAACGGTATCCTGATTAGGAAACAGTCGATCGTAGGAGTCCATACCTAATTCGTGCCTTCGGGACATGGTTTCAGTGAGTAGGTAGCAACCGAGTTTGCGCGCTTCCGAAGCGGCAACGGACTCTTTAAAGAATATCCAGACGTGACCGCCGTTACCGGACCTGGAACGTTCAAGGGCGGCAGGAACGTCCGTCATTCGGCACGTCTCCAGGAAAGCAGCACTGTCTTCCTGCCAGGAACGTTTGTCAAAATCGATGGCCAAGAAACGACAAGATTCATCTTTCAGAAGGGGATACACACCGATGGTAATTTTCCCGTCCAGATGGTTCTGAATAACCGAATCGGTAAGCGCCGCTAGTTCTCGGTTAGGACAATCGCTGCATCGTGCATATGGCTTTTGGCACAGCTTACGGTCCCATTCGTGCTTGCAGACCGGGCTATAGCCGGATTTGCTACTCTGCCTGTTCTGCCAGAACCGTGCGTACACATCATCACGTCCTTTGAACAATGAACGGAAAAGCCATATCTTATCGGGCGGAAGCGAGTCATTATTGAGCAAGGACAGGTCGAGCGTTTTTCTTGTGGCTGCCGTGGGCTGAACAGAAACTCTATTCGGTTCCTGTTCCTGGATTAGCGTCTCTTTAGATGCAGAACCTCTGGTGAGGCGGCGATTCTCTGCCAGTAGCCAGTCGCGCTCGGCGGTTACTTTCTGTAGTTCTTGCCGTAGTCGCCCTAATTCGTTCTCATTGTTGGAAGTCATTTGAATCTCTGCGCTTTGCCACCAGATTGACCACAGGGACCTCTAGTGCTTTAGCAATTCTTTCCAGCGTTTCCAACGAAGGCCGGTGATGTCCATGCTCCAATCTGCTGAGATTCGGACGCTTCATTCCACTCTTAGCTGCGAGTGTCTGAATAGAATAGCCCTTCTCTTGCCTAAGCTGTCGTACCCTTTCGCCTATCGGGCTCACGGCTGTAATTTTGTCTTCAAATCGTTTCTCTTTGTAGAACTCATATTGAGGTTCACAGTGGTAAAGAACGTCATCCCAGGGAATCTCAAACTGGTTACCTGACTCTTGAATCACCCTAATGTAGTCCCGGTTTCTGCCCAAAGACCACTTTGTAACTCCTGTTGAATCGGCCTCTGGTAGATCCAACATATTCAAAGCATACGTCTTTCCATTCTCCATCCAGATCAAAAATGTTCTCGTATCTTCCAAGAACTTCACTCTGTCGAACCTCTTTCTTGATTCCGGGTCTAAGCGCTTCTTTATTAGCGAAGCGATATCCTCAACCGATAGTGTTCTCCGGTCAACTAACTCGGCATTTTGAGGTAGAGGCTGCAAACGAGAGGCGTCCGATAGCCTCGATACAAGAAATAGCCAATCTTTAGATTGTGCGTTGGGTATAGTCAACAATGGCACAGGCCATGTATCTAGATCTTTCACCTCGGTATCAACAATAAAGAGATTACAGTCGTGTTCCTTCAGCAAGTCTAGGAGGTGTTCTTTAAACAGAATCACCAAGTTAGTATCGGTGAAGAAGCTTTGGATATTCTCAAGCGTCTTCTGCCCGGTCACGAGACAAGCTTTAGGCTGTGCTTCACTCTTTCTTTTTTGTTCCAGAACATTAGTCACTGTCATTTGTTACCTCCTGGCCGCGTAACCCAACTTCACCAAAGCCCTTCTAAGTTTGTCGGTGAGCTCAAAGCTATCCAGCGGCACTTGATTCTCGATGTCCCAACGTCCTATTTCTCTATTCCCTTTCCTGATGTGAACGTGGTAAGGACGATGGTCACCTTTATACGTAACGAAGATGAAGCCGCCAAGTCTTTTTCTGCCCATCGAATTTAAGCGTATCATTATTGATACGATATGTCAAGCCAAGAAAGGGTAAGCTAATACCCATTTTAGGTATTGTTTACCCAACCTGGGTCATATAAACAAATCACCTAAAAATGTGTTATCTGTACATGGAAAAACGAATAAAAAAACTAAATTTCTCGTGATCGTTTGTTGCCCTGAGTCCGGTCAATATGCCAATCTTTGTTCTGGGGTGCTTAAAATAACCGGTACTACCAGACTTGGGGTAGTCGTGTCACCTTTTCTTCAACCTATTGGGTAAAACTCAATCTTAACAAGAAATGTGCAAATTGGTCACAGTATGGGGATAAACTGCAATCAGGGTTTAATGAGTGTTAGAAAGCTTGAAGCTGAAAAGAGGTAATGATATTACCAAAATGAACTGGCTGGCCACCCAGGACACATATCGAACTTTTTACGTCCTGATTTAATTCCAAGACTGCGTGAGTTGGTAAAAAAGGCGACTGAATAATAGTTTAAGCAACTGGCTCTTTAACCGCTACCGTTAAAGATTCTATTCCGGCTTCCTGAGGTATAGTTTCTCCATGCGCTTTGCATGATTCAAGATAAAGTTCGATCGCTTCCTTAGCCATTGCGATGGCTTCTTCTTTGGTTTCTCCCTGGGTGAAACATCCTGGAAGAGCTGGTACATCAACCGAGTACCCGCCTTCCGCTTCAGGGACTAATATAACTGTATATCTTAGCATACCTCCACCTCCTAAAGAAGTCCCTTGATCTCTTCTATGGTCAGTTCCGTTGTCTTTAGAATGTTGCTTAATATTCCTGGTTTGATCGGCTTATTATGGACAGGGATCACAACCTTAGATCCCGGCTTATTATCATTTCTCATTATCACATGACTACCATGGCTCCGGTCAATATACCAATCTTTTTTCTGTAGAGCTTTGACCAACCGGTCACCTTTGATTTGGGGCAGTCGTGTCATATATATTCTTCTACCCAAACTAAAGGCATGCCTTAATCTTAACAAGAAATGTGTATTTTGGTCAAAATATGGTGATAAACTTAAATCTGGCACTTTAGAGTCGGTCGACCGCTTGAAGCTGAAAAGAAGTAATGCTATTACCTGAATGAGCTGGCTGGCGAGCCAGGATTCGAACCTGGGCTAAAGGATCCAAAGTCCTCTGTGCTACCGCTACACAACTCGCCAGTGCTTACACGCTGGATTATAGCATCTGTATATAGCGGTGGCAAAGATGTTTATGGGGGGTTAAGGTGGGAAGGCGGGCTGAGCACCGGCGGGCGGCGTGGATTATCATAATATCTACCGGAAGCATATCCGGTAGGCCATGATATCCATCAGGTTGAAGACAATATTTAAAATAAGGTTCATCTTTTATTTCCCGGAGCGCACGGTCGGCGATAACGCCTCAGGGCTTGCGGTTGGCCCAGAGCTCGTGGAGGAGCCTGAGTTTCACCTCGAGTTTGACGGGATGGTTGTTCTCAAACGAGTTTACTTCGTGTAAAGAAACACCGCATTTCCGGGCAAGGTCCGATTGCGATATTTTCCGGCTCTCCCTCACATTTTTAGCCCAGTCACCGGTTTTGAGCTCCGGCATGGTGAATTCCTTGGTTTTCTTTTCACTTACCATGGTTCTTGACCGCCTGAATACTTCTTTCCTGCTGGTGCGCCGAATCATATTCTAACCCCCCGCCGTTACCGGCTGGAATAGCTAGATGGTCTCCCCTGAAATAGTACTTTCGTATTTATTAACGTTTTTCCTTCTTTTTGGTTAGTATCTCGCGTCGTTGATTACGTAGTTTCCTTTTGAAATGTTTGTCATCCGGCTTAGTACTTTCTTCCCCCCTCGACTTACCGGAAAGTAATCTTGTCCCCGTGCCTTGTTCCCCATTATAATTTTGGCTGAATTTGACTTTTCAAGGCGGTAAAAATGACAGACAACGGTTCCAAGCAAAAAAAATGCATACACTACTGGATACTGGAATCACCGGACGGCCGCACCAGCGTTGGTAAATGTAAATATTGCGGTGTCTCTAATGAGTTTTCCAACGACTGGCACGATGCCCTGAACAACCTGGGTAAAAAAGAGTCACCGTCCCGGGAGCCGGACCTCGAAACTGAATCTGAGCCGGTCGAAACAGTCCTGGTCACCGATGTATAGCTCCTGTCCTTCCCATCATTAACTTTCACCCGTTGTCCCCCGCTGTTAAGCTGTTTTCATCGTTAGCCGCCCACCGCTTTATCATTCGGGCGGTTCCCGGGTCTTTTCGTCCGCGGTCCTCCTGGTTTGTCTTCCGTTCCGGTTCGGTTTGTATCTGGATGATAGCTTCACTTATTATTCCCTAATTATTCTTTATGAAATATTAAGGATAACTTTATCCGGTGTTTATATAATTTATGTGGATTTTTATGCGGTGCTGATAAGCTTGGTGAGGATAAGAAAAGAAAAGTGAATTTGAGTGGCGCCGACTGCATAAAAGGGAGGTAAACAAAATGCAAAACTTCGTTATCGCCGGGAAAGCCAAGACAGTCTTCCGCCTCATCGAGATGAAAGCCAAGCGTGAAGAAGCCGCCAGGAAAGAGAAAAAGCAGAATACTAAAAAATAGCGCCGCGTATCCGGAAAGGATTTTTCAGGTCTGATAGAGTAGCCGGCTGTAATGGCCGGCTACTGGTTTTTGAATTTATCCTGGAGGGCTTTGACGCTCTGCTGCTTTTCGAATTCTTCCTGGCTGAGCGGTTCGCAGGATATCAGCAGGTTGTTCCTGATTACCATCGTGAAAAGCTCATGACAGCTCCAGCACCGGCGGGGACCCTCATAGCTATTACCCACGAAGGAGAGCTTGCTTTCCGCGTTGCACTTGGGACACTTCATCGTCATCATGGTCGCATTCCTTTCGACATCCTGTCTCCCCCGTCTTCATTCGACTTGATTATAACATCCGGAATCGTCTGCTGCCAAATATTCCCGTGCTCGTCCTAGGACGGGCGGGGGAAGTAGATGTTAAAGAGGAAAAAAACAGCCGGGATGGTCAGCATCGAGGCCACGAAGCTGGCAAAAACGAACTGCGTGGTAATGGACTTCTTCCCTCCGGCCCGCTCGGTGAGGATCGGCACGCCGGTCACCGGAGGCACCGCCGCCTGGAGCAGGAACAGCAGGGCGATGTTATAGCTCGGTTTGAGGAGCGCCGCCACCCCGATGAATGCCAGCGGGAACACGATATTTTTCATGATGATGAATTTGGTTATTTCCGAGAGGTAGATTTTACCCCTTTGCTGGAAGTCCAGATAGAGGCTGCCGCCCAGTATTATCATGACCAGGGGCAGGGCCATGGCCCCCAGGATTTGAAAGATGTCGATGAGGAAGTCCGGGAGATAGTCCTGCCATTTCATCATCTGTATTACGATGGCGATAATCGTGGCGATGAGAATCGGATTGATAATGCGTTGCCATCTCAAGCTACCGGCTGCTTTCCTGAAAAACAGCTGGTAGGTGCTGAAAAGCAGTGTTGGGTGGAACATGATGAAGATGAAAAGCTGGGCGATGAACGGGGTGTCCCGGCCGAAGATACCGCTCAGGATAATCAGCGGGAAAAAGATACCGTTCTGGTAGAACAGGCTGATGCCGAACTCAGCGCGGGGATCCTTGTTTGAGATGAGGCGCGCCAGCAGCATCAGCGCGAAGGCGATGGCCGTAAAAAGCAGCCACCATAGCGGGAGCTGCCACCAGTTGGGGAACTCCGCCGGCGTGAAGTTCACCAGGATACTGGCGAAGACGATGCAGGGCAGGGCGATATCTATCGCCAGGGTTGAAAGGAATCCCAGGACGTTCTCCGGCATCGCGTTACGCCGTGATATCCAGAACCCGATGACGCCGATGCCCAGGAGCACCAGCACCGATTGCAGAACGATTACGAAAATATCCATCTATGTTGCCCGGGGGCGAAAGGCGGGCCTGGTGCCGAAGGTCGGAGTCGAACCGACACGAGAGTTGCCCCTCAACAGTTTTTGAGACTGCCGCGTCTGCCATTCCGCCACTTCGGCACGCTACCCTATTCTATGAGAAAAGAGTGGTGAGCGCAAGAAGACCTTTTACTTATTCCCGGCTGGTGTAAAAACGGCCGTTAACGCCCTGCGACAGGCTCAGGGAGAGCGGAACTTGCCGCCGCTCATGGTGGGACCTCGGCGTGAGCTCGGTCGAACGCCGGTCGAACCATGGCGGCAGGAATGAAGACTATTTAGATATCAAAGCTGGCAACCCAAGATTGAGTAGAACCCGGTAAGTTTTTGGGTTGCGTAACCGCGGTCATTATTATAAACTTCAAATGGATTGCCATCCTTACCATTCGAGGAGGTTACCTTCATGAAAGTCAACGACCTCATAGCTAAATCCCTGGAAGAAAGCCGGGATTATATCGGTGAGGCCATCAAGGGCCTGACCGGAGAAGAGTTGGCCTGGAAACCTCGGCCCCATAGCAACAGCATCGCCTTCCTTCTCTGGCACGTGGCCCGCGTCGAAGACCTGTGGATTAACCGGGTGCTCCTGGCGGAGAAGGATATTTACGAGACCGGCTGCTGGTATAAGAAGTTCGGCACCCCGCCCGGTGATACCGGTTTCGGCTACGACGTGGATAAGCTGACTACCTGGCGTGTCCCCGGGCTCGATTTGTTATTGGCCTACGCTGCCGCTGTCCGTGAAAAAACGTTATCATACCTGAAATCAGTCACCGCCGGAATGCTCGATACCGAGAGAGACTTCGGCTGGCGGAAAGGCACGACCGGCACAGCGCTTTCACACCTCGTGACCGAGGTCGCCGAGCACTCGGGCCAGATAGGTTATATCCGGGGTATCATCAAAGGCATCGCGCCGCCCCCTCCGCCCCCGCCGCCGAAAACTTAACATAACTCTAAATACGAATCACGCTTGCTTAGCTTCGAATCGTTTCCCAAAACAATATTGGGCTTTTCTCGCGCCTTTTACATAAGTAGCTATTATTGCTAAAATGGACTGCGAGGCGGTGAAGGTATGCCCGACAGGGTAAATGGGTAGATGGTATGGTAGAAAGATACGAACCCCCGGCGATAGAAAAGAAGTGGCAGGCCCGTTGGGACGAAGACAGGTTGTATCAGGTCAGGGACGAAGAACCCCGGCCCAAGTGGTACGCCCTGACCATGTTCCCCTATACCTCCGGCGACCTTCACATCGGGCACTGGTATAACTACGCCCCGGCGGATGTCCACGCCCGCTACAAGCGGATGAGGGGCTTCAACGTCCTTCACCCCATGGGCTTCGACGCCTTCGGGCTGCCGGCCGAGAATGCCGCCATCAATCGTGGCGTCCATCCCTTCACCTGGACGATGCAGAACATCGAGAACATGCGCCGGCAGCTCAAGAGCATCGGCGCCATTTACGACTGGGACCGCGAGGTTATCACCTGCCTGCCGGATTACTATAAATGGACCCAGTGGTTCTTCATTAAGCTGTTCGAAAACGGCCTGGCCTACCGCGGCCTCGCCCCGGTCAACTGGTGTCCCCGGTGCCAGGTCGTCCTCGCCAACGAGCAGGTCGAGAGCGGCCGGTGCTGGCGCTGCGAGTCCGATGTCGTCCGTCGCGAACTTGAGCAGTGGCTTTTCCGTATCACGAAGTACGCCGATGAACTCCTGGATTTCAACGGCATCGACTGGCCGGAGCGCATCAAGATAATGCAGCGAAACTGGATTGGTAAAAGCTCTGGCATGGAGATATCTTTCGGGCTGGACCATCCCGGCGTGGCGGAAAAAGAGATAAAGGTCTTCACCACCCGCCCGGATACCGTCTTTGGCGTCACCTTCATGGTGCTGGCGCCGGAGCACCCGCTGGTATCGAAAATCACCGCCCCGGAGAAGAAAAAAGAGGTCGGGGCTTACGTCGCCCGGTCGCAACGGCTGACCGATATCGAACGCCTCTCCACCGAGAAGGAGAAGGACGGCGTTTTCACCGGGGCCTATTGTGTCAACCGCCTCAACGACACGAAGGTGCCCATCTGGATTGCCGACTATGTCCTCCAGAGCTACGGCACCGGGGCGGTCATGGCCGTGCCTGCCCATGATGAGCGAGACTTTGCTTTCGCGCTAAAGTACGGCATCCCCATCATCCCGGTCATCGAACCCCCTGACGGAATTGTTAAAAGTTTTGCTTTCCCGGACACCATGAAGGAGGGGTTCGAGGAAGAGCTGAAAATGTCCGGTTTCGAGTATAAAGCGGCGGAAATCGGCGGACAGTTCGTTACCCTGCACGACGAGGCCCAGGTAAAAAAGTATATCCAGCTCATGAAGGCTTATCTCAAGCCGGATAACTGGAACGACATCATCGGCTCTCCCTGGCTCTTTTTCTTTTCCGGCAAGACCGGTATCGAAACGATAGCGCTGGACTCTATAGAGTCAGAAGCCGAGATTCTAAAACGCTGCAAAGCGATAGAACCGAACGTGCGCAACTGCCGGACCGCCGTCGAGATGCTGAATAATTGCGAATTCTACCGCGACAGGCTCTTTCATGCCGAATACGGCCGGATGATACACTCCGGACGGTTCACCGGCAACCGGGACGGCGTCAATGCCGTCTCCGCCTACCTGGAGGAAAAGGGGTGGGGCAGGCGGACGGTCAGCTACCGCATCCGCGATTGGCTTATCTCCCGCCAGCGCTACTGGGGCGCTCCTATACCCATGATTTACTGCGAGAAATGCGGTATCGTGCCGGTGCCGGAGAAAGACCTGCCCGTGCTCTTGCCGGAAACCGCCGAGTTCCGGCCCACCGGGGAATCACCGCTGAAATACAATGATAGCTTCGTGAACACGAACTGCCCGAAGTGCGGCGGACCGGCCAGGCGGGAGACGGACACCATCGACGGTTTTATGTGCTCCTGCTGGTATTTCCTGCGCTACGCCAGCCCGCAATATGAAAAGGCCGCCTTCGACCCCGCGAAGGTCAAACGCTGGCTGCCGGTGGATTTCTATACCGGCGGCGCGGAGCACGCCGTCATGCACCTCCTCTATGCCCGGTTTTTTACCAAGGCCATTCAAGACATGGGACTGGTTGACTTTAGTGAGCCGTTTACCCGCCTCTTCAATCAGGGCATCATCATCTCCGGCCATCAGAAGATGAGCAAGTCCAGAGGCAACGTAGTCAATCCGGACGAATATGTCGCCGAGCTGGGGGTGGATACAGTGCGCGCCTACATGATGTTCATCGCCCCCTGGGAGCAGGGTGGGGAGTGGGACGATAGCGGCATCAGCGGCATCAGTCGGTGGCTGCACCGGGTCTGGGACCTGGCAGTCGAAAACTATCATTCCTTGAATAATCAGGAGGATCAAGAGCTTATACGACTGACCCACCAGACGGTGAAAAAAGTCACCGAAGATATTGAAAAAATCCGTTTCAACACCATGGTGGCGGCGCTGATGGAGTTTTCCAATCACCTGTCCCGGATGAAAAAAGCCGGCAGCGTTTCCGCGGTCGCCTGGCAGTCCTCCTTGAAGACGTTGCTCCTGCTCCTGGCACCCACTGCCCCTCACCTGGCCGAAGAGCTCTGGCACCGGTATGGATACCAGTACAGCATCCATAACCAGCCGTGGCCGCAGTGGGATGAGGCACTGGTGACGCGCGATGAGTTTACTCTGGTTGTGCAGGTCAATGGCAAAGTGCGCGATCGCCTGCTAGTGCCTGCATCTACCACCGAGGTTCAGGCCATGCAGATGGCTGCTGGGTCTACGCAGGTACAGTCATACTTGGCCGGGAGAGAAATCTCTAAAAGAATATACGTGCCAGGTAAGCTCGTCAATTTCGTGCTAAGTAAACCGGGAGTCCAAGAGGGGCACAGCCCCTCTTCACCTCATTCCCCCTCTCCTTCCCAAGGAGAGGGGGATAAAGGGGGAGAGGTCAAACCATGAAAATAGCCTTCATTGGCGGCGGGACTATGGGCGAGGCCATCCTGGCAGCGCTGCTGGAGAAGAAACGTATCATACCTTCCAGCGTCTGTATCAGCGATGTTAGTAAAGAGCGCCGCGACTATATCTCCGGGCGGTACGGAGTACTCGTGACGGATGACAATAAAAAAGCTACAGAGGGTAAAGATGTCATCGTCCTGGCCATCAAGCCGCAGCAGTTCGGAGATGTACTGAGCGACCTCAAAGGCAGCCTGCTATCCTCCCAGGTCGTTATCTCCATCGCCGCCGGGATAAGGATTCAGACCATGACGCGTGGCCTGGGCCATTCGCGGGTGGTGCGTGCCATGCCTAACACCCCGGCGCAAATCGGCCAGGGCATTACCGGCTGGACGGCCACCCCTGGCGTCACTGACCTCCAGAAAGAACACACTCGGACTGTCCTCACCGCTATGGGTAAAGAGATATACTTTCAAAAAGAAGAGTCGCTGGATATGGTCACTGCTATTAGCGGCAGCGGTCCGGCTTATTTCTTTTTCTTTGCTGAGGCTTTAACCGCCGCGGCGGTGAATATCGGATTGTCACCCGAAGATGCCGGTGAGCTGATCTTGCAGACGATGCTGGGCGCCGCCCGCCTGCTGGAAAAGTCCGCTAAACCACCCGCTGAGCTGCGCCGCAACGTTACCTCGAAAAGCGGCACCACGGAGCGGGCGATCCAGGTATTTGAAGCAGGGGGGTTCAACCATATCGTTGACGCCGCCGTCAAAGCGGCTTTAGAAAGGGCTAAAGAGCTGGGAGGTTGATATGAACTGGCTGGATATCGTTGTTCTCGTGGTCATCGCCGTTGCCGCCGTTATCGGCATCAAAATAGGGATAATCAAGGTCCTTTTCACCGTGGTCGGGATAGTCGTCGGCATTGTCCTGGCCGGTCGGTTTTCCGGGAGGTTGGGAGACGCAATGTCCTTCATCTCTGATCCCGAAACCGCCAGGGCCATCGCCTTTGCGATTATCCTGATAATCGTCCTGCTGATATCGGCCATACTGGCGGCGGTGCTGAGTAAAATTGTCTCGGCGATTTTGCTCGGCTGGGTGAACCGTATCGGGGGCGGCGTCCTCGGTCTTATTCTGGGGTTCCTCTTCTGCGCTGCCCTGCTGACGATGTGGGTCAACTACCTGGGTGCCGGTAATGCCGTTTCCGGGTCCTTCCTGGCCCGTTTCCTGTTGGACAAATTTCCCATCGTCCTCGGCCTGTTGCCCGCCGAATTCGATTCGGTCCGCTCCTTTTTCCGGGACTAGAAGAAACCGTATTCACGCTGGACACGGTCAAGAGAAAAACGCCAGCAGCCGATCTCTGGATGAAGGTCGCTCTTGAAAGACAACAACGCCAGTGTGGATTTCCGGGCAGGTGTACCGGCGTCATTTTAAACGGTTGGGTCTTTGGGTTGTCCTTTTCGGCGTTATTTTTTCCTGGGGTGGGCCGGGTCAGGCTGGGGCGCATCGACCGGGCAGATTTCGGCGCACTTGGACGAATCGAAATATCCCACACACTCCACGCACTTGCTGGGGTCGATGATGTACTTCGTTTCTCCCTCGGTGATGGCGTGTACCGGGCACTCGGGCTCACAGGCTCCGCAGCTGATGCACTCGTCCGTAATCTTGTAGGCCATCCGGTTTACCTCCTGATTTTTCCTCGAATAACGCTGAGCGGGGTCGTGATTATTTTCTGATTTTCGCGATGCCCTTTTTCTTAAGGGCCTCAGCGACGTGCCTGGGGACGAGCTTGCTGATATCTCCACCCAGGCTGGCGACTTCCTTTATCAGGCTGGCGCTGAGGAACTGGTACTCCTGGCTGGCCATGAAGCAGACGGTCTCCAGCCCGGGGGATAGCATCTGGTTCATCATGGCCATCTCGAACTCCCATTCAAAGTCTCCTATCATTCTCAATCCGCGCACCAGAACATCAGCGTTGACCTCCCTGGCGAACTCGACGGTAATGTTGCTGTAAGGCTTTACCTCGATTTTAGGCAGATGACCCAGGGCCCGCCGGGCCATGTCCACCCGCTCATCGAGCGAGAACATGAGGTTCTTTTCCGGCGTGGCGAAAATACCGACAATTATTTTATCGAAGAGCTTGGAGGCCCGCGTCGCTATGTCGATGTGCCCGTTGGTTACCGGGTCGAAACTGCCGGGATAGAGAGCGATTATCAAGGGATGGCCTCCTTCCGATATATCGAGATGCAGCTATCGCCGTGCCGGTGCTCTTTAACCTGGCGTAACGGTGGATACTCCGGCGCCAGCGGCAGGCGGGACGAATGGGTCACCACGACGATGCTACGGTTACCTACCAGCTTCGAGCTAGCTACCTGGCTGATGACGCTGCCAATGGAAGTATCAGCGTAGGGCGGGTCCATCAGCACGATATTATACTCCTTATTGAGGAAAGAAAGCGCCCCGGCGACATCACGGCAGTACACGCGGGCTTGCCCCGATAATCCGGTCTTTTCCAGGTTTTCTTTGATGACGGCGCAGCATTTCGGCTCTCTCTCGACAAAGTCGACATGGCCGGCGCCCCGGCTGAGGGCTTCGATACCCAGCGCGCCGCTTCCCGAGAACAGGTCGAGCACCTCCGACCAGTCCTCCGTCAGGTTCTCCAGCATCGAGAAAATCGCTCCCCGCACCAGGTCGGTGGCCGGGCGGGTCTTCGTGCCTTCGGGGAACTTCAAACGGCGTCCTTTGGCCGTGCCTGTAATCACTCGCATATCGTTTTTGATGTATATCTGGTATTGAGCGCAATCCGGCTGAGATTGCTAAATAATAGGATAACCGGAGAATGAGGATTTTGTCAAACGGCACGCTTCAAAAAACAAAGAGGCTGCGGATGTGGACCCGCAGCCTCCCCGATACCGGACTGTTTCACCGGTATAGCGCTCTTGTACCGTGCACTCCGTGCCATCAGCCGCTTCAGGCTGACTTCTTATCTTGCCATTCACCGCTAAGCGACGCCTTACGTGAAATGCCGCTGCGGTCTCGTCTGTTCCTTCTTGGCTATTTCGTTCTGCGCCGGCGGCGTGGCCCTCCGGTGACTGAAAAGCGGGCGCCGCAAGAACGAAGGCATGTCCAGTTCCTCCTCCGTCTTCATGTCACGGAGTATTTTATTAATCTCTTCCTCCTCGGCATTGTGCTTCCCCATGCCCATCTTGGCATGGAATCCGGTGGCGATAAGGGTTATCGTCAAGTCGTTCTCCATTGACGGGTTCGTGGCGACGCCGAAGATGATATTGGCTTCGGGGTCGACCGCCTGTTTGATGATATCGGCCGCCTGGTTTACCTCGAACAATGAAAGGCTGTTGCCGCCGACGACGTTGAACAGGACGCCCTTGGAGCCCTCGATCGAGACCTCCAGCAGCGGGCTGGCCAGCGCCTGCTTGGCTGCGTCTATCGCCCGGTTCTGCCCGGAGCCTTTCCCGATGGACATCCAGGCCGGGCCGGCGTCTTTCATGATGGCCTTGACATCCGCAAAATCAAGATTGATCATGCCGGGGGTGGTGATAACCTCGGCGATTGCCTGGACGCCGTGTCGCAGCACATCGTCGGCCAGTTTAAAGGCACTGTCCACGCCCGTCTTGTGGTCGACCAGTGTCAGCAGCCGGTCGTTGGGGATAATGATGAGCGTATCGACCTTATCGATGAGGTTGTTGATTCCTTCATCGGCCGTCTGCAGCCGGTGAGCGCCCTCGAAGCTGAACGGCTTCGTGACCACGGCGATGGTCAGGGCGCCGCTGGCCTTGGAGATTTCCGCCACCACGGGGATAGAGCCGGTGCCCGTGCCGCCGCCCATGCCCGCGGTGAGGAACACCATGTCCGACCCGGAGACGACCTCCCTGAGCTCGTCGCGGTTTTCCTCGGCGGCCTTCTGTCCCACATGATGGTCGCCGCCTGCGCCCAGCCCTCGGGTGAGCTTGGGCCCGAGCTGTACGATCACCGGGGCTTCGCAAATAGCCAGGGCCTGAGCGTCGGTATTCATCGCAATGAACTCCACGCCCTGGATGTTTTCCCTGACCATACGGGTTACGGCGTTACTACCGCCGCCACCCAGACCGATAACTTTTATTTTTGCTGGATTGGAAACAAAGCTTGTTCTTGCCATCTCCTCCTCCTTTTGTTATGTATGAGGTATTTTATTTGGATTTTACTGGAACAGTTTCCTGAACTGGGTGGCCAGCCGGGTAAGGGCGCCCGTGAATGCCCCGGTCTTCCACTGCTTTTTACCTTCGTATTTGGAGCCCCACAGCAGCAGTCCGACGCTGGTGGCGTAGGCCGGGTCCCGGAGAACATCGGCGATACCATTAAGGTCGCTGGGAGTCCCCACCCTTACCGGGATGTGCAGGATGTCCCGCCCCATGGCGGCGATACCGGAGAGATTGGAGCTGCCCCCCGTCAGCACGAGGCCGGCGGGTATCAACGCTTCGTAGTCAGAGCTGGGCATTTCCAGGAGGATGAGCTTCATTATTTCCTCTACCCTGGCCCTGATAATATCGCACAGGTCCTGATAGGAGACGCCGTGTCCGTCCTTGGAAACAACCGGCTGCGGAGTATCGTCGGATTTGCCTTCGTAAACGGGCATGACGCTGCCGTATTTCTTCTTCATTTCTTCAGCTATTTCAAACGGCAGTCCCAGCCCGATGGCGACGTCTCTCGTAAGCTGATATCCGGCTACGGGCAGAATTGAGGTATGATAGATACTGCCATCCCGGAAAACAGCGACATCTGTAGTGCCGCCGCCAATATCCGCCATGACGACGCCGACCTGCTTTTCGTCCTCGGTGAGGATTGCTTCGCTGCTGGCCAGGGGTTCCAGGACCAGGTCCTCGATATCCATCCCCAGGCTGCGGATGCACTTGACGAGGTTCTGTATGGAGGTCACCGCCGCGGTGATGACGTGTGTCTCGACGTCGAGTCGGAAACCGTGCATACCTACCGGATTTTTCACCCCCTCCTGGCCGTCAACGGCATAACCGCGCGGAATGACATGTAGCAGCCTTCGATCGTCGGCAGTTTTGATGCTTTGAGCGGCAGAAAGGACGCGCTTCAGGTCGTCCGGGCGCACCACTCTATCGTTGCGGGTGATGGACACCACGCCACGGTTGTTCATGGAGGTGACATGCCGGCCGGTAACGCCAACGTAGGCCGATTCCACTTTGAAGTTGCTTGTCCGTTCTGCCTTTCTCACCGAATCACGTATTGATTCTCTCGCTTCATTGATGTTGACCACCAGGCCTTTATGCAAGCCCTTGGAGGGTGAAATTCCCACGCCCACCACCCGCGGGCCACTGTCATCGCTGATATCCGCGATAATTGTGCATATCTTCGTGGTCCCAACATCAATAGCCGTGATAACGTTTCTTTTCTTCATCTGCCCTCCTTAACAACTCTTTCAATCTGTCTTCTGGCTGCCCGGTCATCACATACAGGAGACCTCCTTCAAAACTTGCTTAAATATTAGGCCGCTAGAAAAGCCATCCTGATTTTCTTTAGTAATACCGGCCGGCGCCAACCGGGAGACCTGGTAACGTCAATAACGCCCTCGTCCGCACCGGCAAGTTCCGCGTCGTCCCGATTCAATATACGTTCGGCTGCTCTTAACTTGGCGCTACGGCTCCGCGGATTGAGTCCCGTCTCCACGGGAGTAGGCCTGATGACCTTTTTATTAATTATCCTCAGCGCCGGCACGTGGCCGCACACGCAGACAGGGGTTTCGGGAGGACAGATGCAGGTACGCGACTCTTTTTGCATAAACTGTTTCACGATTCGGTCTTCCAGGGAATGATAGGTAATGACGACCAGCCTGCCCTCGTAGCCCAGGACGTCGACCGCCTGTCTCAGTGCCATTTCGAGGTTTTCCAGCTCGTGGTTTACGGCAATACGCAGCGCCTGGAACGTCCGCGTCGCCGGGTGAATCCTGCCCCTCCGCCCGATCGCCTTTTCAATCACCCCGGCCAGCTGGAGCGTGGTCTTGACCGGACGTTCCCGGACGATTATCCGGGCGATACGCTGACTTTGTAATTCTTCTCCGTAGGTCCTGATGATATGGGCCAGTCTCGTCTCCGGCGTGGTATTCACGATGTCCGCCGCGGTTATCTTTTGACCCGGGTTGAAGCGCATGTCGAGGGGGGCGTCATGCTGGAAACTGAAACCGCGCCCGCTGCCGTTGAGCTGCAGTGACGATAGTCCCAGGTCGAAAAGGATACCATGTACCGGGAAGAAATCGTACTTGATGCAGATGGACTGCAAGTTCACGAAGTTATCGTTCACCAGCAGGACGGAGCCCCCGTAGGGCTGTAATCTTTCCCTGGCGATTTCTATGGCGTTGGGATCGGCGTCGATACCCAGCAACTGCCCGCCTGGCGAGCTCTGTTGCAGGATGGCCCCGGCGTGCCCGCCCCCGCCGATGGTGCAGTCGATGTAGCGGCCGCCCGGCTGCACTCCCAGTGCCTTGAGAGTCTCCGCCAGAAGGACCGGGGTATGACCGGACTTCAGACCTTTTTTCACCATCAGCTTTTTTCCAGGCTCTCGATTATCTGCCAGACCTGCTGCTGGCTTATATCTTTTTCTTCTTCCCAGAGCGCCTTGTTCCAGATTTCCAGGTAGTTGTTGGCGCCGGCGACCACCACCTCGTCGACAATCTGGGCGTACTCGCGGAGCGGCGCCGGTATGGCCACGCGTCCCTGGTTATCGATGCGGGTGCTGAAGGCCATGGCGAACATGGCCCGGCTCAGTCTTCTCATCTTGCTGCGCGTCAGGGCCGTGCTGGTGAGCGATGTGGCCATCTTTTTCCACTCGGTGAGTGTATAAGCGGTGATGCACTTTTCCGGGCCGGGCGTCAGGACCACGCCGTCCCTCAAGTAATTTCGGAAACGCGGCGGGATGGGCACCCTGCCCTTCTCGTCTATCTTGTAGTCGTACTCGCCGAAAAACGGTAACGCCATTATTTACCCTTTTTCCCCACAGTTTCCCACATTTCACCATTTTACATCAGTTTTACCCCCTCTTGTCAATAGTTTTTCCCCGTTTCGGGATATATTTTTTAGTAACGGTGACCGCCTCCAGTCTTGCTGCAACGGGCCGACTTTCAACTCCGGCCTCACCTGTGGTAAAATGGTATTTGTTTTGTCAGGTGACATCATGATAAAAGTAGGAATTCTTACGGTTAGTGACAAAGGTGCCCGGGGGGAGCGCGTCGATAAGAGCGGCCCGGCCGTTCGGGAGATTGTTTCCCGGCTGGATGTGGCCGTTGTCAGGTACGAGATAGTCCCCGACGAAATCGAGATTATCGCCGCGAAGCTCAACGATTGGGCTGACGGTGGTGAAGTCGATGTCCTTTTCACCACCGGAGGTACCGGCCTGGCAACACGGGACGTTACCCCGGAGGCCACCCTCGCGGTCATCGACCGTGAAGTGCCTGGCATCGTCGAAGCGGTGCGGGCGAAGTCGCGGGAAAAAACGCCGCTGGCCATGCTGAGCCGGGCGGTATCCGGCCTGCGCGGACGGTGCCTCATCATCAACCTCCCCGGCAGCCCTCAGGCGGTGCGGGAATGCCTGGAGATTATCCTGCCGGCGGTCCCCCACGCCGTGAAAATCATCAGGGGAGAGGTGACGGAGCATACCGTCGGCATGCCGGGGCAGGTGGGATAATGCGTATTGATATTCTTACCCTATTTCCGCGCATGTTCGAGGCGCCATTCAGCTTCGGCATTTTTAAGCGCGCCCTTGATAACGGCCTGGTGGCAATGAAAACGTATAATATACGGGATTATACCCATGATAAACACCACACCGCGGATGACTATCCTTACGGCGGCGGCGCCGGCATGGTGCTTAAGCCGGAGCCTATTTTTGAAGCATGGGAAGCTATCAAGGCCAATGCCAGTAGCGACAGAGGCGAACCGCGGATTGTCTTGCTGACGCCTCAGGGCCGGCCCTTTTCCCAGTCGGTAGCCCGGGAGCTTGCCCGGGAGCGACACCTGGTCTTTATTTGCGGTCACTACGAAGGAGTCGACGAGCGCGTCCGGGAACACCTGGCCACCGACGAAATCAGCATCGGCGATTACGTTCTGACCGGAGGGGAAATCCCGGCCATGGTCGTCATCGATGCGGTCATCCGACTGCTTCCCGGAGTCCTGGGCTCGGAGGAATCCTCCCGGCACGATTCTCATGCCTCCGGCCTGCTGGAGTATCCCCAGTACACCCGCCCGGAGGAGTACCGGGGCTGGAGAGTCCCGGAGGTCTTGCTCTCCGGCAATCATGGTGAAATCGCGCGCTGGCGCCGTGAACAGATTATCCGGCGGACGCTGGAACGCCGTCCTGAGCTGCTCGATAAGGCCGACCTCGGCCTAGAAGATAAAAAAATCGTCGAACGCCTGACCAGCCCGACAAAAGCGGGACATCAGGCCCAATCGGACAGGGAGTCGTAACATGGATGTTTCTTCACTGGTTGAAATCAAGAAGAATACCAAAATTCCTGACATCAGCCCGGGCGATACCGTCAAGGTCAGCGCCAAAATCGTGGAAGGCGGCAAGGAGCGTATCCAGGTCTTCCAGGGCGTGGTCCTCAAGATAAAGCGCGGCGGTAACGGCGCCGGCTTTACCGTCCGCCATGTCGCTTTCGGCATCGGCGTCGAGCGTACCTTCCCCTTCAACTCCCCCTTGGTGGAGAAGGTGGAGGTTGTCCGGCAGGGAAAGGTCCGCCGGTCACGCCTTTACTACCTGCGCGGGCTCAGCGGCAAAGAGGCCCGGCGTAAGATTAAACGCGTGGAAAGAAAGGTCAAGCAGATAGGTGAGGAGCTGCTCCAACCGCAGCCCGAGGAGGTTATTGAGCCTCTGCCGGCTGAGACACCCGCGGCGA
>MGNQ01000004.1:20707-32208 GCA_001796865.1 Chloroflexi bacterium RBG_16_56_11
CGCCGCGGCCGCAGAGCCGTCGATGACGAAGCCGGAGCCTCCGGCTGAGGAGAAAAAAGAGACCGCCTGAACCGGGGCGGTTTTCGTGCTGGGCATATATGTTGCCGACATCCGGAGTCCGCGATGAAATACGCCGAGGTGAGTGTCAATTCGCCCGCCGCCCAGCGCCGGACATTTAGCTACTCTGTACCCGACCGGCTCGAGGTCAACCCGGGACACGCCGTCCTGGTGCCTTTCGGAGAAAAAGAGCTTCAGGGGGTCGTCCTGGAGCTGAGCCCGCAGCCCGCCGTCGAAGATACGCGAGAGATTCTGGACATCATCGAGCCGGAGCCGGTGCTATCCTCAATCCACATTGGCCTGGCGCGCTGGATTAGCGACTACTATCTGTCGCCCCTTTTTGACGCCGTTGCCATGATGTTGCCCCCGGGATTCGAGCGCCGGGCAGTCACGTCGGTGAATCTCGTACATCCTCCTACTGATACTTCAACTCTTAGTGACGACCAGCAGCGGACTATCGATTTAGTCGCGGGCGGGACTACCGCGATGAGGGTCCTGGAAAGGAAGCTGGGAAAGAAAAAAGCCCAGGCGATAGTCACGCAGTTAGTCAGGCAGGGATTGTTTTCACGCACCTACGAGCTGGCCCCGGTCCGCGTCCGACCCCGGCAGGAGCTTTACATAAATCTAAAACAGGATAATGCGGATTTATCTGACCTGACGTCCCGGCAATCGGCCCTTATCGCATTTATAAAAGATAAACCGGGTCCGGTGGCCTGGGCGGTCGTCAGGCATGAGACCGGAATTACTAAAGATGTCGTTAATGCATTGGTACGCCGGGGACTCCTGGCTACCAGCCAGGTCGAGGTCAGTCGCGAACCGATATCCTACGAAGGCATCGCTCCGTCCGTACCCCTGGCATTGAACTCTGATCAGCAGTCCGCTTTTTCGTCCGTAGCCGCGGCTCTGGCTCACGCTGGTGGGAAAAACAGGCTGCCGGAGACGTTTTTACTTCATGGTGTGACTGGCAGCGGCAAAACGGAAATTTATCTACAGTCCCTCGCTGAGGCGATCAGATTGGGGAAAAGGGGCATTGTCCTGGTGCCGGAAATAGCACTGACGCCCCAGACTATCGAGCGGTTCGCCGCGCGTTTTTCCCGCCGGGTAGCCATTCTGCACAGCAAACTTTCCCTGGGCGAGCAGTATGACGAGTGGCGGCGTATCCGTCGCGGTGAGTTCGATGTCGTCATCGGTTCCCGCAGCGCCATTTTCGCCCCCCAGCCCGACCTCGGCCTCATTATCATCGATGAAGAGCACGAGTGGACCTATAAACAGGATATCTCACCGCGTTACCACGCCCGCGCCGTCGCTGAAAAGCTGGCAGGGCTGACCGGGGCAGTCCTGGTTCTGGGTAGCGCCACGCCTGGTGTCGAGTCCTATTTCCGGGCCCAGAACGGAGATTACAAATTGCTGCGACTGCCCGGGCGCGTCGTCCCGGTTAACGGGGCGGCGCTGCCGCAGGTCGAGGTTGTGGACATGCGGCAGGAGCTAAAGGCGGGCAACCGCGATATTTTCAGCCGGTCCCTGGCCCGGGCGATCAACCTTGCCGTTGCCGGCGGAGAGCAGATCATTCTCTTTCTCAACCGGAGGGGCGGTGCCACCTTTATCCAGTGCCGCCGCTGCGGTTTCGTCCTGCGCTGCCGCCGCTGCGATGTTCCCCTGTCCCAGCACCCGTCGGAGAACATCCTCACCTGCCACCAGTGCAACTACCGGGCGTCCGTCCCGACGGTCTGTCCCAGCTGCGGCAGTCCCCAGCTCAAGTTCCTGGGCGCCGGTACCCAGAAGCTGGAGCAGGAGGTGAAATACCAGTTTCCCCGTGCCCGGCAGCTCCGCTGGGATAGCGACATCACCACCGGCAAGAACTCTCACGAGACTATCCTGAAAAAGTTCCGCGACCGCCAGGCGGAAATCCTCGTCGGCACGCAGATGGTCGCCAAGGGACTGGATATACCCTCCGTGACCCTGGTGGGCGTGGTCAGCGCCGATACCAGCTTGAACCTCCCTGATTTTCGCGCCGGGGAGAGAACCTTCCAGCTCCTTAGCCAGGTTGCCGGCCGCGCTGGGAGGGGAGTGGCGGGTGGCAGAGTTATCATCCAGACCTTCTCTCCTGAGCATTACGCCATCAAGGCAGCCGCCCGGCACGATTACGCTTCTTTTTACGAGCAGGAGCTTGCCTACCGCCGGATGTTCCATAATCCCCCTTTTACCAGGCTGGCCAGGCTTACTTATGCCCATGCCAGCGATGCCCGGTGTCAGGAAGAAGCAGAGCGCCTGAAAAAAGTCGTGGCCACCGAAATCGATGCCCTCGGGTTAGCCGGTATTGAAATCCTCGGGCCTGCCCCGGCCTTTATCCGGCGTCTACGCGGCCGGTACCGCTGGCAGCTTATCCTGCGTGGTCGGGACCTGGCCGCTTTTCTCGCCCCGCTCGACTTGCCCCGGGGCTGGGCCATCGATATTGACCCCGTCAATCTGGTTCAGTAAACTTAGAGTATATCATTCGTTCAAACGGATGTTAAGGAGAAATGCGATGGCGGTTTTGCCTATCCGGACGGTGCCCGACCCCATCCTCAGGCGGAAGACGAAGCGTGTCATCAGCATCGACCGCTCGGTGAAGAAGCTGGTAAGCGATATGTGCGAGACGCTGCACGCCGATGAAGTACGGGTGGGGCTGGCGGCGCCCCAGGTGGGCATCTCGCTCCGTCTCACTGTCATCTGCCTCCCCGGTGAGGAAGATATCATCCTGATAAACCCGTTGATCGTCCGCCGCAAAGGGGAACGCCTTGTCTCCGAAGGATGCCTCAGCGTCCCCGGGTACGTTGGGGAGCTTCATCGGGCCGAGTCAGTGACCGTTAAGGGTCTCGATCTGGCCGGTAAAGAGGTTCGCTTAAAAGGCGAAGGACTATTGTCCCAGGCCCTGGAACACGAAATCGACCACCTCAATGGTGTCCTGTATATCGACCACCCCGGATGCGCGGAGACCTTGCGGAAATTAGAACCGGAAGATAAAGAAATATGAGCGGCGGGCAGAGGCTTAGTAGCTATCCGTCGTGAGTTGCTGGATAATGTGGTTGTAGCGACTGGTTACCACCGCCTCGGCGGCCACGCCTGATACGGGGTCGGAGTTGAAGTAGAACAGGTCGTCGAGCTTGTAGTCGGGAAAAGCCTTTTTAGCCCCGATGATAAATTTCTCGTTGATGCCGCGCTTGCCCTCGCGGACGCGGTAGACCTGGCTCACCGATAGCCCCATCGCCCTGGCCAGATGCGAGAGGTTATCGTACCTGCTTTTGGACAGTTCGAATACTCTCGTCTTGATTATCATCTGAAGGCCGCTCTCGAAAAAAGTGTCAACTGGCACTATTATAGTATTTAATTGTTCCAAATGTCAAATAGTTTAACACAATATTTTACTCTTGTTACGCTATTTCACCAGCCCCCGTCCCCGGCTGGTGTTTTATTTACCGTACAATGCTATAATTACTAATTAAATATATGCCTGATAGTTTACCGTTGAAACCTGGAGACAGGGTCTTTCGTCCCCTTAGAATCAAACATTTCCGACTCAAAAGGGTTCTCGGCGTCCCTGGCCTCTTTAGTGCTGGCTACGGGGATGTCGGCTCCTCAATTTACTACGCCCTGGGCATCGTCGCCATCGTCGCCCTGGGGGCCACGCCCATCGCCTTGGGCGTAGCCGGCCTCATCTATATTTTTAACGCCCTGAGCTACGCCGAGGGTGGCGCTATGATACCCGAGGCCGGTGGTTCGGCCAGCTTCGCCCGGCACGGCATTAACGATACTGTCGGGTTTATCGCCGGCTGGGCGCTGATGCTCAGCTACATCGCCACCATGGCGATTTCCGCTTACACTATTCCGCCGTATCTGTCCTATTTCTGGCCGGTGCTTAACGAAGCCTCCATCGGAACCCTCGTCGCCATGGGTATTATCGCTTTTTTAATGGTTATCAACGTGCTTGGCGTCAGGGAGTCGACCGGCCTGAATATATTGTTCATTGGACTGGATATCGCTACCCAGGTCTCGATTGTCGTCCTGGGGATTGTTCTGATACTGGCAGTCAATCCCGGCGTCCTGGCCCAGAATATGTTCGGCCAGGGGAACTGGCCGGCGACGCCGAACCTCATCATGGGGATAGCTATCGCTGCCCTCTGTTTTACCGGAGTCGAGACTGTTTCCCAGCTTGCCGAAGAGACCCGGCGACCGGCTGAGCGGATCCCCCACGCCTATGTCCTGATGATTATCGCTGTTCTCGTTCTCTTCGCTGGCATATCCATCGTCGCCCTTTCGGCGATGACGCCGCAGGTGCTGGGCGATCCCATCAACGGATGGGCGCGCGACCCCGTGGCTGGCATTGCCGCTAACCTCCCGTCGGAGACGCTTCGTGATATCTTCGCTCCGCTGGTCGCCGTTCTGGCGGCCAGTATCCTCCTGACGGCCACTAACGCTGGACTTCTCGGTATTTCACGTTTAACGTTTTACCTTTCTTCTCATCAACAACTGCCCAAAGCGCTGGGGAAAATACATCATCAGTTCAGGACGCCTCATGTAGCCATTATATTATTCTGCCTGATTGCCATTATCATGCTCGGTCCGGGGTTTACCAATCCTAATTTCTTCGCGGATTTAGGAAAACTATATGTCTTCGGTTCATTGCTCTGCTTCACACTGGCGCACGCCGCCATACTGAGCCTGAGAATAAAGAAACCGAAGTTGCCCCGTCCCTTCAAATTGCGATGGAATATTCGCATCAAAGAAAAGGAGCTGCCACTTACGGTTATCCTTGGTCTTCTGACTAATGCCGGGATATGGATAGTGGTCGTTGTCACACAGCCGTTCAGTCGCTGGGCGGGCCTCGGCTGGATGGCGGGAGGCCTCGTCATCTACATTATCTTCCGGAAATTTAGACGCAAGCCCACCGAGGAGTGGGAGATTAAACCGGAAAAGGAGAAATAGTCTGCCTCCGGGGGTGTTGTAGATTTTCGCCAATAGCATTATAATACCCACTATCTACTGTCGGTTTAACGTGCTATATGGAGTTTAAAAAGGTACTCGTACCTGTGGTCGGCACCGAGGCGGATGAAGAGGCCATGAGACTGGCCTGCCGGCTGGCCAAAAAAGACAAAGGTAAAATCTGGTCCGTTTTCGTGGTCGCTATCAAGCGCGCCCTGCCGCTGGATGCTGAAATCGAGTCCGAGATTAAAAAGGCCGAGGAAATACTCGACCGCGTCGAGAGCATCGCTACCGAGGAAGACTATGAGACGGAAACGGATATCCTCCAGGCCCGGGAAGTCGGCCCGGCCATCGTCGATGAGGCCGTGGAAAGGGGCGTCGACCTCATCCTCATGGGTATCGCCTACAAGCAGCGCTTCGGGCAGTTCAGCCTGGGTAATGTCGTGCCTTACGTCTTGAAAAATTCCCCCTGTCCGGTTATACTCTACCAGCAGTGACACGCTGGGTCCGCGGAGATAGTTTCATATGAAGATACTAATTATGGGGTGCGGGCGGGTCGGTGCCAGGCTGGCCTCCTTGCTGGATGAAGACGGCCATAATGTTACCATCCTGGATACGGATACCTACAGCTTTCGCCGGTTGCCGCCTTCTTTCGGAGGAACGGCCCTTTTCGGTAACGGTATCGACGAGGAAGCGCTCAAGAAAGCCGGTGTCGAAGATATGGATATCTTCATCGCCGTCACTCAGGGCGATAATCGTAATGTCATGGCCTGCCAGCTCGCCAGGCATATCTTTAACGTCCCCCGGGTGATGTGCCGCATCTACGACCCTCTCCGCGAGGAGATGTATAGTGCCCTCGGGCTGGAGACCGTCAGTCCCACCAAGGTGATGGCTGAGCTTTTCCGCGATAAGATTAAGGGCTGAGGAGAAAAATGTATATTATCGTTGTCGGCGGCGGAAGGGTTGGCTATTATCTGCTCAAGGCCTTGCTTAATGAAGGACACGAAGTCCTCCTTATCGAAAAAGACCCCCGTATCTGTAAAACGATTACCGACGAGATGGGCAGTGTCTGCTTCCGGGGTGACGGCTGCGAGGCGGCCGTCCTCGCCGAGGTGGGCACCGGCCGCGCCGATATGCTGGTGGCGGTCACCGGGGACGACGAGGATAACCTGGTTTCCTGCCAGGTAGCCAAGCATAAACACAACGTCCCCCGTACTATCGCCCGCATCCGGAACCCTCTTAATGCCGTTCTTTTCAAGAAGCTGGGTATCGACGTCACCGTCAGCTCGACGGACATCATCCTCGAGTCTATCGAGCGTGAAGTGCCGACCCACCCCCTCACCCACCTGCTGACCTTCGAAGATAAAGACCTGGCCCTGGTCGACGTGAAGATTCCTGCCGGGTCCACCACCATCGGCAAGACGGTCAAAGACCTCGACCTCCCCAGGGAGAGCAACCTCGCCCTGATTATCCCCAGCGAGGGGGGCGCCCGCACTCCGACGCCCGCTACCGTCATCAACGAGGGCGACCAGATTATCGCCGTGACCACCCGCGAATCCGAGGACTTGCTCCGTGCCGCCCTGATGGGCGCGTAAACTTGTCCAGGCTAAGATTAAGTAGCCGGAGAACCTCTTTCCCCCATTGACGCCGCCCTATCGCCGGATATATTATTATAGGTTCTGGTTTGCCATCTGGCGAATCGAGCCGATATGAAAACATTCTGGTCATGGGCGGCTGTTCTCTTGGTCAGCATCATTGTTGGTGGCGGGGTATTTATCGGTCTGAGCTATCGTCCCTCGCCGGATATAGAAATTTCGTTGCCCGAGGAAATTCCATTTCAAGGCAATATTTATATTGGCGGCGAGGTCAATAACCCCGGTTTCTATCCATTGCGCCCCGGCGATACTATCGAAGACTTCCTCGCGGCAGCCGGAGGCCCGAAGGACTCCGCCGGACTGGATTACCTTGCCCTCAACGTATCCGCCGGTAACGTCACCGGGCCGCAGAAAATCAACCTCAACCGGGCGGATTCATGGTTGTTGCAAGCCCTGCCCGGTGTCGGTGAAGCCAGGGCCGGCGCCATCATCGACTACCGCTCCCGGCACGGCCCTTTTCGTGATATTTATGAGCTGGCTGACGTCCCGGGCCTGGGGGATGCTGTGTTCAATAGTATCAAGGACATGGTAACCGTCGTTGATTGACCCTGATAGTTGGTGCCCGTGTTAATCGTCTTATTGAGTTGCGCCTGGTTAGCCGGGATTTTCATCGGCTCCCGTGTGAATCTGTCCCCGTGGCTCTTCCTGGCGGGCATTCTTCCCATGCCCCTCCTGTTTTTCGCCCGTGGTTCCCGACGGCCGCTGGTACTGGCCTGCCTGTCCGTTTTAGTTATCATCGGTGCGGCCATTTTCTCGTATTCGAGCTTGCATGCCATCGACTCGGGCCAGCTCCGTTTCTACAATGACCGCCGCTCTGCCGAAATTAGGGGCATGGTGGCGGCCTCCCCTGACGTCAGGGGCACGAATACGCGGCTTACGCTGGAAGTTGACGCTATCAAGCTCGAAGGTGAATGGAAAACCGTCTCCGGCCGGGCATTGCTCTACGTTCCGGTGTATCCCGCCTATCGCTACGGTGATGTGCTCCGTGTCACCGGAGAGCCGGAGACACCGCCCCGGCTGGACGACTTCGACTACCGGGACTATCTGTCCCATCAGGGCATCAATACTATCGTCTTTTTTCCCGGAATCGAGGTACTGGATACCGGCCGCGGTTTCCCGCCGCTCGCCGGGATATACTCACTGAGGGACCACCTGGCGCGGGCCCTGGCGGAAGTACTGCCGGAGCCGCAGGCATCCCTGGCGCAGGGTATTGTCTTGGGGATAAGGGCAAGTATCCCCGCGGACCTGAAAGATGATTTTTCCCGCAGCGGTACATCCCATGTCCTGGCGATTTCCGGGTTTAATCTCACCATCATGGCGGGTATTTTGTTAAGTGTCGGCCTGTGGCTCTTCGGGCGGAAACGCTATTTCTATGTCTGGCTGGCGCTGGGATGCATCTGGTTTTACACCATAATTACCGGCTTGAGCCCGCCGGTGGTGCGCGGTGCCATCATGGTCAGCCTGTTCCTCGTCGCCGAGTTCCTGGGCAGGCAGCGCAGCGCCATCGTGGCGCTGGCCCTGGCCGCGGCCATCATGGCCGGATTGCACCCGTATATTTTAGGAGACGCTTCCTTTCAGTTGAGCTTCCTGGCCATGGCCGGCCTGATTTTTATTTCTCCCCTTTTCTCCCGACTCGGGCGACGATGGTTCGCGCTGTCAAGCGGGACAGGCACCGGACCTTCCCTGGCCGTTGTCACCATCGATATCATGGCGGCAACTCTGGGGGCTATCACCGCGGTCTGGCCACTCGTTGCTCATTACTTCGGTATCGTTTCGTTGATAGGACCGCTGGCCACTTTCCTGGCATTGCCCGCCCTGCCCGGGATAATCATCTTCGGCGCTGCGGCCGGTGCCCTGGGAATCATTGTCCCGATACTGGGACAGGCCTTCGGCTGGCTGGCCTGGCCTTTCCTCTCTTACCTGTTGCTTGTCGTCGAAGGCATGGCGGCGCCTGCTTTTTCCGCCCTGGATACCGGCGTTGTCAACCCGGCGCTGCTCTGCATTTACTATCCGGTGCTGGTGGCTGTAATCTGGGCAATCAATCGCAAAACGGGGCTTGGTCGGTTCGCCGGGACCCCGGGACTGATGAAATCGGACATAAGCCTGTCGTCCGGGCTTTTGCCGAAAAAGCGGTGGGTCGTGGCGCCGCTGCTGGTGCTGGCCGCCGTGGTGACCGGCGTAGCGGCATCACTTCCCGATGCCAGGCTCCGGGTCAGCTTTCTCGACGTGGGCGAAGGAGATGCTATCCTTATACAGCAGGGGAACCGGCAGGTCCTGGTCGATGGCGGCCCGGATCCCCGTGACATCGACCTCGCCCTGGGGAGCCGGATGCCGTTCTGGGACAGGTCTCTGGACTTGCTCGTCCTGACTCATCCCCACCAGGACCACCTGGCCGGGCTGGTAGAAGTGCTCCGCCGGTATAAAGTCGGGCAGGTTCTTTGCCCGGATATCGACTACTCTTCGCCTTTATACGATGAATGGCAGCGGTTACTCGATGAAAAGAAAGTCAGGGTCACCACCGCCCGCGCCGGGCAGCAAATCTCCCTGGGAGACGGCGTCATTATTCGCGTCATCAGCCCGCCTGCCGAATTACGGACGGGCGGCGATTCCGATATCGATAATAACGGTATTATTCTCCGTCTCACCGCGGGCCAGGTGTCTTTCCTGATGACGGCCGATATCATGGAAGAGACCGAACGGGCGCTCGTCAGGGAGCGGGCTGGTCTCGCTGCCACTGTCCTTAAGGCTGCTCATCATGGCTCGGTTACGTCTTCGACTCCCGGTTTTCTGGCCGTCGTCAGCCCCCGGGTGGCCGTCATCTCCTGCGGCGCCGGGAATAAGTTCGGCCACCCCGATGACCTGGTTACGGAAAGGCTCGCCAACGAGGTCGGGCTGGAAAACATTTACCGCACTGATACGCAAGGCACTGTAGATTTCGTGACTGACGGTGACAGGCTGTGGGTGGACGTGGAAAGGTGATTTAAGACGGTTTTTGCTTCCTCACCAGCAGGCAGATGTTCCGGGAGAAAGTCCTGAACGGAAATTTATACGAGCTTTCCGGGGATATTTTCACCACCTCAAATCCTGCCCGCTGCGCCGTTTTTTTCAGCTCCCCGTACGTGAACAGGTGATAATATCGGTGAATCGTCCTGTCCCCGGCCTGCCACGGCACCATCGCGTCCCCGGACTTGAGCCAGAAACGGGGCTGCCGGCGGTTCCAGACCGTAATGAAGGCCTCACCGCCAGGCCTGAGGACGCGGTAAAGCTCCCGGAACGCCAGCAGTCGGTCTTCCCTATCTTTTATGTGGTGATAGGTAGCTATCGCGATAGCCCAATCGAAGGTGTCGGAAAGAAAGGGCAGGTTATCGGCGTCCGCGGCCACCAGCGAGACGCTGAACCGGAATTTCCGGCTGTATTTTACCGCGTTTTCCAGCATCCCGCGGGAAAAGTCTACTCCGTGTAGCTCGAACGAGTCTTTGAAAGGAATGAAGTCGGCACCGTGGCCGCAACCCACGTTAACCAGGCGGCCCCGCCGCCACCTCCCGGCCATTTCTTCCAGCTCGGTCCGGAATATCGAGTGGTGCCGGAAGCTATACCAGCCGGGGGCTATCTCGTCGAAGACCTCGCGCGTTGTCAACCGGTCTCCCTGCTCCTTTTCCCGCAGAGCTGGTTCCCGCTTATCTGTAGACCCCGTATTCTTTGGTGAACTCAATCATGGTTTTCAGGTTTTCCGGTTTGACCTCGTCCGTCGAGCTCCGCGGCGCAAGTATGTAGCCTCCCCCCTTCCCCACCACGTCGATGAGCTTTTTGCAGTATTCCCTTACCTCGCTGGCCGTTCCCACCTGGAGCAGCGACGAAGGGATATTCCCCTCGATGCAGACGTGGTCTTTCAGGATTTCCTTGGCGCGGAAGATATCGGTGGTATCCAGCCGGGCGAGTAGCTTGCCTTTGGGCAGGTCGAGCAGGTATTCCAGCCGCGACGTACAGTTGCCTTCGAAGAAGATGCAGGGGGTCGCTCCCTTTCTGATGAGCCCGGCGACGAGCTTTTTAAACGTCGGCCAGTAGAAAGCGTCCCACTGTTTCTGGGAGAGGAAGTCGTCCGAGCCGCGCGTCACCGTCATGAACATCCGGATACTCCCGTACTCGTTCGGTGCCGGCAGCGGCCTTTCCAGTGTCTTCTTCAAGATGAAATGACACAGCTCGATGAGCTTGTCCGGCTGGCGGAACATATCGAACATGGTGCCGTTCATCCCCCTGAGGGAATGCGAAACGACATCATAGGGCGGCATGGCGGCGCCCTGAAAATACTGCGGGAAACCCATGTCCCGTATCAGCTTGTTGAACCTGGCCTGTTTGGCGCGCCACCTCCTCATCTCACGACCGGCGCTCTGGAGGGTCCGGATGGCCTTGTTGACCTTCGGCTGGCCGAAGGCCGCCGCCAGTGCCTGTATGCCCATCGGCCCTCCGCCCAGGTCGGACAGCTTCGGCAACAGTCGGAGGCCGCTCAGGTTCTCGCTCGTCCGCGACATGAATACCCTCAGCATGTAGTCGGACGTGTCCTTCATGTAGTCGTCGAATTCGTCCGCCTGCATATTATCTATTTCTATCGACTGGTGTCCCTGGTAGGGGTCTACACCACACCCCGGCCATCTCATCTGTTTCGGATCCAATATTTCTAGCGCTTTTCCCGGCGTGAACGGCTGCGGGAAAACCAGGTCCGGCTGGAAGTCCCGGAGGGTCTTCTCGTAGGCGGCGTACCAGGCGTCGTAGTCGTAGTAGGCGGCGGAGCAGGGTATCCCGGTATATTTCGCCGGGAAATAGCCCATCGCG
>MGNQ01000004.1:32246-42515 GCA_001796865.1 Chloroflexi bacterium RBG_16_56_11
CATAATCCTGGTCTCGCGTTCTCGGCGGAGGACCCGGGCTGTTTTACCGCTGTCCGCTGTTTTCATCATTCTCTCCTCCCTCCCGTTTTTTTATTTAATCTTGACGGTCTCTAAGTCTGAAAGTATAGTAGGCCGGTACTTTTTGCCGAGCGATTGGTACGCTTTCACCTGCAACTTTTTCAGTACTTTCTGCAGCGCTTTTTTATCCCTCTCGGTAAGATCGCCGAATATTTCTTCCACTGATCTCCTGGTAATGGATTGGAACAATGCTCGTCCTTTTTCCGTGATGTTGACGTTATACTGGCGGGAGTCGGAGGCGCTCCTGATTTTTTTTACGAGGCCTTGTTTGGCCATCCGGCCTACCAGCGTGGAAATGGAATGGTGCTGGCGCATCGTGATATTCACTATCTCCTGGATAGTGGCCTTGCCGCCGCTCTGGTGCAGTATGTCCAGCACGTGGGCCTGTTCCGGCGTCATTCCGAATCGGGCCAGCTCTTTTTCACGCGAGCGTGAAATCACGAATCGCGTATGGTCCAGCAGTCTCCACAATCTAAAATCGGTATCTTTGTCTGTGGTGTCACTCATCCGCGCCAGTTATCCTCGCTTTAACCTGAGACAAGACTATTTTATTAGATATCGCCTCAAATTGGTAGTTCCGGATGAGTTGCCTTTAGTTTGCTGGCGAAATTATATCACATATGATAGGATATCGCTATTGAATACACCGCATCCCGGGATGCTTTACGAGAAAGGAAGCAGCGATAATGGCGGAATCAGTTTATGAAAAATATGCCGTGAGGAAGCCTCTTTACGAAGCCGGTCCCGGGATTAAGAAGCGTCAGAGTCCTACCATGACTTTCATGAGCAGCCGGCAGGTCCCGGAAGCCAGCTATTACATCGAGCTGGGCTGGATATACGATGTCCCCGAGCCGAACCCCCATATTTTCGAGCACGTCCATGATTTCGATGAGATTGTCCTTCACTGGGGCGGCAATCCGGATGTGCCGCAGGACCTCGGCGGGGAGATTGAGTTCTACATCGGCGGCCAGCCCATTACTTTCAACACCACTACCAGTATTTTCATACCCCGGGGTGTTCCCCACGGCCCGTTGACCTGGAAAAAGTTCCGCTTTCCCCATATCGAGATGGCCATGATGCTGGGCACCGGCGACCCCTTCAAAGGCTGGGCTAAAAGCGGCATCCGGGAAGAAAAAAGGACCTTGCCCCGGAAGACCGAAAAATTCGACTTCGAGCAATATGTCATCCGCAGTCCCATGCGTGAGGCCGGGAGGGGATTCAAAAAGGGACGTCAGAGCCCGACCATGACCTACATGAGCCGCACCCAGATAAACGTCGCCAACTACTACATCGAGTTCGGCTGGATCTGGGACGTCGTCGAGCCGGGTATCCCTGCCATGATCCATAAAAAGTTCGACGAGATTGTCCTGCACATCGGCGGCGACCCCAAAGACCCCGAAGATTTAGGTGGTGATATGCGCTTCGGCATGGGCGACGACCTTCTCTCGTTCAATAAGAGCTATGGCATGTATGTCCCCCGCGGATTAAAGCATGGCCCGCTAATCTGGGATAAGGTCCGGAAGCCCTTTATCGAGATGGCCATCATGCTCGACTGCGGCACCATGCAGGAGGGCTGGGGGGATAGCTTTCTTACCCCGCCCGGACGATAAAATCGCCTCTGCCCGTTACGCTGACCGGGAGTCAATGTAATAACGTTGGAAGGGCGGCACCGCCTTTCGCGGGCAGGCCGTCGTTGTCTGTTGACTCAAGCCTCGAATCTGTTAAACTGGGATTAGCTCCCAGGTCTATTTTGAGGCTGATATGAGGAAATCTACCCGCACTATCTCCGGCGTGACGCCGCTGGCCGTGATGGCCCGCCCCGTAAGCTGCCCGGGGAAATGCCTTTATTGCCCCACCTACCCCGATGCCCCGCAGAGCTACACCCCGGAATCGCCGGCGGTGATACGGGCGCGTACCTGCGATTACGATGCCCGCCGCCAGGTCGAGCTCCGCTTGCAGGTCTTTGAGGAAATGGGCCATCCCACCGATAAAATCGAGCTGATTATCATGGGCGGCACTTTTCTGGCCCAGCCGGAGGACTACCAGCACCGGTTTGTCAGGGACTGCTATGACGGCCTTAACGGGACCGATTCACCTACTCTGGAAGCGGCTAAAAAATACAACGAGACGGCGCGGCACCGTTGCACCGGACTCTGTATCGAGACGCGGCCGGACTGGTGCGGCCAGGCCGAGATACAGCGGATGTTTGAGTTCGGCGCCACGAGGGTCGAGCTCGGCGTCCAGACCCTGGACGATGATATCTTCCGACTGGTGGGCCGGGGACATGGCGTCGCCGAGGTCGCCCGGGCCACCGCTTTGCTCCGGGAGCATGGCTTCAAGGTCTATTATCACTGGATGCCCGGCCTGCCCGGCTCCACGCCGGAAAAAGACCTGGAGATGTCCCGGCGACTTTTTGAAGACACGCGGTTCCGTCCCGACGGCCTCAAACTCTACCCCACCATGGTGGTCGCCGGCACCGGACTGGAGAGCTGGTACCGGGAGGGCCGCTATGTTCCTTACGATGACGATATCATGGTCAAGCTGATTATCGGCATCAAGTCTATCGTCCCGGAATATGTGCGCATTTCCCGGGTGCTCCGTGATATCCCCTCGAAGTTCATCGTGGCCGGGCTCAAGGACTCTCTGCGGGACGTCGTCCGCGACCGGATGAAGCGGGACGGCGTCGAGTGTCGCTGTACCCGGTGCCGGGAGTACGGCCACCGTGTCCGGGACGGCAGGAAAACCGGCGCCCCCCGGCTCGTCCGCCGCGATTACGACGCCTCCGGCGGGACAGAGGTCTTCCTCTCTTTCGAGGATGATGGAGGGACGCTTTTCGGCCTGTTACGTCTGCGCCTCCAGCCAGGGCCTGTCCCGGCCTTGCGCCATCTGGATAACGGGAAATCGGCCGTCATCCGTGAGCTCCATGTCTTCGGCCCGGAGGTGCCCCTCAGTGAGAAACGCTCGGAGGCCGCCCAGCATAAAGGCCTGGGCAAGGCCCTGCTCCTTGAGGCGGAAAGAATAGCCCGCGACGAGTTCCGGTCCGGCAGGATGTTCGTCCTGAGCGGGACTGGCGCCCGCGAGTACTACCGCGAGTCCGGCTATACCTTGCAGGGCGACTACATGGTCAAAGAGCTCGGCACGCTCGCGTAAAACTAGCCCAGTCCGAGCTCCTCGAGCCTGGCGTCGCTGATGCCGAAGTGGTGGGCTATCTCGTGAATGACCACCCTTTCCACTTCGGCGACGATTTCGTTATCGTTTTTGCAGAACGACTCGATTGCCTTCTGGAAGACGGTGACTTTGTCCGGCGTGACGAATCCGTAGTTATTGCCCCGTTCGGTCAGGGGCACACCCTCATACAGTCCCAGTAGCGTTTCGCCCCGTTTACCACCCCTGAGCTGCGCGCGCGTGGGCGTATCTTCTACGACGATGTCGATGTTTTCCAGCCTTTCCCGGAACTCCTCGGGGAGGTTTTCGATTGCCTGCTCTACCAGTCTCTCAAATCTCCGGCTGTCCATTGGTTGTTTCCTCGTCCAGTTTCGTCAGGTCGAACTTCATCCCGTCCCGGGCCGCGATGACCTTCACTCCCGTCTGCTTTGATAGCTCCTCGGCGATAAGCCAGGGGTGTGCCTGCCAGACGTGCATCCCGAAGTGGCTCAGGATGGCGATGCGGGGCTTAATCTCCACGAGCAGGCGGGCGACGTCCGGCGCGGACAGGTGGTCGACCGGCGGCCGTGGTTCCGTCAGCACCATGTTGATGATAAGCAGCTCCACGGCGTAGTGCCGCGCCAGTTCCGCGAAATAGCGCGTATCGGCGATATACGCGAAGGTATGCCGGGTGGCGTGAAACACGATACCGTAGGTCTCCACCGGGTGTATGTGCCTCACGGGGGTTGAGAAGGATACCTTCCCCGCGGTATAAGATTTGCCCGCTTCCAGGATGACGGTCTCCTCCAGGTAGTTTTTCAGGTAAGAGAACACGACCGGCTCGGAATCCAGCGCGTCCGCCGGGGCGAAAAACCGCCCGCGCTTTCTGAATCCGCCGTTGGTCATCGCCTCTATCATCACGTTGGCGTCCGCCGAGTGGTCGAGGTGCCGGTGGGATAGGATGATGGCGCTTAGCTTTTCTGCGTTGAGTTTTCTCTTGGTCGATTGCACGAGGCTCCCCGGGCCCGGGTCGAGCAGGATTTCCGTGCCGTTCAAACTCAGCCAGAGGCCGCCGGACGCCGCCAGTTGGCGGCTCACCATGAACCGCGCCCCGGCCGTCCCCAGGAACGTTATCGTGTCCGTCGTGCTGGCCTGGTTGTTCATCCTGTTTTACCCTTTCCATGATAAGAGATAAGTCGCTGTTTTACAATCCGCGACCAGACACCAAGTTTGTTCGCGCCGGGCTTGTTATCTCCCCCGAAGAGATGTATATTAGTTGGGTATCACCTTTCTATGGAGGTGGAATATGAAGGTTCTGGTAATCTATGACTCGCTCTACGGCAACACAGAAAAAATCGCCAGGGCTATCGCCGGCGCAGTGACCGGCGATGTCAAGCTGCTCCGCGTCGGCGAGGCAAATGTCGCGGAGATAGGCACCGTCGACCTTCTCATCATGGGCTCGCCGACCCAGGGGGGCCGGCACACCAAGGCCATGCGGGATTTCCTGGATAAAATCCCGGCGGGCTCCCTGAAAAACGTGAAAGTGGCCGCCTTCGACACTAGGATTAAGACCATGCTGGTGAAAATTTTCGGCTACGCCGCCGGGCGTATCGCGGATACCTTGAAAGATAGGGGAGGTACTCTCATCGCCCCGCCGGAAGGATTCATCGTCAAAGGTACTAAAGGTCCGGAGGGCGACGGTGAGATGGAGCGTGCCGCTGCCTGGGCAAAGCAGATAACCGGAAATAAATAAAAATCTGGCCTCTGCAATTCGTTGACATTTCATTTTACCCCTATATATACTTAGGTATTAAGAACAATATCCTTCGATACAAGTTTTTCGGGAGCGAGTCTGGTAAAATAGGAGGTAGAGATACTCATGGAAAAACAAACATCTTCCCACCGCGGCGGTCACCTGGAGGCTTTGCTTAACGGTTGCCCCGATGCGATTCTGGCCATCGATGCCGAGGGGATAATCAAGTTTGCCAATAAAGAGGCCTGTAAACTCACCGAGCGTAACATGAACGAGCTCATCGGCGAGAGCATCGTCGAGGTGTACGAGAACCTCGGCGCCGCCCGCGAAGCCAACCGGAAAATCCACGAGGCTGGCGGAACCATTCATGACATGGAGACCAAGACGAGGACGAAATCGGGCAAGCTGGTCCCGGTGCGCGTCTCGGCATCGCATCTCTATGATAGCAGCGGCAAATATATCGGTGGAGTAGGCTATTTCGCCAAGTACCGGCCGTGGGCTAGCGCCGAGGTTCAGGTCAAGGCCCGCGTTGATGAGCTGGAAGCCAAGCTCGATAAGTGGAAGGCCCTGGCGGCTCCCGTCTTCGAGCTTTATCCGGGACTGTCGGTGATGGTGGTCGTCGGCCATCTCGATGTCGACCGCTTTGAGGACATCACGGTCAACCTGCTTAATCATGTCGAGAGCGTAAATTCGAGGGTGGTATTGCTTGACCTTTCTGCCACTGTCGTTGACGACGAGGCGGTGGCGAACCAGCTTGTCAAAGCTATAAGGACTGTCCGTTTGCTCGGGGCCGAGTGTATTATCGCCGATGTGCAGGCTAACCTTGCCCGCGCCCTGGAGCCTCATTTGTCGGAGCTTGGCGCGCTCAAGTCCTACGCCTGTATGGAAATTGCGCTCGAAGCGGCGTTGAAGTCCCTGGGTTACGAAATACGCCGGAAAGACTAGGACCAGGAGGAGGGTTTGGACAAAGTATATCCCAGCCTGGATGCTGCCGTGGCTGACATCCCTGACGGTGCTTCTATCGCCATCGCTGGTTTCTTTACCGCCGGTACGCCTTCCCCGCTCATCCGGGCCCTGGCCAAACGGGGCGTTAAGGACCTCACTATTATCTGCATGCAGATGGGCCCGGGTAACGAAGATATCAACCAGCTCATCGTCAACAAGCAGGTCAAAAAGGCCATCTGCAACTACCCCTTTTACCGCTCCGCCACCCGCGGCGCGAACTCCCCCGCCGAGCAGGCAGTGCGCGCCGGCGAGATAGAGATGGAAGTCTGTCCCATGGGCACATTTTCCGAGAAGTTGCGCGCTGCCGGGGCGGGCATCGCTGCTTTTTACACCCCCACCGGCGTCGGCACCGTGGTGGAAGAGGGCAAGGAGAAGAGGAAATTCGGCGACCGCGAGTATCTCCTGGAGCTGGCGATCAAGCCGGACTATGCGTTTGTATATGCCTATAAGGCCGACACCATCGGTAACCTGAGCTGCCACAAGACCGCCCGCAACTATAATCCGGAGATGGCCGCTGCCGGCCGGATTACCATCGCCGCCGTGGAGAATATCGTCAGACCCGGCGAAATTGACGGCGACATGGTCCATATTCCCGGTGTCTACGTACAGAGGGTGGTCAAGGTGGACCGGCCCAAGTATTTCCCCACCATCGACTGATTCCCTGGAGGAGAGATAGGACATTGAACGTAACCAAAAAACTAAGGGGTTTGTCCCGGGAGCTTATTGCCCTGCGTATCGCCAACGAGCTCGAGGACGGGACATACGTCAACCTGGGTATCGGTATACCCACCCTGGTCTCGGACTGGATTGAAGGCCGGGATATCGTCCTCCAGGCCGAGCTCGGGATGCTTAATACCGGACCGCTGGCCTCTAAAGATGATGTGGAGCAGGACCTGATTAATGCCTCCTGCCAGCCGGTCACCGAGCTACCTGGCAGCTGTTATTTCTCTGAAAACGAATCGTTCTCCATGATACGCGGCGGCTATATGGATACCGCCGTCCTCGGGGCGCTCCAGGTCTCGGAAAAAGGCGACCTGGCGGGGTGGAACAATCCCGGCCGGGGCCTCCCCGATAATATCGGCAATATCGGCGGGTCCATGGACCTGGCCGTCGGCGCCAAGAAAGTCATCATCGCCATGATGCATGTCACCAATGACGGCGAATATAAAATAGTCAAAAAATGTTCCTATCCACTGACTGCTGAAGGCGTCGTCGACCTCATCGTCACTGACCTTTCGGTTATCGAAGTCACCCCGAAAGGCCTGTTGCTGCGGGAGGTAGCCCCCGGGCTCACCGCCGCGGATGTTCAGTCGGTCACCGAGCCTAAGCTCATTGTCAGCCCCGACCTTAAAGAAATCCAGTTCTAGGCTCGTTCCTCCGGTAATCCTTGGAAAAAATGCAGATTTCAAGTCTGTGCTTTTTTATTCCCGCGGTGTTATAATCTTTCATCATATCTCTTGCGGAGCGCCTGCCCGTTAATGACAGGAAATAAAACCATGGAAACAGAGCTAGTCGCCCCTTGCGGCATGAACTGCGCCATTTGTAGCAGCTATCTGGCGATGAAAAACGATTTAAAAAGAAAAGGATTCGGCAGGACTTACTGTGCCGGCTGCCGGCCCCGCGGTAAAAACTGCTCTTTTATGAAAAAGAGCTGCGCCCTGCTGGGAAATGGCCTGGTGCAGTTCTGCTATGAGTGCGCCGTGTTCCCCTGCGACAGATTAAAACGTCTCGATAAGCGGTACCGGACATTTTATCACATGAGCATGATTGAGAACCTGGAATATATTAAAGAGTACGGACTCGAGAGATTTTTAAAGGAAGACGAGGCTAAGTGGAGGTGCCCCGACTGCGGCGGGACTATTTGCTGCCACAATGGCGTCTGTTTTTCCTGCGGACTGGAAAAGCTGAGGAATAAAAAGAAGAGATACCGCTGGGAAGATGGATAGGCAACGAGAGAGCCCGTCCTGGTCCCACTGAGGTCACTACGAAGTGAAGACTCACCCTGGAGAGCGGGAAGAGTTAAACCTAAAATAACCAATGTAAGCATTTCCGCATTATAATCCGCTAAATGCTGTCGCTCCCCATATGTTATAATCAATAATCATCGGTCTTTGCTGACCATTGGAAAAGGAAAAGATGGAAAGAAAAATTCAGGTCGGTGTTATCGGCGCCACCGGGATGGTCGGTCAAAAATTCCTTACCCTCCTCAAGGACCACCCCTGGTTCGAGGTCGTCTATCTGGCGGCGTCGCCGCAGTCGGCGGGTAAAAAGTATGCCGACGCCGTCGCTGGACGCTGGCACATGGACGAGGAAATACCGCCCGGTGTCCGCGATATCGGCGTCGAAAACGCCAGCGATGTGGCTAAAGCCTCTGGCCGGTGCCGCCTGGTGTTTTCGGCCGTTGAAATGGACAAGCAGGCCATCCTGGCCCTGGAGATGGAATATGCCGGCAAGGGAGTCGTCGTTGTGTCCAATAACTCGGCCCACCGCTCGACCCCGGATGTGCCGGTGATGATCCCGGAGATAAACCCCGGTCATCTTGATATCATCCCCGCGCAGAAAAAGCACTACGGCTGGGACCGCGGTTTCCTCGTCGTCAAGCCCAACTGCAGCATCCAGAGCTATATGCTGCCGGTCTATGCCCTGATGAAGGCGGGCTACGCCGTCGACCGTATCATCGTTACCACTTTGCAAGCCGTCTCCGGCGCCGGCTATCCCGGCCCGGCTTCGGTCGATTTAATCGACAACGTTGTCCCCTTCATCTCGGGCGAGGAAGAGAAGTCCGAGGACGAGCCGAGAAAAATATTCGGCAGGATAATAGAAGGCAAAATCGACCTTGATACCAGTATAAAAATCTCCGCTCATTGTAACCGCGTCCTGGTCACCGATGGCCACATCGCCTGCGTCAGCCTCGGTTTCGCCAGGAAAAAACCGGAGATGCCTGAAGTTATTGCTATCTGGCGCAGCTTCACGGCTTTACCGCAGGAGCTGAAGCTGCCCTCGGCGCCCGTGCCGCCTATCATCTACCGCGATGAAATCAACCGGCCCCAACCCCGCAAGGACCGGGACGCCGGCAAGGGCATGGCCGTTACCGTGGGCCGACTCCGGAAATGCAACGTCTTAGATTACCGTTTTATTGGACTGCACCACAACACCGTCAGGGGTGCCGCCGGCGGGGCCGTCATCACCGCGGAACTGCTGGTGGCCAAGGGCTTTGTAAAGTAGACTGAGAATTTCTGGAAAAACGAGGGGCTTCTGAAAAGAAGCCCCTTTTGTTTTATAAACTATTATTTTTTATTTTTGGCAATGTACTTGAGTTTTGGGACTTTAGCTACGGTAGCGGGGCGAACGGATGCCTCTACGGTAACCCGGACATCGACGAAGATGAATGGCTTGCCGACGCGCTTGATATCCAGCGGGCAATGCATGACGTTCTTAGGGATAAAGATGTAGCAGGGATAGTTGATTTTCACGATCTTGTCGCCGAGTGTCATTTCAATATCGGCATCGAAGTCGGTGAAGTTATGAGTGTCGCCGATAAGATAGATCCACTGGTCGAAGGGGTGTTTGTGGGTCGGATTGCCCATCGATTCGGGTTTGGTGATGTGGGCGAACCCCATTGCGAGGACTGATTCGGGAATATCCGTGGTGCCCAGCCCGGTAACCATAGGTTCGGTGATAGTATCATGGATCGATTTCCACGGTTTTAACTCGACGACGTTCGGTTCCCGTACAACGTTCTTTAGGTTATCCATTCCTGGCATAAGCTCCTCCTTTTACCGGATTAAATATTTCTACTAATATAGGCTAATTTCGGGATGAATGCAAATAATGGTATTGGTGTTTCATTTATTGAACATTGGCGGAGCTATCACGCATGGTCTATAAGGACTATTTGTTCCCACTCCTCTCTGGTAAACCTGGCATCGATTAATGGTATCAAAAGTAAGTAAAATTGGGTGTAACTACGAAGGCGCTTCTTTCAGAACCTCGGAGGTCAGGCCAGTCGCCGGGCTTATCTTTTTGTTCGCGCCACAGTCCTATCGCTACTTCTTCTCCGGCGGTGTTGGAGGCGCTTGCGGCGGGGGCATCGGTGGCGGCGGTCCCTGCTTGGTCTGCAGGGGTTTGCAGATGATTTCCGTGATGTGCAGGTCGGCCAGTCGCGTCGAAGGCGAGGCCAGCATTACCACGGCCGTATCGGCTCCACGACCCGAGCCTGCCACGACGACCACCTGTTCGCCCGGGGTCACGTGACCCCCGTCCGTGGCCATAAACACAATCTCGACGCA
>MGNQ01000004.1:42610-54191 GCA_001796865.1 Chloroflexi bacterium RBG_16_56_11
CGAAGTGGACGGCGTGCCCCTGCTTGGCCAGTTCCGCCTCCAGTTCCGGCTGGAACCGCTGGCCGGCCATGAAACCGTACTGGTGGGGCACCACCACCATCTTGATGCCGCTTTTCGCCCACAGCTGGGCGGCCATTTTGGCTGTATCGCCTCTTGTCGAAGCGATGACGATTTTCTTGATGCCACGCGCCTTCGCCCGCTCCAGGGCCAGCTTCAGCGTCGTTTCCGTGTTATTGATGCCCGGCTCTTCGAAATAGACGATTTTCTCTTCCAATGTAGCCCTCCTTGTTGGAAAAATGTATTAGAGAAATTATCAGTGACTGGCTCCCCGACTAGGATTCGAACCTAGAACCTAGCGGTTAACAGCCGCCCGCTCTACCGTTGAGCTATCGGGGAATGCGAAAAACAATACTAATAATTATCGCCCTTTCCCAATTTGAAGTCAAGCTAATCACTTGCCGCTGCTCACGGAAAAAGGTTATCATACATATAGGTGATAGGGCTTATCTATTGGCGAACTTTCGTCATATTCGAGGAGAACAACCTTGCCTTTAAGTGACCGCGACTATATGAAACAGCCTTCTCCGTCTCCGCGCCGCAACTGGAGAATGGCCGACCTAGGCGTTTCCAATCTCGGCCCGGTCTGGATACTCATCATCGTCAACCTTCTTGTATTTATCGTCACTACATACTCAGATAGCGCTTTTTTCAACCTGGCTTTAAACGCTCGACTTCTTCCCGACAAGCCCTGGACTCTGGTGACCGCCATGTTTGTTCACTCCGGCGTCTGGCATATCGTGTTCAACATGATTGCCCTCTATTTCTTCGGCCGGACGCTAGTCTCGCTGGTGGGGCGGGGAAGGTTCCTGCTGACCTATTTCGCCGGCGGCATTGTCGGTAACGTCGTTTTCCTATTGTTCAACCTATCGTCGTTTAACCTGCTGGTAGGTGCGTCAGGGGCGGTCTATGCCATTGCCGGGGCGCTCGTCGTCATGATACCCAATATGAGGATAGCCCTCTGGGGCATCATCCCCATGCCCCTCTGGGTCTTCGTCATCGTTTTCCTGGTGCTGCTCTCGGTGCCGCCTTTCGTCAGTACCAGCATCGCCTGGCAGGCCCACCTCGGCGGTATCGCCGCCGGCCTCATCGCCGGCTACTTCTTCCGGCGAAGGGCACGCTGGATATTTTAATGACGATAAAATCCCCGGCCCGCTCATGTGAGCCTGTCGGACCGTGATTAATAGCGTTATTGCATTTTTCGTGCGTATCTGATAAACTGTCTATTCGTATTGCCCGAGTAGCGCAATGGTAGCGCAACCGATTTGTAATCGGTAGGTTGACGGGTTCGAATCCCTCCTCGGGCTGGTTTGAATTGGTGGGGCCTGCGGAGGGAGGGGTGCCGGAGCGGCCAATCGGAGCAGACTGTAAATCTGCCGCCCTAAGGGCTACGCAAGTTCGAATCTTGCCCCCTCCACCATCGTTTATTCAAACTCGTTACTAATGTAGACAAATATGGGTTAAAATCTGTATAATAAAACCGACGCCCACATAGCTCAGTCGGTAGAGCACATTCTTGGTAAGAATGGGGTCATCGGTTCGAATCCGATTGTGGGCTCGGAATAAAGGGAGGATGAAATGGCAAAACAGAAATTCGATAGGTCTAAACCGCATGTCAACGTCGGTACGATCGGTCACGTCGACCACGGTAAGACGACGCTGACCGCGGCGATAACGCTGGTCTTATCCAAGCAAAATGCCAGGACCCAATTCCGCCCTTTCGATAGCATTGATAACGCACCGGAAGAAAAGGCCAGGGGCATGACCATCGCTATCCAGCATGTCGAATACGAGACGGAAAAGCGGCATTATGCCCATATCGACTGCCCCGGCCACGCCGACTTCATTAAAAACATGATTTCCGGCGCCGCCCAGATGGATGGCGCCATACTGGTGGTTAGCGCTCCGGACGGCCCCATGCCCCAGACCCGCGAGCACGTCCTCCTGGCACGCCAGGTACTCGTTCCTTACATCGTTGTCGCCCTGAACAAGGTCGACGCCATGGAAGATGAAGAGCTCCTCGAGCTGGTCGAGGTGGAAGTCAGGGAGTTACTGACCAAGAACGAGTTCCCCGGTGATAAAACGCCCATCGTGCGTGTCAGCGCCCTCAAAGCCCTGGAGTGCGGCTGCGGCAAGCCCGATTGTAAATGGTGCGGTCCTATCCTCAAGCTCATGGACGCCGTTGATAACTTTATACCGGTGCCCCCGCGTGCCAAGGATCAGCCCTTCCTCATGCATATCGAAGATGTTTTCAGCATCAAGGGGCGGGGCACCGTTCCCACCGGCAGGGTCGAGCGCGGCACGATTAAGGTCGGTGACGAGGTCGATATCGTCGGCCTGCACCACGAGCCGAGGAGGGTCGTCGTTACCGGTCTGGAGATGTTTCATAAAAGCCTCGACCAGGCCGAAGCCGGCGATGCTATTGGTGCCTTGCTCCGCGGTGTTGAGCGCGAAGACATCGAACGTGGCATGGTCCTGGCGGCCCCCGGTTCCATCAAGCCCCATACCTACGCCGAGGCCCAGGTTTACGTTCTGACCAAGGACGAAGGCGGTCGCCATACACCCTTCTTTAACGGCTATAAGCCCCAGTTCTATATCCGCACTACCGATGTCACCGGCGTTATCGAATTGCCCCAGGGCGTCGAAATGGTCATGCCCGGCGATAATATCGTCATGAAAATCAAGCTCATCTACCCCGTGGCCCTGGAGAAAGGTCTCCGTTTTGCTATTCGTGAGGGAGGCAGGACGGTCGGTGCCGGCACCATCGCCAGCATCATCGAGTAGTTATGGCTAAGAAAAGCGAAGCGAGAGGTGTTATCTACCTGGCTTGCACCGTGTGCAAGGAACGCACCTATACCACCTCCAAGAACCGAAAAAACGATACGCAGCGCCTTGAGCTTAAAAAATTTTGCCCGCGCTGCCGCAAGCATACGTTGCAGCGTGAGGCCAAGTAAAATGGCGCTGCCTATCAGATAGGGATGCAAACAGGATGACGCAACCGACGGTAACCAGGCGTAAAGGGTTCAGGCCCTTTAGCTACTTCGCCGAGATTATTAACGAGCTAAAAAAAGTAGTCTGGCTGACGAGAAGGGAAATCGTTTACCTGACCGGCCTCGTTCTCATCGTCACCGTCATCGCCGGTATCATCCTCGGTGCCCTCGACTTCGGTTTTACCGAGCTCGTGAATAGGGTTTTTGCCGGTGGCTAGCGGCGTGTCCCCTGATAAGGGTTGGTGTTTCTGATGTATCTTTCAAGCGGATTTTCCCCCGTGACTCCGGTTTGTGAGGTAGCTCGTGGCCGGTAATGACAAAAAATGGTATGTGATTCATACCTACTCGGGACACGAGGAGCGCGTTAAAAAAAACCTCGAGCAGCGTATCAAGTTCGTAGACTCGGGGAATGAAATCCTCCAGGTGGTTATTCCCACCGCGGAAGAGATAGAGGTCAAGGGCGGGCGCCGGCGCACCGTAACGCGCAAAATTTTACCGGGGTATGTCCTGGTGGAAATGAAGATGGACGAGAACACGTGGTCTATCGTCCGTAACACCCCGGGCGTCACCGGGTTTGTCGGCAGCGGCAATAACCCCACCCCCCTCGGGGAAAAGGAAGTAAGCGAGATCTTAAAACAGATGACGGCTGAGGCCCCCAAGGTCAAAGTCGGCTTCCGCAAGGGGCAGAGCGTCCGCGTTACTGACGGGCCGTTTATTGATTTTGTCGGTGTCGTGGATGAAATCAACATGGAAAAAGGTAAAGCCAAGGTGCTTCTCTCTTTATTCGGCCAGGAAACGCCGGTAGAGCTTGACTTTTTGCAGATAGATAAACTGTAAATTTATTGAACGTCATTCCCGAGGAAACGGGAATCCAGGGAAGGGGAAAAATGGTGGTCATTGCGAGCGTAGCGTGGTAATCCCTGCGAAGGGTTGAATATAGAGATAGAGATTGCCATGTCGTCCCGACTTCATAGGGACTCCTCGCAATGACATCAAATCATAGTCTCGGAGAAATAAAATGGCGAAAAAAGTCAAGGCTATAGTGAAATTACAGATTCCCGCCGGGCAGGCCAATCCTGCCCCGCCGGTTGGCCCGGCCCTCGGCCAGCACGGCCTTAACATCATGGCCTTTTGCAAGGAGTACAACGAGCGGACGGCCTCGCAGGCCGGCTCTATAATCCCCGTGGAAATAACCGTTTATGAAGACCGTTCGTTTACGTTCGTCACCCGGACCCCTCCCGCCTCCGATTTGCTGAAGAAGGCCCTGAAGCTGGAAAAGGCCAGCGGACGTGCCGGCCATGATACCGCCGGGACTATCACGAAGAAACAGCTCCGTGAGATAGCCGAGGTCAAAATCAAGGACCTCAACGCTAACAGCATCGAGGCCGCCGAGAGGGTCGTCGCCGGCACCGCCCGGAGTATGGGCATAAAGGTGGAATAGAAGTATGGTCAAACACGGTAAAAAATATATCGAAGCGTCCAAAAAGGTAAATCCAGCCACTGCCTATCAACCCCAGGAAGCGGTCGGGCTCGTGAAAAAGGTAGCCCCGGCCAAGTTCGACGAGACCGTCGAGCTTCATTTGAGGATGGGTCTCGACCCGCGTAATGCCGCCCAGCAGGTGAGGGGCGTCGCGCTCCTGCCCCACGGCCTGGGTAAAAGGGTGCGCGTCCTCGTTTTTGCCCAGGGTGAGGCGGAGCGGGTGGCCCAGGGGGCCGGCGCTGATTACGTCGGTGGGGAAGACCTGATAAAAAAAATTGAAGAAGGCTGGGTCGACTTCGACACGGCTATCGCCATTCCGGAGATGATGGGCAAAGTAGGCAAGCTCGGCAAAATCCTGGGCAGGAAAGGCCTCATGCCCAACCCCAAGTCCGGCACCGTCGTCCCCATGAATGATTTACCCCGCGTTATCGAGGACGCCCGCAAGGGCCGCGTCGAGTACAAACTGGACCGCACCGCTATCATCCACGTGCCCCTCGGCAAGGTTAGCTTCGACGAGAAGATGCTGATGGAAAACCTTACGGCCGTCATGGAGGCGGTCGTCAAGGCCAAGCCCACCGGCGCCAAGGGGCAGTATGTCAAGAGCGCCTATATCACCACGACAATGGGTCCGGGCATCAAGCTCGACCTTTCCTCGGCGTTGGCCTTGAACGCAAGCTAGGTTTACTACTGCGTAAAATTGTGCTAAAATAGACTGTTAACTGAATATTGAATCCCGAGACAGCGGGCGTCCCGGTCTTACCGGGACTTAATCAGTGCCTGCCGAGGATGAAATGAATACCTAATCGTTCATGGTATTGGTCAAGTCCTCGTGCGGCAGGCGCGGGGACTTTTGTTTTAAGGTCCCTAGTTTTTCAGGAGGCATGACATGGCCACGGAAAAAAAGGTGAAAATCGTTGAAAAGCTCCAGGAAACATTTTCCAAAAGCCGGGTCGGCATCATCACGGACTATCGCGGCCTGACCACGTCGGAGTTGAATGAGATTCGGCGGAAGCTCCGGGAAGCGCGTGTCGAATACAGGGTCGTAAAAAACTCGCTCGCCCGCATGGCCGCAAAAAACGCCGGCCTGGAACATGCCGCCGCCACTTTCACCGGACCGGTGGCCGTCGCCCTGGGTTATGGCGAAGAGCCTCCGGTCGCCCGCATCCTGACGGATTATATCCGCACCTCGAAGTCCACGCTCACTATCAAGGGTGGCTTCCTGCCGGGCCGCACGCTCAGCCCCAAAGATGTGGAAGCCCTGGCTAAACTGCCCTCGCGGGAAAGGCTGTTGGTCCAGGTATTGACCAGGATGAAGAGTCCTGTTTACGGGCTGGTTTACGTGCTTGCGGGACCTCTCCGCGGATTGACGGGAGTGCTGCAGGCCAGAATTAAACAAATGGAGGGAGCCTGAAATGGCAGACGAAGAGAAGAAAGAAGAAGTCAAGGCCGAAGAACCGGCCGCGGAAGAGACTAAAAAGCACAAAGCAGCCAAGCCGAAGAAGTCCGGGACCATCGACGATATCATGACCGCTATCAAGGGGATGTCCGTTCTGGATCTCGCCGAGCTCGTCAAGGCGCTGGAAACCGAATTCGGGGTCAGCGCCGCCGCGCCGATGGCCGTGGCTGCCGTAGCCGCGCCTTCAGCCGAGGCAGCCGCTCCCGCCGCCGAGGAAAAAACGGAGTTTACCGTTATCCTCAAGGCAATCGGCGCCAACAAGATAAATGTCATCAAAGCAGTGCGTGAGCTGACAGCCCTGGGCTTGAAAGAGTCCAAGGACCTGGTAGAAGCCGCTCCCAAGCCGGTCAAGGAAGGTATCAACAAGGAAGAGGCCGCCAATGCCAGGAAGAAGCTCGAAGACGCCGGCGCCACCGTCGAAGTAACCTAGCCCATGGTGTCATAAAATTGTGCTGCTAATGTCGCTCACCCTTCGCTTGTCGAAGGGTGAGCCTGTCTTCTCGCCAGCTGCCACCGCGAGGAGCGCCACGATGCAGTAATTTATACCGTCTTAAAACAGGCGTCTAGGAGGGGTTCACCCTGAAGGGTGCAGACCCCCTCCTAAAAAACCCCCATTTCCAAACAGATGACTTGGTGGCGAGAGCCTGACCGCACAGTCCAGAAAAATACGCCGGTTCCCCTGTTGAAAATTCCCCCCTGATGGCCTATATTAAGTACTGAACACCTCCGTGCAGGAGACGGACGTACTATGTTTGAAGGCAATCCGCTTATACTCGCTATCGTCGGTGGCGTGTTTATTCTCCTGGGAATCGCCGGAATATTCTGGGGATGGCGGGAAGAAAGGCGACTTTTTGAGAAGCTCGCGGCCCAGCGTGACCTCCGTGAGTTTTCCCTGAAACACGTCGAAAGCCCTCAGCCGGGGGCATTGAAGACGGGCGGATGGATTGCTATCGCCCTGGGAGTGGTTATCCTGGCGGTCGGCGTGGCCATCTGGTGGGCGGGCAGGTCCTAACACTGTCACTTCTGGCAGCCGGCTCCCCTGACATTTTTTGGTCTCTTAGAAATACATCTTCCCCGGGCCCGTGGTGTAGTGGAAGACCGGCCGGTCAACTTTCAGGAAAGTCAACGGGCAGTGCTTCAGTCCCGCCGGGATAAACACCAGGCTGCTTTTGGTGATGATATGTTTCTCGTCCCCCAGCCAGAGCTCGACCTCCGCTCCCAGGTCGTGCGGGTCATTCAGGTCCGTCCCGAAGAAAGCGATAACCTCGTCGTAGTCGTGGGCATGCGGCTCCGTGCCGACCTTCCGGCCTCCCGGGCCTCCGGGGGCCACGCCGGCCGGCCGCGGTAACACCCAGACGCATTCCATGTAAGAGGCCCCGGGGACGATGCTGCTGTCCATATACAGGACACGCCCGCCTTTTCCCTTCCCGGCTGGCCCCAAATTCGGTGGACTCCACGGTGCTTCAACGGCGGGCATTTTCATCTCGCTCAGGATATATTTTCCGTATTTTGTCTCGGGCATCGGGCAAATCCTCTTTTCTATTTCTTTTTGACGGCCTTACCGCAGGGGAACTCGGTAGTAAAAAATATCGGTTTGGTGATGTTGCGGATAGTCAGCGGGCCGACTTCCAGTTTAGCCGGAACGAACATGGCAAAACTTTTTTTCACGGTGTGTTTTTCCCCGCCGATGTAAAGTTCCACCTCGGCGCAGAGATCGCGGATATTATCATAGTTGAAGGCGTAAAAGCCGAAGAAGCGGTCATAAGGCTGGGTATTGGCGTCCAGTAGCTTTTGCTCTTTCGGCCCGCCGGGAAGCAGCCACATGTTCTCGCAGCCGAACTCCGCGCCTTTAACGGTTGTTTCGTCGATATAGGCCAGGCGTATTGATTTTTTAGGATCGGGGTGCTCGTAGGCGGGATATTTAAAGTTGGGTTTATCTTTGGTCACGAAGTTCTTTTCGTATTTCTTCGCCATCAGAGGTTCCTTTCTCTTTTTCGATTCGTCGGTATTAGACGTACATGGCGCCCGGGCCGATGGTATAGTGGAAAAAGGGTTTATCCATACGATGAACTCTCAACGGGCAATGGGTGACGTTCGCCGGAATATAGACAACGAAGCTCTTCGTAAAGATGTATTTTTCGTCTTCCATCCAGAACTCCACCTCGCCGTTGAGCTCTTCCGGGTGTTCCAGGTCAGTCCCGAAGAAAGAGAGGAGCTCCGGAAACGGGTGAGCGTGCGGTGGAACGCCTTGGCCGCCGGGACGCTTCGCCGCTTCTTTCATCTGCTCCGGGGTAAGCCTGGGACGCGGCCGCTGGTTAGGCCAGCTCTGGGGCCACTGCCAGACCATCTCCGAGTAAAAAGAGCCGGGCATGACCTCGGCGTCCGTCCAGACGACGTGCTCCAGGCCACGGTGGTAGCCGTCCCACAAACCGTCGCCTATCATGTCCCGTTCCCATTCCCGGTAGGGAGGCAGCGGGACGTTTTTCTTAAGCTCCGTGCAGATGTACTTGCCGTACTTAGATTCCGCCATTTCCTTTTCCTTTCTTTAATTCTATGTTAATGCGGGTATATTGATACTAACCCAGTGGTATCTTTTCCAGGGGCATGTTCAAGATGCTGATATTGGTTAAAGCTTCCAGCCCCAGCTTCTCCGAAGCGTCTAATACTTCCAGCCCCACGATATTCCCGTTGCCATCTAAATCTATGGTGACACCTCCTTCAAGGTCTCTGGAGTCTGCAGCCGGAACGTCCCGGAGTATTATATACAGAGCATCAGCTTCTTTATCATATTCAATTTTCATTTTATGCCTCCTTCTGGAAATGCTTCCGCGGAGATACGGTAATGACAAGTATATGGTCTGTTTCTTCCACAAAAGTGACCCGGATAATTGTCCCCTCGGTTACCTTCTTAAGAGCATTATAACGATTTTTAATACTTGGTAACAACTGTTCGGGTATTTCGAGCGCAGACACTACACTTGTCTCGCTGATATGATGCTGACGCATTCTGCTTCTGGCATGGCGCGTGTAGAGGACGTTTTTCACTCTCACTCGGTCCTTCTCGGCCGGTACTGTATCGCCTCGGCGACGTGCTGCGCCTTTATTATATCACTGTTTTCCAGGTCGGCGATGGTCAGCGATAACTTGAGTATCCGGTGGAAAGCCCGCGCTGAGAGATAGAGCTGTTTCATCGCCGCCTGCAGCAGGCTCTGGGCGGAAGCCTCCACTTTACATAACTCACGGATTTCCGCGGGCGTCATCTCGGCGTTGCTGGTCAACCGCGTCCCCCGGAACCGTTTCAACTGTCGTTCCCGCGCTGCCGTCACTCTCCCTTGTACTGTTGCGGACGTCTCGCCGCGTCGGACGTCAGCCAGCTTCTCGTAGTCGATGTGCGGCACCTCGACGAATATATCAACCCGGTCGATGAACGGCCCGCTGATGCGCCGCTGGTACCGGGATACCAGGCTCGAGGGGCAGGTGCACTTGTGGAAGGGGTCGCCGTAGTAACCGCACGGGCAGGGGTTCATCGCCCCTACCAGCATGAAGCTGGAAGGAAACGTTACCCGTCCCTGCGCCCGCGAAATCGTCACCACTTTATCTTCGAGGGGCTGACGCAGCACCTCCAGCAGCGAGTGGCCGAACTCCGGCAGCTCATCGAGGAAGAGCACCCCCCGGTGGCTGAGGCTTATCTCGCCCGGTCGGGGGAAGTGACCCCCGCCCACCAGCCCGGCGTTCGATATGGTGTAGTGCGGGGAGCGGAAAGGGCGCTGCCTTATCATTGGAGTGTCCGCCGGCAGCAGCCCGCTCACGCTGTATATCTTGGTGACCTCCAGGGCTTCACCGTTCGTCATGGGCGGCATGATGGATGGCAGGGCGCGGGCCAGCAGGGTCTTGCCGCTGCCCGGGGGCCCGCACATTATCATGTTGTGCCCTCCGGCCGCGGCCACCTCCAGGGCACGCTTGACGTGCTCCTGTCCCTTGATATCCGCCAGGTCGGTGATATTGGTAGGCGGCGCGCTCGGGCGGGGAGCCGTTTCCGGTTTACACTCCGGGGCCGGGACTTCTCCCTGTAAATACCCGACGAGCTGCGCCAGCGACGCGATGGGAATTATCTTGATGCCTTCGATGAGCGAGGCTTCCCTGGCGTCGAACTCGGGCACGATGACCTTGTCCAGGCCTTCTCCGTGCGCCAGGGCCACCAGGGGCAATACACCGTTGGTGTGCCGCAGGCTGCCGTCCAGCGAAAGTTCCCCCAGGAACATCGTGTCGACGGCGTTGGCGTTGACCTGCTCCGAGGCCATCAGGATGCCCACGGCTATCGGCAGGTCGTAGGCCGGGCCGGCTTTCTTGAGGTCGGCCGGGGCCAGGTTCACCACGATTCGCTTCATCGGGAAGGTTCCGCCCGAGTTGCGGATGGCTGCCCGGACGCGTTCCTTGGCTTCCTGTACCGCGGCGTCCGGCAGGCCGACGATGAAGAAGTTAGGCAGGCCCGGTGCGATGTCCACCTCTACCTCGACCATCGCCCCGTCGAGTCCCAGGATGGCACCGGTTCTTACCTTCGCTAACATCAATTGTCCCTCCGCCAGCCTATTATTGTAACCTAAAGCGGCGGCGGGACGCAAAACCATCCTGTCATTGCGAGGAGCGCAGCGACGAAGCAATCCGTAACTTGTGCGTTCCTCTGAAAAAAAGCCCCCTTCCCGTAGTCAGCGAGGGTTGTATCAAATGTCATTCTGAGGAGCGGAGCGACGAAGAATCTCGGGGTGAGGTCGGGCATTGTACGCATAGACCCCGCCACTCCGAGACCCTGGGCGAAGCGAAGGGTGACATCAAAAAGCACTATTAATACAACCCTGTAGTCACCGGCGGAGGGGGCAAACCGTTAGCCTTGTTTGATATTTAGTCGAACGTGAAACCTTTGTCGTTGAAGAGCCTGACGCAGGCGTCCACCACGCCCGCGTCGTAAACGGTGCCTTTTTTCATGATAATTTCCAGGAGCGCCTTTTCGACGCTGAAAGCCGGGCGGTAAGGCCGGTGCGATGACATCGACTCGATGACGTCAGATACGGCCATGATGCGTGCCTCGACGAGGATATCCTCCCCCGCCAGCCCTTTCGGATATCCGGAGCCGTCCATTCGCTCGTGGTGCTGCAGCACAATCTGGGCCACCGGCTGAGAAAACTCAATGCCCTTTAAAAGGCTGAAACCTATCTCGGAGTGGTCCTTCACCAGGTCGAACTCGCTCTTTCTTAGCTTCCCTGGTTTGCTGAGTATCTCCGACGGCACGCTGATTTTACCGATATCGTGGAGCGTCCCCGCCACCCTTATCCCTTCCACCTGTTCCTCCGGCAGGCCCATCTCTTTAGCTATCGCCGCCGCCAGCCGGGCGACCCTCTGCTGGTGTCCCGCGGTATAGGGGTCTCTCACCTCGGCGATGGACGCCATCGAGTCGATGGTCCCGTTCATCGCCCTCTGTATCTTCTCCGAGCTTTGCCGCAGCTCCTCTTCCGCCCGTTTCCGCTCGGTGATGTCCCGCACGATGCTCAAGACGGAGTTCTCCTTGCCCGTCTCGATGACCCGACTATATACCTCGACCGG
>MGNQ01000004.1:54259-54558 GCA_001796865.1 Chloroflexi bacterium RBG_16_56_11
TTGATGCGTGGCCGGATGAGCTCGTCATAGACCGCGTCTTTCAGGGAGCGGAAGTTGACGTCCCGCAGCTCGTCGCGGGTGTAGCCGCTCTTCTTGTTGAGTTTACTGGCGTAGAGGCAGTTGCCGTCGAGGTTATGAATAAAGACCGGGTCGTCGACCATTTCCAGGAGCTGCTCGTCCAGCTCGAGTCGCTTTTGTAGCTGGTTTCTTCGCAGCGTACTGCGGCTCAACAGCAGCGCGACTACCGCCGCCGGGACAAACAGCACCCCCAGTATCGGCAGGGTGTTATCGAAGGCCGC
>MGNQ01000004.1:54611-54821 GCA_001796865.1 Chloroflexi bacterium RBG_16_56_11
AATCAGGGCCAGGATGCCACCCAGGGCGATGATTAGCGCCCCGAAAACACCCGCAAAAAATACCAAAAAAATCCGCAGGTTCTCCCGCGCGTTTATTTTGAAAATGCTCTTCATGTATATTTCCTCATTATCTTCCGGAATCAGCTTCATCGCTTCAATTCTATCTCAAAAACGAGATGACGCGCAAAACAACCTGGTTTTATTACGCAC
>MGNQ01000005.1 GCA_001796865.1 Chloroflexi bacterium RBG_16_56_11
AAGGCCACCGGATATCCCATCGCCCGGGTCGCCGCCAAGATAGCCACCGGCAAGACGCTCGACCAGATTACCAACGCCGTCACCGGCAAGACGATGGCCTCCTTCGAGCCGGCCCTGGACTACGTCGTCGTGAAAATTCCGCGCTGGCCTTTCGACAAGTTCGCCTCGGGCGACCGCATCATCGGCACGCAGATGAAGGCCACCGGCGAGGTGATGGCCATCGACCGCACATTCGAGGCGGCGCTGCAAAAGGCTGTGCGCTCCCTGGAGTTCGGCACGAAATCGCTGCTCTGGGAAGACCCGCGGTGGGAGCGCGGTGCCAGCGTCAAGACCTACCCCCTCATGCCCGCTAATGACCTGCGCCTGTGGGCCATCATGGCGGCCCTGCGGCGGGGCATCACGCCGGAGACCATCGCTGACCACACGAAAATAGATGTCTGGTTCCTGGCCAAGCTGCAGAATATTATAAATATGGAAAAGACCCTCCTTTCCGAGCCGTTGACGGCCGACCTTCTCCGCCGGGCCAAGCGACTCGGCTTCAGTGACGGGCAGATAGGCACCCTGGGAGACCGGCTCACCGAGCAGGTGCGGCAGATGCGCCAGGAATGGAACATCCGTCCCGTCTACAAGATGGTGGACACCTGCGCCGCCGAGTTCGACGCCGCCACTCCCTATTTCTACAGCACCTACGAGCAGGAAAACGAGGCCGCGTCGGAGAACGTGAAAAAGGCCATCGTCATCGGCAGCGGGCCGATACGCATCGGGCAGGGCATCGAGTTCGACTACTGCTCGGTGCATTCCGCCTGGGCGCTCCAGGGGGCCGGCTACAAGAGCATCATGATCAACTCCAACCCGGAGACCGTCTCCACGGACTTCGATACGTCGGACAGGCTCTACTTCGAGGCGCTGGACGAGGAGAGCGTGCGCGACATCCTGGAAAACGAGGCAGTCGACAACGGCCCGCCGCCGTCGATAGTGCAGTTCGGCGGGCAGACGGCCATCAACCTGTCGCAGCCGCTTTCCCGGGTCGGGATGCCCATCATCGGGTCCAGCGCCGACGCCATCGACCTGGCCAGCGACCGCCGCCGTTTCGAGCTATTCCTCGACGAGCTGGGGATACCGCAGCCGCCGGGGGCGGGCGTGACCTCCCTCGACGAAGGCCTCCGGGTGGCGGAGGTCATCGGCTACCCGGTGCTGGTGCGACCCAGCTATGTCCTCGGCGGGCGCGCCATGGAAATCGTCTACAACGCAACCGAGCTGGTGCGCTACATGGGCCTGGCCATGGAGCTGGATACCGGCCACCCGGTGCTCATCGATAAGTACCTGCAGGGCAAAGAGTGCGAGGTGGACGCCATCGGCGACGGCGAGAACGTGCTTATCCCCGGCATCATGGAGCACATTGAGCGGGCGGGAGTGCACAGCGGCGACTCGATGGCGGTCTATCCCGGGGTCAATCTCTCGAAAAAAGAGGTGGAAAGGCTGGTCGACTATTCAACGCGCATCGGTATCGCCCTGAAAATCAGGGGGCTGATGAATATCCAGTTCGTCATTATGCCCGGCGCCGAGGGCATGGACTCCTCGGTCTACGTCATCGAGGTCAACCCGCGCGCCAGCCGCACCGTCCCCTTTATTTCCAAGGTCACCGGCGTGCCGATGATAAAGGTGGCCACCGGGGTCATGCTCGGTAAAAGCCTTAAAGAGCAGGGCTACAGCGGCGGGCTGTGGCCGGTCGGCAAGCTGATAGCCATCAAGGCCCCGGTCTTCTCCATGTCCAAGCTGGCGGGCGTCGATACGCACCTCGGCCCGGAGATGAAGTCGACCGGCGAGGTCATGGGCATCGACTATACTTTTGACGCCGCCCTGGCCAAGGCCATCCTGGCGGCGGGGCTCGATCTGCCTTCGAAGAGCGGGATACTGTTCAGCATTGCCGACCGCGACAAGGCGGAAGCGCTGCCCATCATCCGGAAGCTGGCCGCAGCCGGGGCCCGGCTCTACGCCACCGAGGGTACCGCCGCCATGATAGAGGCCGCCGGTCTGCCGGTGAAGATGACCAGCAAAAAGCTCGACGAGGGGCACCCCAACATCATCGACCTGATAAACAATGGCACCATTAACGGCGTGGTCAACACCATCACCGGGGCGCATGTCCCCTTCCGGGACGGCTTCTACATCCGCCGGGCGGCCGCCGAAAAGCGCATCCCCTGCTTTACCTCGCTGGACACGCTGCGGGCCGCCACGGAGGTGATTTCCCGGGGGAGCCAGAGCTATACCGCCCAGCCCCTCCCCGACTACCGCAACCGGGGGCCTTCGTGAAACAGGTCAAAGCACCCATTAAATCGATTATCGAGGTCATGCCGGAGACATATCTCATCTGGCTGGACGCGCCCGAAATAGCAACGTCGGCCAGTCCCGGGCAGTTCGTCATGGTGCGTTGTGGGGATGAAACGATTTTACCACGTCCGGTCAGCATTCATCGGGTGGAGGGTGACCGGATAGTGCTCCTGGTCAATGTCGTTGGCAAGGGCACGCTCTGGTTATCGCAGCAGAAAAAAGGGGGGATTCTGGACATCTTCGGGCCGCTGGGTAACGGTTTTTCCATCAATCCAGATGCGAAGAACCTGCTGCTCGTGGCGGGGGGCATAGGCATCGCGCCGCTGTACTTCCTGGCGGAAACCGCCATCACTTCCGGGAAAAAGGTAACGCTTATCAACGGCGCCCGCTCCGGCGAGTGCCTCCTGCCGGTGGCATTGCCGCAGAAGCTCTACGACGGCGGCCTGCTCCCCGCCAGCATCAACGTCGTCAACGCCACGGACGACGGCTCGGAGGGGTTCAAAGGTCTGGCTACTGACCTCATCCCGCACTACCTCGCAGGCGCCGACCAGGTCTTCGCCTGCGGGCCGGCGGCCATGTACCGCGCCATGACGAAAATGCCGGAGCTTAAAAACAGACCCGTCCAGGTTTCAATGGAGATAATGATGGGCTGCGGGGTGGGCGTCTGCTACGGCTGCACGATTGAAACTAAGCATGGTTTAAAGCAGGTATGCAAAGACGGGCCGGTGTTCGAGATGGGGTTTATCCTGAAGGATTCACCCTGAAGGGGAGGTGGCGTGGGGTAAAGGAAAACAACCTACAAAAAGTCCAGGGCCACATTCAATAAAGCTATAACAAAGAGGTGTTTATAGTCGAAGCAAAAGTATTACACGGACTCAAATTGAAGCTTTTTGAGTTCTCCGGCGGGAATACGCTTTTTGATGCCGAGTATTTCTATACCTATGGTTTGACCTCTTTCGTCATAATCGAGAATAATGCCCGGTTGGACTTCCTCAGATTCTACGACTAGACTCTCGTCCAGACGAAAATACAAAGCATCATTTACTTCATCTACGGTAATTCTCATCTTTTCCTCTTTTCCCTGCGGTCAAAAAAGGCCGTGATAATTATAATAGACCCGCTTTCAGGAATTGTAATCACTCGCAAAATACGTCCGTTTCGCTCCATTACCGGTCCGAGACAATGTACTGTTCCATCAGACCTGGCCTCGGTTCTTCCCGGATTTAAAACCACCCCCGTTACCCATTCCCGGTTTATGTCCCGCTCAGTTAACATCTTTTTGGCATGGGCGGTGAATGTGTATTGCGGGATAACGACCTCCACAAAATAATGTAACTCGAGTAAAATGATTTTAACACCGGCTGCTTACAATATCAATCCCGCTACGGAAAACATAGTTCTCTTATTTGACACACTTACCCTTCCCGTTTATACTTTTTAGTTGGAATTCAACCGCAGCACAGGAGGCACTCGCCTTAAATGAAAAATATCCTTATCGTCTATCATTCCCAGTCCGGCAACACCGAGGCTATGGCCAAGGCGATTGCCGAAGGCGCTAAAGCCGCCGGGGCGACGGTGACTCTGAAAAAGGCCGTCGAGGCCGGCGTGGATGACCTGCTCGGGTGCGACGCCGTCGTCATCGGCACACCGAACTACTTCGCCTACATGGCGGGCATGGTCAAGGACTTCTTCGACCGCGTGTGGGGAACGGTCCGGGGGCAAATGGAGAACAAACCGTACGTGGTGTTCGGGAGCTATGGGGGCGGCGGGTTACCGGCGATAGAGAGCGTGGAGATAATCTGCGACGGCCTGGGCATGAAAAGAATGTTCGATAGCGTTGGCGTGCAGCGCCAGCCCACGCCCGAAAACCTGAAAAAGTGCCGCGAAATGGGGAAAAACCTGGCCGGGCTATAGGCCGACGGCATCCATTAATTTCAGGAAAAAGGCCCGAAGACCCTTTTCGCGCCGCGCCAGGCAGTCCCTTTCCAGGCGGGTTTCCCAGCGGTACCATTCATCGAGGGAGCGCAATGCAATTTCAGACTGCAACACGAGCCTGTCGTACGTGCATCCTCAGCCCATCAGCGTCTTTCGTCCTCCCAAATTCCTTACTACCCTAATGCTATTTAATCCGGACCCGCCGGTAAGCGACTTTTGTCATAAGGCATGTCCACAGCTTTGACAAGTGCCACGCATTCCGCCTATAATATCAAATTGACAGATTTCGCTCGAAGAGGTGCGACATGGCAAATCAGGTAGGTAAGAGATACCGCTGCGCTAAGTGCGGCGCTGAAATCATCATCACCAAGGGAGGCGGCGGTACCGTCACCCACTGCGGCCAGCCCATGGAGTTAAAACAGTAAATCCCGGTCCCAGGAGGTCAGAAAGTGGCAACCCAGCTAGGTAAAAGATATCGTTGCAGCAAATGCGGCACGGAAGCCCTGTGCACGAAAGCCGGCGACGGCGAGATGACCTGCGACGGCAACCCGATGGAAGTCCAGGAAGCCCGGCCGATTCCTTCCTCCGACTAGAGCCGGCGAGGAAAAAACCCCCGGATTTTTACGGGGAAAGAATCAGGGGACGGGGGCTTTTTATCCACCCACCAAGATTCTTCAGTCACCTCGATGCTCCCGGGTTTCCTTCAGGCTAGGCCTCTTTTTCAGTCGGTGTCCCGGCGGATGGCCGGGCCGCCGCCTGGTTCAGCTTTTTTAGAAGTCTCGCTTTACGCCGCCCGGCGTTGCGGCCGTGGATGACCTGCTTCTCCGCCGCCTTGTCCAGAGAGCTCACGGCCGCCGCGACGGCTTCCTGCGCGGCCTTAAGGTCGCCGGTAAAGATGAGCTTTTCCGCCTTGGCGATACCCGTCTTGACCTCGCTGCGGATAGCTTTATTGCGCAGCTGCCTCCTCGAGGCAACTCTCACCTGCTTGAGCGCTGATTTGCTTGTCAAAACTAACCTCCCTTATTTTTTCAACGGTCTGGAACCATCGCCCCGGGCTTTTACCGGCGGGCCGGCGCCCGGCCGGGACACATCGTCACCGACACGGCTGACGCTGATAACGCCTTTGACGGTGTCAATCTTTTTCAATATCTGGCTCAACTGCGCCAAGCCGGTGGTCTCGAGGGTCAGGTACATCGTGACCGCCTGGCCGCTGCCATCAGCAAGGCTGACCGTGGTTATATTCACCTTCTCCTCGGCGACGACGGTAGTGACATCGCGCATCAGCCCGACCCTGTCCCAGGCCTCGACCTGGATATTGACCGGATAGGACGTATCGCTCTGACCCCATTCTACCGGAACGAGCCGCTCCCTTTCATCCTCATTGAGGATATTATGGCAGTCTTCGCGGTGGATGGTGATGCCGCGACTCCGCGTGATATAGCCGATGATCTTATCACCGGGGACGGGATGGCAGCACTGGGCGATATTGGTCATGAGATCGCCGACGCCCATGACGTGGACGGTCGAGCGCGTCACACGTGGCGGGCTGACCTCGGTTACCGGCCTGGCTTTTTCTTCCTGGGCAGCCAGCTTCAGAATAATCTGGTGGGCGGTGACGCTCCCGTTGCCGACGGCCGCCTGGAAATCATCCAGGCCGGTGAAGTTGAACAGGGCAGCGAGGGCCTGGCGCTCGGTCTTTATCCCCAGGCGACGTAGTTCCTTGTCCAGTATCAGGCGGCCGCGCTCGATATTCTCGGTGCGCTCCTGCTTGTTAAACCACTGCCGGATTTTCGCCCGGGCGTGGGACGTGCGGGCATAGCCCAGGTTGAGGTTCAGCCAGTCGAGGCTCGGCCCCCGGGTACCCTTGGCGGAGAGAATCTCGACGATATCACCGTTTTTCAGCTCGCTGGTCAGGGGCACCAGTTTACCGTTGACCTTGGCGCCGACACACCGGTGCCCGAGGTCGGTATGCACCCGGTAGGCGAAGTCAAGAGGCGTGGCACCGCGGGGGAGGTCCTTGATTTCACCTTTAGGAGTATACACGAAGACCTGGTCGATAAAAATATCGGTCTTGACAGACTCCAGGAACTCCTCGGCGCCGCTGAGCTCGCGGTGCCACTCGATGAGCTGGCGTAGCCAGCCCACCTTCTCTTCGAACTGCATGTTCTTTTTGTCACCCTCTTTATAGCGCCAGTGGGCCGCCACGCCGTACTCGGCGACGTATTGCATCTCACGGGTGCGGACCTGAATTTCCAGGGGAGTCGTGCCCAGGCACATCACGGCCGTGTGCAGTGCCTGGTAGCCGTTGGGCTTGGGGTTCGAGATATAGTCGTCGAAGGTCTCGGGCAGGGGGTGCCACAGGCTGTGGATAATACCCACCGCGCTCCAGCAGTCCTGCACGCTTCCCACCAGGACCCTCAGGGCCACGATATCATTAATCTTGTTAAACTCCCGGCCCAGGGCGGCATAACGCTTTTTCTTCTGGTAGACGCTATAGATATGCTTGGGACGGCCGGATACCTCCGCGGCCAGCCCGGCCCTGCCAAACTCGGCCTTCAGGATCCTGATGGCCCGGTTGATGAACTTGTCGCGCTGGATATGCAAACGGTTGATTTCATCGACTATTTCGCCGTACTCTTCCGGCTGGAGATACTGGAAAGCCAGGTCTTCGAGCTGCCATTTCAGCTCCCAGATTCCCAGACGGTGCGCCAGCGGGGCGTAGATTTCCATGGTCTCCTGGGCGTTGTTAATCTGCCTTTCGCGGGGAAGGGCACTCAGCGTCCGCATATTATGGAGGCGGTCGGCCAGCTTGATGAACACGACGCGGAGGTCCTCGGCCATGGCCAGGAGCATTTTGCGGAGGTTCTCGGCCTGGGTGGCGCTGGTGGCCACACCGGACGCTGCCAGCGAGACTTTGCCCAGCTTGGTGGTGCCGTCGACGAGCTTGGCAATCTCCGGCCCGAACTTTTTTTCTATCTCTGTCATGGGCAGCCCGGTATCCTCGGGGATATCATGCAGCAGGGCGGCCGCCAGAGAGCCGGAATCGAGCTGGAGCTCGGCGAGGATATAGGCAGTCTGAAGGGGATGTTCCAGGAAAGGTTCGCCAGACATCCTTACCTGTCCCTGATGTTTTTCAGAGGCAAATTTAAAGGCCTCTTCCACGACAGGAATTTTTTCCGGGGGAAGATATTCCCTGGCTTTTTCCAGAAGTCGGCTAAATTCCATTACCGCCCACCGGGCCCGGAAGACCGGGCCTTTTCCCCTAGTAATCCGCACGGGGTTGTGTCTTCAGTATATCTCAAATACCCGGGCGAGTAAAACTAATCCGGGCTTTTTCCCGTTATTAACTATCTCGTGGCGTACTGGGCGGAAAGCAGCGTATCGATAAATATAATAGGCTGGCTGACGTTCCTGAAACTCATGGGACCGTGGACAAGACCGGCGGGCACGTGGACGGCGGTGGGAACATCGATGACGTGTTTTTCGCCCTCGTCGCCCAGGCACAGCTCCACCTCGGCGCCGAACTCCTTGATATTCGCCAGGTCGGCGCCGAAGAAAAAGTAGAACTGGGCGAAATCGTGGGCGTGGGGCTCTTTTATCAGCACGCCCGGCCCGGCGATATAGTGGACGCGCAGCGAAAAATCCGCCCCATCGAAGTCTTTAGCGCCGCTGGCAATCACGACCGGGAAAAAACCGCCCCGGGTCATGACGGGTGCTTTGACAAAGTATTTTCCGTACCTGTTTCCGGACATAACCAAATAACCTCCTATCAAGGTCACCCTTTCACAAGAGTCGGCTAATATTACTACATCCACTTGCAGCGATGAAATGTTCTTTACAAATATCAGGTTAATCCTGTATTCTAGCCTTAAGAAAGATTGGAGAATAATTTGTACCAGGCAGCACGCGGGACCACGGACATCCTCCCGGCCGAGCAGCCCTACTGGCGTTACGTGGAAAAGGCCATCGCTGAAGTGACCGGGCTTTACGGTTACCAGCGCATCGATACTCCCGTTTTCGAGGACACCAGCCTCTTCCGACGCAGCGCCGGTGAATACACGGACATCGTCCAGAAAGAGATGTATACGTTTGATGACCGCGGCGGGAACAGCTTGACACTGAAGCCCGAAGGCACGCCGGCGGTCTGCCGGGCCTTTATTCAACACGGGATGCAAAACCTGCCGCAGCCGGTAAAACTCCACTACGTCTCCCCCATCTTCCGCTACGACAGGCCCCAGGCGGGGCGCTATCGCCAGCACTACCAGTTCGGCGTCGAGGCTATCGGCGAAGCCGACCCCGCCCTCGATGCCGAGGTCATCGACCTGGCCTGGCGGTTTTACCGGACCCTCGGCCTGACCCGCCTCGCGCTGCAACTTAATAGCATCGGCTGTAAAAAATGCCGGCCGGGATACCTCGCCGTCCTGAAGGATTATTACGCCCGGCAGCCCGGCACGCTGTGCGACGACTGCAAAATAAGGCTGGAGAAAAACCCGCTGCGGCTGCTCGACTGCAAACAGGCGACCTGCCAGCCGGTAGCCGATGCCACCCCGGAGAGTTTTAAATATCTCTGCCCGGAATGCGCGGAACATTTCCAGAAGCTGCAGAAGTACCTCGGCCGGCTGGAGATTCCCTTTAAACTTAATCACCGCCTGGTGCGCGGCCTGGACTATTACACGCGCACCGTCTTTGAGGTGCAGCCGGAGCTGGAAGGCGGCCAGAGCACTATCGGAGGGGGAGGGCGCTATGATGACCTCATCGAAGAACTGGGCGGCAAGCCCGCGCCCGCCATCGGCTTCGCCACGGGCATCGAGAGGATAATCCTGAACATCAAAGAGCAGAATATCTCCATACCCGCCCTGCCCGGCCCGCAGGTACTCATCGCCTGCCTGGGCGAAGAGGCCAGGGAAACGGCCATCAACCTTGCCGCACAGCTGCGGAAGGCGGGCATCGGGACGGCCATGACGACCGGCGACCGGAGCCTGAAGGCACAGCTGAGGCAGGCCAACTCCCTGGGGGTGCGCTACACGGTGATAATCGGCGGGGACGAGGTCAAAACGGCGACGGTGACTCTGAAGGACATGTCCGGTGCGCGGCAGGAGACGGTGTCCGCCGCGGACCTGGCCGGCAGGCTGAACCGCCTCCTAAAATAAAAACCAACTCTTCCGTCTTTAACAATTTTTCAACATTTTTCTGCTAACCTCTTTACCGGGCCGGCGTTATAAAAGATAGTTAAGGTGGCGAACGGATAATTGCGGTGAATTTGAGATAATTTATGTAAATTGCCGGGTAGAGGGGTTGACAAATCGCCAGTTTGTGTTAGACTGTTTATGAAGTGTACCTTGGGTTAGGTATGCTTAACGATAGGAGGTGATGCGATAGTCTGAAGGGAGATGGAGCAGGAATGCTCTGACAATCTGCTTGGAAGCTAAAATATCCCGGCAGCCAAGTACACTTAGCCAAAGGCCGGGATATCAATAAGATAAGACCCAAAGGAGAAAATAAAAAGTCGATGAAAAAAACAATAGTCAAGATATGGGGCATAGGCCTGATCGTCGCCATACTGGCGAGCCTGTTTGTCGCGGCCGCACCAGCCTCGGCAGGCACGCTGACCTATACCACGCTGGGTACCCCGAGCGGACTCTTCAACCAGCTAGCCCCAGGCACAGATGTCATCAAGCTA
>MGNQ01000006.1:0-321 GCA_001796865.1 Chloroflexi bacterium RBG_16_56_11
CCGGTAGCGCCACAGCGCCGCCAGCGAGGCGATGGCGGTCTCGTCGCGGTTATAGCTGGGGATGCCGATGGCCTGGAAGCCCCGGCACAGGCGGTCGTAGACCTTCCGGTCTCCCAGGGGGCTGACGGCCAGGATGGGTTTCTGCGGGAAGTCTTTCCTGATACCGGCGAAAATAGGCGGCACCTTTTTTCCCGGCATCCAGTCGATGGCGCCCATGATGACCACCACGGCATCCACGCCGTCGTCCTCCAGGGCCGCCCGGGTGACGGTGGTGTAGGCCGCCTCGAAGCCGCTGGCCTCGACGGCCGTCCAGACGTCGAT
>MGNQ01000006.1:386-1901 GCA_001796865.1 Chloroflexi bacterium RBG_16_56_11
GCTCGGCGACCGCCAGGCCGTGCCGCACCAGGGCATCGACGGTGATGACACAGCCGGACCCGGCCAGGTTGATGATGGCCACCCGGTTGCCGCGCGGCAGGGGGGCGTGGACGAAGGCCCGGGCGGTATCCCAGAGCTGCTCGAAGCTCCCCACCCGGATGATGCCCGACTGCCGGAAGGCGGCGTCATAGACCCGGTCCTCCCCGGCGATGGAGGCGGTATGGGTGGCCGATACCCTGGCCCCGATTTCGGTGACGGCCGATTTCAGCACGACGATGGGTTTCTCTTTAACGATGCGGCGGCTCAAGGCCAGGAAACGCTGGCCGTCGCTGATGCTCTCCAGGTACATGACGATGACCCGCGTCGCCGGGTCGTCGCCGAGGTATTCGAGCATATCGCTTTCGTCGACGTCGCACTTGTTGCCCAGGCAGGCCACCTTGCTGATGCCGAGCTCATCATTTATTAGAGGCAGGAAGACGCCGGTAAACAGGCCGGTCTGCCCGATGAACCCCACCGAGCCCGGCCGGATATCGCCCCGGGGCAAAAATATCTTGTTCAGCCGGCCGAGGCTGGCATCGAACCCGTTGTAAGGGTTGATGGTGCCGACGCTGTTCGGCCCCATGACCCGCATACCGGCGCGGCGCGCCACCGCGGCGATTTGCTCCTGCGCCCTGGCGCCGGACTCGTCCATCTCGCCGAAGCCGGCCGATTCGATGATGACCGCCCTGACACCCCGGGCGGCGCACTCTTCCAGCGATGGCAGGACCAGGTGAGGCGGCAGGATGATGATCGCCAGCTCCGGCGTCTCGGGAGCATCTTGAAGGGAAGCATAGGCCGTAAAGCCCAGAATCTGCCTGGCCAGGGGGTTGACCGGGTAGATTTTTCCGGCATAGCCGAGCCGCACCAGGTTCTCGATGATGTTATAGCCGCCTTTACCCGGCGTCCGTGAAGCCCCGATGACGGCGACACTCCCCGGCTCGAAGAAAGGCTTGAGGTTATCAACCTGGCGGTCTTGACCCATTTGGCAACACTCTCCGGATTGGCCGGCTTAAGACGTGGCCGGGCCGCTGCCCATCCCACCGGCATCAGCTTACACGTTTCCGTGTATGATGTCAAGGCTTCTTTTTCGGGGGTGAGGCATCGTAGTGGAATTTAGCCTGTTCGGCCACCAGGGAAAGGAGCGTCGCCGAGGCGCCGCGTGGCCGGTACATCCCGGTCTCCCATTCGCTGATGGTCTGCTGGCGGGTGCCCAACCGGTCGGAAAGTTCCCGCTGGGTCAGGCCCAGGTGCCGGCGTAAAGCCTGGATACGCTGGCTGTCCCACCTGGCTGTCCTGGCTTGAAGACGCTGGCTCATGCCCGCATTTTACACGATGCCGTGTCAACCGTCAAAACCAGCCATATTTTTATTTTTTCCGGCACCCGGACGGACCTTTTATTCCCTCACCTCATCCCCTCCCGCGGTTAACCCCACCCGAAGCCCGGAGATATCAAGTATAGATTCTGGAGATATAGAG
>MGNQ01000006.1:1998-2230 GCA_001796865.1 Chloroflexi bacterium RBG_16_56_11
CGAGAGTGCTAAAACATGTAAGGGTATCCAGGTTGAATCAAGAAAGGAGGAATGGAATGGCAGCTAAATTGCAGCCACTGGCTGACCGCGTTCTGGTAAGACCCATCGAAAAGGAAGGGAAGACGAAGTCCGGCATCTACCTGCCGGATACCGCCAAGGAAAAACCCCAGGAGGGTGAGGTCCTGGCCGTGGGCCCCGGGAAAATGTCCGATGACGGCAAGCGCATCCTGCC
>MGNQ01000006.1:2271-3492 GCA_001796865.1 Chloroflexi bacterium RBG_16_56_11
ACGGCGGCACGGAAATCAAGGTTGACGACGAAGAGCTGATCATTCTCCGCGAGAGCGATATTCTGGCGAAGAAGGGCAAATAACAAGGGAAGCTAAGGAGGAAGAAAAATGGCCAAACAGATTATTTACGGTGAAGATGCGAGACATGCCCTGAAGAAGGGCATTGATGCGCTGGCGGATGCGGTGAAGGTCACCCTGGGGCCCAAGGGGCATACCGTGGCGCTGGACAAAAAGTGGGGGGCACCATCGGTAATCGATGACGGCGTCACCATTGCCAAGGAAATCGAGCTTCCCGACCCGTTTGAGAACATGGGCGTGCAGCTGGTCAAAGAGGCCGCCAGCAAGACCAACGATGCCTGCGGCGACGGCACGACCACCTCGACCATCCTGGCGCACGCTATTATCTCCGGCGGCTTCAAGAACATCGCGGCCGGGGCCGACGCCCTGTCTTTGAAAAAGGGCATCCAGAAGGCCACCGCCGCCATCGTCGAGCAGCTTAAAAAGGCCTCCACCGAGGTCAAGGACAAGGAGCAGATCGCCCAGGTGGGCACCATCACCGCCAAGGATACGGAAATCGGTGATATGCTGGCCGAGGTCATGGAGAAGGTGGGCAAGGACGGCGTCATCACCGTCGAAGAGTCCAAGGGCATGAAATACGAGGTCGAGTACGTCGAGGGCATGCAGTTCGACCGCGGCTATATCAGCGCCTATTTCGTGACCAATGCCGAGCGCATGGAAGCCGTCATCGAAGACCCGTACATCCTCATTACCGATAAGAAGATTTCCGCGGTGTCCGACCTTCTCCCCGCCCTGGAAAAGATACTCCAGGTCTCCAAGAACCTGCTGATCGTCGCCGAGGACGTCGACGGCGAAGCCCTGGCGACCCTGGTCGTCAACAAGCTGCGCGGCACCATCAATGTCCTGGGCGTCAAGGCCCCCGGCTTCGGTGACCGGCGCAAGGCCATGCTGGAAGATATGGCCATCCTGACCGGCGGCAAGGTCATCTCGGAAGAGGTCGGGCGGAAGCTGGACTCGGTTACCGTGGAAGACCTGGGCCGCGCCCGCCGCGTGACCTCCGACAAGGACAATACCACCATCGTCGAGGGCAAGGGCTCCGAAGACGAAATCAAGGGCCGCATCAAGCAGATTAAAGCCCAGATTGAAGAGACTACCTCCGACTTCGACCGCGAGAAACTCCAGGAGCGGCAGGCCAAGCTGGTG
>MGNQ01000006.1:3502-7829 GCA_001796865.1 Chloroflexi bacterium RBG_16_56_11
CCGTCATCAAAGTCGGCGCCTCGACCGAGGTCGAGCTCAAGGAAAAGAAGCACCGCGTCGAGGACGCCCTTTCGGCGACGCGGGCCGCCGTCGAGGAGGGCATCCTGCCCGGTGGCGGCGTCGGCCTGCTCAACGCGCTCCCGGTACTGGACAAGCTAAAGTTGACCGGCGACGAGGAGACCGGCGCGGATATCGTCCGCAAGGCCGTGACCGAGCCGCTGCGCTGGATTGCCACCAATGCCGGCAAAGATGGTTCCGTCATCATCGACGCCGTGAGGAAGAGTCCCAAGGGCGTCGGCTACGATGCCGAGGGGGATGAGTTCGGCAATATGGTGGCGAAGGGCATCATCGACCCGACCAAGGTGGTCCGGACCGGCCTGGAGAATGCCGCCAGTATCGCCGTGATGGTCCTGGTGACCGAGGCCCTGGTGGCCGATATCCCCGAGAAGGAGAAGACGCCAGCTATGCCCGGTGGCGGCGGTGGCATGGGCGGCATGGACTACGGCATGTAGGCGAAAGCCCTGTCACTAAAAATCAGTTTAAGAGGGGGCGAAAGCCCCCTCTTTCTTTTCCTCCCCCTCTCCTTTGAAGGAGAGGGGGACACCGGGGGTGAGGTCAAAATACCTTATCCAGATTGATGCTATTCTAGAGCTTGAGCAGGTCTTCCAGCGGCTCGTCCGGGGAGACGGGGCCAACCACCGCCAGGCGCAGCTGTTCCCCCACCAGTATTTCCCTCGCCAGCCGCTGGAGTTCTTCGGCGGTGATGGCGTCAACGGTGGCGATGACCTCATCGATGGTGAGGATTTCCCCGGTGAGAATCTCCTGCCCACCCATCCAGCCGGCCACGCTGCGGCTGTCCTCCATGCGCAGCCAGATACGCCCCTTGAAAAGCTCCTTGGCCTTGGTGAGCTCCGCCTCCGGCACCGGCTCTTTCAGCCGGGACATCTCTGACAGGATGGCCCGCACGGCCACGGCCAGGTTTTTCGAGTCCACCCCGGCCGCAATCGTCATGGCGCCGGTATCCAGGAAGTGTTCGGCGTAGCTCTGGATGCTGTAAGCCAGGCCGAGCTTATCACGAATCTCCGTGAAGAGTCGGCAGCTCATGCCTTCCCCGAGGATAACATTGAGGAGGTCCAGCTTAAAACGGGCGGGGTCGGTGATGGAGAGTCCCGGCAGGGCCAGGCAAAGCTGGGTCTGCTCGGTATCGCGCTTTTCGATGAGCACGCGGCGGGCGATTTTATCCCGGTAAGGGGGATAGTCGATGCGCTGCTTCCCCCTCTGCCACCCGGCTACCTCCCTCCGGACGGACTCGGCCACCTCTGGCGGCCGGATATCCCCGGCGATGGCCAGGACGGCATTACCCGGCCGGTACTGCCGGGCCAGGTAATCGAGCATCATCTCCCGGGTGATGCCGGCGACCGATTCCCGGCTGCCGGCGATATCGCGTCCCAGGGCGTGCCCGGGCCAGAGGAGCTCATCGATGAGCATGGACACCCGCTGCGACGGGGAGTCCAGGGACATGTTGATCTCCTCGGTGATGACCTGGCGCTCCTTTTCAATCTCGGCGGGGTCGAAGGTGGCGTTGACGAGGATATCCACCATGACGTCCAGGGCGCTGGCGAAGTGCGGCTGGGCCACCTTGCACCAGTAGATGGTCAGCTCTTTGTCCGTGCCGGCATTGAGCATGCCCCCCACCCCCTCGATGACGGTGCAGATTTCCGCCGAGGTCGAGCGCTTCTTCGTCCCCTTGAAACAGACGTGCTCGATGAAGTGGGAGACACCGGCCTGGGCCTCGGTCTCGTACCGGGAGCCGGTGCCGATGAAGAAACCGATGGATACCGAGCGGGTATGGGGCATGGCGGCCATGACCAGGCGCAGCCCGTTATCCAGGGTGACTTTCTGATAAGACGAATTATCCATTTAGCAAATAAGGTGAATAGAATATTCTAATGTTTCCCCGGGGACACTGTCAATCTAAAGATGGCTCAATCCAGCTTGCGCAACGGGCGCGCGAAGGCCAGGACCCATAGCGTGATTATCACCAGGACGAACGCCATGCCCCCCACGGCCCACTGCACCCCGTACGCCTGTGCCAGGATGCCGGCGAAGAAGGCCCCGAGGCTGCCGAAACCGAATCCCATCATGAAGAAGCTCATCACCCGTCCCCGGTAGGTGGCATCGGTGTAATACTGGATAAGGGAGTTTCCCAGCGCCATCTGCCCGGTATTTCCCATCCCCACTAACATAATGATGAAGAGGGAGAGGTACCACCATTGAGAAAAGGCGAAGACCAGCAACGCCAGGCTCATCACCAGGCCGCTAAGCAACATGATAACCCCCCGCCGCTTGTTGGCCAGCGAGGCCAGGACAAGGGAACCGATGATGGCGCCGGCCCCGGAGACGCTTATGAGCAGCCCCATCTCGGTGGCGCCCACCTTCAGGATGCCCTCGGTGAACATCGGCAGGAGCTGCGCGTAAGGCATGCCCAGGACGGTAGCAAAGATACTGAAGACCAGGACGAGAAAGACGGCCTTCTCCCGCCGGATATACCGCCAACCCTCCCGGACCTCGGCCAGGGTGTTGCCGCTGACCCGGACGGTCTGGGTGCGGGTGGGGGGCACCATGGCGATGCAAACGGTGGACATGATGTACATGCCCGTCATGATGAGATAGACGATATAAAAGTCGAAGGCATCGATAAGCACGCCCGTCAGCGCCGGCGCCAGCAGCCGGAACGTGTTCATGCCCATGTTATTCAGGGATATGGCATTCATCAGGTGCTCGTTGCTGACGATCTCCGAGATGATGGCCTGGCGCGACGGCATGATGACGCCCAGGATGCTGCCCTGGATGACGGCGGAAACAATCAGCACCCACCAGGAGCCGGGGTTCTCGGGGCCCAGGTAGCCGAAGACGAGAAAGAGGGCGACCCCCAGGGAAGCGACGGCGGAACTGATCTGGCCGGCCTGTATCACCGTCTTCTTCTGCACGCGGTCGGCGATAACCCCCGCGGGCAGTGAGAGTAGAATCATGGGAATGGCGGCGGCCAGGGCCGTCAGGCCGAGTATGGCGCCGGAACCGGTGATGCGGTAGATGAGCAGGGAGCGCGCCACCGTCTGCATGTTCATCGAGGACCAGTGCCCGGCCATCGAGCCGTAGTAGAGCCGGTAGACCGGGTTTTTAAAGGAGATAAAGGTCTTCGGGAGGCTTATGGATATGCCGGCCCCGCTGCGCTCGGCCCGGGTCAGCTCCTCGTCCTTGTATTCTTTTAGCTTATCCGGTTCGTCGCTCATCCAGCCTTTCTCCCGGGACCGGCTACCTGGCGCACGGCGAGCGCACCTTCCCATTTTACACTGATACCTGCCCCCGTACAAGGAGACCGCGTTGCCGGTGATATTACTCATTGACTTCACCTGCGGGCGCTGCTAACATAAAAGTGGGGGTGAAGATGGCGAGCAAGCCGGATGTCCCGAGACTGGTCCTCTTTCCGCCGACCGCGGAAATTAACCGAAAAGACCACCTGGAAATCGGCGGGTGCGATACCGTGACCCTGGCCGAGGACTTCGGCACGCCCCTGTACGTCTATGACGAGGCCGGCCTGCGCCGCCAGTGCCGGGAGTTCAAGGAACAGTTCGGCCGGCGCTACCCGGATGTCACCGTTCTCTACGCCTGCAAGGCTTTCACCTGCCAGGCCATGCTGCGCCTGGTCATGGAGGAGGGCCTCGGCCTGGACGTGGTCTCCGGCGGGGAGCTGGGGATTGCCCGGTCCGTCAATTTCCCCATGAAGATGGTCTCTTTCCCCGGTAATAACAAGTCCGCCGAGGAGTTGAAGCTGGCGATAAAATACGGCATCGGGCACATCGTGGTGGACAACCCGTACGAACTCGATATGATGCGGAAAATTGCCGGCAAGAGGAAGGTAGATATCCTGTTGCGCCTGTCGCCGGGCATCGACCCGCATACCCACGCGTACAATACCACCGGCACCGTCGACTCCAAGTTCGGTTTCACGCGGTCGACCTGGGACGAGGCGGTGGCTACGGCCCTGGCCGCGCCCAACCTGAACGTTTTAGGCCTGCACTTCCACATCGGCTCCGGGCTCTTCGAGTTCGAGCCGTATACGAAATCGATTGAGGTGGTGCTGGAATATGCCGCGGCCATCAAGCAGCGGCACGGGCTCCAGTTTGCCGTGTTGAGTATCGGCGGGGGCTTCGGCGTTCAATACACGCTGGAGGCCACGCCGCCGCCCGTTTCCAAATTCGCCGAGGTGATAACCGGCGAAATTACCGCGCAATGCCGCCGGCGGAAGCTTGAGCTGCCCAGGCTG
>MGNQ01000007.1:0-4213 GCA_001796865.1 Chloroflexi bacterium RBG_16_56_11
CGGTTGCGGCTGTCTTTCGACGAAGAAATAGCCCACAGAAATTAGGGAGAGTGAGTCAAGGCGCCTTGGCTTGCTCTCCTTTAGTAAAGAGGGTTAAACAATTTTCGGCTTCCTGTTAGCATTCAGCGAAATGGGACACTTTTCTAACCGAACACTTTAGCATAATCCGGCAGTATGAGCAAACTCCCTGAGGCCTTGGTTATAGACCCTGCGATGGTTAATGGTTTGTACTTGCACCTCCTTTCTGCGCTGCAATATTTCCTCTCTTCTCCCGGACAAGACATCGGACGGTGTCACATTGCCGAGAGCCTTGTGGTAACGGCGGTAGTTATAGTAGTCGACGAAGTCCGCGATCGCCCGTTCCAGCTGGCTGGGAATCTCATAGGGTAGCTGGTTCACCTCTTTCTTCAAAGATTGCTGGTAACGTTCCACCTTACCGTTAGTCTGGGGATGGAAGGGTGCCGCCAGGATATGCCCAATGCCCACCAGACGCAGGTAGTCACCAAAGGCCCTGGAGACATAGCCGGAGCCGTTATCCGAAAGAAGCCTGGTGCGATTCTCGACCGGGACATCGGTCATGCCGGTAGCGTCCACCGCTGCCTGCACTACTTCAATCAGGGAGTTAGCCGACATATCTTTCTGCAGCTTCCAGCCCAGAATAAACCGGGAATAGTCATCCATCACGGTCACCAGGTAATAGTAACCCCAGCCAATCACCTTGAAGTAGGAAGCGTCCGTCGCCCACATCTGGTGTGGCCGCGTCGTCTTGGTATGGTATTCATTAGCCGCCATGGGCTGTATCTCCTGACGTTTCACCAATCCTTCCCTTTTTAGAATGCGGTACACGGTTGATTCGGATACGGCGAAGCCTTCTTTGTCAGTAATCCAAGCCGCGAGTTGCCGGCTGGAGAGGTCTGGATACTCCTTGGCGACTGCCAGAATTCGCCGCTCCTCGTTAGGCATGATCCGGTTCCAGGGCCTTCCTCGCAATGTCTTAGGCTGTCCCTGTCGCCACCGGTAGTAGGTGCTTCTGGGTATCCCTATTGTCAATAGCGCTTGCCGTTTGCTCCGGGATTGATTTTCTACCTGAGCCAGGATTTTAACTTTGTCTCCGGCGCTCATGCGCTGTTTCCGCTTTGGCCCAGCGGAGGATCGCTGTTTTTTTAAGACGGTAGACATCCAGTGACAGGTCGGCTACCAGATGCTTGAGCTCGCTGTTCTGCCGCTTTAGCTCATCGATCTCCCCACGTGTGGCGTCCCTGACCGTATCCCGCGTTAACCGCTCCTTCCCGGCCTCCAGAAAGTCCTTGGTCCAGGCATAGTAGGCACCCGGCTTGATGCCTTCCCGGCGGCAGAGTTCATTGACGGTTACCTCACGCCGGAATCCCTCCAGCACGATCCGGACTTTTTCCTCCGGGGTGTACTTCCGCCTCGCGGCTACTCTAACCTGCTGTATGAAGCTCCGGGTTTGTTGGGTTCTGGCTTCGGCATTATTAGCCTTGTCTGTGTTTTCTTGGGACATATTAGCTACTATTCGTTGTTTAGTCAGTTTACTACCTCTTAGGAGCTTGCGCCACCGGTCTAAAGCGTTCGGTTTTTTTGGCCTTATTTGTGTCCCATTATCGCTGACGGCTTCATCCAGAATCGACGAAAGGCGCCACAGCGCATGGTCAACGCGGGTGTCTCCAGTGAGAATCGGACAAGCTGTAGACAAGCTATTCTGGTAATTCGCTTTTGCCATCTCACTTTTAGTATAGCGAATGGATATAATGACACCTGGCATATATCTACGAATAACATCTGCCGTCTTCAAACCACTCCCAGGCGATGGCCGTGGCCAGATGCGTTTTACCCACCCAGGACGGCCCGGCCAGGACCAGGAAATGCCCCGTTGTGAGATTGCCCCGCGCCACATTCCTGGCATAATAGTGGGCTAACGATAAACTCCGGTTACACCGGTCCTGCCAGGTGTGAAATCTCTTCGTCTCACGCGACAAGTAAGGCAGCCCGGCGGTTGCCGGGTCTCTCTCTTGCTCCCAACGCTCCGGTTCCCAGGTTGTGAGGCGCCAAATGCGCGGCCCGAAGCCATACCAGGCGTAGGGGCTACCATCTTCCGCGATAGGCTTCGCGGGGGTGGACTTGCGCCCTTTGACCATTACCCTGGTCATGTTTCGACCTCCTTTCCCAGGTGAATTTCCTGGCCATCCTCATCCAGTTCCAGATTTGAGCGGACGGTTTCGAGCCCCGCTTCAGCGGCTCGGAGAGCTTCCGTGCGGCCCAGGCCTTGGACTCCTCCAGGATATCCAGATCGGGAAACTCTGTTCTCAGGCGGGCGACCAGCGCCGACGCATCGGCCGGGTCCATGCCGAACCCCTTAACTGAGCACCAGACCGATATGACCTCCCGGTCTCCCTCGCGCAGTGTCTCCTCAGCTTCCATCCTGCTGCGAGGGACGGTTTCCCCGGTCGTTTCCCCCCTAACAATCCCCTTTCCCCCGGCCCCGTTATCAGCACCAGTATCAGGATCAGGGTTAGAGGGAATAGGGACTAGATGCGTATCGGTAGTGTATGGATGCCCTACCGATACACTATCAATACTCTCCTCATATGGTATCGATATGCCATGTTGTTTCAGGTTGTAGTTGATGACTTCCTTTGCCAGGCCGTTATTCTTGATGTTCTTTAAGCACCTGGCGGCGGCGATGAGGAATTTCGGCGACTTCGCCTGCCGCTTGATGAAGTTCCTTACCCAGATATAGTTTGGCTCCGGGTACCACTCGACTTTCGGCGAAAGGGATTTGAGAAGCTCCGGCAGATCCCCCTCGGTGAATTTCGTTTCAAAGGCCATGGTCGCCAGATTCATGTGGTACACTCCAGCCTGGTTACAGCGGCCGTTAGTCCAGAGATAAATAAAAAGGTATCTCTGGTCCTTTGACAGCCCATGGAACCAGTCGTCGTCCCAGGTTTCTGTTAAAAAGGCTCGCTCCGGCATGGTTATTCCTGTTCAAAATATCTACGTATCAGCTTCACATCTCCTCACCGCCGGCTTCTACCTCCATTTCCTGATGATAGTGGCTGCACTCAACCTCTTCGCACGTATAGGGAAAGTGGCACTCCAGCATATGGCCGAAGCGGCAAAACATGCAGGCCATCGGGCTCACCCCGCCGGCAGGACATTCCCCGCGCTCAATTCGTCCGATGCCGGTGGGAAAGCGGGATTGCTTTTCTAGCGCAGCGATGTGTTTGCGTGAATCTTCGTCCATCACGGTTTAGACCTCCCTTCAATGTGTTGCAGGCATGGGCAGCCCGGGCAGACCTTGTTAAAGAAACGAAGGCAGTCCTCGGCACAGATCAATCCGCAGACCTTGAAACAGGGGTCGTCAATCGGCCCCTGTCCGATGACACATTTTATCTTCCAGTAATCTTTCATCGGCTGCGTGACCTGCGGGCATAGCGCCTCACTGATGTATTTCATGCTCACCCTTGCCGTCATCCTTGTTCTCCAGCTTCAGCTTCTTGATAGTCAGAAAGGCTTGCCAGGGATTTATCCCGGCGAAGTGGGCATCCCATAGGTCCTTATAGCCGAGCTGCCGGCAGACCTCATCGGTCTGTATCTGCCAGAAGTAGAAACATACCCGGAAAAGCGCGTTCAAATCGGGTATGTCTTCGGCAACAACATCGTCAAGCGTCTTTTCCTCTACTGGCTCGAACGGCAGTGCATCCTCCCCTTCCATGGGCGGTATTCCTATACGCCAGCCGTGGCGCTTAACCATGTGTCTTATGCACTCTATGTGAAGGCCGGATTCTGTGGCTCCCGCCTGGCTGAAGACAGCCACCTGTTCGCCTTCATGTAGCAACACCATAACGTCGTCATCCGGATACTTTAATGTAAACCCCCTGGTGACAAATTCGCGTTGACTATTAAACCGAGCTCCGGTTGTCATAGCGTCACCTCCTAAGTACGCGAATGCCTCTTCCAAACTTAACTTTTGGTCTGCTCATCGCCCTTTTCCTCGCGTCTTCCCCCTTTTGCCTTCAGCAATATGGCTTCAGCTTCTCGTAGCGCCGCATCTGGGTTAAGAAGTTCCGCGTTTTCAGCATCGCGTACAACTCGCAGCGGACTGAAAAGCCGGTGTTTCCTGACGATATCGTTGAGATTCAGTGAGGCGTATTTCTGGGTCGTCTCGATATCGGCGTGTCCCATGATCTCCTGT
>MGNQ01000007.1:4276-11141 GCA_001796865.1 Chloroflexi bacterium RBG_16_56_11
GGTCCCAGTTTTGGCCCTTTAATGCCGGATTTGGTCAAGTATTTTCTGACCAGATCATAAATCGAGTGCCGGCCTATCTGTCTTCCTTTTGAGTTATGAAAAACATAGTCATACGGGCTGGCAGCCGCCACCTGTAAAAGAAGCTCTCTGGTCTCTTCGCTAATCGGCACCTCGCGCCAGCCTATTTTGCCTTTAACGATAATGGTTTCCTGTCTGATGTTTTGCTTGAGGAGTGAGCATACCTCGCCCGCGCGGATACCGGTATCTATAATCATGGTGAGTATCGCCCGGTCGCGGAGAGCATCAACCGATTGCAGTAATTTCGTTATCTCCCCGTACTCCAGGGTGGGCATCACAAGTTTGGGGCGTCGTGGCGCCTTGATGTCTTTCATCGGATTAGGAAACCGGCGGCGGGTTTCGATGAATTTGTAAAAAGTCTTCAGCGCCCGGTAAACATCCCACTTTGTTTCATGACTGCTTGTCATGTTAGATAGGAAAAGCTCGATGGGCTCCGGTCGCCGCGGCAGGGTAGGGCATGCCCTGGTAAATGGGGAAAGCCGGTTCTTGTACCAGGTAATGGTTTCCCTGCTAAGATTAGCCGCAGTGCGGCTGGCCAGGAATTCGATGAGTGCCTGTTCCGTCCTCATGGTAAAACCTCCGTTGGCACGATTTAGAGGTTACCACCAGCGCTTGGGATCGGAAACGGCTAAAAGTATCGACACTTATTGACAGGGTGGGAATGGTGTCGATACTTTCGTGAGGGGTGGTCTCAGTGCACCGAAAGGTGGAAAAAGGCGGTGACTGATACCTTTGGACACACAACTTTAGTTTCGATTTTACGATACTATTGTACAGGGGTGCCGCCAAAGGCAATTGAAGAAATGGGGGTTTTACGATTGAAAAGGATTTTTTGGCGACCCCGGGGGGATTTGAACCCCCGATCTCCACCGTGACAGGGTGGCATGTTAGACCGCTACACCACGGGGCCGGCACAAATCCCGGACGCCCACGAGCCGCGGGCGCCACGTTCTTAAAAGTCTATCAGAGGGGGCTTCTACTGTCAAGGTAACTTGCACTATTTTTACATATAGGTGAAAATAGAATCAGGAGCCGCGGCGACGTTCCTGTTTTGTTGTCTCTGCTTCGAGTTTATGGTATAATAGCGTAAACTTCGCAAAAGGATTGAGGCGTGCCTAGAAAACTGCGGGAAAAGAAAACCGAAAGTAAAAAATCACAGGACTACGAGCTCATCTATGTCATCCGGCCGGATACCCCAGATGAGGACCTTGAGACCAGGGTAAACACGGTCAGCCAGTTTATCACCGGCCGTGAGGGTGTCATCTCTGACGTCCAGAAATGGGGCAAGAAAAAGCTGGCTTATCCCATCAAGCACTTTCTGGAGGGAAACTACGTCTTGACCCGGTTCAGTATTAGTCCGGCCCGCTGTAAAGAGCTCGAGGCCAACTTGAAAATATCGGAAGATATTTTACGGCATTTACTGGTCAAAGTTGGTAGCTAAGGCCGGGGGATATCCGGCCCGCGGTTGAATGGGGAGGTGACGAGGCCATGCCGAGTCTGAACAAGGTGATGATTATCGGGAACGTGGGCAGCGAACCGGAAATGCGCTTCACGCCGGGCGGCAAGCCGGTGACTTCTTTTCGTGTCGCCACTAACTGGGTATATACCAACCCAGAAGGGGAACGACTTCAGGAGACGGAATGGTTCAGTGTGGTTGCCTGGAACCGGCTGGCCGAACAGTGCAATCAATTTTTGGCCAAGGGTAAGCTCGTCTATGTGGAAGGCAGGTTGCGCACTCGCAACTGGGAAGGCCAGGACGGCCAGACCCATTACCGCACCGAAGTGATTGGCAACCGGGTAATCTTCCTTGACAGGAAAGGTACAGCCACCGTCCCTGATGAGAAAGTTGAAGAGCCGGGCGCCGCCGAGCTGGAGCCGGAAGACCTTCCTTTTTAAACGGAAAATATTACGCAGGATAAAATAGAGGGCAGAATGACACAGACAAGAGACAACAGGGCGCGCAGACCGGGCCGGGGCAAATATATCCCCAAACGTAAAATCTGCCTGTTTTGCCGTGACAAGATTGAAATCATCGACTATAAAGACTCGAATATGCTGCGGTCTTATATATCTGACCGGGCAAAAATTGCACCCCGCCGGAAAAGCGGTGCCTGCGCCCGTCACCAGCGTGCCCTGGCTAATGCCATTAAAAGGGCGCGCCATCTGGCTTTATTGCCTTTCGTCCCCTCTCATGTCCACCGCACGGGGGGCGTCGGCGTCAAAAGCTGATTACCGGTTCCATGTCGCCTGTTTTTCCCGGTTAAATAGAATTGTTGGGGAGTTAAAGTGCCGAAAAGAACCTATCAACCCAAGAGCATCCCCCGCAAGCGCGAGCACGGTTTTTTAAAGAGGATGAGCACGCGCGGCGGCCGTTTGGTCCTGAAAGCAAGGCGATTAAAGGGCCGGCAGAGACTGACTGTCGTTTAGTTAAAAATCGCCCGGCCCGGTCGGCGTTTACCGTGAGGGGAAAACAGCATCTCACCGATAGCAGGCAGTTCGACCTGGTTTATGACAACGGCCGGTCTTGGGCGGGAAAAGAAATCGTCATCAGGGCTTTGCCCAATGGCATCGGCACGACGAGGTACGGTTTTGCCGTTAGCCGGCGCATTGGCAAGGCTGTGGTGAGGAACAGGACGAAACGCTTGCTGCGGGAAATTATGAGACAGGAACCGCTCCGACCGGGATGGGATATTATCCTTACGGCCCGTGCTCCGGCCGCCGGAGCTGATTTCAAAACGCTTGAAAGCTCGGTAGGGAAACTGCTATCGCATGCGGGACTGCTTGTGGGGGAATATGAAAGCACTGGCCCTGGCTCTGATTAAGCTATACCAGTCCACGGTTTCGCGGATTATGCCGCCGGCCTGCCGCTTCACCCCGACCTGCTCTCAATATACCTTCGAGGCTATCGCCAGGTTCGGCTTGTTCAAGGGCGTGGGACTCGGTATCCTCAGGATTTCCCGTTGTCATCCCTTTCATCCCGGTGGTTATGACCCCGTGCCGGAAAAAACTCGGGCCGTGAAGCCTCAAAAACATGAGCTCTCCCGGATTTGATGCCGGCCTTATGAATTTTAAAGTCATCAGGTGCAGATGTTTTGAAACCGAAAAGAAATTGGCTCAATAAAATACCTTTCGTCGTTGCCGCTGTTCTGGCCGTAGGCCTTGTCGCCGTCGGTTGTGTCGGCGGCATGGCGCCTGTCGGCTGGTCCGGCGGGACGGTTTCCGGCGGTACGCTTTACGTCGGCTCCTCGGAAGGCCAGCTGGTGGCGGTTAATCTTACCGATGAAAGTCGCCGCTGGTCTGAACAGCTACAGGCCACCAGTCGGCCGGGCTTGTTCGGTTGTGCCGCGGGAGGTTCGACTGCCGTTGCTATTTACGGTTCACCGGTTGTTGTCGGTGACCTGGTCTATATCGCCGGGTACAACGGCAAGATTTACGCTTATACCGCCGCTACGCTGTCTTCGCGGTGGGTCTTCCCGCGCGAAGGTTATTTCGAACCTTTCGTCGGGGGGTTGGTAGCAGGCGGGGGTAAACTATTCGTTGGCGGTTCCGATGGGAAGGTCTACGCCCTTGACGCCGCCACCGGCGATAAACTCTGGGAGTTCACCACCGGCGATAAAATCTGGGCGACCGCGGCGTTTTACGAAAACACTATATTCGAAGGCTCGGGCGGCCAGTTCACCAACGAGGACACACTGTTCATCGGCTCCTTCGATAAAAAGTTATATGCCCTGAATGCTAACGACGGCACTAAAAAATGGGAGTTCACTACCGGGGGCGCCATTATCACGACGCCGCTCGTATTCGATAGCACCATCTACGTTGGCTCTTTCGACCGCACCCTTTACGCCCTGAGGGCCGCCGATGGCGTCGAGAAATGGCGGTTTACCGGCAATAACTGGTTCTGGGCACAGCCAGCCGTCTGGAAAGGCGTTATTTACGCTGGCAATCTCGACGGTAACGTTTATGCTCTCGACGCCGAGAACGGTGGAAAAGTCGCCGAGTTCCAGACGGGTCCGCTATCGGCTGCCCCGGTCGTCGTCGATGATTTCGTGGTCTTCGCCGCCAAGAACGGCGCGGTCTGGAAAATCGATACGGCCTCTCGTGAAATGGCGAAAATTACCGACCTCGTGGCAGAGGTCGATGGGCCGCTGGCCACCAGCGATGGAGACGTCTATATTCATGCCCAGGGAACGTCGCTCTACCGTATTAATATCGGCAGTGGCGAACGTCGGTTAATCACCCTCAAGAGCGGAGAATGAGGTAGTTTGCTTTGAACGCCTGGGAACTGATTATCCAGCAGCCTCTCATCAACGTCCTCATTGTCGTCTCACACGCCTTTGCGGACAATTTCGGCCTGGCCATTATCGCCCTCACCATATTAGTAAACCTGGCTATGTTGCCGCTTACCCTGAGCCAGATACGTTCCACCCGGGCCATGCAGGAAATCCAGCCCAAGCTGGCCGAGCTCCAGAAAAAGTACGGTAAGGACCGCCAGAAGATGGCCCAGGAGCAGATGCGGCTCTACAAGGAGTCCGGCATTAAGCCTGCCGGCTGCGCCCTCACCTTCCTTATCCAGATGCCGGTCTGGATAGCCCTGTACCAGGCCATCATGCTCACGCTGGCGGTAGCCCCGGAAGGGCTTCTCAACCTCTCGCGGTATCTTTATTCCTGGGATACGCTTTTTCCCCTGCTACCCCTCAACCGGGACTTTCTGGTCATGGACCTCTCCCAGCCTAACTTCATCCTGGCTATCCTTGTCGGAGCGACGATGTGGATTCAGCAGAAAATGTCTGCCACGACCACTCCCGCTGACGCGAAACAGGCACAGCAGGCACAGCTCATGCTCTGGATGATGCCCATGCTCTTCGGCGTTATGGCGCTGTCTTTCCCCAGTGGCCTGTCCCTCTACTGGGTCGCCTCCAGCGTCTTCCGCATCATATTACAGTATCGCGTCAGCGGCTGGGGCGGACTGCGTCGTCAGAAACCCAAACAGACCGAGGCGGAAAAGAAATATATCAAGTTCGATGCCGCCGTGCAGAAAAAGTCCACGGATGACATCGGCGCGGATATCGTCGTTACCGATTCTTCGAAACCTGGCGCCGCCGTTACCCGGCCCGAAAGGACCAGGTATCAGCCGGGAAAAGACCGCGCGCCGAAGCGCCGGAAAAAGTAATATGTATCAAAAAAGGTGGCAGAGTATGGAGATACCGGAAAAGCACCAGTCCGTTTTCCAGAAAGCCAGGGAAGTGCTCGAGAAGCTGTTAGCCCTGATGGAGCTGCCGGCCACCGTAGAAATATCGGAGGAGTTTACCGTCATCGGGCCGGATGAAGAGCTTTCCTCTATCGGCCTCAATATCCTGGGCGAAGACCTCGGTATCCTCATCGGCCGCCGCGGCCAGACGATGTTGTCTTTGCAGCACGTCGTCAGGCTGATTATGTCCCATCAGTCCGAGTTCAAGCTCCCCATTGTTATCGACGTTGAAGGCTATAAGGAACGCCGCTGTCAGGGACTGCGAACCCTGGCGAAAAAGCTCGCCGACCAGGTCAAGGCCCGGCGGGTCCCCTTTACCATGGAACCGATGCCGGCTTTCGAAAGGCGTGTTATTCACCTGGCACTGGCCGACCACCCTGATGTCCTGACCGAGAGCACTGGGGAGGGCGACGCCCGGAAAATAGTCATCACTCCCAAAAGGCCCGCCGTTATTGATTTATCGCCATTGTTGTGTTACTCTTTACCTGAGAAAGGCAACGACGGAGAAGAGTAGGGGTGGTCCCGGATAATCAGCGAGTCCGGTACGGTGCGAGCGGACTTATCTTCGCCCTGAAAATCCCTCCAGAGCCGCCGGTCGAAAATCCCGCTTGTCGGGGTAATTAGTCCTGGCCGGTCCCGTCAACCGTTATCCGCGACGGGGGCATCATGTGTGCCCTGAGAGTGTCCCGGTTTTTCCGGGGAAGTTGGGTGGTACCGCGGGAATTTTTAAGTCCCGTCCCTTTTAAGGACGGGATTTTTGTTTATTGAAGGGGGTAATGAGTATGTTTCAACCTGTCAACAGCCGTGTTAATTTCCCTCAGATGGAAGAAAAAATCCTGGCCTGGTGGAAGAGCGAAAAAATATTCCAGCGCAGCATTGACGCCCGACGGGGCGGGCCCCGCTTTGTCCTCTATGACGGCCCGCCTACTGTCAACGGTAGTCCCGCCCTCCACCATGTCCTGACCTCGGTTTTTAAGGACATTATACCCCGTTATAAGGTGATGAAAGGCTACTACGCCCCGCGTATCGGCGGGTGGGACACCCACGGCCTGCCCGTCGAACTGGAGATCGAAAAACAACTCGGCATCTCCTCGAAAGCCCGCATCGAGGAGTACGGCATCGTCCGTTTTAACGCGCTTTGTCGCGATAATGTTCAGCGTTATATCCATGAGTTCCGTGATGTCATCGAGCGCGTCGGCTACTGGGTCGACCTCGATAATGCCTATGTCACCCTGAAAAATGAGTACATCGAGTCCTGCTGGTGGGCCATCCGGCAGATGTGGGACAAAGGGCTGGTCTATCAGGGCTACCGCGTGACGCCGCATTGCCCGCGCTGCGGCACCTCCCTGAGCTCCCACGAGGTGGCCCAGGGCTACCGCGATGATGCCGAAGACCCGTCAGTTTACATAAAGTTTAAGGTAACTGACAATCCCTCGGGTAAACTGCCCGCAGATAAGACAGTTTATCTGCTCGCCTGGACAACTACTCCCTGGACGCTGCCGGGTAATACGTCCCTGGCTGTGGCTCATGATGCCG
>MGNQ01000007.1:11168-11458 GCA_001796865.1 Chloroflexi bacterium RBG_16_56_11
AATACCTTGGCCTGGCCGCCGCCAGGCTAGGCGCTGTCGGCCTCGAAGGCTCGACCTTGAAGGCAAGGCTCAAGGGTGAAGAGCTTATCGGCCTCGGATATGAGCCGCTCTTTAATCCCCATCGTTTCGGTGTGGAGCGGCGCCGCTTCCAGGACGATGCCTCTCTCGTTATGCAGCCGCCGGATAACGACATCAAATACCGCATCATCAGCGGCGACTTTGTTACCATGGATGACGGCACCGGCATCGTTCATGTTGCCCCCGCTTTCGGCGAGGTTGATTACGACGCC
>MGNQ01000007.1:11466-15251 GCA_001796865.1 Chloroflexi bacterium RBG_16_56_11
GGGCGCTGGATTTCGTGCAGCCGGTGGACCTCCAGGGAAAAATGACCGGCGGCTATTCGTTTTCTGGTAAATTCGTCAAGGACGCCGACGAGGATATCATCGCCGACCTGAAATCACGGGGATTGCTTTTCCGCAGCGGGACGGTCAGGCACACCTATCCGTTCTGCTGGCGCTGCGATACTCCGTTGCTTTACTACGCCAAGCAGACCTGGTACATCCGCACCACGGCGGTCAAAGACGACCTCATCGCCGGCAACGATAAGATTAACTGGTACCCGGAGCACATCAAGTACGGCCGCTTCGGCGACTGGCTCCAGAATAATATCGACTGGGCGTTATCGCGGGAACGCTACTGGGGTACGCCCCTGCCGGTCTGGCGCTGCGATTCCTGCGGCCGCTTCGAATGCGTCGGCAGCCGGGATGAGTTGAGCAAAAAAGAAGGCTTTTCCGGATTCAAAGAGCCCCTCGACCTGCACCGGCCGCATGTGGACGAGCTGACCTTCAAATGCGGAAGTTGCGCCGGGAGGATGCGGCGCGTCCCTGAAGTCATCGACTGCTGGTTTGACTCCGGGGCGATGCCGGTCGCCCAGAGCCACTACCCTTTCGAAAATCAGACGCTCCTTGAAGACGGGAGCTTTCCGGCCGACTATATCTGCGAGGCGGTCGACCAGACCCGCGGCTGGTTCTACAGCCTCCACGCCATTTCGACGCTTCTGTTCGGGAGGCCGTGCTACCGCAACGTCATCTGCCTGGGGCACATCCTTGACGCCAAGGGCGAGAAAATGAGCAAGCGCAAAGGGAATATCGTCTGGCCATGGGACGTTATCCGGAAGTACGGCGCCGACCCCCTACGCTGGTACCTTTATACCGCGCAGGCGCCGGGCAATCCCCGCCAGTTCGATGCCAGGCAGCTCGACGAGGTGTCCCGCCGTGTCCTGACGACGCTCTGGAACGTCTATTCGTTTTTCGTCATGTACGCCAATATCGATAAGTTCGTACCCGCCGCCGGGGACAACCAACCGCCCCACGCCGAGCTGGACCGCTGGATTCTCTCCGAGCTTAACCAGCTCGTTAAAGACGTTGATACCGCCCTGGAAGGTTACAATCCCACTGATGCCGGCCGGAAGATTGAGGCCTTCATCGACGCCCTCTCCAACTGGTACGTCCGGCGGAGCCGACGCCGTTTCTGGAAAAGTGAGAACGACACCGATAAGCTCGCCGCCCATAACACCCTTTACCGGTGCCTGGTCACCCTTACGAAGCTGATGGCGCCGTTTACGCCGTTCCTGGCCGAAGAGCTTTACGGGAATCTGGTTAAATCTGTTTTTCCGTCGGCCCCGGACTCCGTTCACCTGGCCGATTTCCCCGCGGCGGATGAGGCCTTGATTGATAAGCAGCTCGCCGAGGATAACCGCCTGGCGATGAAGGTCTGCAGCATGGGGCGTGCCGCGCGGAGCCGGGCCGGCATCAAGGTCCGCCAGCCCCTGGAGACCCTTTATGTCGGCGTGACGTCGGAGTGGGAAAAGGGTGCCCTGAAAAGGGCGGCCCCCTTGATTCTTGAAGAGCTGAATGTCAAGGAGGTTCTCTATGATTCGGTGGAGAATGTAGCCGGGCTGGGCGAGGCCAGGTATGCCATCGTCACCGAGGGAAACAATAACGTGGCCGTCTCCACCAGCATTACCATTGAATTGGAAGCTGAGGGCATCGCCCGCGAGGTGGTCCACCGCGTGCAGACGATGCGCCGCACCGCCGGCTACGATATCGCCGACCACATCCGGCTCTACTACGAGGGAGACGCCTACTTCGTCCAGGCGATGTCCGGTTTCGCCCCTTACATCCGGCAGGAGACACTTGCCGTTGCACTTGAAGACGTGGTCCCCGACGATGTCGACCTGAAAGAGACGCACAGGATAAGTGGCTACACCTTGTTGCTGGGGGTAAAGAAAGCGGAGTAATTTACCGGGAAGTATCAGTTTTCCTCTCCCCTTCGCCGGAGAGGACTAAGGTGAGGGGTATTACGGCCGCGGGCTCTCTATCGGCACCACTGGCACGGTGCTTTTCTGGGTGTCCCGGTAGTAGACAATCTCCAGCGGCTGCCCGATAGCCGATGCGTGCAGGACCCGTGTCATGCCAGGGACGTCGGTCACTTCTTTTCCGCTGATGCTCACGATGACGTCGCCCTCTTTGAGTCCGGCCCGCTCGGCCGGACCGCCGGCTACCACCTGCACCAGCAGGACACCTTTATCGACCTTAAGATTGAGCTGGCTGATGGCCAGCTGGTCGACGGTATAAAGGCTAACGCCCAGGTACGGCCGCGTGACGTAACCCTTGTTGACAAGTTCCTGGATGATGGGTACCGCCGTATCGATACTGATGGCGTAGCCCATGCCCTCGACGCCCACCTGCGCTACCTTGGCGCTGGTAATGCCGATCACCTCTCCGGACAGGTTCACCAGCGGGCCGCCGCTGTTCCCCGGATTGATGGCGGCGTCGGTCTCGATGAGGTCGTAAAGCGTTTGCCCCTGGTCGACCGGCAGGGCGACGCTCTTCTGGCTGACTATGCCCAGTGTCGCCCGTATCCCCTGTCCCAGGGCGTTGCCGATAGCTATCACCCATTCGCCTACCCTCAGGCTGGAGGTGTCGCCGCGACGCAGTGCCGGCAGGTTGCTTGCGTTTATCTTGAGTATCGCCAGGTCGTTGAGCGGATCGGTGGCGATTGAGCCTATATCCGCGGTATAAGAGGAGCCGTCGTCGGTGGTCACGGTTATCGTCTTGGCGCCTTCGACGACATGATTGTTGGTCACGATGATACCGTTGCTATCGATGATCCATCCCGAGCCAGCGCCTTCCTGGGTAAAAGGCCGGTTGAAGAAGTCGTAAGAGACTACCTCCGTGTTGATGGCGACGACGGATGGTTTGACGTGGGACACTACGTCGGCTACGCTGGGCAGGGCGCCGGTCTGGTTGGCGCTCGCCGGGGGAGTCCACTCCGGGTTGATGGGCGTGGCCGGGACAGTCGATGCCGCTGTGGTTGGACTGGTTGTGGTCGGATTGAACATCACGCAGGCGGTGCTCACCGCCGCTATTGTCAACACGAGGACTGGTATTAAAAATAGCCCTTTCCAGCCGACTTTTTTCATGCTCATATATTATAACATATCAACTAATTGTTAACTTAATATTAAAAGCCCCCCCGCCGTGTTTGGCGAGGGGGCTCGACGATATAATATTGGAAGTGAGCTAACGGTACTCGGCGGGTACCTCGGGGAGCTGCCGCAGTGCTTCCTTTACCATGGCTTCCGGATAGGCATAGTCGGTGAGCTTGCCGGAAAGGTACGATTCGTAAGCTCCCATGTCGAAGTGACCGTGTCCGCTGTGGTTGAACAGTATCACCTTCGACTCTCCGGATTCCTTGCACTTCAGCGCCTCGTCGATTACTACCCGGATGGCGTGGTTCGTCTCCGGCGCGCTGATGATGCCTTCGGTCCGGGCGAAGGTCACGCCCGCGTCGAAGGTCGCCAGCTGCGGTACCGCCCTGGCCTCGACGAAGCCGAGTTTGTGCAGGTGGCAGATAATCGGCGCCATCCCGTGATAGCGTAAGCCGCCGGCGTGGACGGGCGGCGGCATGAAGGTATGTCCCAGCGTGAACATCTTGGCGATTGGGGCCATACCGGCCACGTCACCATAGTCGTAGGCGTAAAGCCCCTTGGTTAGCGTGGGGCAGCTTTCCGGCTCGACATTGATGATGCGCAGGTTTTTCCTCTTCCCGGCGATTTTGTCCTTGA
>MGNQ01000007.1:15306-15953 GCA_001796865.1 Chloroflexi bacterium RBG_16_56_11
GATGTCCGGGTAGTATCCGGCCATCTCCATCTGTTTCATGGCCTCCTGCCCGATGATTGTCTGGTGCATCAACACGTGGTTGAGCACGCTGCCCAGCGAATAGTGGGTATCCTCACGTGTGACTGCGTCCTCGACGGCTTCGCTTATTGCCAGGCCGAGGCTCCCGGCGCAGTCCGGGTCTTTCGCCAGCATGTCCCGTCCGGCCTTGGTGTCGGGACTCGGACTCGGCACGCACTTGGCGCCCCAGGTCTCCATCATGATGCGCCGGTAAGGCTTCTGGTTATAGCTGACCCTGACCATGTAGACCTTGCACTCGAGGCCGAAGAGATTGCAGGCGAAGGCAAGTGAGCTGCCCCACTGCCCCGCCCCGGTCTCGGTGGTTATGCGCTTGATGCCCTCTTTTTTGTTATAGTACGCCTGGGCGACCGCAGTGTTGGGTTTGTGGCTCCCGGGCGGGCTGGTCCCTTCGTATTTGTAAAAAATCTTGGCGGGGGTGCCCAGGGCTTTCTCCAGGCGGTGCGCCCGGTACAGCATCGTCGGTCTCCACAGGTGAAAAATTTCCTGTACTTCCTCCGGGATATCGATGTACCGTTCCTTGCTCACCTCCTGCTTGATGAGCTCCATGGGGAACAGGGGCGCCAGGTCGG
>MGNQ01000008.1:0-368 GCA_001796865.1 Chloroflexi bacterium RBG_16_56_11
CTGGCGACGAATATCGATACGAAGCAAATCTACCGGACCAGCCGCCTCGTCAGCGACCTCACCGGTTTCCCCGTCCAGCCGAATAAGGCCATCGTCGGGGGCAACGCCTTCCGGCATTCCTCCGGCCTGCACGTGGACGGCATGATTAAAAAGTCCGTCACCTACGAGATAATCGACCCTAAATCGGTGGGCGTCCCTTCGAGCAGCCTGGTGCTGGGCAAGACCAGCGGCCGCCACGCCTTCCGGGAGCGCCTGGCCGAGCTCGGCTACACCCTGGGTGAAGAGGACCTAAACCGGGCTTTTGCTGCCTTCAAACAGCTGGCGGACAAGAAAAAAGACGTCACCGACCGCGATATCGAGTCGCTGGT
>MGNQ01000008.1:381-1052 GCA_001796865.1 Chloroflexi bacterium RBG_16_56_11
TCCGAGGAGTACCACCTTGACCGCGTCCAGGTGACCTCCGGCGACAGGGGCATCCCGATGGCGGGAGTCAGGCTTATCGGGCCCGGCGGCAAGACCATCATCGAAGGCGCCGCCCTGGGCACCGGCCCCGTTGACGCCGTTTACAAGGCCATCAACTTGTGCGTGAAGGTACCGAATTCCCTCACCGAGTTCACCGTAAAATCGGTGACGGAAGGCATCGACGCCATCGGCGAGGTGCTCATCCGGATTGAGAGCGACGGCATCACCTACACCGGGCGCGGCGCTGATACCGATATAATTGTTTCCAGCGCCAAGGCCTATGTCAATGCCCTCAACCGCCTCCTCTCCTCCCGGAAAAAAGCCGCGTCCTAGGCCGTGTTTTCCCGCTCCCCTCGTGGGAAAAGGATTGTGGTAAGGGGGCTTCACCGACTATAATAAGACGTTTGACTTTCTTCACTTCTACCTGTGGAGTTAACCAAAGGAGATACCTTGAATATCGCGGAAAAAATACTGGCGGCGCACTGCGGTAAGAAAGAGGTCGCCCCCGGCGATTTTATAAACTGCCGGGTGGACATGGTCCTGTCTAACGATATCACCGCGCCCATCGCCATCCGGGAGTTCCGGCGTATCGGCGTGGAAAAAGTGTTTGACCCCTCGAAAATCGTCATGGT
>MGNQ01000008.1:1070-6172 GCA_001796865.1 Chloroflexi bacterium RBG_16_56_11
CAACAAGGACATCCTATCAGCGGAGCAGGCCAAGCTGATGCGCGACTTCTGTTACGAGCAGGGCATACGCTACTTCGAGGTCGGGCAGATGGGCATCGAGCATGTCATCCTGCCGGAGATGGGGCTGGTTCTCCCCGGGGACGTCGTCGTCGGGGCGGACTCGCATACCTGCACCTACGGCGCCCTCGGGGCCTTCGCCACCGGCATGGGTTCGACGGATATCGCCGCCGCCATGGCCACCGGGGACATCTGGATGAAGGTGCCGCCCACCATTAAGTTCGTTTTTCACGGCAAGCTGGGCAAATGGGTCGGCGGTAAAGACCTCATCCTCTACACCATCGGCAATATCGGCGTCGACGGGGCGATTTACTCGGCCATGGAGTTTACCGGCGAGGCAATCGACGAGCTTTCCATGGACTCTCGTTTCACCATGGCCAACATGGCTGTCGAGGCGGGCGGCAAGGCCGGGCTCTTCCGCGTCGACAATCGGACGCAACTTTACATAAAGTCCAGGGCGAAGCGTTCCTATCTGGTCTATGAGCCTGACGGCGACGCCGCTTATGCCCGGACCATCGAGTATGACGTGTCCGCCATCCAGCCCCAGGTCTCGCTGCCGCACTCACCCGCCAACGTCCGGCCGGTCAGCCAGGTTGGGAATATAGAAATAAATCAGGCCGTTATTGGCAGTTGTACCAATGGCCGCATTGAAGACCTGCGCCTGGCCGCCCAGGTTTTAAAAAAGCACAAGGTGCACCCGAGGGTCCGCTGCATCATCGTCCCGGGTTCGCAGCAGGTATACCTGGACGCCCTCGGTGAGGGCCTTATCGAAACGTTTGTCCGGGCCGGGGCCGCCGTCAGCACTCCCACCTGCGGCCCGTGCCTGGGCGGACACATGGGGGTCCTCGCTGCCGGCGAGCGCTGTGTCTCGACCACCAACCGCAATTTCGTCGGCCGGATGGGCAGCACGAAGTCCGAGGTCTACCTGGCCAACCCGGCCGTCGCCGCGGCCAGCGCCGTGGCCGGTAGAATAGTAAGTCCGGACGAAATTATGAAATAGTTGTCATCCCGAGCCAACTTATATTGTCATCCTGAGCGAAGCGAAGGATCTCAGTGGTGTGGGGTACTCAAACATGGGGTTAAAATAAAAAATGAAAATAACGATTCGCGAATATCGGGAGGCTGACTACGCCGCCTGCCGTTCTCTTTACGGCGAGCTGGCGCAACATCATGCGGAGATTTACGAAGATCCCTCGATTGCCGGCGACGACCCGGGTCGTGGGTTTGATGTATGTCTGAAAAGGACAGACCGGCGAGGCTCATGGATAGCCGAATGTCACGGTCGGGTGGTTGGATTTGCCGGTCTGCTCGACGTCGTGGGTCAACAAAGTGTCGCGGAAATCGAACCGCTGGTCGTGACGGCGGGCGTGCGTGACGAAGGAATCGGCTCTGACCTTGTCGGTCACATAAGAAGCGAAGCTAAAAAATTGGGCTTCAAATTCCTTTCCGTCCGGCCTGAACTACGCAATGAGCGGGCTTTTCAGCTCTACGTCAGGCTCGGTTTTACTCTTGTCGGCGGTGTGGAACTTTTTCAAGATTTAGCGCCGGACCGTGGTAGAACATGGCGGTCCGGGATAGAAATCTTAGGGCAAAAACTAAATTATTGATTTTGTCATTCCCGCGCAGGCGGGAATCCAGGAGTGGAAATGGAAGCGTCACTGATATTGGCCGCTTGTTACGGCAACAAAGGGGGTGAGATCTGATGGCAACACTGCGTTTGAGCTGGCGAGAAAAGCTCGCTACGACCGCCGTAAAAAACCATTTGCCCCGAGTCATCGAGGTCGATGAGAAGATGAGCAAAAAGTGGGGCGAGGGCACCTGTGTCATCCCGTCCCCGCTGGAGGTCGACGCCCTCATGAAAAGCGTCCCGGCCGGTAAGCTCATCACCATCAACCAGATACGCGAGATAATGGCGCGAAGGTACAACGCCACTTTCGGCTGACCCATCACCACCGGCATTTTTGCCGGCATCGCGGCCCGTGCGGCCGGGGAAGATCTGGCGGAGGGAAAGAAAGACATCACGCCCTACTGGCGGACACTCAAGGGCAAAGGCGAGCTCAACGAGAAGTACCCGGGCGGGGTAACGGCCCAGGCGGCCAAACTCAAGGCTGAAGGCCACGAGATAGAAATGGATAAAACAGGCAAGCCGAAGAGGGTGAAGGGGTGGGAGGAGAAGCTGGTGGAGGTGTAAGGAGTGAATATTGTCCGTAATAAATAATCGCATACCATGTTCGTTAGCAGAAACAGAGTGTCTTAAGAGTTATTTGTCCGAAACACCTGTTTCTTGGCTGATAAAATGTATTGGCAGTGGCGCTAAGGTATCAAAAGGTGAAATCAAATCACTCACAGAAATAGGACAACTCAGAACGATCTGGAGTACTCTTGGTAACATAGACAAGAGCCCAGATAAATTTATGATATTTGAGGTTTTACCAGCATTACTTAATCATGACTGTGGCGATATCAAAACCTTAAAGCTAATAGAGATGTATAAGAGCTTAATTGATTGTTATAAACTGGATATAATAATTACGCTCCTAGAAAAGGATAGCAATTATATCATTTGTGATGGAAATAAACGAGCGGTGGCATGTTATCAATACGCCTCTAAAAACGGGAATAATGATTTGACTCTACCAGTGTATATTATTACTCAATGAAAGTCCGTAATATGATTAAAATGATTGAGGAAGATGGTTGGTATCTTATAGCGACTCGTGGCAGTCATCGCCAGTATAAACATCCGATAAAGCCGGGGCGTGTAACTATCGCAGGTAATTTTAATCATGAGTTAGCACCCGGTACGTTGAGTAGTATTTTTAAGCAAGCAGGATTGAAGGAGTAGAGAAATGCATAAATACCTCGTCATCTATGAAAAAGCCAACGATAATTACTCCGCTTACTCACCGGATATACCGGGCTGTATCGCTACGGGAAAGACCCGTCGAGAGGTAGAGAAGAATATCAAAGATGCGATAAATCTGCATATCATGGGGCTGAAGGAGGACGGACTGCCCGTGCCCGAACCGTCATCATTTACCGAATATGTCGAAGTCTAAGGAGACACATGAAACTAAAAGGGAAAGTCTTTAAATACGGCGCGGATATCAATACCGATGTCATCATCCCCGCCCGCTACCTGAACATCTCCGATCCCGACCAGCTCGCCGGGCACTGCATGGAGGACATCGACGCCGAGTTCGTCGATAAGGTCAAGCCTGGCGATATCATTGTCGCCGCGACGAACTTCGGTTGCGGTTCCTCGCGGGAACACGCCCCGCTTGCCATCAAGGCGGCCGGTGTCTCCTGTGTTATCGCCGCGAGCTTCGCCCGTATCTTTTTCCGCAATGCCATCAACATCGGCCTGCCGCTGCTCGAGTGCCCGGAGGCAGTCGATGGCACCGCGGCCGGTGATGTCTTGGAGGTCGACCTCGAAAAAGGCGAAATCAAAAATGTTACCAGCGGCAAGGTGTTTATGGCTAAGCCTTACCCGGAGTTCATGGCGGAGCTTATCGCGGCGGGCGGGCTGATTGAATATACCAGGAGAAGGCTGGCAGAATCCAGGGATTAGCACAACAGAATCATTACGCCTTGAATGATAGATAGTTGGAGGACTCGAGTGGACTTTAAACTGGTGGTTTTACCCGGTGACGGCGTCGGCCCGGAGGTGGTCGCTGAAGCGATAAAAACGCTGGAAGCGGTAAGCAAGAAATTCGGGCATAACTTTAGACTCGACCGCAGGTTGGTAGGCGGCGCCTCCATAGATGCCGAAGGCGTGGCCGTATCGGAGGAGACGGTCACAAGGTGTCAAAAAGCGGATGCTGTGCTGCTCGGTGCGGTCGGCGGCCCGAAGTGGGATGACCCCCTGGCTAAAGTCCGGCCCGAGGACGGCCTGCTGGAGCTGAGGAAAAGGCTTGGACTATTCGCCAATCTCCGCCCGGTGAAAGTCTTCCCCATGCTCGTCGATGCCTCCAACCTTAAGCCCCAGATCATTGAAGGCGTCGACTTCATCTTTGTCCGCGAGCTCATCGGAGGCCTCTATTTCGGACGGCCCAAACGGCGCTGGCAGACGAGCCGGGGGAGACGCGCTGTTGACTCCATGGCATACTCCGAGCAGGAGATTGAACGTATCGTCAGGGTCGGCTTCGAGCTGGCGCAGCGCCGGCAGAGGAAACTGATTTCGGTGGACAAGGCCAACGTGCTCGAATCATCCCGGCTATGGCGGCAGGTGGCTATCGAGGTAGCCAGGGACTATCCGGACGTCAGCCTGGAACACATGCTGGTCGACGCCTGCTCCATGAGGCTCATTCAGAATCCCAGGTATCTTGATGTCCTGGTGACGGAAAATACCTTCGGGGATATTCTTACTGACGAGGCGTCGATGCTGGCGGGCTCGATGGGGATGCTGCCCTCGGCCAGCCTGGCGGGGGTGCCGCAATCGGGTGTCAGGACTTTCGGTCTGTATGAGCCCATTCACGGCAGCGCCCCGCGCCACGCCGGAAAGAACGAAGTCAATCCCATCGCCACTGTCCTCAGCGCCGCGATGATGCTACGCTATTCGCTCGCCAGGGAAAAAGAGGCGGAAGCAGTGGAAAAGGCTGTGGAAAACGTATTGGATGACGGTTACCGCACCTATGATATAATGAGCGAGGGCAAAACAAAGGTAGGGACGGCGGAGATGGGTGACTTGATTGCCCGAAAGGTGAGTGGACAGTAAGTGGCGACGGTGCAACTGTACGATACGACGCTGCGTGACGGCGCACAGGGGGAGGGGATATCGTTCTCTGTCGTGGACAAGCTGCATATTACGCAGAAGCTCGATGAGCTGGGTGTGCACTACATCGAAGGAGGCTGGCCGGGCTCAAATCCCAAGGACGCCGAGTTCTTCCGGAAGGCAGGCGGTCTCGACTTGAAGAAGGCACAGATTGCCGTTTTCGGGAGCACGAGACGGCGCGGTCTGAAAGCGGAGGATGATAACAACCTGACCATGCTCGTCGGGGCCGGGGTGAAGGTCGCCACTATCGTGGGAAAAAGCTCGGACCGGC
>MGNQ01000008.1:6188-7394 GCA_001796865.1 Chloroflexi bacterium RBG_16_56_11
ATGTCCTGAAAGCCACGTTGGAAGAGAACCTGGAGATGATTGCCGATTCGGTTCGTTACCTTAAATCGAAAGGGCTCGAGGTTTTCCTTGATGCCGAGCACTTTTTCGATGGGTTCAAGTCCAATGATGAATACGCCTTGAAAACGCTGAAAGCTGCCGCGGAGGCCGGGGCTGATTGCCTGGTGCTCTGCGATACCAACGGCGGCGCCCTTCCCGATGAAATAACCAGGGCCGTCAGGGCGGCGTCCAAGGCGACCCCAACGCCTTTGGGGATTCACTGCCATAACGACGGCGGGCTGGCCGTCGCCAATACCCTGGCGGCAGTCAGGGCCGGAGTCGTGCAGGTCCAGGGCACCATTAACGGCTACGGCGAGCGCTGCGGCAACGCCAACCTCTGTAACATCATCCCCGCGTTAAGGCTGAAAATGGGTATCGACTGCCTTAGCGAGGAGCATCTGGCGAAGCTGACCGAAGTTTCCCGTTTTGTCAGTGAAGCGGCCAATCTGGCCCCCGACCCGTACTCGCCTTACGTCGGTTCCAGTGCTTTCTCACATAAGGCCGGCTACCACATGGACGGGATTACAAAGTGGCCGGATGCCTATCAGCACATCGACCCGGCGAAGGTGGGCAACCGCCAGCGGACGGTGGTATCCGACCAGTCCGGCAAGCGTAATATCATCGCCAAGGCTAAAGAAATGGGCATCGATTTATCCACGAAGGCGAAAGAGACGCAGGAACTATTGCACCATATCAAGAACCAGGAGAGCCGCGGCTTCCAGTACGATAACGCCGAGGGTTCTTTTGAGCTGTTACTGCTGCGTGCCCGGCCGGACTACAAACCACCCTTCGAGCTGGTCGACTTTATGGTGGTGGTGGAGTCCAAGCGGCGGGCTTCGACGCGTAAAAACCAGGAAGAGATGCTCTCGGAGGCGATGGTCAAAGTTAAAGTGGGCGGAGAGATAATCCATACCGCGGCGGAGGGTGATGGCCCGGTCAACGCCCTGGACACGGCTCTCCGGAAGGCCTTGCTGCAATATTATCCCAGCCTTTCGCAGGTCAAGCTGGTGGATTATAAGGTACGTATACTAGAGGAGAGTGTCGGCACGGAGTCACAGGTGCGCGTGCTGATTGAGTCCAGCGACGGCGTCAATGAATGGCGGACGGTGGGCGGCTCGGCGAATATCATCGAGGCGAGCTGGCTGGCCC
>MGNQ01000008.1:7419-17655 GCA_001796865.1 Chloroflexi bacterium RBG_16_56_11
AACACCAAGGTTGAATTCAAGAAAGTCCCTTGTGTATTACAGTGAGGGGCGCCAGCCCCTCTTTTCTTTTTCCTGGAATAATAGATTAGAAAAATTGAGTGGCGGGTGCAAGAAAACTAAATAATACCTTTGTAGAGGCGGTTTCGTCATTGTAGTATAATATTAGGTGCAGAGAGTTGATTTCGACAAGTGTCCGGAGGATTTAAATGGTCGAGATAAAGAGCGCCGCGGAAATCGCCAGGGAAAAGCTCCAAAAAATCGGCGAGCCGACCGAAGCGGAGCGCCTTAAGTGGAAATACGGCCCGGAAGGTGAAAAGCTGGCGGCCAGATATTTGAAAGAAGACATCAACCTGCTCGCCGAGGTCAATAAATTCGACGAGAAGGCAAGAAAGCATATCACCACCGGCGTCAATGAAATACTTGCCAGGAATATCCTGCTGCCCCGCAATGATGCGGCGCGGAAGACTAACAAGAAAGCGATGGACGGCTTGAAAGTCCTCAAAAAAGATAAGGTGGCGGCGGAAAATGTCTTCAGCAAGATGAGGCATGTCCTCGACCACTATGTCCAGGAAGGGGCCAAGCAAAAGAAACAGGCTTACGAATCGTTGAAGACCGAGTTCGAGGCCAAGGTGCAACAGGCCATCCGCAAGCAGACGGGTGTCAATGCCAAAATGAGAGTAGACGTGGAAAAGCAGCCGCAGTTCCTCGAGGAATGGCAGCGGCTGCAGGCGCAGATGGACGCCCAGTATCTGACACTCCTGGACGACTATAAAGCGGAGCTTGCGCCGATTAACTAAAGTTCATTTGTCATTTCAGCCCCGTATGGGAAGCACGGGGTAAACTCCGGCTGGAATACAGCCCCCTTTCCGGTCATTCTGAGCGAAGCGAAGAATCTCGGGGGCGGGCAGGTTGGTGGATTCTCTGGTTAAGCCAGAGATTAGATAAAAAAATGGAAACCGATAGCGATAGAATCGCCCAGGCAGCACAGCACACGGAGATATTAAGATATCCGCGACAGCACCTGGCGACGTTCGGCGTGACCAATATCTACTACTATATCATCACCGAGCCCACCTATACCGAAATTAGCCACGACACTAACGAGACGGTTATCCGGGAAGGCCGCGTCATCGCCGAGAGGCCGAAGATAGTCACGCCTTACTATCTCACGCATCTGGAAGGATTCAGCTATGACGCCCGGCGCTATTTCGAAATGCTGCTGCAGATGCACGGTCGGGACACCACCGGGCTGTTTTATACCTATAAGAATGAGCCCAAGGGCTTGAACATCGTCTCGGACTGCTGGCAGGCTATCATGGACAGACTAAACGCGGAAATCGATAAAAAGGGCGACCCTCTGGCCTCCATTATCAAAGGGCAGGATGACATGTGGGACGTGTCGCTGCTCAAGTTCATCTACGAAATCACGAGCCGGTCACTGAGCAGCAACGTCGCGCAGCTTGGCTCCCGGGGGCTGCTGGGGATGAGCCACGGCGGCGTGCCCGTTGGCGCGCGGGTGAGAATCGAAGAGATGTTCCAGCAAGCGGCCCGCGGTGAACTCAAGGTACATGAGCTGGAGCAGGAGCTAAACCGCTGGGGTGTCTTCGGGGAGTACCAGGACAGGTTCTTCGCGCTGGTCAGGGACAGGAAATAGGTTTTCATCCGGAAAGGGCACTTCTTTGGAAATCTCAAACATACAAGCCCGTGACCTCTCCGAGGCATGGTTCCTCTGCCTTCGTGAAATCTTAACGAAGGGGCGCGACTATACAATCGAACGGGGAAGTTATGCAGGTCAGACTCGTAAAGAACTTGATTTCATTGTTGTACAAATAAAAAAACCGGGGACAAGGCCTCTCGTTCCCGATGTGCCTCAGGGCGTTCCCCCTCCGAGCACAATGGAATATGTTGAAAGTTATCTTCCTTATTTGATGGCATCGCATAAAAAGGAAGGGGAGCAATATACCTATGGACAATACCTGGAAAGACAAATATCTGAAGTAATCAAAATGTATCAAAAAGATGGTTATAATACCAATCAGGCTTATATGGCCGTGGGTGATGCCGAATCTATTGATTGGAATGACCCTCCCTGCCTGAGAGGCATTGATACCAGAATCCAACATGGTAGTCTTCATTTCTTTGTCTATTTTCGTTCTTGGGATTTGTGGGCTGGTTTTCCATCCAATTTAGCTGCGATACAGCTTCTTAAAGAATACATGGCAAGTGAAATAGGAGTGCGGGATGGTGAATTAATTGCCATGAGTAAAGGACTGCACTTATATAGGTATTCTTGGGAACAAGCTCGTTCCGGTGCGAGAATGGAGAGACTCAGAACAGGACAACTGCCATTGGAATTAGATTGGGGTGGGAAATCAAATTAGTCTTGTGATTTAAGGGGATAGTAAATGGACTATATCGAAGCGGTGGCCGACATGGTGGCACAGTCGAAGAAAGTTGTGGTTTTCACGGGGGCCGGATTCAGCACGGAAAGCGGCGTGCCGGACTTCCGGAGTCCGGGCGGAGTGTGGGACCGGTTCGACCCTTCAGAGTTGAACCTGCCGAACTTCCTGCGACGCGAAGACGTGAGGGAAAAATACTGGCGGATGCACAAGATGATGTGGGAGACCATCCGGGAGGCGAAACCCAACGCCGGCCACTACGCCGTCGCCGAGCTTCACGCGATGGGCAAACTGGACTGCATTATCACCCAGAACACCGACGGGCTGCACCAGAAGGCCGGCGTGCCGGAGGACAAGGTGCTGGAGATACACGGGACAATGCAATGGGTGGACTGCCTGGACTGCGGCAAGCGCTACCCGCGGGCCCATGCCCACGACAAGATGGTGGCGGGGGAAAAGATACCGAGATGTGATAGCTGCCACGGTCTCCTGAAACCGGCCACAGTCGCCTTCGGGCAGGCCATGCCGGAGAGGGAGACGCGAGAGTCCGAAATAAGGTCGTCCGGCTGCGACCTTTTCCTGGCGGCGGGGTCGTCGCTGGTAGTCTACCCGGCGGCGCAGATGCCCGTCTTGGCCAAGCGCGGTGGCGCGAAACTGGTAATTCTAAACCTGACCGAGACCCCCCACGACTACTACGCCGATATCGTCATCGCGGCAAAGACCGGCGAGGCGATGTCCCGGATAGTGGCGAAGGCGAAGGAAAAACAACCTTCATAAGACCACGGCGGGAGCTTTACGGAGTACCAATTGATATCGTCCCGCTGCAAAGTCACTTTAGCCCTCCTGATATTCATCTCGATAGCGCTGGCTTTCGCTGGGGCATGCGCTGTCGACGACAGCTTCGACGCTCAGTTCGAAAACATCACCTCGCCATACCGGTTCAGCCTTTTTAAATGGGAAGTCGGCGCGCTCTTTGATGAGCTCCGGGGACTGTTCCAGCGCCGCCCGGACACGACGGACGGCACGGCGGATGTCATCAAGTACTTTGCCAACGCAGAGAGCCTGAAACGGCTGGAGGCGGAAGGCGGCACCGCCAGGGACGGGAATGGCGCCAACGAACTTTTCAACCGGGAAGACGAGGCGGATGAAATCAGGCAGGGAAACGCCCGACTGGCAAACAAGGTGGAAATGACGCTGGAAAGCCAGATAAGGGCAGTCCTGACCGAAGAAGAAATTTATAATCCACTCCTGAGGCTGAAATTCAGTTTTCCGCCGGTGAGCTTCTCTCTCGGCCAACCGCCGAACCTGCTCGTGGTATCGCCCCGCGACCGCATCGAGAGATGGAAAGAGCTGACTTTAGAGCCCGAGATGAGCATCGACCAGATGGAGGATATCGAAAGAAAAATCGACGAATACCAAGTGTCCTCGCTGATAGTGGAACTGGGCGGAATCGCGACGTTTCCGGCCTTCCTCAGCGACCGGAACGACCTGCTCTTCGTGCTCCAGACCGCCGCCGAAGAATGGGCGCACCAGTACCTCGCCTTTACGCCGCTGGGTTTCCGCTACGTGCTGGACCTGGCCGGAATAAACCGGAATGACGACATCGTCACCATGAACGAAACGGTGGCGGGAATCGCGGGTAAGGAAATCGGGAGGGCGGTCTACCGGAAGTACTACGGCCGCGACGAGACCATTGAAACCGGGCCGGACGATTTTTTCAACCAGGAAATGAGGGACACACGGCGGACGGTGGACGAATATCTCGCCCGGGGAGAAATCGAGCGGGCGGAGACTTACATGGAGCAACAACGACAATACCTGGCGGAGAATGGCTACTATATCCGGAAGCTCAACCAGGCCTATTTTGCCTTTCACGGCTCCTATGCCGACAGCCCGACATCGATAAGCCCGATAGGGGCGGACATCAGGCGGCTAAGGGACCGGAGCGCCTCCATCAAGGAGTTCCTGGACACCGCGGCTGCCATGACTGGTGTAAAGGACTTAACCGAGAACGCCAGGTAAAAGACCGAGTTCGATTTTTTCGACCCAGACTATCCCCGCCCGGCGGACCGCCCAGCCGGTGTTTACAAAGAATTTAGTTTTTCCACGCGGATTTTATGGCCGGTTTATCGCCCCTGTCGTATAATCGATGATGGTGAAATCCGGCGCAGTCATGAATTTCAGAGTCGCAGGGGGTCATCAATAGCCATCACGGGAGGGGACAATGCCAGGAGTTGAGAGCGAGGTGCCGGCGGCGGAACCGGCAAAATACGACTTCCTCGAGGAAATCTGGAACAGGGTACGTTACCCGGAAAAAGAAGACAGGCTGATTGCCAGCATCATGCGGATGATATCGGATTCCCTCGGGGCAGAGGCATCGTCACTATTACTGCTGGACGAAAACACGCAGGAGCTTTACTTCAGGTTCGCCGATGGCCCGGTAGGGCGGCAACTGAAGAAGCTACATATCAACCGGCAGTCCGGCATCGCCGGGTGGATAGTGAGAAACGGCAAACCGCTCATCGTAAACGACGCGGCCAAGAACAAGGACTTTTACGAGAGCATCGACCACGCTACAGGATTTAAAACAAGAGCGATTATCGGCGCGCCGCTCATCATCGATGAAAATGTCGTCGGGGTGATGGAGGTCCTTAACAAAAAGGACGGAACGGATTTTGACCAGAGGGACATGAAGGCGATACGAGGCCTGGCGTGCACGGCGGCCCTCGCCCTGGAGAACGCCCGGAGCAAGGCGGAGCTGCTTAACGCTTACAAGGGTACCATCAAGGCGCTGGTGTCCCTGGCCGATACCAAGGAGAGCAGCGGCGGCGGACATTCCAGGAACGTGTCCGGGTACGTGATAACGGCGGCCAAGGAGCTGCAACTCCCGAAACATGAGAGACAAATACTCGAGTACGCGGCTATTCTCCACGATATCGGTAAGCTAAGTATCCCGGACAGTATCCTCAATAAGGTGGAGGCACCTACCGAAGAAGAGTGGCAAATGATACGTAAACATCCGCTAATCGGGTATGAACTGCTGAAGGGTATACCTGTAATCAACGAAGCCAGCCGGCTTATTTTATACCACCACGAACGACACGACGGCCGGGGCTATCCGGAGGGGCTGGTCGGGGAGGCCATACCGATGGGGGCGAGGTTAATAGCGGTGGCTGATGCCTTCGACCACATGACGACGGCGCACCCTTACCGCGAGGCGCTGAGCCGGCCGCAGGCGTTCACCGAGCTGCTGAGGAAGGCAGGTACGCAGTTCTGCCCGACAGCGGTGAGGGCTTTCAACTCCGGATTCATCAAAGCCAAACTGTTGAAACCGGACAATCAGATATAAATACAACAGGCGAATCATCCCGCACAGGCTTCATCTGTAGTTTACGGTAAACCGTTTACCTCACCCTTGCCCTCTCCAAACGGGTTGCTGGAATGTCCCCGTGATTTTCTGTTTGGAGAGGGAGAAACTTTTTAAAAGGTCTCTACACCCCTCTTAACCGCCCCGTTCCGGGGCGGGTAAACAGCTAAAATAATGCCTGCTTGACGATAATAAACGGTACCAACCGGTACCAAGTTCGCCAAAGGCGCCCCCCTGTGGTATATTTTTAAGGGATGCGCCCAAACAACCGGAGATGAACAGCCAGGCGGTATGATACCCGAGTTTATCAGCTTTGTCACCCGGCGTGAAGGCCAGAAATTTCTCCAGCTAGAGGCCGGCATAGACGAGACGTTAATAAGCGGGGAGAGGCTAGGGGGCGGGAGCGGCATTTCTCTCTACGTGCACGTGCCGTTCTGCCGCGCCCTGTGTCCGTTCTGCTGCTTTAATCGTTATCTATTCCAGGAAGGCCTGGCGCGCCGGTACTTCGTCGACCTGAAGGCCGAGCTCGAGCAATACGCACGGCGCGGCTTCAAATTTTCCAGCATATATTTCGGGGGCGGGACGCCCACCGTCCTCATGGACGAGCTGCTCGGATTCATAGGGGCGCTGCGGACCAAGTTCGACATTAGAGAAGTGTCCCTGGAGACAACACCGCGGGAACTGACTCCGGAAAACATCGAGCTGTTGAAGGACGCCGGCATCAACCGGCTGTCCATCGGAGTGCAGAGCTTCGATGAGAAGGTGCTCAAGACGATGGGGCGGGTGAATGGTCCGGCTGACGAGGTGAAGGAGCGCCTGCTCAGAGCCGAGGGGCGGTTCGACACGCTAAATGTGGACTTTGTTTTCAACTTCCCCGGCCAGACGGTCGAACAGTTTGCCGGGGACGTCGCCGCTTTCAAAGCACTGGGTATAGACCAGGCGACATTTTACCCGCTGATGGCCTCACCGCACAAGCATGACGCCCTGGAACGCAAATTCAACAGGGTGGACAACTCCCGCGAGAGGCAGTTTTACGACATTATCCTCGCGGAGCTGTATCACGATAGCTATAAGGCTTCCACCGCCTGGTGCTTTTCCCGCGGGGAACGCATGATAGACGAGTACATCATCGAGTATGACGACTATATCGGCATCGGGGCCGGCTCGGTAAGCATCGTGCGGGGCAATTTCTACGTCAACACCTTCTCGCTCGACCGCTATCACGAGACGGCCGGCTCCGGGCGGCTCCCTATCGTGGGCTGGCGGCGGTTGAGTGCCAGGGAAAACCTCCGCTACTACCTCCTCACCAAGCTTTTCGGCCTGAAGGTGGAAACCGACGCATTGAGGAATCGATTCGGCAAGGAGGCCGCCGGCCGATTGTGGCCGGAGCTGGCTTTTTTCCGCGCCTCAGGCATCGTCTCCGGAAACGCCGTGCTAAAGGTGACGGAGAAGGGGATGTACCCGGTAAGCGTCATGATGCGGGACTTCTTCGCGGCGCTGAACACGCTGCGGGAGCGCTACATCGAGGAGCAGGTGTAGCGCCCGGTCTTATTTCGTGGCCACGTGGATACCGGCAGCGCCGAAAAAAAGGGGACGGTAGCCGACACGGCGGAAACCGGAGCCCAGCAACATTTCCCTGACTTCCCGCGGCGGATAAAAACGTGCCGCCGATTCGGACAGGTAGCGGTAAGCCGACGGATTGCCGGCGAGGACGGTGCCCACCGGCCTGACGAAGGCCCGCAGGTAAAAATGGAAAAGCGCCCGGATAACGGGATTTAGTGGCTGGCTCGATTCCACGACGACGTACCGGCCACCATCCCGGAGGACCCTGGCCACCTCGGCCAAATGGGGCCCACCAAGAGGATTCCGGTAGGTCAGGTTGCGGAAGGCAAACGATATGCCCACGCAGTCCAGTGACACATCAGGGTAGGGCAGGGCAGTGGCCTCGCCCTGAACGAATCGCACCCGCCCGACTACTCCGTTTTTAGCAGCCTTCTGACGTGCCCTTTCCAGCATCGGCAGGGAGTAGTCGATCCCGACAATCTCGGTCCCTTCCCCGGCCAGCCGGGCCAGCGCGATAGTAAGGTCACCGGTGCCGCAGCCGACATCGAGGACGCGCCGCGGACTGTTTTCCAGGCAGGCCCGCGCCGTCAGCCCGCGCCAGCGCCGGTCCATGCCCAGGGTGATGACGCGGTTGACGAGGTCGTAAGTGGGCGGAACGGCGGTGAACATGCCGTGAAGTGGCATCGATTTAGGCGACTCAATATTTCCCATGGCGTTGTTAAATAGCCCGCGCCAGGATGTAGCCGATACCCATGAGGAGCTGTGTCGCCAGGACCGACATGACGTTGGAGGCCATCCCCGGCATTAGCCTGGCGGGCTCGTCATGATGGACGGCGCCGTTAATGGCCCGGAGGGTGAGGGGCAGGGTCAGCAGGGCCAGCAGTGTCCAGAGAGGCATGACGCCGGCGGCGGCCCAGCCGATAATCCAGGCGTACACTGCCAGAGCCACTACCGAAAAAAAGACAGCGGCGCCTTTTTTTCCCAGGGCAATGGGCAAGGTCTTACGGTTGGCTTTGATATCGGCTTCAGCGTCGGGGAACTCATTAAGCAGCAGGAGGTTATGCACGAGGAACGCCGAAGGAATGGCAGCGACCACGGCGTGATAGGTATATTCACCCGCCTGGGCGAAATAAAGCCCCAGAATGGGCAAGGCGCCCAGGCCGGCCCCGGCGGCCCACTCCGGCCAGGGCCGCTTGAGGATAAAAGGGCTGTAGAGAAGGATAAAAAAGGCGGCCACGAGAAGGAGCGGGAGGAGCTCCCATCCTTTGACGACGATGAAATACACACCGATGGGGGCGGCGAGGGGAAGGCAGGCCAGTCCCAGCCAGAACACCTGGCGGGGAGTTAAAAGGCGGGCGGGAAGGATGCCGCTGCCCCCGCTGAAAGGCGTGCGTTTCGTAGCGAGGTCGACGCCGCTGCGGAAATCGAAATAGTCATTGAGGATGTTGACACTGGCGTGGGTAAGGACCAGGCCGATGCCAGCCAGCAATGCCTGCCAGAGATTAAAACTACCGTCGTACCAGGCAGCGGCGGTGCCTAAAAACGCCAGGACGACCGATAGCGTCAAGAACTGAGGGCGGGTCTCGAGGAACCAGACTTTTAAACCTTTCAACGTTCTCCTTCGACTCCAGAAGGCCTTCCAGCCGATTTATCCTGCTTTTTTAGCTTAGCACGATGAAAGGCGGTCGGGCAAATCGCGGTGTGCGTTAGAAAAGCGGAAAACTGGGCGGGACCAATACAGTGTAACATTTAATAACAAGAAAGAGCAATATATGTTAAGAGAAATAACATATCAATCGCGGCGAGGCAAAATCCGGCGAAGTTAAACACAAAAAACGGGTATCACAAATAAAACCGAATGGCGTTAAGCAGTCGTCCAAGGCTGATAGCAGCCGGGACCATTTAACAACAACGGTAAACGCGGCCCCCGCAGGTACCCCTGACAAAGGACCCACGGGGACAGCTATAAACGTCGGAAAAGGTTTAGCTCTGGAAGAAAGGCGATTGCTCGATGTGCTTGTCTTTCAAAGCGAGGAAAGCCTCATCCAGGGCGATAACTTCCTGTTTAACTTTATCGGTAAGGCCGTCCAGCTGCTCAGACATCTCTTCAGCGACCTCGGAGATGCGGTTGTTAAGGGCTTCATCAGCCCTGGCGGCATCATCCCTGACCTTGGCAACGGCGGCCTCAGCGGCCTTCCTGGCGGCATCCGCCGCTTTTTCGCCGGCTTCCTTGGCCTGAGCAGCCGCTTCCCGGGAATCCCTGGCAGCGGCCTGGGCCAGCCTGACGGCCTCCTCCACCCTTTTAATATAATCTTCAAGCTCATCAAGAATTACGGGGAGGGGCTTGGTCATTATTTTAGGCTGGATTTCTTCAGGAGTCGCGTCTGCGGTCTTCTTTGGATTCATCTTATTATCTCCTTGGGTCTGTCCTGTTTCAGGGCAGTAACAATTTTTCTTTTTTACCGGGTATTTTCACCCGCGGGCCATGCGCACGAATCACGCATGGCCACTAAAATATATTATATCACTTTTTTAATCGCAAAGCAGCGGCGAGCGCTTGTCTTTGCTAACTGGCTACGGTCGGATGCTGGAGAGGCCGACGCTGATGGCCACCGAGCCAAAAACAGCGGCCAATACGGCGATAATGAGGAAAGCCAGGAACTCCCACGAGCCCAGGACTTTCCTGACCAGGGCCGAAGGCAAAGCGGCACTGGCCTTGGCGACGGCTTCTTCGGCAGCCTTGCTGGCGATTTCCGCGGCCTCCCTGGCAGCCCGGGCAACTTCCTCGGCGTGGGCAACGGCCTTTTCCATAGCGCGGCGGGCTTCCTCGGCGGCGGTCATGGCAGCGCGAGCAACCTCTTCAGCGCGCCTGGCCGCATCCTGCGCGGCACGCTTGGCCTCCTCGGC
>MGNQ01000008.1:17722-31386 GCA_001796865.1 Chloroflexi bacterium RBG_16_56_11
GCCTTGCGGGCGGCCTCGGCGGCAGCTTCGGCAGCCTTGGAAAGCTCCTCGGCGTGTTTCACGAACTGGTGCAACGCCTGAGACGCGGCTTCGATGGCTTCATCTCCGGCGACGTCAGCCTGGGTGGCCTTCTTACGGATTTTATCGGCGGTCTGCAAGCCCTTGGCAGCGGCGTCTTTAGCTTCTTTGCCGGCTTCATCGACTCTTTCAGCAAGCATGCCGGTCACCTTCGTGGCGGCTTCAATGGCAACATCACCGGCGGTATCCGCGGCCTGGGCTTTTATTTCCACCGAGTCGCAGGCCTGGTAGGCGGCAGCGGCGGCCCGCTTGGCCTTACGGCCGGCCTGCTCGGCTTTGATAGCGTTATCAGCGTTGACGAGTTTAGCGAGGTCGGCGCGGGTGGCCCTGGCTTCCTTGGTGGTGTCATCGGCCAGTTTTCCGGCGCCGTTGGCGGTCTCGATGGCTTCCTGGACGGCCTGAGTGGCGAGGATAGCGATTTCCTGAGCCCTGGCGGCGGCCTCTTCGGCAGCGCGCCTGGCTTCTTCGGCGGCGGCCTTGGCGGCGAGGTCAATTTCCTCGGCTTTGCGCGTGGCCTCCTCGGCGGCTTCCCTGGCGGCAGCGGCAGCTTCCTCGGCGCGCCGGCCGGCCTCTTCAGCGGCCTTCATCGCCTCGTCGGCAGCAGCCCTGGCGGCGGCGCCGGCCTGCTCGGCGGCGGCCCTGGCGGCGGCACTGGCCTGCTCAGCCTTCTTGGCAGCATCCTTAGCAGCGCGGGTGGCCGCCTCACCGGCTTCCTGGGCGAGCCGGGCGGCATCTTTGGCGGCCCGGGTGGCCTCAGCGGCAGCCTCTTTGGAGGCCTTCATGGCCTCGTCAACGGCAGCCCTGGCGGCGGCGCTGGCCTGCTCGGCCCGACGGGCGGCCTCTTCGGCGGCCTTGGTAGCGGCTTCGCCGGCGGCCTGGGCCATCCGGGAAGCCTCCTCAGCTTTTTTAGTGGCATCGGCAGCGGCTTTTTGCGCGGCTTTGGCGGCAGCTTCAGCAGCAGCCTTGGCGGCGGCGGCAGCGGCCTCGGCTTTCTTGGCCGCTTCTTCAGCGGCCTTACGGAATGCTTCAACGGCGGCCTTGGCGCTGGCATCGGCCTGCTCCGCTTTCTTGGCGGCGGCCTCGGCGGCCAGGCGGGCGGCCCTGGCCGTTTCCTCGGCCTTGGAGGCGGCCTCAGCCGCGGCGCGGGTGGCCTTCTCAGCGGCGAGCTGGCCGGCCTGGCGCGCCTCTTCGGCGCGTTTCTCGGCATCGAGGGACGCCTTGTGAGCATCGCCGGCGGCCTGCTTGGCAGCCCGGGCGGCCTCCTCAGCTTTCCTGGCTGCTTCCGCCGCAGCCCGGATGTTCTCGTCCATTTCGTCGAGGATCTGGGGCAGCGGTTTGCTCATTATTTTAGGGGAATCGCCAGGTCTCCGCTTTTCGGATTCACTGACATTCTTACTAACCATCTATGGTCTCCTTCATGCCTACATCAATATTGATAAGCGATAATTCTAAGACGTAAGGCTTCAACATGAGAGTATACTCTTTCGGTCAAAAAAAATCCAGAAGATTTTAAAGAATTTTATTCGAGCTTGCGAAAAAACCACAGACTGTGTTATAAAGATTATGCATTTTCCCCAATGCATGAAATAATCTATGATGAATAATAACACCATTGTCAGAGCGTGTAAATAGGGATGAGAGTGAATTTTCAAATATTTTTTACATGGGGCCAACACAGAGAATCAACCCGGTTCTAATATCCGAAACAGGCGACCAACAGCGTAATCTCACCGCACCCGGCTGACAGAACCAACCTCCGATGTTATACTGATAGGGGAGCCTGATGCCGATAGTGAAGTCAATATCCGCGATACCCGAAAGCTTGACCGGCTTTTCCGAGGACGAGCTGGAGGGACTACTCCGAGTGATGGGAGAGCCCGGTTACCGGGCGAGGCAGGTGCGCCAGTGGATTTACCATGGGCTGGCGGAATCCTTTAATGAGATGTCCGACCTGCCGCTGGCCTTGCGCGAGCGGTTGGCGAAGGAAGCCCGACTGCATAGTCTTACCAACATGCGGGAGGTCACCGGGAAGGACAGCACCGTAAAGACAGCTTTCCGGCTGGCGGGCGGAAATGTCGTCGAGGCGTCCCTGATGTCTTACCGGCGGGACTCCGGAGCCCCGCGCTATACCGCTTGCATATCGACCCAGGTGGGGTGCGCCATCGGGTGCCCGTTTTGCGCCACCGGCCAGCAGGGATTCGAGAGGAACCTGACCACTGGAGAGATAGTCGACCAGGTCCTGCACTTCGCCCGATGTCTTCGAAAGGTTACCGGGGAAAACGAAAGAAGTCCCACAGGCAGAAGTCTCAGTAACATCGTTTTCATGGGTATGGGCGAGCCACTGGCCAACTACGATGCTGTCTGGAAGGCAATCGAGATACTGAACTCGCCCGGGGGATTCGGGCTGGGCGCCCGGAACCTGACCATTTCAACGGCAGGCCTGGTACCGCAGATAAAACGGCTCGCCGGGGAAAAATTGCAGGTGGGGCTGGCCGTGTCCCTGCACGCCAGCGAAAACAGGTTGAGGAACAGGCTAGTGCCGATAAACAGGAAATACCCGCTCGAAGAGCTCATCCCGGCCTGCCGGGAATACAGCCGGGTCTCCGGCCGGCGGCCGAGCTTCGAGTATGTCCTTTTCAGGGGCATCAACGATTCACTGGCGCAAGCGCGCTCGCTGGCGGAGCTGCTCCGGGGAATGACCTGCCACGTCAATCTTATCCCGGCTAACGCTACCGGCGATGCTTCTTTCCGGCCGCCGCCGCGGGAGAGTATCGTCGCCTTCGCACTGGAACTGAAGAGGCTGGGTATCAACGCTACCGTCCGCCAGGCGCGGGGACAGGACATCGACGCTGGTTGCGGGCAGCTACGCCGCCGCATACCGGCGGGGGAAAAAACGCGACACAGACAAGACAAAATGATGGGAGAGTAGTATACGACTATGTCCGGAGAATCGATACTGTGGATCGTCTTTGGAATCCTTGTACCTTTGATACTGGTCCTGGACCTGGGCGTTTTTCACCGCAAGTCCCATAAAATCAAGGTGAAAGAGGCGCTACTATGGAGCGCGCTGTGGATTTCCATCGCGCTACTTTTCGCCGTGGCCATCCTCTTCATGGTGGGCCGGGACAAGGCACTGGAGTTCGTCGCGGCGTACCTGGTGGAAGAGTCCCTGAGTGTTGATAACCTGTTCGTCTTCCTGCTGATATTTTCGTACTTTTGCGTGCCGGATAAATACCAGCACCGCGTCCTTTTCTGGGGCATACTGGGGGCGGTGGTGATGCGGGGTATATTCATCGTGACCGGGCTAACGCTGCTGGAGAAACTGCACTGGATAATCTACGTTTTCGGGGCTTTCCTCGTTTATACCGGCGTGAGGATTTCTCTAAAGAAGGACGGCGAGGTGCAGCCGGAAAAAAACCCGGTGCTGAGGCTTTTCCGCCGGTTCGTGCCGATGACAAAGAAATACCACGCAAATTGCTTCACGATTAAGAAGATAGGGAAGCGAGTGGCGACGCCGTTGCTGCTGGTCCTGGTGGTCATCGAGACGACGGACATCGTTTTCGCGGTGGACTCGGTGCCGGCGGTGCTGGCCATCTCGCGCGATCCATTCATCGTCTATACTTCGAACATCTTCGCCATCATGGGGCTGCGCTCCATCTTTTTCGCCCTGGCGGGGGTGATACAGCGCCTGTGCTATCTCAACTACGGACTATCCGCGATACTGGTCTTCCTGGGGTTGAAGATGCTGGGTTCAGAGTTCGTCGAGGTACCCGTAGGAATCTCATTGGGAGTCGTAGGAGGGATCCTGGTTATTGCCGCTATCGTCTCGCTACTCTGGCCGAAAAAGAGCGCGGCAGAGGAAGGAACCGGGAGGAGCGAAAATGGTTGAGAAAAAAGTAACCAAAGACGGGTGGGGAAAGAAACTCAGGGCGCCGTTCATGGCCGGTCTGCTGCTGGTTATCCCGGTGGCCGCCAGCATCCTTATATTAATCTGGGTTTTCAACTCCGTGGATAATATTTTAGCGCCGGTGGTAAGGTATATATTCGGGCGCAACATCCCCGGGGTGGGCTTCGGGGCGACCATAATATTGATATATCTGGTCGGCGTCATCGCCAAGAACTTCATAGGGAAAAGGCTGGTAAGATACAGTCATTCACTCATGACGAGGGTGCCGATATTCCGCAGTCTTTATGGGGGCATCAGGCAAATCGTAGAAACCTTCGCCGCTCCGGACAAGGCCGGATTTATGCAGGTAGTACTGGTGGAATTCCCCAGGCTGGGGATGTGGACGGTGGGTTTTGTTACCAATGAGATAGTCCTCGATAACGGGGAAAAACTGATAAGTGTCCTGATTCCCACGTCTCCCACGCCGTGGTCGGGGTTCTTCCAGATACTGAAAGAAAAAGATATTATACGGACCTCAATGTCCGTCGAAAATGCCGTGAAAATGATAGTCTCCGGAGGTATGACCGTACCGCCGGATATCCTGAGCCAGTTCAACATTCAATAGCGGATTTGTCGGTATTTCCTCAAGCTGCCCGGCTATTACCGAGGCGTGGCGATTAACCCGGTGCCTGTTCAGGATTTCATCCCCGGATCAGTCCCTTCTTAAGCAGCTCATCGAAAGCGGCGAACCATTTCGTCTTGATTTCATCGCTCCAAGAAGGGTCGAAATTGGGAAATTTCGCGAGGAGCAGGCTGTGCCAGGAACTATTATTTGGAATTTCGTCCGGTACTTGTGGCACTAACGAATTCCGATTTGTCCCTTTTGCCGTTCTTTTCGACGATATCTTGGTTCCGGTTGTGGAATGAGCCGTCCTGGTGCGCCTTGTGATAAAGGGAGAGATAGGTATACCGGCTTCCCCGGCCATGGCGATAAAAAACTTCACGCATTTACGGCTGACGTTATCGGCCACCTGGAAGGTATGGTGAAATACCTCTTCCAGCTGGGCGTAGGTGGCGTTTTGAAGGTCCAGCGAGCTCTTGGTGACGAAGCTGAAGGCTTCGTTGGTGACATTATGGAGGAGCTGGGACCGCTGCTCGCCGCGGGAGACGACGAGTGGCCGGAGCTTTTCGGTGGGCTTACCGTTGGCATCGATAAGGTCAAGGAAGCGCAGGGCCGCCACGAGCTGGGTACCGGTGCTGCCGGAAAACCTTTCTCCCCAGAAGCTGCGGTCGATGCGCGATGGCAAGCGCTGCTGCAACTGCTCGAGGAAATTATGAAATGTACGATAGGAAACGTAGGGAGGCAGGTGTTTTCGTCCCTTTTCGTTGGTCACGGTAATGCGACCCTCCGCTGGTCGTTGTTAATTATATTCTAAAAAATTCTAAGATACAAGGGGTTTTCATCCACGTCGCGGACTATTTTCAAAAACCTCTGGTATGAGGTTGCGGGCACCTGGAACTGTCGCAGGACATGAGAGAAACAGTAAGGACAATAATTGTGGTTACTCCCGAAACATTATAGGATTGTTTACGCATGCCGTAATAAATCATTATTAGCGGCACGAAAAAAATAAGGGAGGTCAAACTTCTAATGGGTACACCGATCGAGTACCAGAAAATGATGACGGAGATTGTGTACATCAACCTGCCGGGGCCAACCGAGGCCAGCCCGAACATGACGGGAGGGGAGCTGCTGCACGGTTTTCTGGCCGAGTTGCACCGCATCGCCACCCCGGAATTCCAGGAGCACCTGCTGGCGCTGTGCAACAAGTGGAACGTCCGCTACCGGGAAACGAATGGCAAGGGCAAATAACAATATTAATAATAGGTAAGAACCTGTCCAAACAATCCGCCTGAGGCGGACAAGGAGGAGAAAATGAAAAAAGACAGGGTGGCGGCTATCGATGTGGGGACGACGAAGGTATGCACCATCATGGCCGACACGTTCGGCGATGAGGGTCTGCGCGTGCTCGGGGTAGGGATTACACCGTCACGAGGTCTACACAAAGGCCTGGTGGTGAACCTCAACGAAGCCAAGGAATCCATCAAGCAATCGGTCAGGATGGCCGAGCAGAGCGCGGGGCGGAGGCTGGAATCGGCCTACGTGGGCGTCACCGGCCGGCACATTTCTTCGGTGAACAACCGGGGCTCCGTAGCTATTACCCGCAATAACCAGGTGGTACGGACGGAGGACCTCAAGCGGGTCCTGGACGTGGCCCGCAGCGTCAAGGTGCCGTCCGAGCAGCGGCTGCTGCATGTTATCCCACGGGAGTACGTGGTCGACGGACAGGGCGGGGTGAAGAACCCCATCGGGATGCACGGCTTCCGGCTGGACGTGGAGACGCACATCATCACGGCAGCCATCACATCCATCCAGAATTTAACCAAGTGCATCCGGGCCTGCGGGGTCGAGGTGGACGACCTCGTCATGGAGCCCCTGGCCAGCGCCGAGGCCGTGCTATCTCCGGAGGAAAAGCTGGACGGCGTGCTCCTGGCGGACATCGGGGGTGGCACGACCGACCTGGCCCTTTTCAAGGACAACACCATTTATCATACCTCGGTGCTGCCGGTGGCCGGCTACCAGGTCACCCGGGACATATCGGTGGGGCTGGGGATAACCTACGAGATGGCCGAGGAAATGAAAAAGCGGTACGGCGACGTGACGCCGACCGACGAAATTGTGAATAAGGAAATATCGATTACCGGGGACGGGCACAGCATTTCTTACAGCGACCTGTCTGATATTATCCGTGTCCGCGTCGAAGAGATGCTGCGGCTGGTAATGCTGGAGCTGCCGCAGGCCGACTATCACAAGCTGATCCCCGCCGGGCTGGTCCTGACAGGCGGCGGCGCCAACCTGCCCGGAATCATCGAACTCGGGGAGAAGGTGACCAGGATGCCGGTAAGGCTGGGCAGGCCTTCCAGGCTGGCCGGCGTCTCGGACTCGCTGGATGACCCCGCTTACGCCACGGGCGTAGGCCTGCTATTGTGGAAACTCAACAACGGGGACACAGAAACGACCAAGACCACGGAAAACGGCCTGCAGCGCCTGCTGACCAAGATGCTCAGGCTCTTCAGGTAAGCGACAAGGGAAAAATCTAGCGGAGGATTAAGATGGCAAAAGCAAGCTCTTTACAAAGCGGGGCGAGGATAAAGGTCATCGGGCTGGGCGGGTCAGGCTGTAATGCCGTGACCAGGATGGTCCGCGAGCAACTTCACGGCGTGGAGTTCATCGCGATGAACACCGACGCCCAACACCTGGAAATAACCGAGGCGATGCAGCGCATCCAGCTGGGCGAGAAATCGACCCGAGGGCTGGGAGCGGGAGGGGATCCCGCCATCGGCCGCAGGGCCGCTGATGAAAGCCGCGACCTTATCAGGGAAGCGGTGGCCGGCGCGGATATGATATTCATCACCGCCGGGATGGGGGGCGGCACCGGGACGGGGTCGGCAGCAGTGGTGGCGGAAATCGCCAAGTCGACGACCGCCCTGACCATCGCCGTGGTCACCAAGCCGTTCAGTTTCGAGGGGTCCCATCGCCTCAAGCAGGCCGACGAGGGCATCAAGGACCTGATGGCGCACGTGGATACATTGATTATTATCCCCAACGACCGCCTTCTCGACTTGGTGGATCAGAAGACCAGCGTCACGGGAGCTTTCAGCCTGGCTGACGAGGTGCTGCACCATGGCGTCCAGGCGATCGCGGAAGTAATTACGGTACCCGGGCTCATCAACCTGGACTTCGCCGATATCCGGACGATAATGAAGGACGCCGGCCCGGCCTGGATGTCAATCGGGCACGGGACCGGGCAGAACCGGGCGATCGACGCGGCGCGGCAGGCCCTGGCCAGCCCGCTGCTGGACGTATCGATGCAGGGCGCCAAGGGCGTGCTCTTCAACATCGCCGGGAACAGCGGCCTCACCCTGTACGAGGTCAACAACGCCGCCGAGGTCATCCGCCAGGCGGTAGACCCGGAGGCCAACGTTATCTTCGGCGTGGTGCTGGACCCGAACATGGGGAACGATATCCGGCTTACCCTCATCGCGACCGGTTTCGCCAGCAAGGAACAGATGGCCAACGCTTCCGACGAAAAGGAGCTGGCGCGGCTACTGAAGGGTATACATGACGATGAGCTGGACATCCCTTCCTACACGCGGCGGCCCCAGGCCTACCAGTACCGTCCGGCCGCGCCGAGGAAGTAGCGGGGACGGGGCCTTTTACCAGAAAGAGAGGACTGTATGACAATTATCGAAGTGGTCCGGACGAGTAGAAAACCGACGACCGGCGAACTGTTGAAAAAGATCGTCAGTAACCGATGTTGTCTGAGCGTCCTGAGGTTTTTTACGGTGCATCCCAACAGTCGATTCAACAAACTGGCCATCGTCCACGGCCTGGACGAACACAACCGGAGCTCGGAGGTCGAGAACGCCCTCACGCAGCTGGTCAAACAGGGCGTTCTCTGCACCCGGACGGAGAACACGGTCTGCTATTTCCATCTGACCCGGGATGAAACGATAAGAGAGGTGTTGCTGAGCATGGCCGGGTTCGACTGGCACCAATGGCGAATGATACTGGAACATATATAAGGTAAGTAATCAAAGGGCAACGGGCCGCTAACGTGCCTGAAGACGGGCGGTGAATTTCCGGAACATGAAATCCGGCGGCGAGAAGTATTATAATCAGGATAGGAAAGGAATGGAAGAGATGGGAAGAAAAGCCGAAAAAGCCGCCCAGCGGAGAAGCTACAAAGAAGCTTTTAAAGACGTCAAGCACGGGCACGGGGGACGGCCGATAAAGAAGAAACAAGAATCTGCCCTGGGCAGATAGGCCGTAAGGGTCGGGGGGTATCCCCCGGAGGGAGATACTGTCATGACCAAAGGTGTGATTCGTCGCCTGGTTGATGACCGGGGCTTCGGCTTCGTCTCAAGCAGTGCTGGAAGGGACATTTTTTTCCACTACAGCCAGCTGGAAGGCGTTAATTCCCGCATCCTGAAAGAGGGACAGAGCGTGAGCTACCGTGTGGGACTAGGAGCCAAGGGTCTCATCGCCAAGGACATTAAACTGGCGTAACACAGAACCGGAGACCGATGTCCAGGGTCCGGTATCCCCCTCGCTACAGTCAGGCCGGCCAGAGAGCCAGCCGACGAAGGAGATACTGGCCCCGGAAGAGGCCCGGGATGAACAGACGGCTATCCGGTGAGGGCCGACCACCGGTCCAGAAAACACAGCCCTCACCGGGAAGTGCCTGCCCGTTAAAAGGGGTGGGCATTTATTATGGCAAAAGAAAGGTCGTGGGCATACGGTCCGCTATAATAATGACGCCGCTATAGAAGCCCGCAAGGCCGATAATAACCTGGTGCGTTTCCACGGGGACGCGGCAAGCTCCGCCGTCGAAGACGCGGCCGTCAACTACCAGGCCCCTTCCATAATCGCCGCCGGGGCGGACGCGCAAAGCGTTTCTTTCCTGGCGACCGTGGTTAACCTGAGCCTTTCTCTGATATTAATCAAAGCGCCGACGCTGATTGAAAAGGCGGGCCTCAGTAAAAAAGGGGCGGTCACTCTGTCTTTTTTGAACCTCTGCTCCTGGGTCCCGCTGGCGATAGCGTTTTTAATAGGGGATATCGGGATTACCCCGGGGACGTTCGCCTTCTTGTGGATACTCAGTATCGTGCCCGGGCTGCTGCTTTCCATACAGCGCGACAACTGGCTCTCCAATCTCGTACCCAAGGAATCGCTGGGGAGGTATCTCGGGCAGCGGCTGGCGATAAAGAGCGCCTTCTATCTCGGGGCTTTCTGCCTGCTGGGATACCTGCTGGACGTTTTCGGCAACAATAAACTGATGGGTTTCGGATTCATTTTCACCATCGCGACGACGGCGACGCTGCTGGACTTCGTTGTCTTCACCTATATGCACGAACCTACGGCCAAGACGGTCACCGTTCCCAGGAAAGAACCGAAGCAGGAGAAATTCCGGCTGTTCGAATATTTCCGGGAGCTGAAGGAAAAGAAACTGGAGTCCTTCGTTTCTTTCACCACGCTTTTCTATTTGACCGTCGGCCTGAGTGGCCCGCTCTACGCCGTGTACATGCTCGGGGAGCTGCATTTCACCTATTTGAACTTCACCGTCATCATCGCGGTGGAATACTTCGCCAGAATCGTGAGCGCCCCGCTGTGGGGACGGCTGGCGGACAAAGCCGGGAACATCCGGGTCCTGGGGATAGTATCCCGCATCATCCCGCTGATACCGATATTCTGGCTATTCAGCTCGCACTTCGCCTACCTGGCTTTCATCCAGTCCTTATCCGGTGTCTGCTGGGGGGCTTATGACCTGTGCACGCAGAGCTACCTTTACAAGGTGGCGCCGCCGCAGAAGAAGCTACGCTACATCGTTTATACCCGGAGCATGATAATGCTCTCGTCAGCGCTGGGTGGCCTGCTGGGGGCGTACATCGTCAAGGGCATATTCCCGATATTCGGCAGCCAGATATTGAGCATTTTCCTGGTGTCGGGGCTTTTCCGCGCCGGGGTGGTGCTGCACATGATGCCGAAGCTGGTGGACCTGGCGGTGGTGTTCGGCCAGCCGCCGAAACCCCCGAAGGCCGACCTCGAGACACTGGGGAGGGCCATCGCCTCGAAACGCGGGATGTTTTACCGGCGACATAAGGCCTCGATGACGCCGGGATTGATCCCCATACCAGTCACGGAATTCGCGGCGGCGACACGGGACCTCAGCCCAGCGCAGCGGAGGAAGTGGCACGCAGCAGCAGCGCCGGCGCCGACCAGGCAAGCGGCCCTGGAACACGCCCGGATAAAGTCGACGAGGCGCCGCGTTTATAATCCGACGGAAACCGCCCCCACCCCATCCGCCGCCGTCGCTATCGCAGCGATGAAGGCGATAAGAACGGGCGGGGAGCGCGAGATGAAAAAGGCGGTCATGGAGACCAAAAAGAGGACCCTCAGGGAACTCCAGCCGGTAGCCGCAGCGGTGGCGGCGGAAACGATGAGCGCCGTGGCGGATACGAAGGTAAAAGCCGGTGAGCGGAAGCTCCGACCGGGCCTCTACTACAACTCGACCGGCTGGGCGGACTACATGAAACGGACCCTCAAGTCGATTATCAAGGAAAGCCAGGGCCGGCGGGACCTCAAAAAGGTCGAAGTAACTATCGGCAACTAGCGTGGTGATTCCTAAATAACGTTAGTCCACCGGTTTCATTCCATCCCGGCGCAAGCCGGAATCCTCAGTCGGCACACCTTGTTGTTCTTGATACAGACTTTCGTCGGTATGATTATCAAGCCATATTGAAGCTTTAGATACACTATTCTGGCGGTTCCCCGCACCAAACCACGAGTATTTTAACCAATATCCCGGTTTTTCCTTTTCAGCACCAGGACCAGGGCTAAAGAGAGCGCGCCGGAGAACGCCCCGGCGATAAAAGCCGCCCGATAGCTGCCGGTATTATCGAAGATGTTGCCGGTTATCCAGGGCCCCAGCGCCCCGCCGACGGTTATCACGAAGAGGTTCAGCCCCATCAGCGTCGCCATCGATTTCGTCCCGAAATATTTTCCGATATAGAGGGGTATCTGGGGTATCTCTCCTCCGTAAGGGATGCTGAACAGCACGGCGAACAGGTAAAACGACCAGACGGACCGGGTGAAGAGGAGGAAGACAAACGACACAATCAAAAAGACCCGCGTAAGGATGAGGCTGTTATGTATCCCCATGCGGTCGGCGCCGGCGCCGATGGAGAGACGGCTGGCGATGCTCACCGCGCCGATGACGCTGATAAAAGTGGCCGCCACGAGCGGGTTGATACCGATATCGGTGGCGTGGTTGACCAGGTGCACCATGACTATCTGGATGCCGAAAAAGTAGGTAAGGAAGGCCGCCATGAGCAGAAGCATGCGGGGGTCGCGTAGCGACCGTCCCGGGGTGGTATCACCAGCCCGAGCGGCGGCATCCTGGCCCGCGTCACCTCCGGCGCTCCCGGAGATATTCAATATCGAGGCGGGAGGGGGGCGCAGGAGGAAGGCGGCGGCCATCATGAAAACGCCTGAGGCCAGGCCGCAGATCAGGAAGGCCTGAGACCAGTCCACAGAGTCGATGAGGCGCTCGACACCAGGCACGATGAACAGGGTCCCCAGGCCGGAACCGGAAGCGAAGATACCCAGCGCCAGACCGCGGTTTTTCGTAAACCACCGCGAAATCATCGCCGTGCCGATGCCGAAGGTGCCGCTCAGCCCGATGGCCTCGATGACGGCGTAGGTCAGAAAGAACTGCCACAGCGTCTGAACCTGGCTGGAAAGGGCCAGCCCCAGGCCGATAAAGAAGCCGCAGGCGACCATTATCCTGGCCGCCCCGAAACGGTCGGCCAGGTAGCCGGTGCCGATGGAGACCGCCCCGCGGATGACCAGCGAGGCCGAATACACCAGCGAGACCGTAGCCCGGTCCCACTGAAAATAGTCGGCGAGGGGCTTGAAAAAGACGCTGTAGCTGTACATCAGGCCGTAAGTCACCGCCAGCATGAGGGCGGTGGTGACGACGACAACCCAGCCGTAGCGTGTACGCGCTGATAGGGAAACAGTCTGTCCAGGTATCATGCGTGCGAACGTCGGGCGGTAAGACCCGTCTGGTTTTTCCTGCCACATTATATGCGAACGGGGATATCGAGGACAAATAGAAGAGATGAAACGATAAGTAATTCTAAAAAAATACTAAAAACGTTATAAATCGTGACAAATGTGTAACTTAAGTTAAGTTAAGGTATGTCCAGATAGTTGACATGAGGATTTCGCTACATTATGATAGAAAAGTTTGCCTTACGCATGAGTAAGTAAAATATACAATAGCGTAAGTCGAAACGCATCCCGGGAATAATAAAGTCGCGAACTAAAAGATGCAGGTAGCGATATTGACGGGCGGGCTAGCGACGAGACTGGGCGACCTGGCAAAAGACCGCCCGAAGTCCATGGTCAAGGTGCGGGGGCGACCGTTCCTGGAGTTCCAGCTTGAGTTTCTCAAGCGGGCGGGGGTTGAAGATGTGGTCCTTTGCACCGGATACCTGGGTAGACAGATCGAGAGCTATTTCGGAGACGGCAGGGGTCACGGGGTAAACATGGTTTACAGCCTGGAGGACAGGCCGCTGGGGACGGCCGGGGCGCTTAAAAACGCGGCGAAGCTACTGGAAGACCCCTTTTTTACCATGTACGGAGATTCCTACGTCAAACTCGATTTCCGCGACGTTCTGAATAGATTCAAGTCCCGCACCAGGCTAGCCCTGATGACCGTTTACCGGAACCGGGACCGGTACGACCGGAGCAACACCGGGGTCGAAGGCGACCTGGTAACGAGGTACAGCAAGGCTGAGAAGGCAGATGACCTGGTCTACATCGACTACGGGGTGAACCTGTTCCGGAAGAGGGTACTCGACATGATACCGCCATTCGGGTCTCAAGCCCTGGAAGGCCTGTTCCCGCAGCTCATCGCGCGGCGGGAGCTGCTGGCCTACCGGGTCGAGGAGCGCTTTTATGAAATCGGCTCCCCCCAAGGACTGCGGGAGTTCGAGGAGCTGGCAGGGGGAGGGGTGCGATGATACTCTCGCGGGCGCCGACCCGGATTACCCTGGGCGGGGGAGGGACGGA
>MGNQ01000009.1:0-357 GCA_001796865.1 Chloroflexi bacterium RBG_16_56_11
ATGATATTGCTGGGGTCCAGCATTTCCTTGATACGACGGTGCAACTTCAGCCAGTCTGCCCCAACCTTTTCCTCCAGTTTCCTGACCGCCCAGGCCGGGGTCTTGTACGGGATGTAGCCCGTTTCCAGGACCAGGTCGAGCTGTTCGGCGCAAAGGTCGTTGATCCTCCGCACGAGCGCCGGGTCGCCCTTGTCATAGGGCAGCATCCAGCGTAAGCCGGCAAAATGCCCTTCGTTCATCATCCGGGTGTAGCAGGTGCGGGTGATATCGTACTTGTCCTGGAGCTCGCAGCCTTTTTTCACCGTCTCCAGCCAGGCGCTCATGGGACCGTAGGTGCCTACCCACATCAGGCCGCCG
>MGNQ01000009.1:375-6133 GCA_001796865.1 Chloroflexi bacterium RBG_16_56_11
AGCGCCTGCATGGGGAACGCCGCCGTCGTGCTGGGGGCGGTATCCGGCCCGGTGAACGTAAATCCCCGGCATTTCGCCCTGATAACTTCACCCATGGCTTCCACCTTGGCATCGAGCTCTTTTTCCGTGTTGCCGGTGATTTCCGCCGTGATAACGAACTCGGGTTCGTCGGGGAGACGGCGGGTGGCCGGGTATAACGGCATCTTCTTATGGGCATAAGCCAGCGCCCCGACCTTGTTCAGGGTGAAGGAGGTGCCGATGAGGTCGTCGGGGATGCGGGTGCGGTTTATCGCCTGGAAAATAGCATAAGCGCCTTCCAGGTCCATCGCCATGCAGGTGACCGCCGAACTATGCTCTGGTTTAGGCCAGAGATTGACGGCCATCTTGGTGATAACACCGGTAGTCCCCTGCCAGCCGAGGAAAAGCCCGCTAATTTCCGGGAACGGGACGATGGCCTGCCAGGTCTTCGAGGCGGCGCATGAGCCTATTTTCACCAGCTCGCCGGCCGGCAGCAGGACCTCCAGGCCGGTCACCCAGTGCGAGGCGGCCCCGTACCTGAAGGAGAGATTATCAAGTCCCTGCACGATAGCGTTGGCGATGACGCCGGTCGATGGCGGCGAAAAAGCGTAGGTATATTTCAGAGTGGGGTGGTGCTTATCGAGATAGGCTTTTATTTGGCCGAAGGTGACCCCCGGCTCAACCACAGCGTACATGTTGGCCTCGTTGACCTCAATGATGCGGTTCATCCTTTTCAGGTCGAGCATAATGCCGCCCTTGAGGGGGATGGTCAGTCCACCGACATTTCCCCCGGCGATGTAAGGGACGACCGGGACTTTCTCCTGGTTAGCCAGCTTTAAGACGGCCCTTATTTCTTCTAATGATTGCGGCAGGACGACGACATCCGGCCATTTTGGTTCGGCGGGCGTCAGGTCGTAGGCGTAGATATATAAGTCCGCCCTGTTCGTGGAGACATATTCTTTTCCAACGATTTTTTCCAGTCGTTCCACCAGTTTGCTTTTAACGGCCTCTATCATTCCCCTGACCTCCCTTATCTTCTTTATCAATAATCTCCTCTCCCCATCGTGGGAGAGGATTAAGGTGAGGGGGGACTACCATTGGATTTTCACCCTCACCTTGCCCTCTCCCATCAAGGGAGAGGTATTTAAATGTATCAGGCAATCTAGAATAGCCTAATCTGGCGTAGCCGGGATGCCAGATTCGCCCCGGCTTCTTCCGGTGTGGCGCCCGGCAACATGTCGCATACCACCTTCCTCTCCGGGAGATAGAGCTTCAGGGGTCTTTGTTGCCTGACTGACACCGCTTCCAGACCGAGGTCGCCGGTGTTCCAGGCAGTGACGGGCTGCTTCTGGGTTGCCATCAGCCCCTTGACGCTGGCCTGGCGTAGCTCTCCGAGCTCATGGCTGATGGTAACCAGGCAAGGAAACGGCGCTTCGATAGTCTCGTAACCATCCGCCAGCGCCCGCTGGACCGAGACACGGTCGCCGTCGACTTCGATTTTCCTCGCGGTAGTGATGGCGGGAATGCCGAGCAACTCCGCCACACCCGGGCCAACCTGTCCGGCGTTGGTATCCGCCGCCATCCGGCCAGTCAGGATAAGGTCGAAGGGACTGAGCTTCCTGATGGCGGCCGCCAGGATGAGAGCGGTGGTGTAGCCGTCGATGTCCTCGAACAAATCATCTTCCAGGACGACCAATTGGTCAGCGCCGACCGCCAGGCTTTTCCGGATGACGGGCCTGGGGAGGTTTTTCCCGGCGCTGACGACAGTTATGCGCGCGGGCTGTTTTTCCTTGACTCTGAGCGCGGCCTCCAGGCCATTTTCGTCGTAGGGATTCAGTACCGGCGGCACCCCCTGGCCGGGCACTACGCGCCGTCTTTCGGGGTCGATTTTAAACGTAGAGGCCGGGGCTTCGGGGTCGGTAACGACCTTGATGCAGACGATGATATTAATCATGGCTAACCAACAGCCGGATCATTGGATAACCGGTGACCCGGTTTTCCGGCTTCATGATACATCCGCCCGGTCGCGAACGTCAATGCGGCCCCGTCCTGGCACGCCGGAAGGAAAAGACCGCGAAAAACAAGTAAACGCCGCCGAAATAAAGTGAGGCTTTACCAAGCCAGTAGAGCTTGCTATCAACGGCCCCCAGTCCTAATAACAGTGTCCCCACAGCGAAGAAAATCAGTCCCAGCGGGTACCAGAAAACGAGGTCGTTACGCAACGGGAGAAATAGACGCAGGCAGATAACCGAAGCGGCGAAAAAGACTGCGGCGGTCACCACCTGGAGCGTGTCTCTGAGATAAGTCGAGCCTCCCTGGTCGTGAAACCGGGGCAGTGCCCCGCTTGACGCGAGGATGGAGACCAACGCGATGACAGCCAGCGTCGTAACATAGAACAGGGCTGCCCGTGTTCCGGGAGACGGAGTTACGGGTGAAGGCTTTTTCTTCAAGCCTGAGATAGAGCCCGCTAGATATAATAACGACGACAGCAGCGTGGCTATTTCAGAGACGGAAATGGTGAAATTAAGTCCGTCGCCCGTAAACCAGGCTCTTACCAGGCTGCCAGCACCCAGCATCAGGGCGCCGCTGCCCAGCCACAGCATTGGGGTATAGCCGCCGGTTACATAACGTCCGGCGGCTATACAGGCGATGGATACCCCCAACGCGGAGATGAAAATTGTGTCCAGCCAGGCCGCAGGTAGATGGATTCTATAACTCTCACCGAAATCCAGGATGTCCAGGCTGATAAAGACCGCGCCGATAGCGGTGATAACCAGGACAAACGCTATGGCGAATCGCTTCGACATCATCAGAATAGTATCATAAAAATACAGTCCTGAAAATGCTCGAAAGGATTTGCCGTTCAACCACCTGTGGTGAGACTGTCGAGAAAAAACGATGGCTCTCGAAAAATCGAGAGCCATCGTGTGCTTACCGGACTACGGGCGGTTACAGGATAGCCAGACCCGTTGGTTTTACCGGCGCCACCAGAATGTCGATGACTTGACTTCGAAGGTGCCGGTCAGACCGTTGACGTCTACATTGTACTTTCCCGCCTTCCATTTGGAAGTAGTGAAGGTCACTTTGACGTTGGCGCCCGCGGCGAGTGTAACGGTCTTGGAAGATTCCTTCGTCCCGTTTACTTTCAGAGTTACCGTGTAGGTGCCGGTAGTACCACCATTATTAGTGACGAGGACCGAGATATTCACCGTCTGTCGGCTGCTCACCTGGGTCGGCGAGATAACCAGGTCGCTCACGACAAAGGTGGCCGGAGTTACCGGGGTCGCTGAAGGCGTCGTGAAGGTGCCGCCGGCTGCTTCGGAGCGGTTGCCGGCACTGTCCAAGGATATTATCTTGTAAGTATACGTGGTGCCGGGATTAAGGCTGTTAAGGCGGACCAGGTGCTGGGTGACCATGTTGTTGTCCTGCGGCGTGGTCTGGGTGGGGCTGGCCGCATACTCGACCTGGCTGGTGCTCAACTCATCGGTCGCCCATTTTATATCCGCGGCATTTGACGCAATGTTGGAGGACGAGACACCGGTGATTACCGGTGGCGTGCTGTCTCCCGCCGGTGGTGTCTGGGCAACGGTCGCTCGCAGCACGTAATGATGGCCATTGGAGTCGGCGCCGGCCGTGGGGAACTGCCCGGGTAGCGATCCGTAGGAAGAAGATACCCAGTAGTGAGAACCTCCGGCTACATCATACAGGCATTTGATGCCATTATCGCTCTGGATATTGAAGGCCAACCAGTAGTAGGTGTCTTGCTGTACCGGCAGGGCGAGGCCGCTGATAGCTACCCAGCCGTTGGCAACGCTGGCTTCGCCGGCGTCCAGTAGCAGGTTGCCGGGGGTACCGCCATTATCCGCGTACACGCCCATCCTGACTTTGCCGCTAGGAGAGGCGTCATCGAACATGATTTCGAGCTTGGTCAGGGTCCCGGTGCCCGAGTCGTTGAGTAATCTGACGGTATCTATTTCATTGGCGTCGTCGGTATAGACATCGGTGCCGCTGTTATGACCAAAGGTGTCGGTCGCACCCGCGGGGGGATTGGTGCCCGCCGGAGCCGTGACGATCAGGGTAACGGTGGTAACGGAAGAAAAGGTATCACCGTCATTAGCCTTGTAGGTGAAGGTATCGGTGCCGACATAGTCGGAGTCGGGGACATAGGTGAAGGACCCGTTGCTGTTCAGCGTCAGGCTGCAATGGGTCACATCCGTCACCAGGACGGCCGTGAGCGTATCTCCATTAGCGTCGCTGTCATTGGCCAGGACGCCGGGTGCATTGACATTAAGCGTGATAGTATTGGTGACGTTATAAACGTCGCTGGAAGTAACTGGCGCGCTATCTGCGGAGCCCTGCACCGTCAGGAATACCGTAGCGGGATCGGAATCACTTACGCCATCGTTAGCTTTGTAAGAGAAGGAATCGCTCCCGGTATAGCCGGTGGCTGGCGTATATGTGAAAGAGCCGTTGGCGTTGAACGCCAGGGTCCCGTGGCCGACACCGCTTACCAGCGCGGACGTCAGGGGGTTGCCCTCAGAGTCGGTATCATTGGCTAAAACACCGGGCGTCGCCACACTAAGGACGCTGTTAACGGTATAGGATTCGTTTACGGCTAACGGTTTGTCGTTGACCGCGGCGACGGTAATGGTAGCGGTAGCGGTGTTGGAATCGGCCAGTCCGTCATTGGCTTTGAACGTAAAGGAGTCGGTCCCGCTGTAGTTGGCGGCGGGTGTATAGGTGAATGAGCCGTTCGCGTTGAGTGTCACTGAGCCGTGGGCCGGATTGGTCACTTTTACGGCGGTCAGCGTGTCGCCGTCGGCGTCGCTGCTGCCGTTCAACACGCCCGGGGCCGACGTGTTAAGCACAGAATCTTCGCTGGCGGAAAAACTGCGATTGGTGACCGCGGGGGCGTTGTTTACCCTGGCGACGGTGACAGTGACGGTTGCCGTATTCGAGTCGGCCGTGCCGTCATTTACCTTGTAGGCGAAAGAGTCGCTTCCGGTATAACCAGCCGCGGGTATATAGTTGAAGGAACCATTGGAGTTCAGCGTTAACGACCCATGGGCCGGGTCGCTGACCTTGGACACCGTGAGGGTGGTGCTATCGGCGTCAGAATCATTGCCGAGGACGCCGGGGGCGCTAACGGCGAGAGTGGTGTCCCTGGTAGCCGAGTAGCTATCGTTGACGGCGAGCGGCGGGTTGTTCGTTGGTGAGCCGGAGCCTGATTCCAGGGCGCCCAGGTCGGGAGCGGTGCCGCTATACGGCCAGGGGGAATTGGCGTCATTGAAGCCGGGAAGAATAGCGCCCTTATCGATGAAGGCGCTCCCGCTCTTGAGGGCAAAGTCCCGGCCGGATATGTTGACGAACTCATTGGCCGCGCTGATGCTCATACCATTTTTTTCCTGGCCGTAGCTGCTCTGGAACTTGGAGAAAGTCACCTGGTTGTCATCTCCCCACTTTATAAAACGGCCGGTGCTGGTGGTGGAATACAGGTTATCGTAGTTGAAGTCGTGGTTATAGATATCTCCACTGCCGTGGCCGAACTCGATGATATACCAGGAGGCATGGATAATATTATTCCTGGCCAGGATGTTCTGCAGACCACTGTTGGTGGCAAAGGGGCCATCGGCTCCCTCGGAAGCAGCGTAGACGGTATTATGATAGAGGTAGATACGACCCAGTGTATTGTTACCCATCTTGAAAGCGCCGCCCGCCCCGATTTCCCGGGTAATGGCGG
>MGNQ01000009.1:6168-10137 GCA_001796865.1 Chloroflexi bacterium RBG_16_56_11
AAAACCGGCGCCATGGCGACGCCCTGGAAGGAGTTATAGAACCTGTTGTTGTATACTCGGACGTTGACATCTCCGCCTTCGGGCTGGGCGCCATCATCCTGAGCGCCGATGACGGTGTTATTGTAGATGTCGACGTTGTTGCTGGTGGTGTCCAAGTCCTCGGGGCCGCCCCCGAAGCCGTCCCAGAGTTTGCCATTGCTGCCGGAAATGTTGTTATTTCTGAAGACATGACCGCCGCCCGGCCTCCACCAGGTAACGCCGGTGCGGTCTTCGACGGCCGGCCCGGAATCGAAGGTCATAGTGTTTCTCTGGACCAGGACGTTCTCCGCCCCGTAGTCGATTCTCACGCCGCCCTGCGTGCCGGTGCCCGACATATCAGGGTCAATCATAATGCAGTCTTCGACGATGACACCGGTCGTCGGGGTGTGTTCGCCGGAAACCAGCACGGCCGAACCCGTCTGGCTCTGCATTTTGAATCCCTTGATGCGGATGTAGCTGGCTTCGATATAGAAGGCATTTCCCCCTCCGCTGATGACGGGGGTATCGCTGCCGTAGTTCCGGAACGTAATGTAGTTATTGACCGTGCCGGATACAGTCACTTTAGCGCCGGCGGAGTAGGTGCCGGCCTTGACGTAGACCGTATCTCCGGCGGCGACCACGCTGGCGGCTTTACCGATAGTTTTATATGGCGCGGACTCCGTGCCGGCCGCCGAGTCGCTGCCGGTGGTAGCCACGTACAACGACCGTCCGCTGCTGGGCGGATTATCGTTCCTCGTCTTGACCGTGGCGGTCACCGGATTGGTGCCGGAAACGCCATCGGCATCCGAGAAAGTGACCCTTACTTCGTAGTCGGTATTGGTCGTCAGCCAGAAAATGCTTCCCCGGAACTGGTGTCCGCCCCTATCGGCATACATCTGCGGGGCCGGTTTCCAGGTTCCTCCGGATGTGCGGTATTCGAGTACGGTGCTGCAATTCTTGTTATTATCACCGGAATAGTTGACCACCGCACCCACGTTCTCAAATGTAGGTACCAGTGCCATGGATCCGGTCGTCGTGGCATCGCCGGTGGCCGCCCCGGCCATCCCGGGCAAGCTCATCAACAGTAACGACGCAAGCATCAAGCAAAGGATTACCTTGATGAACGAAGAATGAATACCCTTGACAAAGTGGTGCTGAGAAGTTTTACAATGACGGCTTAACATGGGATGACCTCCTGTGTTTTCTTTTTTACCCTGGCCTTCAGTTCGCTTTGGGTCAGGGCTTTTCAACGAGGCGTCTTCTTTATCGTTTTTAATAGCTCCCTGGTTACGTGTTACCAGGGTCTCAACATGAACCACGGAATGCGAACTTGTTCCGGCTAAATTCATCAACTCTTTTATATAGCATCACGAGCCTGCCGTAAATAGCTTGATAGTCACTGGGACTGCCGTACTAAAGCGGCCGAAATCGCCCTTCAACAGGCGAGATTTTGGATGTTTTCCGGGAAATTTTATGGCCGTGTAAGAATGGTATTTTGATATCAGATAGTACTAGTACATGCGGGTATCACGATTGAAAAGGTCAAATTGGAATTGATAGAGGAACAGTGCGGTGGATAATGCGAGAAGTTTAAATGGGGGGCAGACCGGTATGGCGAGGAAGGAGACTAAACGGCCCTGGTCGAGGTTGCCCGTTCAGGGTTGGGGCCTGTACCTTCGGACCCGGAATCTGATGTTATCCAGGCAAGGCAGGCCAGTGCCAGGAATAATCTGGAGAGCATAAGGAACAGGCGGGATACGGGTTTACCTGTCCTTTTCACCATCCGGAACCGGGAAGACCTGAATAAAGACACGATACGGGTGGTACTCCGGAACCAGAGTCCGTAGCCGGTAGTGGCTACCCGGCCGAACGATGAAGTGAAACGGAATGTCTTGCCGGCTTTTTTTACCGTGATTATCTTGCCGATAATATCAACACCAGATAGCTCCCGGAAGAAGTACGTGACGTCGCCTTTCTCCCGAAAGAGGGTAACGCCCGCGGATTTCCGCTTCTGTAGAACGCGGTGGACAACGATATCGCCGCCGCGCCAGAACGCGACGATATCGCCGGATGAAATGCAATCCACGTCCACGATGGCAACAAGTACGAGGTCACCGGGGCGGATAAGCGGCGACATACTGCCCGTGAGCACGGGCAGCCACTGCCGGCCGCTCTTGACCAGGAGTTCCGCCCACAGTTCATTAGCCAGCCTTGTGTTCAAGTGACTGTCCTTGCGCTCGTTTCCATGCCGTTGAAAAACGGAAAGGGGGGACGGCCTGCTCTGAACAGGCCGTCCGTTCAATCCGATTTCGGTTTAGCGGTCGTGATGTTAACTAGCGCAGCAAAAGCCGAAAGAGGGGTTCTGGAAATTGGGGAGCCAGGCCTTGTCCTGCTGGTTCCCTTCCGGGCTACCGTAGCCGCCCAGGGCTCCGGCCTCCAGCTCTTCCGATTTGATTACTGGTTTGGCATAAGGTTCTTTGGGCATATCACACCTCCCGTTTCCCCACTCAATTGCCGGCGTGTCTTTGCCTGCCGGCAGGCGCTTGGGCTAACCCCGCCGGCATCCCCTGACTCGCGGTAAGCGATACCTGTACATCTCTGGCAATATTGTCTCAATTGACAGGCATTACACGCCACAAGATTGGAACGCGTCATCGACCTTAAACGCTGTAATTCGGTATCAGGTTCTCCACGCCAGATTGTCTCAAAGTCAGTTTGTCTCACATTTCCGAGTTTAAGCGGGAACATGACACACGGAAAAACGTCACCGTCCGGAGAAATCGAACACATCGCCTTGCCGGCTTTGCAGAGTCCGGGTTCCCCGCAGATATCAGGATGCGGGCTTTCCCCCCACCAGGCGTCGCCGCCGCCGGCTTCTTCGGATGGCTCGTACCGGAAAGGGAAGTCCCGGCCGGTCTTGGTCGGTCCCATCCCCATGTTAATGCGGAACCTGGCGCCCAGGCTTTCCACCAGGGACTGAATCTGCGCCAGCTGGGATTGGTTGTTTTTCATTATCATCGTCTGCACGGTGGGGACCAACCCGGCGTCAACAAGCATCTTGATACCGGCGATGGTCTTTGCGAAGGAGTCGGTCTGTCCGGTTACCGACTCATGGATGGCGGCCGTGGCCCCGTAAAGGCTTATTCCCAGGGAGAAAGGTTTCAGCCGCGCTAGCGCCCGGCAAGCCGCGGGGTCCAGTCCGGTACCGTTGGTCAAAAAGCCGGGCATAAAGCCGCTGCGGCGGGCGTAAATTGCGATATCCAGCCAGTCCGGCCGGAGCGTTATTTCGCCGCCCGTAAACAGAAGGTACATCGTGCCCGCCGCCTTGAGCTGGTCGATGACATTTTTCCATTCGCCCAGCGTCATTTCGTCATATCCTTCGAGGTCAACGTAGCAATGGGCGCAGCGGAGGTTGCAGCGGTAGGTGAGTTCCAGCACCGCCTGTGCGGGTATATTTAGCTTTGAGCACGTGGCGATGACTTCCTGCAGCAGGGGACGCCTGGCAACAACGGCGGTATCGGTCATGTTTTCGCCACCTCAAGCCGGGTTAAAAGCCCTATTTCCAGTAGCCGGTCGATGGTCGCTTTGACATCTGTTCCAGCCTCTTCTGTGCCGACATCGAAGCGCTCGCAAACCCGGCCTGTAATAGCATCGAGTCCGTACGTGCCGTCGCACAACTCCCAGATGTAAGCCGCCGTTTTATTAAGCACGTGCGTTGAAAGACCATTATCTTTGATGACCACGGTCTCATCGCCTATCCGGCGGGAAATGATGTCCTCAGACTTGACTATCTGGTGATGCATTTTATACCTTCCTTAAATGGATTTTTCGATTGTTTCCACGGCCCGCCACACCGATTCTCCGTCCCGCTTAAACTCCAGCTCGAAGCAGGGCGTCAGGCCGGTGACGGCATCGCTGAACTCGGCTATCAGGGAGTAGACGGCACGCTTG
>MGNQ01000009.1:10186-19505 GCA_001796865.1 Chloroflexi bacterium RBG_16_56_11
GAAAAGCCTCGGTCCGTCCGAGCCCGCGTGCCACCGTCGTTTTACTCTGTTTGAGCAGGAAGATTCCGCCGAGGGGCGCCGAGGACCAGGCGTGCCGGCGTACCCCGCCGAGCATGGGAACTCCCTCAACCCCTAAACGTCCGTCAGCACCGGGGTGCCGCGAGACCAGTACCATTTCGTCATTGATGACCTGCCCGTAGCGTTTACCACACAATCGGGCGATGGTGGTTTTACCGGTCTCGCTGGGGCCGGCGAAGAGGAGCGCCCGGCCGTGCCGGACTATTCCGCAGGAATGCACCAGGAAGGCCGGTGGCTGACTGCCATATCTGATTTTACAGGCCGTGTAGTAGCCCAGGGACAGCAAACGGTTGAGGTGGTTGACTTGCAGGTCGGGATTGGCCAGGTCCCTCTCACCGGATATGCTGATAGTGGCCCGGGCAAGGTCGTAGGTGCCGGAGATAACGCTACTGGTCGTCCGGAAGCTGTTTTCACCGTGTATGAACCTCGTTTCGGCCAGGGCTGCCTCCAGTTCATTTTGTTTCAACCGGTCGACACTATTCAGCTCTATCGAGATATCAGCCGGATTCTCCGTCAGGTAATCGTGATAACGCTGCCGCAGGACTTCCAGCATCCTTTTATCGCCGGTTTTGATGGCGCAACAAACGCTCCCTATCATGACGGACAACACGTCATTTCGAGTTAACACGCCGTTTTCAGGCGGGGTCGCAACCGTCATATTTCTTTCGATTCCCTTCTCCGGGAGTGGTCGGTCATGGCAGACTATCGCACTATGCCTAAACACAGGTTACCCCTGCCCTGTTATGATGCGGTAAAAAACCAGTTAGAATGAGGTATGAATTAATCCCGTTCGATGAAAATAGACCGAAGTGAAGCTGTAAATGACATGTAACGTCATGGAATAATGCCCGTGATCCGTATCGATGTTTTTATTGTGCGCAGGGACGAAATCCTGTTATGATATCCAGCGGATATCGGTGATTTACCAGATACTGCAGGAGGTACGATGCCCGGGACAACCGCTGCCAAATACGGCAACCAGGTGAAGGCTCTTTTGTTCAAAGACTTCGAGGAGGGTGGTTTCAGGGAGGGGACCGAGATGACCAGCGAGTTTCTGGGGCTGGACGTTCATATTAAATACGGGATTTTCTGGACCGCGGGCAGGATCGGGAAGCCACCCTATACGCCGCATGTGCATGACTTCGACCAGGTGATGCTCTTCGCCGGTTCTGACATGAACGACCTGGGTGAGCTGGGGGCGGAAATCGAGTTTTGCCTGGGCGAGGAGATGGAAACCCATATGATAACAACCACAACGGCGGTGGCCATCCCCCGGGGCACACCGCACCTCCCGGCTGCTGTCAATCGACTGGACAGGCGGTTTTATCTGATGGAGATTTCGATAGCCCCGGAATGCAGAGAAACGCCTCTTGCCACCGATAAAAAACCGACACCGCCGGCGGGCTGGCGGTCGAAATACCGGAAATACATCATGCCGCTGGCCTTTACGAGAAAGGGGGCCTGGCATTACGGGCCGGAAAACAGGGATGACGGCGGCGGTTACATCTCATTTATACGCACCCAGGACGCCGGATTTGATTTTGTTATGCTGTACGAAAACATGAAGAAAGGGCCTTACCGCTTATGCCCGGAGCCCGACAAACCGCACGCCCATCCTACCACCCAGATAATGTGTTTCCTCGGGACAGATACCGATGACCCCGGCGACCTCGGGGCGGAGTTCGAGATATGCCTGGGCAAGGAGGAAGAGAGACACAGATTCAACCGGTCAACGGCCGTGGTGACACCGCCCCTTTTACCGCACTGGCCGGGCGGCGTCGTCAAGCTTACCCGGCCGATTATCATGGCGGATATTCACCCTTTCGGCAACGAACATTAGGAGGGCCTGCCTGGGGGCGTATTCAGGAGAAATCAGGGGGCGCGGCAATTATTTCCCGAGGTACTTCAGGGCGTTTCTCCCGGCGAGCCGTCCTGAGTTTGCGGCGAAGCTCGATGACAGGCCGGAAGAGTCCTTGATGCAGTAGCCGTCCCCGTACATGCCACCGGCGTCATAGCCGGCGGCGTAAAGACCGGGAATAACCGCGCCCTTTTTATCTATCACTTCAGTGCGGTGTTTAATCTTTACCCCCCCGAGCGTCCCGAGAAAGACGGTCCGCGCCCTCACGGCGTAGTACTGCGGCCCGCTAATCGGCCGGAGATACCTCGGGTCTTTGGCGAACAGGTCGTCATGCCCTTTTTCACAGAACCCGTTATACTCATCCACGGTCGCCTGTAATGTCGCCGGATTGACCATTATTTTTTCTGCCAGCTCTCGAATTGAATCCGCCCGGTGGACTTCGGTGCTCCGGCTTCCCAGGGCGGCGTCGAGGTCGCGTTGCAGGTTGACCACCCGCGACCCCGGGAGGAAGTCCATGCTCACGGACTTATCAATCCCGTTCTCCGTGAGTTGTTTGACTATCGAGCTGTCGAATATGCTAAAGGAGTAGCGCTCCTTTTGCCGGGCGTTGGCGTTGCCGACGGAAGTGTCATAAAAGGCGATGCCTTCGTTACAGAAACGTTCCCCCTGGCTGTTGACCCAGAGGTCGGGCTGGACCACCGCCTGCTCGATGGCCGAACCCATGAAAAAGCCGGGACCCAGCGGACCGACACGGAACAACTCCAGGACGCCGAGGCCTTCGCTGTCGGCGCCAATCTCGTAGGCCATGCGTATACCGTCTCCCGTCTTATCGACGTTCCCAACCGGCACAAGGTCAACGTCGAGTTCGAACCCCGCGTATCTCTTAATCCATTCCTTATTGTTGGCGTAGCCGCCGCTGGCGACGATGACTGCTTTCGCCGGTGCCTGAATATCCCTGTCATTTTCTTCGATGATGACTCCGGCAACACGGTCTCCCGGCTTCAGGATTCTCTTGACCGGCGTCGCCGGTCGGATATTAACCCCGAGTTCCTTCGCCCGGGTTGCCAGGGCCTTCACTATCGTTTCTCCCCGCCCTTTGACGACATGGTACGTCCGGGGGGCGTCCGGCATGTTAATTGTGGCATCGGTGAACTCGGCCCCGGCCTGCTGCAACCAGGCTATTGTCGCCGCGGATTCGTTGACGATAGCCCGCACCAGGTGCGGATTGGCCCGCCAGTGGCTGTACTCCATAATGTTGTGAAACGCTTCATCGCGGCTGTAGGTGATATACCTTTGCCGCTGCATATCGCTTTCCACGGCGAACATGCCGTGGAAAAAGTTGGAGGTGCCGCCGAGCGAGCGTTGTTTCTCGAAGACGGCGACTCTGGCGCCGCCTTCTGCCAGTGTCACCGCCGCGGCCAGGCCGGAAACACCGGAGCCTATAACGATGGCGTCAGTTCCTGCGGATGCCTGGTTCATGTTGTTCTCCTTTCCTGTGAAGGGTCGGCGATATTATCTTTCAATAGTTGCCCCAGAACTTAACGGAGGTAATCTTCATCCTCAGGTCGCATTGCAGGCAGCGGTCGGACTCAGCTACGGCTTCCTGCTCGTCCATGTCCGCCACGACTTTACAGAAGCAGTTGACGCTCTCCTCGGCGGGCACACGGATTTCCTCACGGCGGGGCAGGCGGGCGAAACCTTCATGGTATCCCAGTATTGTTGAAGGCTCCACGGCGACAATCAGCTCTTCATCAATAATCCCGGTCCCTTCCAGGTATCTATCTATGGCCATGGCGGCCTTTCTGCCGGAGGCGATGGCCTTGATGACCGAAGACGTCCCGGACACAGCATCTCCCGCGGCGAAAACTCCCTCCTGCCCCGCGCTGAAGGAATCAGGGTCGGTGACAATAAGGGCGCCCGGCGTGGTTTCCAGTCCCAATCCCGATGGTATTTCCGGTCGCTGGCCGATAGCGATAATCACGGTATTTGCCTCGATAATGCACTCGGAGTTTTCCACGGTTTCAACCCGGGGGCGGTTGTCTTCGTCAAAGCTCAGCGAAGCTACGTCGAGGAACTCAACCCCGGTTATTATACCGTTATCGGTGACAACACGTGTAGAGCTCAGTCCCGGATGGATAACGACGCCTTCCTCTTCCGACTGTAATATCTCGTCATCCAAGGCCGGCATTTTATCGCGTCTTTCCAGGCAGGCCAGGTGTACCCCCTCCGCGCCGAGTCGCCTGGCCGCGCGGGCGCAGTCGAAGGCAACGTTGCCGCCGCCGAGGACGATAACCCGGCTCCCGATATCAACGCTGCGCCCCAGGTTTATTTCCCTCAGGAAATCCACGCCTACCAGTACCTTTTCGCTATCCGCCCCGGGGATGGAGAGCTTTTGCCCCCGGTGCGTCCCGACGGCGACGAGAACAGCGGTAAAACCCTTCCCGAAAAGCGTATCAGTCGATTCTACGCGGACGCCTGTTTTTAACTCAACTCCGCTGTCGACTATGTCTCCTATTTCACTTTCGAGGACGTTCCTGGGGAGGCGATATTCGGGGATACCGAAGCGCAGCATACCGCCGGCAAAAGGTAATGACTCGAATACCGTGACATCATGGCCCTGCCGGCAGAGATAGTAGGCAGCCGTCAGGCCCGATGGCCCGGCCCCGATAACGGCCACCTTCTTGCCGGTGGCCGGTTGGTTAACGGCTTTGTTCTTCCATTCTTTAAGTTGGTCCTGTTCCGCCGCAAAGCGCTTTAGCTCCCTGATGGAGACGGCCTGGTTCAGCTCGCCGCGCCGGCAAACATCCTCGCAGGGGCGGTCGCAAACGTACCCGAGCACGGCGGGAAAAGGTACCTTCTCCCTGATGACGGCCGCCGCCCCGGCGTAGTCTTTTTCTTTTATCAACCTGACGTACCGGGGCACGTCTATCTCAGCGGGGCACGTAAAGCGGCAGGGGACCAGGGCGTCTTTTCTTTTTTTACCGCGGACAAGCTCTTCTTTATCCTGGATGGCACCGGTGGGGCAGACCTCGGCACAGGCGCCGCAGAACCGGCAGCCGGCATCGCTTAGCGGTAAATCAGCGGCGGTGCCGGTAATAGTTTCTCGGCCTTTTTTAGTGTAAAATAGCACGCCAACGCGGCGGAGTTCATGGCAAGCCCTCACGCAACGCCCGCAGACCACGCATTTGTTGGGGTCGTGGACGAAAAGGGGATTAGCGGTGTTGAGCGGTAACAGTTTCGAGCGTTTTTTTACACTCAGTTCTTCGCATCCCAGGTACTGTTTGAGCGATTGCAGCTCGCAGTTGAGGTACTTGTTGCAGGCGCCGCAGTCATCGGGGTGTCCGGCCAGCATCAACTCCATGGCGAGGCGTCGCTGCTCGTTTACCTGTTGTGTCCTGGTGTTGACTTTCATGCCGTTTACCGCTGGAGTCAGGCAAGATGATAATAAGTCGTCCCTGCCTTCGACCGCGACAACACACAAACCGCAGGCGCCGATAGGCGGCAGGTCGGGGTGGTGGCAGAGGTGGGGAATATATATCCCGGCGTCGAGAGCGACATCGAGAATGCTTTGACCCGCGAGTGCCTCGATTTCATGGCCGTCAATATTTATTTTTATTAGCTGGGATGCTGTCATTTAACTACCCGAATATTTTTTTCTTTTAGAGGACATCTTTTTTCCCGGATGTGCGCTTCATAGTCCATGCGGAAGAGGCTGAGGGTGCTTAAAACGGGGTCGGGCGCGGTCCGTCCTAGAGCGCAAATGCTGCCCGATTTCATGGCCTCACCCAGCTTCAATAGCATGTCAATATCCCCGGGTTTCCCCCGATTAGCGGAGATGTCAGTTAAAATATCGAGCATTTGATAAGTACCTTCGCGGCAGAAAACACATTTTCCACAGGACTGGGACTGAAGGTACGTGAGTACGTCCCTGGCTGTCTCGACGGCACATGAGCCCGTATCGAAAACTTCGATGGTCCCCGAGCCCATGGTGCCCCCGGCCTCGTTCAGCGATTCATAATTTACCGGTATATCCAGGGAGTCGGACGCGAAAAAGCGCCCCGTCGGCCCGCCGAACTGGACCGCTTTTATCCCCTTTCCTTGCAAAACGCCTCCCCCTATATCATCAATCAGCCTGCGCAAAGTCGTTCCCATCGGGACTTCGACGGTGTACTGGTGGGTCACGTTGCCTGACAAAGTGATAACCTTGGTACCGCGACTCCGCTCGGTACCGATGCCGGAGTACCTCTCCAGTCCATTCTGAAATATAGCTGAGACATTCGAGAAGGTCTCCACACTGCCGACCAGGGTCGGCAAGTCCTTGAATCCCTTTACCGCGGGATATGTCGTCCGTACGTAAGGCATCGCCTGTTTACCTTCTAGAGAGCGGATAAGGGCGGTTTCTTCGCCGGAGACAAGTGAAGGCGCTATCTCTTTTATCTCAATATCGAAGTTGAAATCAGCGTCCAGGATATTGTTTCCAAGGAGGCCGTAGCCCCTCATCTGTGTCAACGCCTTCGTTAATCTTTTTAAGGCGGCAGCATATTCTGATTTTACGCCAATAATACCGTGAGTGGCACCGACAGCGTAGCCGGTAATGAGCATACCCTCAAGTACAGAGTGAGGATCGCTTTCCAGAAGCAGCCGGGCCGTGCGCGCCTGCGGGTCCGCGTCCGCGGCGTTACAGATGACATACTTTTCACTCCATGCGGCATCGCGGCAAATTCTCCATTTCTCCGCGGTCAGATAACCCCCGCCGCCCCGGCCCCTTAATCCGGAGCTTCTCAGCTCTTCGATGGCGACAGCCCGGGTCATTTGCAAAGCCCGGGAAAGCCCGCGGTAACCCTGGCTGCGCAGGACATATTCCCCGATATTTTCGGGGTCGATGCGGCCGCAATTTCTCAGCGCTATCCTGTTTTGCAACGCGAACAGGGGCGGTTCACGCCTATCGAGGGCGAGTTCCGGCCGGGGATTATCCCGGACTAAATAGTCGTTAACGAGTTCCGCAGCGCTTTCCGGCCCAATATCAGGGTAATAAACAACAGGTTTGCCGGGCTTTTCGATGATGAAAAAAGGCTCGAGGTCATAGAGTCCGTTGGAACCGGCAACGATGACCTTCGCCTTCAGGCCGACCTTGATAATTTCCAGTTTAATCCGCTCGAGCACCGCGGAGAGGGCGGGATGCCCCGATAAGGCCACGACGTATACTCGCGTACAGGTTTTATCGTTTAAATAATCGCAGTCGGAAGCTATTTTCCGCAGGATTTGCTCTAAGTTCATTATCATTCCAACGGAGGCATCCGGCAAAGAGACAAAAGAAAGTTTTTAATGAGTTTAGCTCTGGCTGGATTAAATCCCAGAATGTGGGATACGATTGCCAGGCATTCACGGTGAATTCATGATATATGATGCTTCAAATCGATGTCAAGCACTCATCGCCCCGGCTTGGTGAGTTTGAGCCGTAGAATATTTTTGAACGAAGCTATCGATCCGAAGGTTTACAAAGCGGGGTATCAGGGGTAAAATGAAGATGTTTTCGGGCTTTTAGCTCAGTGGTTAGAGCGCTTGCTTCACACGCATGGCGGTGCGCTCAAAACAAGCGAGAAGCCGCTTGAACGGCGAATTTAGCTTCAAATTCTTGTCCTTCCCCGGATGAAACCTCGGTATTTTTTCCAAAAAGGGCTCTTGCTTCGTAAAATATCCGAGGAGGACAATAATAACCATAACATGGCCATCAGACCCGAAGCGCCTCGTCGCCGGGTACCGACTCTGTGCTTCTACGGAGGGGAAAAGCCCTAACGCAATCCAGATCGTTGTTACCAGCGTGACCTGCTTCCAAAGGTTCCTCATTACTCAACCGGGCGGCATGCGTCTGAAAGATGTCCCCCGCCACGAAATCAGGTTATTTATTTCCTACTTGCAGCAAACGCGGTGTTTCGCCGCACATCCCTTCAACCGCACCCAGGAGAAAACCCTCTCGGGACATACCATCAACTGCTATCTCCGTAGTCTAAGGATTTTCTACTCTTGGCTTGTTTCCGAAGAGATCCTGGAGGTTAACCCCTTCGTTAAGGTAAAGATTCCGCCGCCCCCAATAAAAGTAATACCGGCCTTTTCCAATTCTCAAATCGAGCAATTACTCAGAGCTATTACTACGAAAACCGCTATTGGATACCGGAATTTTGCTATCATCCTGACTTTGCTTGATACGGGCATCAGAATATCTGAGCTTTGCGATCTGAAGATGGAAAGACTGTGGCTGGAAGATGGTATCGCTAAAGTGATAGGCAAAAGGAATAAGGAGCGTATGATACCAATAGGGAAGCAGCTTCAATGCGTCCTCTGGCACTACATTGACCGTTGCCGTCCCGAACCGAATACCATCAACTGTGACTCTGTCTTCCTGACTAAACAAGGTAGGCCAGTCACCAGAAGACATTCGCAGAAGATAATGACCGAATACGGGCAGAAAGCCAAATTGACCGGAATACGGTGTTCACCCCATACCCTCCGCCATACTGCCGCCATCTCCTTCCTCAGAAATGGTGGTGATGTATTCAGCTTGCAAAGGCTACTCGGCCACGCTAGCCTGGAGATGACTCGCAGATATTGTCAGCTCGCAGATACTGATGTTAAGAGGACGCATAGTATGGCGAGCCCGGTTGATAACTTGGATTATTCATCAGCGGGGGTTGTCCGCCGCTTTCATGCTCCAAAACCGCTTTCACGCACTCAAAGAGACACCACCGGGCAGCCGCGGTCGGTTTATGGTGAAGCCAGTTAACGGAGGACAAAATCAAGGGCCAACGACTCACTGGGCAAGTGACCTTCACCCAAAAACTGTACCAGCCAAAATTAGAGGATGATCTGCTCCCCGATAACCGGGCCAAAAGTGAGGAGATTTTTTCGGAATGCTAAAATACGTTCGAAGGGAGTATTGGCTTGATGAAAAGATCGCACTTCACATCGGAGCAGATTGTGTTCGCGCTGAGGCAGGCTGAATTGGAGACTCCTGTCACCGAAGTCTGCCGGAAGATGGGCATCGTCGAGCAGACATTTTACCGATGGAAGAAAAAGTATATCGGGATGGGGGTCGCTGAAGTCAGACGACTCAAGATACTGGAGGATGAAAACAGGAAGCTGAAGCAGCTTGTTGCTGACCTGAGCCTGGATAAGCAAATGCTCCAGGATGTCTTACGAAAAAAAGTCTAAGGCCTGCTCAGTTCCGGGAATACGGCCAGTGGCTTCAGTTGTGTTACGGGGTAAGTGGACGGAGGGTGTGCCGGCTGCTCCAGCGTCCCCGTTCGGTCTACGATTATAAAAGTAGAAAAGATGAGCAGGCGACCTTGAGGATGCGAATTAAGGACATTGCCCAGAGCCGGGCCA
>MGNQ01000009.1:19546-64513 GCA_001796865.1 Chloroflexi bacterium RBG_16_56_11
AACTCACCCCAGTGCCTGCCGCAGATCATCCAGGATGTCCTCGGTATTTTCGAGGCCGACTGAGAGACGGACCAGCCCATCCGTGATGCAGCACTTCTCGCGGTGCTCTTTAGGCATAGAGGCATGCGTCATTGTCGCCGGATGTGATGCCAGCGAAGTGGGTCCCCCTAGCGACTCTGCCAGGATAAAGAGTGTAATTTTCCTGAGGAAGCTGTAAGCTGCTTCTTGTCCACCCTTCAATTCAAAGCTGACCATCCCGCCGAAGCCCTTCATCTGCCGGCGGGCGATTTCATGACCGGAATGCGAAGCTAGTCCCGGGTAATACACCTTTTTTACCGCCGGGTTTCTGCTGAGATATTCGGCCACGGCAAAAGCGTTATGTTCATGGTGGTTCATCCTGAGATGCAGTGTTTCGATGCCCCTCAGTACCAGCCAGCAATCGAAAGGAGAAGCGCAGGTGCCCATGGCGTTGAGCAGATATTGTACCCTCTCGGTCAATTCTTTGGTGGTAGTTATCACAGCACCACCGACGACGTCGCAATGGCCGTTGAGGTACTTGGTGGTGGAGTGGACGACGAGGTCTACTCCGAGGTCTATCGGCCGCTGGAAGTAGGGCGTGGCGAAGGTATTATCGATAACGGTCAACAATTTATGTTTCTTGGCCACGTCTACCGTCATCTCGATATCGGTTATATTGAGAAGCGGATTGGAAGGGGTTTCCAGCCAGAGCATCCGGGTGTTCGGCCTTATAGCCTCCTCAATTTTACGCCGGTTATCCAGCCTCAGGAAGGTAGTCTCTATGCCGAAATGCCGCATCACGTTCTCCAGCAGGCGGTAGGTTCCCCCGTAAACGTCATCGCCGCAGATAACATGGTCACCAGTCTTGAGCAGGTGCAGCACGGTGGTCTCGGCGGCCATGCCGGTGGCGAAGGCAAAGCCGGCCTTGCCTCCTTCGAGCTGTGCCATGGTATCCTCCAGGATTTTCCGTGTCGGATTGGATGTACGTGAGTAATCATACCCTTTTGTCTTACCGATGTCATCGAAGGCAAAAGTCGATGTCATGTAAACAGGGGGGCTGATGGCCCCGTAAGCACGGTCCATACGCTCGCCGGCATGGATATTCATTGTCTCACTCCTCATATTCTTCCTCCTTACTTTCTACGGATAAAGGATTGTTTCGGGTCGTGATCGATATGCCGACCAGGTAATTTGATAACGGCGGTCAAGGGGGGACTGTAACAGGATATTCTGTGTCAGATTGAGATTTTAAACATCCCGGATAGCATCCGTTAGACACGAACCCAGATGCATTGCAGAAATAAAGTTGACTAATTTGATAAACTAAGTATACTATTCTCTAAAAAACCTGTCAAGCAATACCGATAAAAACGTTTAAACTCAGCCGGGGGCTTGACAGGATGGGAAAAGTATTGTAAATTGGTTAGTATACTAAACTTATCATATTAGTCAACAATTAGGTTATGAACACATTTTTGACTGCCCGTAAAACTGTCAACCCTGTAAATGAACACGGTAGGCAACTACCACTGTATGTTCCATTTACACTGCAGAACATTTTTCACCCCGGGCGCCATTTCTCTTTCTCCGGGATACAGACCTTTTCTGGAGGAACTCATCACACCTGCGCCTGTACCAGCGCCGGTTGTGGCGCTGCGGCAGAACACTGAACCTTTTCCCGGAACCTCGCGAGTCAATCACCCCGCAAATAACACACAACCGGCATTTCAGGTTAATCTTACCAGACCGACTTTGCATCAGGCGTATAACCGTAGATATTATTTTTCACCCTGTGCAATTTACGTCAGGTTTCATGAAATCTTTTTGCTTTCATAGAATTTAATAATTTTTAAAGGATCACTGGGATAAGGAGGGGAAGAGAATATATGCCAGAGGATGAAAAGAGCCAACCCGGGATGAATTTTGAAGAGCTCAAGAGCGGCGGATTCATCAAGCAGACGCAGGAGAACCTGTTCACCGTAAGACTCAGGTGCCCCGGAGGCAAGCTGACCTCTCGGCAGTTGAATAAAGCGGCGGAGCTTGCCGAAAAGTATGGCCGCGGGGAGATTCATAACTCCTTTCGCCAATCTATTGAAATCCCTTACGTTCATTACCGGTATTTTAATGATATTATCGCTGAGCTTAAGCAAATAAACTGGGCGGTAGCTTCCTGCGGTCCGCGCATTAGGGTCCCCACTGCTTGCGCCGGATGTACCTGGAACCCTAACGGGCTGATGGACACCCAGACCATGTGCCGGGAGATAGATAAGCGGTATTTCGGGACTCCCACCACTCATCATAAATTCAAGATATCATTCTCGGGCTGCCCGATAGACTGCGCCCGCTCCCGGGAGATGGACCTGGGTTTCCAGGGTATGGCGGAGCCGGAGCTGGTATCCGAAATGTGCACCGCCTGCGGGCTTTGCATCTCCAGCTGTGAGGAAAAGGCGCTGACTATGGTCAACGGGCTGCCGGTGAGGGATTACAGCAAGTGCATCTATTGCGGGGACTGCGTCAAGGTGTGTCCGGTAAACGCTATGATCGAGATGAGAAAGGGATGGCTGGCACGCGTCGGGGGGAAACATGGCCGGCACCCCCTGTATGCTTATGAGATAGCGCAGTTCGTCTCGGATGAACAGTGTTACCCCCTTCTTGAAAAGACGATGGATTGGTATAAAAGCAATGCTACCGGAAGAGAAAGAATCGGGGCAACCGTGAGTCGTATCGGCCTGGCCAAATTTCTGGATGAAGTAGTAAAACCCCTGGGTTTGGAGGTTATCGAGACGCCAGAAGAAAGAAAAAAGTACCGGACGGGAGGCAACCTGTATATGTAGTATTCCCATATCTATCGAGCACGAACAAGAATTAATTGGAGGAAAGCGCAACAATGGAAGAAAAAGTTCAACATGCGAAAGAACTAATAAGAGAATCGATAGTTAAATATCGCCGGATTGCGGTAGCCTGCTCTTTCGGCAAGGACAGCATGGTAACGGTGCATATTGCCAGGGAAGTTGACCCGGACATCAAGGTGTTTTCGGTGATGACCCAGTACAAGCCGAAGGAGACGTTTGAATATCTCCAATTGATGAACAGGCGGATGAACCTGAATACCACGGTATATATTGTGGCGGACAGCGTTCCTGAGATACTCCGCGATAATAACATCGAAGTGATATTGCTACCTTCGGCGGAGTTTAATCAGGCTGCGACCAGAGTCAACTCCGAAAAAGCTAGGGCCATTTACGAGACTGACCCTGATGAATGCTGCCGCCTGCTCAAGGTTGACCCCACCAAAGTAGCGGTAAAAGACCTCGATGCCTGGATAACGGGCTTAAGGAACACCGAGGGCAGAACCAGGGTAGATTACCAGGAGGTCGAGCATAAGGGCGGCCTTGTTAAAATCAATCCGATTTTAACTTTTACGGAGACCGATATCTGGAAATACATGGCCACCCGGGGCATCGAACCCCATCCCTGGTACCGCATGGATTACCGCTCCATCGGCTGCGCCCCTTGCTCGAATCCCGGCGGCGTACTGGAGCGGGACGGCCGGTGGAAGGACACCAGCAAGTGTGGCGGCGAGTGCGGCATACATACACAAACACTCAAATTAGCCGTGAAGCGATAGAGGATAAACATGGAAAGTCAGGGATTCAATCACCATCTAAGGGTATATTCGGATATAACCCAGTTGATTGGCAGCCTGGATAACCCCACGCCTTTGGTCAGGCTGAACAGGATCAACGGAAATAAGGATTTCTCTATTTACCTTAAGCTGGAGAGGTATAATCCCTTCGGCTCGGTCAAGGACAGGATCGCCCTTGCCATGATCAAGCGGCTGGATATCGGCCATAAAACACTCGTCGAGCCCTCTTCAGGGAATACGGGGATTGCCCTTACTTGTGTTGCCAACTCCCTGGGGATACCGATAGAAATAGCGGTGCCGGAAGGTATCCCCGAGGAAAAGAAAGTCCTGCTAAGGTTTTTAGGAGCCAAGCTTATGGAAGCCAGTGATTCGTTGTGTCCCGTGTTCCCGAGTGAAGGAGCGAGGGGGCTGGTTAATGCCCTGGTAAATAGCCCGGCCACCCGCGATAGCTACATCAGCCCTAACCAGTACGAGAACGAGCTAAATGTCCAGGCCCATTATGAGACGACGGGGCCGGAAATCTGGAAGCAGACCGGGGGAAAAATCGACTATTTCTTTGCCGGATTCGGCACCTGCGGCACGATAACGGGTGTCGGACGCTACCTCAAAGAACAAAACCCAGCGGTAAAAATAGTGGCCGTGGAGCCTTCTTCAAAAAACCACCGGCTGCCGGGGATGAAGAGGATAACCGGGCTGGCAGAAGAATATGTACCCAAAATCCTTGACAGGTCAATAATCGATGACATAGTCGAGGTGGATGATGAGCAAGCCTATAAAACGGCGCTGGAGTTGGCCCGGAAAGACGGCATCCCCGTCGGGCCGACCACCGGGGCGATTGTTACCGCCGCCCTGCGATACGCCGGGTTAAACAAAGGTCTGGCGGTGGCCATTTCACCCGATGATGCCTTTAAATACGCCAGCTTTTACGCCGGGGTGCTGAAGGGAGAGGAAGAAAATGGCCGTCGCCGTGAATATGATCTGAGCGACCTTGTCTGCCCGCTATCCAAGATGCGAGCAACGGAACTGATTGACGGGCTGCGACAGGGAGAAACGGCAGCTATTATCCTCGGTGATGTCGATTCGCTGAAAAACGTGTCCAAAGAGTTGAAGACCAGGGGCGTCAAGCTGAGCTTTGAGCAGGAAGGTGAAAGCCGGTTCAAATTGACCGTCACAAGATAGATGGAATGCCTCTCCTGAATTATGTGACACCCGGTGGAGTAATACAAATGAAAAATAAAAACATTGAATGTGCCTATATCGGAGAAATGAAAAGACGTTCGTGGTTGAAATCTATTACCTGGCGGATTATCGGGATTGTTATTCTGGGTTTGATTTCCTGGCTGATCACTCATGACTGGGAACAGACATCCGTAATAACGATTTCCTTCCATGCTGTTCGTCTTGTCCTCTACTATTTTCATGAGAGATGGTGGGACAACCGCGAGTGGGGCCGGATAAAAGTCACGGGACAACTGGAGAAAGGAGAAGGCATCTAGCCTCGGAATGTGCCGGCGGGTCAGGAAGGGTCGCCGACTCATGAAAGCAAAAGAATGAGCTACTACCCGGTGTTTTTAAATATCAAAGGGAAAAAATGCGTCGTCTTCGGTGGTGGAGAGGTCGCTCTGCACAAGGTGACATCTCTTCTGGATAACGGAGCGCGTGTAAAAATAGTAAGTCCGGTAATTTGCAGCGATTTATCGCGCCTGGCAGAAACCGGGGCAGTCCAGGAGGTTAAACGGGAATACCGAGACGGAGACCTGCGAGGCGTTTTTCTGGCCATCGCGGCGACCGATAACTGGAAAACTAATCTCGAGATTACAGTTGAAGCCCGCCGGAGAGGCTGCCTGGTCAATACCGTTGATGACGCCGACCATTCCGATTTTATCTTGCCTTCTTGCCTGCGCCGGGGAGATATTACCATTGCCGTTTCCACGTCGGGCAAGAGCCCGGCGCTGGCCCGTAAGCTCCGCCATAAACTCGAAAAAGAAATTGGTAATGAATATGCCTCTCTGATTGGTCTGGTTGCCGCAGTGCGGGAGGAAATGAAAAAGCAAGGGATAAAGATAAACAGAAATACCTGGCAGGAAGCCCTCGACATCGAGTGGCTGCTAACGCTTTTAAAAAGCGGCGATACGCTAGGGGCAAAAGCAGCAATTATGGGAAAACTATTGGCGATACAGGATTACTCAAATGTATCTTAATCTGGTAGGTATCAATCACCACATAACTCCCGTCAATATCCGGGAACGGGCCGCGGTGAGAAGAAGCAGGGTTCAGGACGCCCTCGAAGCGCTAAAAAAAACGGCAGCTCACTGTGTCATCCTGTCCACGTGCAACCGTACCGAGATTTACACAGTGGAAAACCATAATCAAGAAAAAGAAAGGGCCGGACTCTTTTTCTTGAAAAAATATTTACACGTTCCTGAATCTATCCTGTCAGAATATGCTTATTTCTGCAGCGGCGCCGCCGCCGCAGAGCACCTTTTCGGCGTGGCCGGTGGTCTTGATTCCATGATAGTAGGAGAATGCGAAGTCCTCGGGCAGGTCAAACGGGCATTGGCTTCCGCGGAAGAAGCCGGAACGGCCAACCTCCCACTGCGTCGCTTGTTTCAGGCTTCGATCAGGACAGGGCGTCGAATCCGCAAAGAAACCGAAATCAGCCGGAACCACCTTTCCGTCAGCTCTATAGCCGTAGAACTGGCCGTGCAATCCCTGGGCGACCTTGCGCGATGCCGGATATTAATTATCGGGGCCGGCGAAGCTGGTAAAGGGGCGGTTCTCGCCGCCAGGGAAAAAAACGCGGGTGACATTCTTGTCGCCAGCCGAACCCTGGAAAGGGCTTCGGCCTTGGCCCGGGTTTTACGAGGTACCGCCATTAAATTCGACGATATACCGGCAATACTGGGTTCCTGTGACCTTGTTGTTGCCTGTGCCGACGCCGGCGGAACCATCATCAACTCACATCAGGTCGCCCAGGCGTTGCAGAAGCGTAATGGTTCACCACAGGTAATAATCGATATCGCTGTACCCCGGAACGTGGACCCTGACGCTGGTCTGATAGATAACGTATCCCTTTATAACATCGATGACTTGAATCTAATTTCGGAAAAGAACCACCAGCTGCGCAAGCGTGAGTTAATAAAGGCCAGACGGATTATCAGGGAGGAGAGAGAAAGGTTCCTGTCCTGGTGGCGGAGTTTTTCGGTTAGCCCGGTTATCTTTGCCCTCATGGAAAAGGCCAACCGTATCCGGGATGCTTATTTCGATAAAACGTTAAAAAAGCTGCCGACGCTCTCCGATGAAGAAAGGCATAGCCTGGAAAAGATGACCGAAGTCATCGTGACTAGATTGCTTCAGGACACCGTCGACATGCTAAAAGAGAATTCCAACCGTGACGGGCAATATTCTCGCCTGGTCAGCCAGCTTTTCCGCCTGGATTGCGAGGTGTCGCAATAATCCCGAGGAAAATCGTGGTAGGTTCCAGGACCAGCCGGCTGGCTTTAATCCAGACGGAATTGGTTGTCGCGGAGATGAAAAGGGTGTCTCCGGGCACTGTATTTACCGTAGAGAAAATCGTTACCCACGGCGACCGTGACCGGCAGATCCCGCTCGACCGTGAAGAAGCGGCCGGTATCTTTATCAAGGAGCTTGAAGAAGCCTTGCTGGAGAAAAAGATTGATATCGCCATACACAGTCTTAAAGATGTACCGGAGAGAATTACGGCCGGACTGTGCCTTGCGGCGACGACGGAGAGGCTTGAACCCGGGGATGTGCTGGTAACCCGGGGGCTATCGCTGGCGCAACTACCTCCGGGCTCGCGCATCGGCACCGATAGTCTACGGCGTTCTATACAGCTACTCCGTCAGCGAAAAGACCTGGAGGTACATAGCCTCCGCGGCAACGTCGATACCCGCGTGGGCAAAGTGGTCCAAGGTGAGTTGGACGGCATCATCCTGGCTGCCGCTGGACTCATACGTCTCGGCCTTCAAGACAGGATTTCACAGTACCTGCCAATCGACGATTTTCTACCGGCCCCCGGCCAGGGCGCGCTCGCAATAGAAATAAGGCAGGACGATTGCCAGGTGTATCAGTTGGTTTCCCAGGTTAACCACCTGCCCACCTGGCAGAGCGTCACTGCTGAACGTGCCTTACTCACCGCTTTGGGGGTTGACTGCGATGTTCCCATCGCAGCCCTGGGCCGGGTAACAGATGGCTGGTTGACACTCACCGGCATGGTAGCGAGCCGGGACGGCAATGTCCTGCTACAACGTAAGGCGGAAGGGGATGCCCGGGAAGCGGGAAGGGTCGGCGAGCGGCTGGCGCGGATGATGTTGGAATCAGGCGCGTCGGAATTAATTGCCGGGTTGAGACGCAAATGAACGGTACAGTCTATCTGATTGGGGCTGGTCCGGGAGATCCGGGTCTAATGACGTGCAAGGGATTGGATTGCCTGGTCAGGGCAGACGTGATTATTTACGACCACCTCGTTAATAAGCAGTTACTGGATATAGCCCCGGAAAGCGCCGCCAGAATTTACGCGGGAAAGAGTGCCGGCTGTCATGCCATGTCTCAAGATGAAATCAACCGCTTGCTGGTATCTAGTTCCAGGGAAGGCAAGGCCGTGGTACGGCTTAAAGGCGGCGATCCATTTGTCCTGGGTAGAGGAGGTGAAGAAGCCGAAACCCTGGCCAAATGCGGCGTCCCTTTCGAAATCGTACCCGGGGTTACCTCGGCGGTAGCGGCACCGGCTTACGCCGGGATTCCGGTCACCCATCGTGAACTAGCATCATCTTTTGCCGTTATTGCCGGTCATGAAGACCTGGCGAAGAGTGATTCTAGAATACAGTGGGCTAAACTGGCTACCGGTGTGGACACTCTGGTATTTCTGATGGGTATGCAGAACCTCCCCGAAATCGTGGCCAGGCTTGTCGAGCACGGCAGGGCTATTGATACCCCTGTGGCGGTTGTCCAAGACGGCACAGGACCTCTGCAGAAGACGGTAGTGGGCACTTTAAGGGACATCGTGGATCTTGTTAAAGAGAATGGCATGGTGCCTCCGGCTGTTGTCGTGGTCGGTGAAGTGGTCAGGCTAAGGGAAACAATTCGCTGGTTCGATAACCGCCCGCTATTCGGTAAACGTATACTGGTTACGAGGGCAAGCCACCAGGCAAGCACAATGAGCAAAGCGCTGGCCGAAAGGGGCGCTCTGCCCGTCGAACTACCTGCTATTACTATCCAGCGTTTATCTGACGATAAGGAGCTCAAAGCGGCTATCCTGAATCTAGGACAGTACCAGTGGATAGTCTTCACCAGTGTGAATGGCGTTGAGGCCTTCTTCGATGCTCTGGTCAATCAAAAGCTGGACTCTCGTGCCCTGAGCCAGTTGATAATCGGGGCCATCGGGCCTTCAACAGCAGAAGCATTGCGTCAAAAAGGCATCGTCGCTGATTTCCAGCCGGATATATTTACGAGTGAAGGGCTTATCGCCGGTTTAAAACAGTGGAATATCGCCGGTCAGCGATTCCTGCTCCCACGAGCTGACATTGCCGGTGAAGAACTGGTTCAGGGACTGGTTGGATTTGGGGCCTTGGTGCAGGAAATCGCAGTCTACCGGACTTCACCCGATGTCGAGTCTATTGCTCAGGCCAAAGAGATGCTTCTAACGAAGCAAATCGATGTCATCACTTTTACCAGCTCATCGACGGTAACAAACCTGATAACCGCTCTTGGCGATAACGAAATACCAGAAGGGGTCAAGATTGCCTGTATCGGGCCGAAAACGGCGGAGACCGCAATAAAAGCCGGACTTAAACCTGACGTAGTAGCTAAGGAGCATAATATCTCCGGCCTGATAGACTCGTTAGAGGAATTTTTCAGAAAGGCGGCATGATATGGTAGTCTTTCCCGCGCAGCGCTTGCGTCGCTTACGCCGGACAGAAACAATACGGAGACTGGTACAGGAAACAAAGGTGGAAGTGAGGGACCTGGTCTATCCTCTCTTCGTGAAAGAGGGTATGGGTATCACGGAGGAGATACCTTCCATGCCGGGCATCTTCCGGTTCTCTCCCGACCGGTTGCCAGCGGAGGTTGAAGAGATAGCCGGACTGAACATTCCCGCCGTTATTCTCTTTGGTATTCCGGAACACAAGGATGAAACTGCCTCCATGGCGTGTCATCCAGAAGGGATTATCCAGCAGGCAATACGGACTATAAAGAAGTCAGTCCCTGAGCTTCTGGTGGTGTCCGATGTTTGCCTTTGTGAATACACAAGTCACGGTCACTGTGGCGTGATATCGAACGGCGATGTTGACAACGACAAAACATTATCATTCCTGGCGAAGACGGCTCTCTCGCATGCCGAAGCGGGAGCTGACATAGTCGCTCCTTCTGATATGATGGACGGCAGAGTCAAAATAATACGGGAAACCCTGGACCGGGCCAGTTATCAGAATATACCTATCCTCGCTTATTCGGCCAAATACGCCTCGGCATTTTATGGTCCTTTCCGGGATGCGGCGGAGTCATCTCCGCGGTTCGGCGACCGCCGCTCCTACCAGATGGATCCGCCCAACGTGCGGGAAGCGTTGCGGGAGGTTGAAGAGGACATCAACGAAGGCGCTGATATGGTGATGGTTAAGCCGGCATTGCCTTACCTGGATGTCATCAGCCGGGTACGGGCCGCTTTCAATCATCCATTAGCCGCCTATAATGTCAGCGGCGAGTATGCAATGGTAAAAGCAGCCGCCCGGCAAGGCTGGCTGGATGAACAACGCGCTATCACAGAGATTCTCACGGCTATCAAGAGAGCCGGTGCAGATATCATAATCACCTACCACGCCAAGGACTTTGCCCGCTGGTCGGAACTGATGCAGGGAACCATATGAATCAACAACGTTCCGAAGAACTCTTCCGCGAGGCACAACGTTTCCTGCCCGGCGGTGTTGACAGCCCGGTAAGATCTTATAAGGCGGTGGGGGGCACGCCACCGTTCATAGTGAAAGGACGAGGGTCAAGGATATTTGATGTAGATGGGAATGAATTCATTGACTACGTCTCGTCGTGGGGGCCTCTGATTCTGGGTCATTCTCACCCGCAGGTAGTTGAAGCGTTGAAAAAAGCCGTGGAACGAGGAACGAGCTTTGGCGCTCCGACCGAATTGGAGATAACACTGGCCAAAATTATTTCAGCGGCTATTCCCTCCATCCAGATGCTACGCTTTGTGAACTCAGGGACAGAAGCAACTATGTCGGCTCTACGTCTGGCACGGGCCTATACGAAACGAGACAATATTATCAAATTCGCTGGCGGTTATCACGGCCATGCCGATGGGCTTCTCGTCAAAGCCGGCTCGGGTGCGGTCACGCTGGGTATACCCGATTCCCCTGGTGTTCCCTCCGGTTATGCCCGGAATATGCTGACAGCGCCATATAATGATGCTACGGCCGTAGAGCAACTTTTTGAACTCAATCCTGAAAAAATTGCGGCTGTCATAGTTGAGCCGGTGGCGGCTAACATGGGAGTGGTGCCGCCTCGACCCGGTTTCCTGGAAAGTCTGCGTAACCTGACCAGCCGGTTCGGCTCACTTCTCATATTTGATGAAGTTGTTACCGGCTTTCGCGTTGCTTATGGAGGTGCCCAGGTTAAATTTGAGGTCGCTCCCGACTTGACATGCCTGGGGAAGATTATCGGCGGCGGATTGCCGGTGGGCGCATATGGCGGTAGAAAAGATATTATGGAAATGGTGGCTCCGGTGGGGCCAGTATATCAAGCCGGGACGCTGTCGGGAAATCCCATAACGATGACGGCGGGGATAGAGACGCTTAAATTGCTCCATCAGCCCGGTTTTTATGAACAACTTGAAAATAAAGCGGCGAGCCTCGAAAAGGGAATAGCTATTGCAGCGGCCAGAGCTGGCGTCAATGTTTATATTTCGCGTGTCGCCTCGCTTCTTACAGTCTTCTTAACCGGTGACCGCGTAATCGACTATGAATCAGCGAAGCGAGCCAGTACCGCGGCGTTTAGCAGGTTCTTTCATAGTTTGTTAGCCGAGGGCATTTACTGGCCACCATCTCAGTTCGAGGCGGCCTTTGTCTCGTTTGTCCATAGTGAAGAAGACGTCCAGCTTACCATCGGAGCGATTGAAAAGGCACTTAACTCGTTATAGATAGTCGCGAAGATAGATAATAAAGGTGCTCGATATTAGGGTAAATTCGATGAGATGTTGGAAGCGGTTGAAATCACTCGTTGCGAGGCAGCATGAGCCTTGTCCAGGATGTCGCATGTGTGTGCAATTAACGGGCAGGCCCCCCGAGAACCAAGCAGAGTACTTTGTCAAGAAAATAATGGGAGAACGTGAGTCGGTTCCCCTTCACTGGCTAGAGGGGCAGATTAGTAACACTCTCTATCATGAGGAGCTTAAGCTCGGTGCCGGGACGCTTGACATAGGCGTATGGGGGCCAGGTCTATTCGTTAAAGAGGCGGACCGCATCCTAGCGGAAATACGCCCGGAGTTTGCTTATTTCGTACGAGAGAATGGAACCAAGTTGGAGGCTACAGAGGCTTTCGAAGGGGGCCAGAAATCTGGTTATTGAATTATTGCCGACAGGCTATCTCTAAAACATACTACGACCTGTTCACATTTATTATTCAATTCGCTAATGAGTTATCTGAGTGGGACTCACATGATGAAGACGATCTCTTTTCTTATCCTATTTACATTCCAACAGCGTTGGATGTGTGCCTGACACACATGCGCCAAGAAATCAGTTCTCCCAATGACGAAAGACTTCCCGAGTATCGACGCACACTAGCTGACGCTCAAAACAGTCTTCGAGCATCCCGTTACCAACGGCTACTAGATGATCGTATCGCCAAAGAGGTAGCGGAAGAATGGCTGCAAAGTAACACCACAAAAGTGCGGCTATCGTTTTGATCGCTATGTAGCATCTTTCGGCAAGTCGACATATTTCAACAACACTTGACCTCTATAGTCATGTTGCCCCCGGTCTTCAAGCGGCGGCAGCACGCTGTTTTGACGAGGCTTTAAGTCCCAAGTATAATAGAATGGCTGAGAAAACAAGGCATGACAATGAAGCCGCAGAAAAAATCTATTAGCAAATAATTGGCAACATCTATTTATGTCTACTTTTGTCGCGGCATCATGTCGCCGTTTTAGCTTCAGAAAACAATATGCCCCTGTAGCTCAGGCGGATAGAGCAGCGGTTTCCTAAACCGTGTGCCCGGGTTCGAGTCCCGGCAGGGGTACCAGTTTCAATTGACGCTAACGTCCTGCCTTTTCAACACCGCCTTCTTCAATCCCGGAGTACAAGTTAACCCTTACCTGAAACAGGTGTTACCCCCATTGGCGAATCCGGCCGGCATGTATATAGTCAAATATAGTCATGCCTTGGGAAGCCGGAGGTTACGGGATGCCCGTAAAACTGCAAGAGGTTGTTTTTTACACCACCAGTGAAGCCTGCCGCCTGGCGGGCACCAACCGCAATACCTTCCTCCGCTGGGTCCGGGAGGGCAAGTTCCCCGATGTCGCCCACCGCAACCGCAACGGCTGGCGACTCTTTGTCGAAAGCGATATCTCGAGGTTGAAGCAGTGCGTTAACCTCGTTCAAAAAACAACTGATGAATAAGATAAAAATCACATCAATAATATTGACTGTTGCATTATAATATTATTGCGCATGAGAGGGGAACATTATTATGTTAACCAGCATCACACCGGAAAACACCGAGTTCGTTCTCCTTTCCTTTGAAGGCCCGGATGGCTATTCTCTCGCCGGCGGACTCGGCGTCCGGGTGACCAATCTCTCGCAAAGCCTGGCCAACCTGGGATTCCCCACCCACCTTTTCTTTATCGGCGACCCCCGTCTCAAAGGAGAAGAGACTCTCCAGACCGGCGCCGTCCTGCACCGCTGGTGCCAGTGGATCAGCCACTACCACCCCAACGGGGTCTACCAGGGCGAGTTCGAAAAGATTTTCGACTTCAACCGCTCCGTTCCGGGATACATCATCGATAATATCGTCAGGCCCGCCATAGCGCGGGGTAAGATAGTGGCCATCCTGGGCGAGGAATGGCACACCGCCGAGGCCATGATTTACCTCAGCGATAGGCTCCATGAGATGGGACTGAGGAACCGCGTGGTGATGTTCTGGAACGCCAACAACACCTTCGGCTTCGACCGCATCGACTGGGGGAGACTGGCTTTCACCAACACTATCACCACGGTAAGCCGCTATATGAAAAATATCATCCTGGGTCTTGGCCGGGGACTTCATCCTCTGGTAATACCGAACGGCATACCCGGTGTACTGCTGCACCGGATGGACAACGAAGCCTCTGCCGAGCTGCGGGCACGGATTCCCGCAGATGTGGTCCTTTCCAAGGTGGCCCGCTGGGACGAAGACAAACGTTGGGATACGGTCATTGATACGGTCGCCCGGCTCAAGGAGCGCGGTAAAAAACCGGTGCTGCTGGCCCGCGGCGGCATCGAACCTTATGGCAATCAAATTCTCGAAAAGGCCCGCTCGCTTAACCTCCAGGTCAGGGACGTGCACGCCCAGGGGAACACGATGAAGGACTATTTCCAGGCCATCGAAAACTCCGGGGGGGCGGATATTTTAAGTCTGAAATTCCACTGCCCGCCGGAGCTGCTGCGCCTTTTCTACCATTCCTCGGATGCCGTGCTCGCCAATAGCAGCCACGAGCCTTTCGGGCTGGTGGGGCTGGAGACGATGGCCGCCGGCGGCGTCGCTTTTACCGGCAATACCGGCGAAGACTATGCCATTCCCTTCCACAATTCCATCGTCCTGGAAACGAGAGACCCGCGGGAAATGGTCATCTATTTGTCCTATCTCCAGGAAAATCCTGACGTCACGAAAAAAATACGGCGTATGGCCCGGGAGACGGCCCGCATCTATACCTGGGAAAGGGTCGTCGAGTATCTTATCAGGAAGCTGGAATATCGCGCCCGCTCCCAGGGTATCCTGGCCAACGAGCCGAAGAAAGCCACGCCGGAGCCTTTCATCGGTATCGAGCCCGTGGACACCGAGGCCAGGCCCGGCCTCGAAGTCATCAAAGCAAGGGAAATGGCCCGGGTCTAGGCTTTTCTCCCCTGCACTCCCATCAGGCCCCCGTCGGACTGCTCCGGGAGGTCCGGCCATCGTGGCCGAGCTCCTGGAGAAGCTGCACATAACGGATGATATCGGCGCGGCTGAGCATCCCCGCGCACGTCCCCTCTCTCTGGATGAGGAGCTGGTTCACGTCATGCTGCGTCACCAGCTTAAGCGCCTTGCTCACGTCATCGTCGGGAGACACCGTGAAGAGGGGCGCCCGTGTCATAATCTCCCCAACTTTCGTCGTCGCCCATTTTTCCCGCGGCAGTCCCTTGACATCGGTTATCGTCACGATGCCTTCCGTGCGCTCCCCCTGGCACACCGGGAGGGCGCGCCCGTGCTTCCTGTTGAAAATGTCCGTGACCAGCTGGTCGACGGTGGTATCAGGTGTGACGGTCTCCGGTTTGGGGCTCATGATATCCCGCACCTTCTTGCCGCTGAGCAGCTCCCGCAACATGACCTCTTTCCGGCTGGCGTCGGCGGTGCTGCTCAGGAACCACCCGATGAAAGCCGTCCAGATGCCTCCCAGGAAGCCGAACATACTCCCCGTCAGCACCTGGTACACTCCGAACCCTATGAGCGCCCAGCCGAGTAACCGCCCCACCGTCGCCGCGATGTTCGTGGCCTTGACCAGACTACCTGTCGCCGACCAGAGAATAGAACGCAGGACGCGCCCCCCGTCCAGCGGGAAACCGGGTACGAGGTTGAAGATACCCAGGACGAGGTTGATGTAAGCCAGATAGCCCAGCATGGCGTCGATGACCGTTCCATCGGCGGACAGGCGCTCCAGTCCCCAGAAGACCCCGGCCAGGACCAGGCTCGTCACCGGCCCTACGATGGCCATGGAGAACTCTATCGCTGGCCGGGCCGGTTCCTCCTCGAGGTTGCTGACGCCCCCCAGGATGAAAAGGGTGATGCTGTTAACGGACATGCCGCGCGCCCGGGCGACCAGTGAGTGGGCGAGTTCATGGAGCAGCACGCAGATAAAAAGCATCAACGACGCCACGACGCCCATGAGCCAGTAAGTAAGGGTCTCCTCTCCCGGCACCGTTACCCGGAAAACACCCTCCGCCAGCGACCATGTTATCAGGATAAAGATGAATAGCCACGAGTAATGAATACCGATATCGATACCGGCGACGCGGAAAAGGCGGATGGAACTCTTCATAGGTTGTCTCCTCCGAGGTCCTGTTTATATCCCCGTAAAGATTTATTCTCCTTCGGTCTTATTAGCAAAATCGGCCGCCCCGACTTTTTCAGCACCTCTTCCGCCACGCTCCCGAAGACGACCCGTCCCAGGCCGCTGTGCCCGTGGGTCACGAGGGCTATCAGGCCGACTCTCTCTCGATGGGCGTATTCTATGATAAGCTCAGCGGCATCGCCCGGCCTGGCCACGCTGGCTACTTCCAGGCCCTTTTTGCGTAAAGACACGGCCACCCCTTCGAGGTAGTCGAGGGCGATTTGTTTGTATTTCTTGTCTTCTTTCCTCATCAACCCGGGGCCGATAGGCGCGCCGGAGCGGATGTCCGCGGCCACCGCCGACGACGGGACGATATAGGCACGGAACAGGATAACCCGGCTCTTGAACTGCCGCGCCTGTTCGGCGGCGTAGGGCAGTATCTGCTCGGCTATCTTCGAGCCGTCCAGGCAGACCAGTATCTTCCCGAAAATATTCTTCGCGCCCGTTTTCATCTCCCGATTAAACAATTATAGCAGAAATCCGCCTCGATTCGGATACCTCGGGTTAATTTGAGCCTAAATGTAATAAATATTCAACATTTTTTTCGACCATTTGATGATTTCGACACGGCGGGTATACTATAATTCCAATCGAGTTACCCTATAATTATAGATAGAAGGCGTATTCCAGGAGGCATGAATGCTGAAACTGACGACGAAATCGAAACTTAATCCCGGAGAGGTGGTAAAAAAAGCCGTCGCCTACTTCGGTCCCGGGGGCTACGGCCTGACCGTGACTAACAAGACCGATACCTGCGCTTCTTTTGAGGGCGGCGGGGGGGGCGTGGAAATCACCACTTGCCCCGAGGGCAAAGGCACGTCAGTCGACTTCGAGACCCGGGAGTGGGAAAACCAGGTCAAGGAGTTTGCCCGCAGTCTTAAATAACCTCCTTCCTCCGGCCTTCCGGCCGACGTTGAAGGTCAACGAATGATATTCAAACGCATTAAATCGGCGGGCATCGCCCACAACTCCTATTTCATCGGCTCCGGCACTGACGCCGCCGTCATCGACCCCCGCCGGGACTGCCAGGTCTATGTGGATATCGCCCGTGAACATGGCCTCAGAGTCCGGTACATCCTCGAGACCCACCGCAACGAGGACTATACCATCGGCTCGATTGAACTGAACCACCTCACCGGGGCCAGGGTCCATCACGGTCCGGGCCTTGACTGGAAATACGGGGAGACCCTCCGGGATGGGCAGGAAATAACCATAGGCAACCTGAGGCTGACGGCAATACTCACACCCGGGCATACCGATGAAAGCCTGTCCTATATCCTGACCGACCTGTCTACCGGAGAGCACCCGGTGATGGTCTTCACCGGGGATGCCCTTTTTGTGGGCGAGACCGGGCGGACCGACCTTTACGGTCCGGAAGAAGCTACCCGGCTGGCTTCAACCCTCTACAACAGTATCTTTAAAAAGCTCCTGCCCCTCGGCGACGGCGTCATCATTTGCCCCGCCCACGGCGGCGGCTCGGTCTGCGGCAAGCGCATTGCCGCCCGGGACGAGAGTACCATCGGCATCGAGAAGGAGCAGAACCCGGCCCTCCGGCTGACAAAGCGGGAAGAGTTCGTACGCTACAAGCTGTCGGAGAGGCTGGAGCGTCCACACTATTTCCGCCGGATGGAAAAGTACAACCTGGAAGGGCCTCCCCGGCTGGGGCGCTTGCCTGACCCCACCCCGCTGACCCCCGCCGAGTTTCTCAAGGAAATCGACCGCGGCGCTATCATCGTTGATACCAGCGGGGAAGCCGCCTTCGCCGGCATTCACGTCAAGGGCTCCTATAGCATCTGGCTGGAAGGGCTCCCCGCTTTCGCCGGCTGGGTGCTTCCCTACGACCATCCCATCCTGTTGGTGCTGGAAGACCCCTCGCACCTTGACCCGGCAGTACGCTCCCTGATACGCGCCGGTTACGATGATATCACCGGCTACCTCCGCGGCGGCATCGAGCGATGGTATAACGCCGGGCTGCCCCTGGAAAGCCTGCCATTGCTTTCCGTGCACCAGCTCAAAAACATGCTCGACCGGGGCGAAAGGCTGTTGTTGCTGGATGTCCGCGACCAGGACGAATGGGAAGCCGGCCACATCACCGGGGCGATGCATATCTATGTCGGCCACCTGGAGCAGCGCCTGGCGGAAGTACCCCGGGACATACCGTTAGCTGCCTACTGCGGCTCGGGACGCCGCTCCGGGCTCGCCGCCAGTATCCTGCTGCGGGCCGGCTACGCGAAGGTGTATAATGTTGCCGGCAGCATCACGGCCTGGAAAGCCGCGGGTTTTCCGCTGACCAGAGACTGATTCTTAGATGGCGCACCAGCATCATACCAACGACCACGGGGAGGTTTCCCTCGGGTATCGCCGCATGTTTTTCACCCTGGCCATCGTGCTCATCATCATGGTGGCCGAGGTCATCGGCGGCATCGTCAGCGGCAGCCTTTCCCTCCTCGGCGATGCCGGCCACATGTTTGTCGACGCCCTGGCGCTGGGGCTGAGTCTCTTCGCCATGTCCGTGTCCCGGCGGCCCGCAACCGCCACCCGGACCTTCGGCTACTACCGCGTGGAAATCCTGGCGGCGCTGGCTAATGGAGTCATCCTGGTGCTGGTGGCCGCCTACATCATCTACGAAGCTTACCAGCGATTCCTGGAGCCGCCCCAGGTCAAACCACCGCTAATGCTGACCATAGCGACCATAGGACTGTGCGCTAATCTGGCCGGGATACTGCTCCTCAACCGTGCCAGCCGCGGCAGTCTGAACATCCGGGCCGCCTTCTGGCACATCGTCGGCGATACCGTTTCATCCGTGGGAGTTATCGCCGCCGGCGTCATTATCCTGCTGACCGATTTGTATATCGCCGACACCATCGTGGCGGTAGTTATCGGTGTCATCATCCTCTGGGGCGCCGTGCGTATCGTCCGTGAGGCCGGGGACATCCTCCTGGAGACGGCCCCGAAACATCTCGAAATGGCCGAGGTCACCGGGGCGTTAAAGGATATCCCGGGCGTCAACGAGGTGCACGATATCCACGCCTGGACCATCACCTCGAATATCTATGCCCTGAGCGCCCACCTCGTCATCGACGACCAGATGGTCAGCCGGAGCGTGGACATCGTCAGGAACGCCCGCCAGCGCCTCGCCGAAAGGTTCGATATCAGCCATACTACCCTGCAGCTGGAATGTGAAAGCTGCCCCACCGGCCTGGTCTGCGAGCTGGATAAGCCCGAGACAAACCGGGATTCTAAATCCTAGATTATTTATATACGATGGAATTCATTGTCGTACCGGCAGTTTCCTTCATCGCTTCGCTGCTTTCCTTTTACTCCGGCTTCGGACTGGGTACCATGTTGCTGCCGGCGTTCGCCCTGTTTTTCCCGGTAAACACCGCGGTAGCCCTGACCGCCGTCGTGCATCTGTTGAACAACCTCGTTAAGGGCGCACTGGTCTTCAAACGCGCCAGCCGGGACGTGGTGCTCCGTTTCGGCCTCGTCGCCATCCCGGCCTCTCTCCTCGGGGCCTACGTCCTTTCCCGCCTCAACGACCTTACGCCGCTATCAAGCTATGATATTTTCGGGCGGAGCTTTTTTATCACGCCGATAAAACTTATCATAGCGGTCTCGATGGTGCTTTTCGTTTCATGGGAAGTCTTTCCGCCCTTCCAAAAAATAACCTTCGACCGGAAGTTCCTTCCGGTGGGCGGCGTTTTCAGCGGTTTTTTCGGCGGTCTCTCCGGCCAGCAGGGGCCGCTGCGTGGCGCCTTCCTGGTGAAAACTGGACTCACTCCGGATGGCTTCATCGCCAGCAGCGCGGTGATTGCCGTTCTCACGGACATCCCCCGCCTTTCGATTTATTTCACCAGTTTTTCTCTGGCCGGGACAGGAAAAAACCTGACCTTGCTGGCGGTGGCTACCGGCGCGGCCATCCTGGGTGTCTGGCTCGGTAATGCCTGGAGCAGGCAGATATCCATGAAAACAATCAAAATCCTGGTCTCCGTAATGCTTTTCGTGATTGCCCTGGCCCTGGGCGCCGGATTAATATAATAATCGTGGTTTTAGATTTAAACGCGAATCAAAAATAAAATAGGCGGGCTTCATCGGCTTTCGCTTCAGAACGCCCGCCCCTGGTTTCGTTCCATTACTCCCCCTTTTTGGTTACCCTCGCCAAATGCCCGTAATATTCAACCGGGCCTTTACCAGCGCACGGGGAGCTCAGGAACCTTCGCCCCTATCTTCAATTACCTTAATCCGTCCATCACCTTCTTCCTTCTCACTTCCCCACCCCCCTCACTTCTAACTAATCATAGCCCCGGGTGTTGCGCCGGTCTGTGACTTTTGTCGCTATAGTCCGTCCGGGCGACTACTTCGCTTCCTTCTTCTCCTCGGCGTAAAATCCCTTGAGACGCTCCGCCATCTCTTTGAGCCGCCTGTCTACGAGATAGTTGACTGTTCCCGCGGGATAGGAGCCGTCTTCCTCTCTCTCTCCGGCGGGAATGCCCGTGAGCACTTGGATGCCATCGTCGATGGTCCGGGCGGTGTAGATGTGAAATTTGTTGGCGCGGACCGCCTCGACGACCTCGTCCCGTAGCATGAGGTTCACTACGTTCTGCTCGGGCACCATCACTCCCTGGTCGCCGGTCAGCCCCTGGGCCTGGCAGACCTTGAAAAACCCCTCGACCTTCTGGTTCACACCCCCGATTGGCTGCACCTCGCCTTTCTGGTTGACCGACCCCGTTACGGCGATGCCCTGCTTGATGGGTATGTCGGCCAGGCTGGAGAGAATGCCGTAAAGCTCCGTCGAGGAGGCGCTGTCCCCTTCGACGCCCTCGTAAGACTGCTCGAAGCAAAGGCTGGCGGAAAGTGAAAGCGGCTTGTCCTGGGCGTACTTCCATCCCATGTACCCGCTCAGTATCATGACTCCCTTGTTGTGGATTGGTCCGCTGAGCTGTGACTCCCTTTCGATGTTGATGACGCCGCCGCGACCCAGGAAGGTCTTGGCGGTAATTCGTGAAGGCCGGCCGAAGCTGATGTCCCCGAGGGAGTAAACGCTCAGGCCGTTGACCTGGCCGACCACTGCCCCTGTGACGTCTATCATGATGGAGCCACGCTTTATCATGGTCCTTATCCGCTCGTCGACCAGGTTATGGCGGAACAGCCTCTCTTCCATCGCTTTCTGCACGTGGGCGGCGGATATGTTTTTGGCGTGGTCGCGGTCGGCCCAGTAGTTCGCTTCCTCTATCCACTCCTTAACCTGGGCGAACCGCGAGGACAAGCGCTCCTGGTCGGCTACCATCCGGGCGGAATACTCGATTATCTTGGCCACCCCGCCCGGTTCAAAGTGCCTCGCCTCGCACTCTTCGCAGCAGCCGGACAGGAAAGCGGCGTAAGCCAGCATGTTCTCCCGCGTCTTTTCAATTTCGAAATCGAAGTCGGCCTTGACTTTGAAAATCTCCCAGAAGTCCTCGTCGAAAGCGGAAAGGACCTGGTAGAGGGCCGGGTCGCCGGTGAGAATCACCTTCACGGAAATGGGCATGGCCTCCGGTCTCAACCCCTGGGGCGCTATCAGCCCGAACTGCTCGAACGGGTCCTCTATCTTGACTTCCCGGTTTTTAATGGCGCGCTTGAGGGCCGGCCAGACGCCCGCGTTGGTCAGCACATCGGTCGCACTGAGCAGCAGGTAGCCGCCGTTGGCCAGGTTGAGGGCACCCGGCTTGAGCATGGTATGGTCGCTGAGATAGCCGCCGAAGAGAAACCGCCTCTCGATTTTCCCGAAGATATTCCCGAAGTTGGGGTTACTCTCGACGATGACGGGGGGCACTTTAACCTCGCTGTTGTCCACGAAGACATTGACCTGGAAGGGCAGAAAAGGATTTCTCCCGCCGATGACCTGGCTCATCGGCACGCCGAAAATCGGGTTTACCGGCTCCTCCGTCCCCTTGAAAAGCTCCAGGTTGTCCAGAATATACGACCTCAGGCCAGTATAAAATTGGCCGACTTTCGGCCACGGTGCGTATTGCTGCAGGAGCGGGTCGAAAAGGCGCGTGACCGTATATTCGCCGATAGCTTTGTCGGCCTTTTGCAGTTCCTCCACCGCCTTCCTCTGCATCTCCCCGGCGGCCTCGAAGCTCACCTGCAGCTTCTTACGTAACGCGGCCTGCCGGGCGTCGAGCTCTTTCCGTTTCGCCTCTTCCAGGGAAAGGTACTCGTTTTCCTGCATGGGGCGGTCTTCCACGAGGGGAATGAGCACCGGCCCGGCCGGGGACATCTGGAGGGCGAAGCCCTGCTGGCGGGCTTCAACCGCTATCGCTTCGAATACTTTTTGCTGCTCGCCCTGGGCTTCTTCCACGGTCTTCTGCCGCTGCCGCTTGTATTCCTCGGAGGAGAAAGCCTGGCCTAGTTCCTGCCTCAGTTTACCGAGTAGACCGGTAACATCGTCCCTCAGGTTTTTACCCCTGGTCCTGGGCAGGTTGACTATCTGCGGGCAATCGGGTTCCTTGAAATTGTACAGGTAGCACCAGTCCTCGAGGACGAAGGCCTCGCCGCCTGCCTCCCTGGCCTTTACTACCTTTTCGATATATGTCTTCACCATCGAGCTCTTGCCCATCCCGGTCAGTCCGGCGACATAGATGTTGTAGCCGATTCCGTTCATGTTCAGCCCGAACTCGACCGCCCGGACGGCACGCTCCTGGCCGACGAATTCACGCAAGGGTGCCAAGTCCTTGGTGCATTCGAAATCAAAAATCCTGGGGTCGCACTCCCAGCGCAGCTTCTTGACCGGCACCTCGTATTTAGCGAGCCCTTTAGTAATTTCTTTCCCGGTTTTTGCCGGGAGTTTTTTCCGCGTTTTTTTCTCGGTCATCTTCCCGCGCTCTCAATCCGGTTCGCTTGAACAATTGCCATCGATCGCGGCCATGTTAATAGATGACGGTGTAGTATCCGCTCATGGCTCAGTTTAGCGTTTGCTGATGGATGTCCGTTTTTCAGACAAGGAGTTTGGAGAGGTCGTGTAACCGGCTCGTCGCCTGCCGGGACGCCTGTGCCCGACTGGTTGACCTGAGAAGATTTTTAGCCAGGATTTCGTCCTTGACGATGTCTTTCACCCAGTTGGTGAAGTCGTTCTTCTGAGAGTTTACGTGATATTTATAGTCGTCTTCGGAGATGTTTTTAAGCTCCGCCTCCAGCTCCCTTATATTGCGCAGTGTATGGCCGTTGATGCACCTGAACACGTATATATCCGGCACATCGGCCGTCAGCCTCTTCGCCCTTTCTTTCAATGTCTCAACCATCGCAGCCCTCCTTCAGTATTATCAGATTTGACAGAGAACATCGCCTCATGATCGCCATACGGATTCGCGCGCCCTCCCCTGTCCCCACGGTTTCTTCTTTCCGCCGGTCACCTCTCCTTGAGGAACCCCACGACATCCTCCCGCATGAATCTGCGGTCGCCCCGGGGGCCGATGCGGTACGTCTTGATGATTCCACTGCTGCTCCAGCGCCTCACGGTGTTAATATGTATGTTGAGCAACCGTGCCACTTCACCGGGACGTAAAAAGGCGTCTTTTTTTAAAATATGGGCCATGCCTGCCTCCTTTATTATACCAGAGGTTACAAGAACTCGGTGATAACGTTTTCCACTTGCGCGGGACTGATTTCCCGGGTTACCAGCGGGGCGCCGGCGAGCGCCGGTATCTGGTCTTCGTAGGTCGGCGCTTCCTGCCGGTAAATTACCCCGATGGGTATTTTGTCTCCCCACTCCTGCGCTTTTCCCAGGGCAGCGGCCTTGTCGGCCGGGTCGTATTCGCCGCCCTCCGGTAGCTTATATACCCTCTGCCGGTACCACTGGAACGTGTTTTTCTGGTTGAAAGATACGCACGGCTGCAAAATATCTATCAGGGCGAAACCTTTATGGTTGATGCCCTTTTTGATGAGGTCGGTGAGGTGCTCGGCGTCACCGGCGAAGCCCCGGCTGACGAAAGTCGCCCCGGCGGCGATGGCCAGCGTAACGGGGTTTATCGGCGGGGCGGCCCCGGATGGCGTGGTCTTGGTGACAAAGCCCGTGTCGCTGGTCGGCGAGGCCTGTCCCTTGGTCAGGCCGTACACCTGGTTATCGTGTACCAGGTAGGTTATATCGTGATTGCGCCGGCAAGCGTGGATAAAGTGGTTTCCCCCCTCCCCGTAGGCGTCTCCATCACCGCTGATGGCCACGACCACCAGCTCGCGGTTGGCAATCTTCGCCCCGATGGCCGGTGGCACCGGCCTCCCGTGCAGCGAGTTAAATATGTTGCCGCTGGTATAATGCGGCAGTTTCCCCGCCTGGCCGATTCCGGAAACGAGCAGCAGCCGGTGCGGCTCGATATTGAGCTCCACCAGGGCGCTGTTCAGCGCCTTTAAAATGCCGAAATTACCGCAGCCGGGGCACCACGTCGGATTCAGTCCGCTGTAATCAGAAAGTTCGACCATCCTAGCACCCCTCCTTTTTTGCGGCTTCGGCGATAAAGGCCGGCGTCAAAGGCCGGCCGTCGAATCTCAGGATTTTTCCGCTGACATCCCGTCCGGTCTCCGTCTTAATCAGCCGGGCGAGCTGGCCCGTAGCGTTGCTTTCGATGACGTAGGTGTTTGTCGCCACGCCGAGAACATCCGAGACAGCCGCGGTGGGGAACGGCCAGAGCTCATTGAGCTGGAGCATGTTCACGCTCCTCCCTTCCCGGCGCAGGATGTCCACCGCCTCCTGGATGGCGCCGCCGGTGCTTCCCCAGCCGATGAGTGATGTCTCGGCCTTCTTTCGACCGTACGTAAACGGCCGGCTGATTTCCTGTTTCAACCCCACCATCTTGCGCAATCTCTTCTGGACCTGCGCCGTCCTGGTGGCGGCGTCCTCGGTGAGGTGTCCCGCCTCATCGTGCTCATCGCAGTCCGTGACCACCAGCGCCCGGCTCAGGCCCGGGAAGGCCCGGGGAGAAACGCCCGACTTCGTGACCTCGTGCCGCCGGTATTTCTCCGGCGCCCCCTCACCCCGGTAGATCAGGCCGCGCTCGATGTTCACCCCGCCGATTTCGAACGGCTCGACGGTCGCGTAGGAGGTCGCCAGGTGGTGGTCGGTCAGGATAATCACCGGAAGCTGGTACTTCTCCGCCCAGTTGAAGGCCCGTATCGTCACCCCGAACGCGTCCTCGACGTTCCTTGGCGCCAGCACCGCCCTGGGAAAATCCCCGTGGTGAGCGTGGAGCACGAACTGAAGGTCGCCCTGCTCTGTCCGGGTGGGCAGTCCCACGGCCGGTCCCGGGCGCTGCGCGTCAATCATTACCACCGGGGTCTCGGTGATTCCGGCCAGGCCCAGCCCTTCGACCATCAGGCAGAAGCCGCTACCGGAAGTGGCCGTCATCGCCCGCACGCCGGCGTAACCCGCCCCGATGGTCATGTTTACCGCGGCGATTTCGTCCTCGGCGTGTACCATCACGATACCCAGCTCTCCCGATTTGGCTGCCAGGTACTCCATGATGGAGCCGGCCGGCGTCATGGGGTAAGCCGCCATGAATTTGCATCCCGCGGCGATAGCCCCCAGGCATATCGCGTCGTTACCGGTAAGCAGCATCCGGCGGCCCGTGACCACGGTCTTCAGGGCACGCCGTTTTCCGGCATAGCCCTTCATCACGTGCTCGTAGCCCGCCCTGGCGGCGGCGATGTTGCCCTCGGCGACCTTGCCCTCGCGGAAATACCCGGACAGGACGATATCCAGCATCGCCGGGTCGTAGTCTATCAGCGCCAGCGCCGCCCCGAGGGCGACGGTATTGGCCATGAGCCTCTCGCCGGCCAGTTTTTCCAGCGGCACACTGAAAAGCCGCTTATCCGCCCCGGCGTCGGCTATTGTCTCGCCGTCGTAAATCGCCACCCCGCCTGCAGCCAGCTCTGGCAGGTGCAGGTCGATAGTCTCTTTATTGAGCGCCACCAGTATATCCACATCTTCCCTGACCGCTCCCACCCTGCCGTCCTTAATCCTGGCCCGGAAGAAGTTGTGGCCGCCCCTTATCCTCGATTCGTAGTCCTGGTCAGCGAAGACATGATAGCCGGCGCGGGACATCGCCTTGGCCAGCAGGAACCCCGCTGACTGCACTCCCTGGCCCGCCTCGCCCCCCACCAGAAAGTTGATATCGACGGGCATGATTTACCTCTCTTGCTGATTTTTGCCTTCTGTCATTGCACGATGACTTTCCCCGTCATCGTCGGATGGAAACCGCAATGGTAGGTGAAGGTCCCTTTCACCGCAAAGGTGTGGCTGAAATTATCGCCTCCGGACAGGCTGCCGCTATCGAACGAACCGTCGTCGGCGGTCACCGTGTGGGTGACACCGTCGTTATTGCGCCAGGTCACCATTGTTCCCGCCGTCACGGTAAGAGTCGCCGGACGGAAAGCCTGTCCCTGCATCGTGACCTCGGTACCGGCGGCCCCCGCCGGAGGGGTCGTCCCGGTAGTACCGGTGTCGGAATAGGAGCTGCAGGAAACTCCCCACGTTGAAATAATCACCATAAAGAGGCATATCACGTACGCCGCTGGTTTTTTACTTTTTTTCTGAAACCCTGACATCTTGACACCTCTTCGAGAATAGTCCGCAGCCAGATTGACTCGGGAAATGATCATTTCCGGGGGCTAGCCGGCTACTTTCTTCAGAGCCTGGATGGCCTTGTCGTAGTCCGGTGGCTGGCCGACCTCCGGCACGTACTCGACGTAGCGGATGACATCGTCGCGGTCGATGATAAAGATGGCCCGGGAAAGCAGGCGCATGTCTTTGATGAGCACGCCGTAAGCCTGTCCGAAGGACGCGTCGCGGTGGTCCGATAGCGTTTTCAGGTTGGCGATGTTATGGGCGCCGCAATACCTGGCCTGGGCGAAAGGCAGGTCCATGCTGATGGTGTACATCACGATATCCTTGAACTTGGCCGCCTCCGCCTCGAACCGCTGTGTCTGGAGGTCGCAGACGGACGTATCCAGGGAATGCACCACACTAAGCAGGCGCACCTTGCCGCGACTCTGCGCCAGCGATATCTCGTTGAACTCTATACCCAGCAGGTTGAACGCCGGTGCCTTCTGTCCAACCTTTATCTCTGTGCCGGCCAGTATATGAATTTTGCCTCCCCGGGTCACCGTCCTTTTCGTTTCAGCCATCTTTACCCTCCTATTGCATTACGAAACTTGTCGTCTTGTCATTCACGTTCACGGTGTAGGTCACCCCGGATGTGAAGTCCGTCCCCAGGTTGACGTTTTGCTCGAAATATCCGTAGACCTGCGTGCAAACGGCCTCCCGGGGTCGCTCGTTGGTTACCGTAATCTTTACGGTGTTTCCGCCGCGCTCCGTCTTCAGCTCGTGGAACCTGGTGCAGCCGTCGGGCAGGCCTCCCTGGATATAGACGAAGACCTGCGGCGGAGCCGACTCGGCGATGTTTACCGTGACTTCGTGTATGGGCGAAGGTTTAATCTCTATTTCCTCGCCCGAAGTGCCGGACTGGCAGCCCGTGAAAAGCGAAATCAGCAGCACGCCGTCGCGCCGCCGCTGAGCCGATTTATCGCTAGTCCATGGGTCATGCGAACAACTCCGGTAGAGATAGCATGTACCCTGAGATTGTAATCGGCAGGCAATGGAATAGTTATAAAATGTTACAGAAAAAAATTACAAAACTATGACATTTTTGGTAAGGAGAGTTGCAGATAAGTTAGGTCTGCCGCGGGGAAATAGGCGCCGGTATCAATACCGGCGCCGATGGAAGAGTATACTGTAGAGCCCCAGTTTGGTGAGAATCGCATCAAAAATACGGCACCGCGCTTTTAGTAGCTCCGCCTCTTCGAACAGCCCCAGTCTGCCTCTTCGTCCGAACTGGTTTTCCGTATAGACACGGGCGACGTGGTTGAAGTAGCTAGCTTGCTCGGGGAAGACCGCGGCCAGCTCCGCGGCATACTCCATGGGCGTCTGCTGGGGCTTCGGTCCCAGCTTAATCATCTCGGCGGCGCTGCACATCCTGGCGTAGACCAGGGTGGCCAGCGTCGACCTCTCGACGTGCCAGAGCCAGCGGTAATATGACCGTCGTATGAGCAGCACCGGCGATACTATGAGAAGGATGGCCAGAAACCCGCCGATAACGATAAGCAAGCCCCTTCCAAGCTCGTCGGCGAAAGGCACCGGCCCGAGCCGGAACTCAGGAGTCTCTTCCGCGGCCGGTGGGGTGGTGCCATCAGCCGGCGGCGGAGTTATGCCGTATATTCCCAGCGTCTGCCAGATGTCCCATTGCGGCAGGCTGGCGATGGTGTCGCCGGATATCCAGGGCGTCTCGATGGGCACCTCGCTGCTCGGGCTTTCCGAGCCTCCCGGTGTCGCCTCGACATCCACCCACCCGTAGCCCGGAAAATATACCTGGGGCCAGGCATGGTAGAACTTATCGCGTAGCAGGTATTCCCCGGGATTTTCACCCGGTTCACCGGGGAGATAGCCGACAGCGAGCCTGGTGGGTACGCCCACGGAACGCAGCATCACCGCCATGGCCGAGGCGAAATGAACGCAGAAGCCGGATTTCTGCGTGGTCAGGAAATATTCGACGGTGTCCCTCCCGGCGGGCGCGGCCTTCGCGTCGAGGTTATAGGACAAACGCGAAAGGTATCTATCTATGGCCACCACCTTGTCATAAGGTGAAACCGCCGCGGACGTCACGCTCGCTGCCAGGCGGCGTATCCTGTCGGGAAAATCCGGCGGCAACCGGAGGTAGTCCGGCGACATGTTTGGTGGATAGTCCATCGATGCCCCGGCCAGACCCCCGGGATTGTTCTCGGCGATGGTGGCGGTCACGGAGTACCGTTCGCCGGAGGCCAGCACCCTCGGCGAGGAGATACCGACGATATCACCGCTACTCACCCGCACCAGCGCCGGCATATCGGCCGATATGAAGCTGCCCCCGTTGAGCAAAATGTCCGTTTTTATCTGTGTCTCTACGGAATAGGTAATCGCGTTTCGGCCTGACACCGGGCTCGCCCCACCCCATGGCTCGCCCTGCCCCAGGACGTAGTCAGATACCGCGCTGTTCTCCCATCCGTTAGCGGTATAGGTGTCATAAACATGTACCTGCCAGTAAGAAGGCTGGTCAGACCTCACGATGAAATCTACCTGGTCGCCGCGGTGCCACCCTTCCCCGAATTCCAGGTCCTGAAGCGTATTGGTCGTGCTGAGGGGCTGCTTCGAAGGCACCGTGCTGAAAAAATTCAGGCTTGATTCTTCGATGTTCCTCTTCCAGAGCGTCCTGGCGGCAATCATCGTTTGAAGCTGGGAAATCCTCGCCTGCGGCATTACCCAGGCGATGGAGCCGGCCACGATAACCGTGCACAACAACGATACCGTGAGATACATCCAGAAACGCCGTGGATAGCTGGAGCCGGGTAAAGAGAGGTGCTGCCACCGGGCGATGCGCGTCTGGACGATTAAAAAAATAGCCGCGAAGAAATAGAGACCGAAGAAGAAGAAATACCGGGAAGGCAGGTTGCTCAGGTTCACCAGGACAACCACCGTCCCCAGGCAGGCTCCGACCCAGGCATTCTGCCTCCGCAAAAGGTACCACGTGGCCGCGTAGCCGACCACCCAGGTCAAAAACACGATGAATAATACGAATCCGGCAGTCTCGGCGCCGGGCAACGGCGACGCCGCCGGCTGCCAAGAGTTACGGATAACCTCGAGCAGCTGTGTGAGCCCCGCTGCTCCCGTCGCTTTCGGTAGCGTGAGATATACCTGCCAGGCCGTCACCAGTCCGCCGGCGACCAGCCCCAGCAGATGGGACACCAGGCCCGGTAAACGACTCCAGACCAGCAACCCGGAGACCGCCACGGCCAGAGAAAGGACCAGCGTCAGCGAAGGCTGCGGATTAATCCAGTGGGCCCGCTCTATGGAGAGCACGGCTATCTCCAGGGTCACCCACAGCAGTCCGATATTCAGCCAGGTTTGCCAGCGGCGCAGCCGTGTCCGGAAGTCCGCCGCGAGCTCCTTGAGTCGGGGTGTGCCCCGCCCGGGATTCCCGGCCTTTTTGCTTTGACTGGTGCCCAATTTCTAGCCTCCGATCCCCGTGTACTGAGTTTGTGCCGCGAACAGGCGGCTGTCCAGCGCCCGCGATATCCTCATCCCCCGCTCGATTGTATATACGTGCAGGCCGTTGGCGGCGAGGATACGCGCCATGTCCGTCGCCGGAGTCCCGCCGCCGAAGCTGAGGGCATCCAGAAGGATGGCCGTGACGATGACGCCACGACTGATGTAGCGGCGTAAAGGCGCCGCGATTTCCTGGTCCCGGGAAGGCATGATGATAATGACCGCCGAGCCCGGCTCGAGATTTTCCGCCTCCAGGTTCAGCAGGGTCTCGATCCTGACATGCCCGACCGCCTTCATCAGGGCCAGGGCGTGCATCAGGTGCTGCATCTGCGCTTCTCCGGTCTCCGGCAGGTAAAGATGAGGCCGGTCACTGGAAGCTATCATGCCCACGCGCTTCCCGCCTTCCAGGTATTTCTTCGTCAGTGAAGCGGCGATAGTGATACCGTATTCCTCGGTGCTCTCTTCGCCCTCCCCGGCGTGGGGCTCCTGCTGCATGTCCAGGACGATCCAGATGTATTTGAACGCGTAGTTGGAGCGGTCGGGGTCGAACTCCTTGACCATGAGCTTGCCGGAGTGCGCCGTGGACTGCCAGTGGATATGTCGCAGGCTGTCCCCGCTGGTGTATTCACGCACCCGGGAGACACTCGGGCCTGCCTCGCTGGCCATCCACCGGCGGGGACTGGACCCCGGTTCCTGGCGGGGCAGGGCCTGGAAAAACGGCAGGTCTACCGTCGCCGGATAAACGACCACATCTTGCGGCTCGCCGAGCTTCCGGTTTACCGGGAAAAAGCCCAGGGGGTCGGTAACGCTGGCCGTGAAGGCGCCCACGTGATATTGCCCCCGTTTCCGGCACGGAGCGCTGGCATACCAGGTATGCGACCCCCTCGAAGGGAGATTAAACGCCGTCACGTTCCCGTAGCCGGGTAAGTCGGTCTCCTCGTGCGCCTCGATTACAGGTGTGGGTATCCGGGAGCGGTTGGAAACGGTGAACTCCTGCTTGATGACATCGCCGACGTAGCAGCTCTCGGGCACCTTTTTCGCCCGCCCGTCAACGCCGCGGACGCTGAAGCGTGTCCACAGGTAATTCAGCAACAGGACGACCACGAAAAAAATGAAGAACCGCCACAGCAGGCCGAAACCGCCGGCCAGGGCGGCGGCGAGGATGAGAAGAGAGATGATAATCAACGCCAGGCGGGTCTTCATAAGCTTCCTTGAAAAAACCGGTTCCGGGGGCTTTCTTCTAGCCGGACTTCCTCCGCGAAGGTACTGCGCCGGGGACCGGGATGGTGTCCAGGATATCGGTTATCGCCGACTTTCCGTTCTTGCTATGGGACGGGCCCTGTGACGATAGTAGCGACCGGTGGGCCAGGGCCGGCCCGGCCAGGGCCTTCACGTCGTCAGGCAGGACGAAGTCGCGTCCCTCGAGCAGGGCGCGGGCCTGGGCCGTCCGGAAAAGGGCCAGCGAGCCCCGCGGTGACGACCCCAGGTATATCGACGGGTGGCGCCGCGTTGCCTCCACCAGTGTTACGATATAGTTTTTCACGAGGTCGTCGACATATATTTGCTTTACCGTTTCCTGGAGGGTTACGACATCTTCAGCGTTGACCACATGGTCTATTTGTTCGATGGGATGGATGTATTGCTGCCGTTCTATGATGGCGATTTCCTCGGTCAGGCTGGGATAGCCGATATTTATCCGCAGCAGGAACCGGTCGAGCTGCGATTCCGGCAGCGGGAACGTGCCCTCGTACTCAATCGGGTTCTGGGTAGCCAGAACGTGGAACGGCGCGGGCATCTTTCGGGTGACCCCGTCGACGGTCAGTTGCCGCTCTTCCATGGCCTCCAGCAAAGCCGACTGCACCTTCGGCGTGGCCCGGTTTATTTCATCGGCCAGCACCACCTGAGCAATTATCGGGCCCGGGTGAAACTCGAAATCACTGATTTTCTGGTTATATATCGAGACGCCCGTAATATCGCCCGGCAGCATGTCCGGCGTGAACTGCAGCCGCTTGAAGCTGCAGTGAATCGATTTCGCCAGGCTCCGCGCCAGCATCGTCTTGCCCACTCCCGGGGCGTCCTCGATGAGGAGATGCCCGTTGCTTATCAGGGCAATCACCGCCAGCTGCACCGCCTCGGTCTTGCCGACCATGACTTTCTCGACGTTACGAATGATTTTCTCGGCCAGTTCCCTGGCCCTGTTGATATCGTTCTCCAATGTTTCCTGCTCCCCTGGGGCTCCCGGAAATACTCGGTTTTTACTTCCCCTAATTCGATTGTATCACAATAAAAAATCGCCCACAAAAAATAGTTTTTACATTGCGTGAATCAATGTTTCTGGGAAATATTTCACCAGTCATTTACAGTCTTAATAAAACGTCAGGCCCGGCTTTGACACCGGGCCTGGCTTTTTTCCGCACCGGGCCTTGTTACTTGCCGTCTTCCGTTAACGCGTGTTTCTTTTGTTCGTAGATTACCTGCAGGTCGCGCAGGAAAGCGCATTGCAGGCACTCCTCATACCAGCCGTTATAGTCCTTATCGATATAGAGGTTCCCGCCGCACTTCGGGCAGCGCCTGTTTGAAGTCGTTTTCCCCATATCAGTATGGCCTCCTTTCCCTGTTTAAACAGGCCTTACATCTTGATATTAGCAGTCTCACCTGCCGACTGCTAACTATATTGTAGGCACGTTCGCCCGGTTTGTCAATACCCCCCGTCACGTTTTGAGCACACTTTTTAAATACTCTGAAAACGAATCGCGCCAGCCTGGTTTCGCTTCGTTTCCCACCCAGCCAGGGATATCCATGAACTGGAAACGCAAGGCCACCGGGGAGTTATTCCAGCCTGGCATGAAAAATCCACCCCCTCCCAACACACGCCATCCGTCAGGCTTGAGAGCGCCAGTCTGCCGGTTAAAACAGGCAGGTCAGGTATTTCCAGTGCCCTGAAAACGGTAACCTATCCCGGGCACGCTGACGATATACTTTGGATTCTTGGGGTCAGGCTCGAGCTTGGATCTTAAGTGCCCGATATAGACATGCAGGTATTCTCTCTCCGTCTTATATTCCGGCCCCCAGATTTTACCCAGGAGGTAGCGGTAAGCCAGCGCTTGGCCTTCGCTCAGTACCATCTCTTTCAATAGCTTGTATTCCGTCGGTGTCATCTTCACCTCGTTGCCATTCACCGTCACTGTCCGTGTCATAAAATCTATCTTGATGTTATCGCTCTCGAAAGAAGAGCTGACCGGGCCGGAATCGTCGATTTTGTTACGCCGGAGCACAGCCTTTATCCGGGCGATCAGCTCGTCGAAACCGAAAGGCTTGGTGATGTAATCATCGGCACCGAGGTCGAGACATTTCACTTTATCGGCGGTATCTCCGCGGGCGCTGAGCCCGATAATCGGCACCTGCGACCACTGCCGCACCCTCCGGCAGAACTCGAACCCGTCCAGCTCGGGCATCATGATATCCAGAAGCACGATGTCAGGGTGATCCTTCTCCACGATTTGCAGCGCCTCGACCCCATTCTGGGCGGTGAGGATATGCCAGCCTTCCCCGGACAGATTGAAACGCAGGGACTTCAATATTTTCTCGTCATCGTCAACTACCAGGATGTACGTGTGGGCCGCATCAACGTCGACTTTTGCGGTCTTGCTGTTCATAGGCTGACTCCATTCTCGTTTACCGGCAGGCTGAAAATGAACTTCGAGCCCCGGCCGAGTTCGCTTTCCGCGCGTATTTTCCCGCCATGTGCCTCAATAATGCCGCGGCATATGGCCAATCCCAGCCCGATGCCTGAGTTTGAGTAGCGGTTCCTGTCGACGCGATAAAACCTTTCGAAGACCTTGTCCAGATACTCCGGTGGTATACCCACACCTTTGTCGGCAACGCTGCACATTACCTCATCGCCGGATGTCCAGGCCTCGATAACAATCCCTGTGCCCGCCGATGAATACTTGGCAGCATTCTCGCAGAGATTTACCAGCACCTGGCCGATACGCATTTTATCGACGAAGACAATCGGAAGCTCCTCGGGAATGCCCACGCTCAGCCTGTGGCCGCGGGTGACTACATTCAGCGCCTTTTCCGCCCATTCCAGAATCTCGGACAACTGATAGTAGTCCCTTTCCAGCTTCATGGCTCCGGCTTCGAGGCTGGACATGTCCAGCAGGTTACTCACCAGCCTGGTGAGCACATCTGTTTCCTGATCGATATCCTTAAGAAAATCCAGCTGATCCCCGCTCGGCCATCTTTTAGCGTGCCGTAAAAAGGTCGTCACATGTCCCTTGATAACCGCCAACGGCGTGCGCAATTCGTGGGAGACCATGGATAGTAGATCGGTCTTGAGTCGTTCGGACTGTCTGAGGGTTTCAATCTTGACCTGGGCCCGGATTATTTCCTCTTCCAGTCGCTTCCTTTCCGTAACGTCACGGAACACCTCGATAAGTGACAGGCTACCGTCGGGATTTAATAGAGGTGCGGTGGCCACCTCGTATTCTCTGGCTCCTATATTCCGGCTTCCGATGGGGCGTGGACTGGCCTGATTATTCTCCCCTCCCCCTGGTACCGGGCAGTCCGGGCAAATTTCTTCCCTTTCCAAAGCCTGCCAGCACTTGCGTTCGGCCCGAGAGCCGAAGGACGCTGAAGCCGAATTGTTCATAAACTGAATTGTCTGGTTCTTACCGACTATCATCACGCAGTCGGTCATGTTGTTCAGCCAGGTCTCCAGGTTTTCACGGGACTCAAGAATGTCTCTGTACAATCTCGTGTTTTCCAGGGTGACGGCTATCTGATTACTTATCGTCGTTACTATTTGTATGTCCTCGACGCTGTAGGACTGCCCGGCGAGTTTTTTACCTACCAGGATTAGTCCTGATACCTGGCCGCCCCGCAACCTCAATGGGGCGATGAGCTCTACCCCGATACGCTGTAGCGGCTCTGTTTCTTCCCAGACAACATTCTGCAGTTGGGGAATAGTGACGATATCCCGAAAACGCAGCGGTCCGCCGGAATGTTGCAGCCACCGTAGTAGCGGATTTTGAGCTTTGATAACGACGCCTGAGGTATCGCCCGTGCCGCTGGCGGTGGCGACAACCTGGAAATCACCACTCGCCGGAACAGGCTGCATCAAATAAACATCGGAGGCACGCAGCGCTCCGGCGACCAGCTTGACCGTGGTCCCGACGACCATGGAGATATCACCGAGGCTCTGGGCATGCCAGTTGTAGGTCTCCAGGGCCTCCAGAGAGCTGTAGCGGTCCCTGTAAAACCATTTATCCACCTGCTTTTGTATCCGGCCCCATAACGCCGGGACAGAAAACGCCAGTATGATGATGAGAACGAAATACACCCATGGCGCTACTGGCGATTCGGCCAACAGAAAAGTCGCGAAGAAAAACAGTCCGATAACCGGCACGGCCATGGCGGCGGAGGTCAGGATATAAGCGAAGCTCTTGCGCAGGACAAACCTGATATCAAGCAGATTATATTTAAGAATGGCTACAGTTGTCAGGAGACAGAAGATGATAATGCTGATGACCAGACCCGGATAGGCAGGTAGCCCCATCAGCGGCAGCACGTCGAATAATCCGCCGATAGCGATAATGCCGCAGCCCGTTAAAATATAGGCGGCGCGATTCCGCTCATCGGGCCGCGGCGATGTTCTGAAAACCCTGTACCAGTTACCGGCCGCGAACGCTCCCAGAATCAGAACCAGCGCTATTAAGACCATTCCCACCGGGGCGTACTTCGGAGCGTAGCCGTATGGCTTGACGAGTACACCGGCGATAAGGTAGTCCCGTAAAGTAAGCGGGATGGACGCCAGGACGATGATATATAGTCCGAGAACAATCCATTTCCTACGATTGACGGTGGTGGACACGACCGAGAAATGATAATACACCGCCGCCATGAAGACTGCCAGCGGAATAAGCCATTTTTCCCACAAATAGGCGTGGGCGGTGTCAGGACTCGCCCGCATCCCGTATATCAGGAAACCCCACAGTGTTAAACTCGCCAGGAAAACGGAAAAGAGACGATACGTAAAACTACGGAACCGTGCCAGAAGCACCGTGACCGTCAACACCAGGCAGCTAAAGGCCTGGACCAGCGGCAAGACCAGGTAAGCATTCATGGAATCACCTTTACCGGGCTTCCGCTACCGTCCCCAGCAAGCTGCTGATGACTTTATCAGAAGCGTTCATGTGCGGGGGTTTGAGATGGGCCATATCGGCACCTTCTTTTTTCCTCTCTTCGTAATACCGCTGGAAACTCCCTGACGGGATAACCGTTACCTTTAAAGGCCGGATACCGAGCATGGTCTCCAGATGAAGATAGTCCTTGCTAAGTTTCAGCAACTGCTCGTGGATTGTTTTCTCAAGTCCACTGCTTTCTGTCCCTTTTAGCTCGAGATACAGATGGATAATCGGCTTGCCATCCTCATTCTCTTTACGGGCCGACCAGTCCTCGAACCTGACGCCAGTGTTCACGATTGCCTGCCACATCGTCTTTTCATCGAGTCGGGTGAACCCGGCGATATCGATAAGGTCGTCCGCCCGGCTTTCGAAGGCCATCTGCGGCAGCTTGATACCTGCTTCATCGTCCTCGAGGGCGACACAGCGCAGGAGGTCGCCCAACCGGTAGCGCAGGAAGGGCATGCCGTGATAGTTGGTGATAATTATCTCGTAGAGCTGCCCGGTCCGTAAGTCGTCGAGGAGCACGGTCCCCGGCCGGTATTTTTTGTCCTGCCGGTTTTTCAGCCACTCGTCCTCGGGTATGAATTCCAGAAAGCAAAAAGACGGCACGAAGGTCAGGTACCTTTTATTCCAGGCATTCGTGGCAAGCAGGCCGGCTTCAGTGGCACCGTACAGCTCCATGGGATATTTGCCCCAGTAATATTTTATCCGTTCTTTATAAATACTGGTGTCCATGCCATAGCATACAAGGCCTTTGAAAGACCACAGGTCTTTCGGTAGCATTCCCCGGCCTGCCGCCTTGCTCCGGAGCCAGGCGAGAACCAGGCGCGACAGTATCTGCGGCTGCAGCATGCGCCGGTTGAACTTCATCTGCCCCGAGGATTCGGTAAATCTTTCACCCATCCTGACCAGGACGCTCGTCATCGAGCTCAACATATCCGCCCCGGTACGTAACGTCATCTTAAACCCATCTTCGATTTTCTTCTCGAAATCCGTGTTGCTGTAGTTTTCCTGGGGAGGAATAAGCCGGGCGCCGAGCTGCGGGGCCAGTAGCTCGCTCATAATCCCGGACAGGTAAGGGGAGGCTGGTAAATTATGCAGAACCCGGAAACCGCTCCGTATATTGACATTGCCTTTTTTGGTGGTGCAGGCAAGGATGGCTACGGCCGCCGTATACATGGCGTAGACCTCGATAGCCCGTTGCGTGTACGGTACCCACTTGCTGGTACCACCCCTACCAGATGTACATGCCCAGCAGTAAGGCTTGGCAGTCAAGAGCTCTTCATTCTTGACACCAAGGGTATCGGCGTAGTCATCATACGTGGTCAGCGGTACCAATTGGCGAAATTCAGACATATTCCTGGGTCGCTCAGGCATGAATCTCCTGGCCAGGGGGCTGTCAGACACGACCTCGATCTGTTTCATGAGAAGCTGCTGCTGTATATCCATGAACTCCGGAAGTGTGAGGTCGAGAAATCCACAATACTTGTTCCAGGTCTTTTCCTGGCTTCCTATGCGGAAAAGCTCATCTTCTGTAATCATGTTGTCCTTTCTTGCCATCTATTGTCATTTGTATAGATTCTAGCGGCGAATTCGTACAGTTTCAAGAGAAATACAGAGGAGATTTAGTAGGCTTCCGGACGATTTTTAGAAAATTTTTAGCGCACCGAGCCAATAACTGCCTGGCTGCTATGTTTCCGGTGGCTGGTACAATTTTCTGTGACCTTCCCCAGCTTTACTTCGAAGCTGAAAAATGGTATACTAAAAAAGGTTGGACAATAGTGTTTTTCAACCAGCGGGATATTTTTCCGTATCAACACCGGCACGGCCGCCGGGGCCTGGTAAATTTTTTTTTACCGCTTTAGACCGGGAGAGGATTTTTAATGCAGGAAAGCACCGTACCCAATAGAGAAAGAAACGCCAGCGCCGAATACACCGCCGAGGACATACAGGTTCTGGGCGGGCGGGAAGCGGTACGCCGTCGACCCGGTATGTATATCGGCAGTACCGATCAGCGTGGCCTGCATCATCTGGTTTATGAGATTGCTTACAACAGCGTCGACGAGGCTATGGCCGGCTGCTGTGACCATATTATCGTGACGATTAAGTCGGACAAGTCCGTAACTGTCGATGACAACGGACGTGGTATTCCCGTGGACATTCATCCTACCACCAAGGTTTCCGCCCTGGAAACGGTGATGACCGTGCTGCACTCCGGGGCCAAGTTCGGTGGCAAGACCTACGCGGTATCCGGTGGTTTGCATGGCGTCGGAGCTTCGGTGGTCAACGCCCTCTCGGAGTGGGTAGGCGTCGATGTCCGGCGGGATGGAAAAACCTACCACCAGGATTATAAGCAGGGCGTCCCCGTAGCCCCGGTCAGGGTAATCGGCAAGTCCGAGGGTACCGGGACGACGTTCTCCTTCCTTCCCGATAAGGAGATATTCAGCGAAATAACCTATGATTTCGATATCATCAGTGAGCGTCTTCGCGAAATGGCCTATCTCAATAAAGGTCTGGAAATTACAATCATCGATGAAGAGCACGACCGGGAAAAGACGTTCTATTTCGAAGGCGGTATCACCAGCTTCGTCCGCCATCTCAATCGGAATCGTATCGTCCGCCATGTCATGCCGGTCTATATAGCCAAGCAGCTCAACGGCACCACCGTCGAGGTAGCCCTTCAATATAATGACGGCTTCAGTGAGTCAGCCTTCAGCTTCGCCAACTGCGTGAATACGATAGATGGCGGCACTCATCTAACCGGCTTCCGCTCGGCGCTTACTCGCGCCCTTAATGATTACGCCAAGAAAAACAAGATTCTCAAGGAAGAGGATACTAACCTGACCGGCGAGGACGTCCGGGAAGGGCTTACCGCCATCGTCAGCGTCAAGCTCAAAGAGCCCCAGTTCGAAGGCCAGACCAAAGGCAAGCTGGGCAATATCGAAATCAAGAGCCAGGTGGAAAGCGTCGTCAACGAAGGACTGGCCCTCTACCTCGAAGAGCACCCGGATGACGCCAGGAAAATCCTGGATAAGTGCATCACCGCCGCCAAGGCCAGGGAGGCTGCCCGCAAGGCCCGCGACCTGATTATCCGGAAAGGTAGCCTGGAGAGCGGTACCCTCCCGGGTAAACTGGCCGACTGCTCGGAGAGAGACCCTGAACAGTGTGAAATATACCTGGTCGAGGGCGAGTCAGCCGGCGGCTCCGCCAAGCAGGGTCGCAACCGGCGCTTTCAGGCCATCCTGCCCCTGCGCGGTAAAATCCTCAACGTCGAAAAAGCACCGCCGGATAAAATGCTGGCCAACACGGAAATCCGCACCATGGTCACCGCCCTGGGAGCCGGTATCGACGAGGATTTCGACCCCGCCCGGTTGCGCTATAACCGGGTTATCCTCATGACCGATGCCGATGTCGATGGCTCGCATATCCGCACACTGCTGCTGACTTTCTTTTTCCGCCACATGACCAAGCTCATCAACACCAAACATCTCTTCATCGCCCAGCCGCCGCTTTACCGAGCTACTAAAGGGAAAGTAAGCGAATGGGTATATAACGACGAAGGTCTGAATAAATATTTTGCGAAGCTCGCTTTCGATAATGTATCCGTTTTTTCAAAAGATGAAACAATAAAGCTTAAAGGTGAAGAAATAATAGAATTACTAGAATCATTGAAAGGTTTCAGCCAAGGTTTGGAACTACTTGAAAAAGAGGGCTTACCAAGAAATATAGGAGAAATCCTTATTAAAAACGATTATTCTTTCAAACTTGACTTCAATAAAACCGATAGAGAAATTATGCCCGTGGTTGCAAAATGGTTTCATGAATACAAAATACCGTATACCATGTGCGATGATCCTATCAAGAATGAATATTATATAAAACTTCCTGATGAAAAGAAATTAGACAGGAAGATACTTGAAAATCCTACACTCAAAAAATGTTATAATATATATCCTCGTGTAAAGCGTTACATTGAGGGTAAATCGTACTTTATTAAGAAGAACGATAAAGAAATTGGCAAGGATATCCCTTGGTATCAGCTTGCAGCAATACTTGAAAAAATGCCTGAAAGATCTGGAGTCACTATCCAGCGCTATAAGGGTCTCGGGGAAATGACCGCCGAACAGCTCTGGGAGACTACCATGAATCCGGCCACCCGCACCATTCTCGAGGTGAACGTGCAGGATGGCGCCAAGGCCGACGAGATTTTCCAGATGCTGATGGGGGACGAGGTGCCGCCGCGCAAGGCCTTTATCCAGGCGCACGCCAAGAGCGCCAAGCTGGATATATAGCTAATTCCGCAACCGGCCTTATAGTAAAGCAAGAAACTCATCCCTACTTAATCCGGCATCTCTAATCAAATTACGCAAGATTCCCCGTCCTAGTTCTTTGTGTCTGGGTACCGAAAGCCTGCCTTTAGAAGGGTGAAGTAATATCATATGGCTCCCTTCAGTATGATCCCAAACATATCCGACTTTATGCACCGCTTTAATAAAATCGTCACCTGATATTATCGGAAGGTGAGCCATTAAACGGCGACCTCAACCTCTCGTACCTCAGTGATACTGGGTATCGGTTCTCCGTGCCTGAGCATGCTGGCGATATACCCGCGTATGGCCTCTCTGATGTTGGCAATAGCCTCTTCCTCGTTTCTCCCCTGTGAATGGCACCCAGGCAAAGCCGGAACGCTGGCAACGATAAAGCCATCCTCATCCTGTTCCAATGTGATGGCAAACTTCTTAGTATCCTCGATGTTAACATTACTGGTAGCATGATGACGTATCGGCTCCGGTCCATTCATGGCCTCTAACGAGCGGACTGTAAAACCTAATTTTCTTAAAATGTGATGAGCGTATTGCGCATTAAAAAAACCCGTATAAGGTAGCCCCGTCACCAGGTGGAGAAGTTGCTTTATTGGATATCTTAATCCGTGAAGTTCTACATAATATCTATTTCGGCCGTCAAATGGCTTCGGAGGGACATATTTGGCTGCATTAAGAATACTATCTCTTTTTATTTCATAGCCCTGACCATCTATAATGAACCTCATAAAATACTTCCTTCTTTCTTTCTTCTTTCTATTATTATAATGATAAGGAAATATTTGTCAATAGGTCTATGAGAAGAGGGATAATACAATAAAGTGTGAACTACTGCCCAGCTCGGAAATTCCACCACATAAAATTAATACAGATCTATATCTTCTGATTTATTTGCTTTATTACTTCCCTTGTATCAGCGAGAAGAACTCGGCGCGGGAGGCTGATTTACTCCGGAAGGCCCCCCGGATAGCGGAGGTAATGACGTTGCTCCCCGGTTTCTTGATGCCCCGCATCGTCATGCAGAGGTGCTCCGCCTGTACCACCACCGCTACCCCGGCCGGGCCGATGCCTTCGTCGATGGCGTCGGCGATTTCCGTGGTCATCCGCTCCTGCACCTGGGGCCGACGGGCGATGGTCTCCACCACCCTGGCCAGCTTGCTGATACCGACGATACGACCTTCGGTGTTGGGGATATAGCCCACGTGCGCCACGCCGAAAAAGGGCAGCAGGTGGTGCTCGCACATGGAATAGAACGGTATGTCCTTCAGGACCACCATCTCGCGGTGGCCGAGCTCGAATCCCACGTCCAGGTCTTCCTTAGGGTCCTTATGAAGCCCGGTGAAAAGCTCGGCGTACATCTCTGCCACCCGCTGGGGGGTATCGCGAATCCCTTCGCGCTGCGGGTCTTCCCCGATAGCTTCGATGATATCCGCCACCGCCCTCTTGATCCTGGCCTCGTCAACCATGTTGGGCCTCCTTGTTTACCTGCCGCCGTACTATTCTGTCATTGCGAGGAGCGAAGCGACGAAGCAATCCGTATCTTTGTTTCCTGTGTTATTGACGGATTGCTTCGCTACGCTCGCAATGACAAATCCAATATACTTCGGGCATAAATAAAAGCTGTCTGAAGTAATACGTTTACCCCAACCCCAACGCCTTTTCCACCGCCGCCAGCTCCCCCGGCAGCTCCAGGAAGGGCGGGGCGTTCTTGAGGGCGGTTTCGGTATCTTTGAGGCCGTTTCCGGTGACCACGGCGACAATGACCTTACCGGAAAAGTCTGCTCCCTTTCCGACGAGCTTGATAAGGCCGGCCAGCGACGCCGCCGAGGCCGGCTCGCCGAAGACCCCCGCCTCCGCAGCCATAATCCTCTGGGCGGCGAGTATCCCGGCATCGCTGACCATGTCGATAACACCGCCGGACTCGTCCCGGGCGGCTACCGCCTTCTGCCAGCTCGCCGGATTTCCGATGCGGATGGCCGTGGCCACCGTCTCCGGCTTCTCGATGATATGTCCCCGCACGATGGGCGCCGCCCCCTCCGCCTGGAACCCATACATCTTCGGCTTCCTGGTGGCTTTGCCCGCCGCATGATATTCTTTAAACCCTTTCCAATAGGCTGTTATGTTGCCGGCATTCCCCACCGGCAAAAAGAGATAGTCCGGGGCGTCGCCGAGGACGTCAATAATCTCGAAGGCGGCCGTTTTTTGCCCCTCGATACGGTAAGGATTGAGTGAGTTCACCAGCGTGACCGGGTGCTTCTGGCTGAGGCCGCGCACAATATTCAAAGCGCCGTCGAAATTGCCTTCGATAGCGACGATTTTCGCGCCGTAGATGACGGCCTGGGCCAGCTTCCCCATGGCGATATTGCCCCGCGGGACAACAATAATACATTCGAGCCCGCAGTACGCCGCGAAGGCGGCGGCTGAGGCGCTGGTGTTGCCGGTCGAAGCGCAGATGATAGCCCGGCTCCCATCTTCTAACGCCTTGGCCACGGCCACCACCATGCCGCGGTCTTTGAACGAGCCGGTAGGGTGGCAGCCCTCCAGCTTGAAATATAGCTGTCCGCAGCCATACTTCCTCGCCAGGCGTTCACATTTTACCAGCGGGGTGTCGCCCTCACCGATGGTGAACATCGGGGTCTTTCCGGTAACAGGTAAATATTTTTTATACTGGAGCAGGACTCCCTTTTTCAGTGCTAACCTCCCTCTATGTCCTCGACCCGTATGCAGTTAGCGATTTTTTTGACCGCTTCGAGGCTCTCTAGCTCGCGGAGGGCTTTCTGAACAGCCTTTTCCCGGGCAGGGTGAGTCATGATGACTATCTCCGCTGTCTTCGTCCGGCTTTCCGATTCCGGTTGTATCGCCGAGGAAATACTGATTTTATTGTTACCGAAGATTGTCGCTATCTGCGCCAAGACACCAGGCCGGTCCGCGGCGCTCAATCTTACATAGTATTGTGTCACTATCGCATCGATAGGTTTGATTGTCTTACCTGACGCGGCCTTCCAGGTAGAAACGCTACCTATCCCCAGGATAATCTTCCGCGCCGAGGATACGATGTCGGCTATCACGGCGCTGCTGGTAGGCCTGGCTCCGGCACCTTCACCCATGAAAAGCACCTTCCCGACCAGGTCCCCTTCCACCTGGATGGCGTTATAGACACCTTCGACTTTAGCCAGGAAAGAGTCGGACGGGATGAAGACCGGGTGCACCCTGGCCTCTATCGAAGCATCGCATTGCTTGGCTATCGCCAGGAGCTTGATGGTAAATCCCAGTTCTCGGGCATACCTGAAATCGCGCGCCTCGATACGCGAGATCCCCTCCCGATAGATGTCCTCCGGACGCACCCGGGTCTGGAAGGCCAGCGTGGCCATTATGGCCAGCTTATAGTTGGCGTCGATACCCTCAATGTCATTCACTGGATTGGCCTCGGCATAACCCAGCTTCTGAGCTTGCTTCAAAGCCGCAGCGAAATCGATGCCCTCCCTGGCCATCCGGGAAAGGATGTAGTTAGTGGTACCGTTTATAATGGCGAAGATACCACTGATATCGTTGGCCACCAGGTCGTGTTTAAAAGGAGCGATGAGCGGGATGCCTCCGCCCACGCTCGCTTCATATTGCAGCCCGACGCCGTGCTTCCGGGCCAGCCCTAACAGCTCAACGCCGTGCTTGGCGATAACTTCCTTGTTGGAAGTGACGACATGCTTGCCGCCCGATAAGGCCCTTTTCAGATATTCGTAGGCCGGATTTTCACCGCCTATGGCCTCGACGACAATATCGATGCCTCGCTCACCAAAAAACTCATCATCGTCGGTGGTCAAGAGTCCGGCGGGCATCTTTTTCGCCTGCGGCCGCGCCAGGTCCTCAGGCAGCACTTTGACCCGCCGCAATACCAGGGGACAGCCTGCCTTTTCCGCGAGGGTATCCGCCTTTTCCTGCAGCACCATGGCTACCTGCCCCGCCACCACCCCCAGTCCCATCAACCCTATTCCTATACTCTTCCCGGCCATCTCTTACCTCAGCCCGTCAGCTCCTTCTGGGCGCGCAATATCGCCCATTGTTGAAGCGACTCGTCAAAATAGCTATCGTCCACCTTATTTGCAGGGTCCGACTGCACCTCGGAAATCCAATCGTTAAGAAGCTGCTGTATGAGGGTATTTCGGTCTTCGCTGGTCAGCGTCTTATTATTGTCTTTATCGACTATTTTTACCAGCCAAGAGCCTCCCTGAGTCCAGTACAGTTCATCCCGGATAGGATCGCTCCATTTCCCCGGTTCCGTATCCGGGCTGAAAACATAGTTATTGAAAGGGGTACTGATATTAGAT
>MGNQ01000009.1:64551-67356 GCA_001796865.1 Chloroflexi bacterium RBG_16_56_11
CCTTTATCTTTAGATACGCTGTAACCCGAATATTGAGCCGCCAGGGGCCCGAGGTCTTCGCCAGCCTCCAGCCTGGTTTTTATGTTCTCCGCCTGTTGCAGACTGCTCAACAAGATGGCGGAAACATTGGCGGAAGCCGAGGCGTTTTCCGATTCAGCGGGCTGCCGCGTATTGACCCTGAGCAACCAGTAGCCCAACTGTTTATAGGTCTCGTTATCGCTTAGGGGCGGGCTCAACGCCCCTCTTTCCTCAGCAAAGGCGTAGTCCACGGGTATCGTTGTACCGAGTTGAATCTGGTATATCTCCTGCGGGTGCCAGCCGAAATCGCCTTTATTGACGTTCTTTGAATAGTAGTTCAAAGCGTAGAGTTCGGCCAGCGAAGTAAAATTGTCACCGCTCATAATCCTGTCCCGCATTACTTGCACCTGGATGTCGCTCTCCAGCATCATGATCAGGGCATTAACCTGGTTATCGGACGCTGGCACTTTGGTGTCGAAGTAGTCCTGTTGCAGTTTTTGCTGATACAATTGATGTTTGATTATTTCGACATACCCCCGGTCCGCAGGCAGATTCAGGTTTTTTAAAATATTGACGGCTTCTTCATCCTCCACTTTAATCCCCAGCTTTATCGCGCCCTGCTTGATGAGCTCTGACTGCTCGATTTGCTGTATCAACCCGACGGCCAGGACCGGTATCGTCTTGGTCGCGTCCGGGTTGCTTATTTTGGACAACTTCAGGGCATCGACATAGAAACGCATGTTGATTTCCTGTTCATTGACGGTGACCACCGTCCGGTGCAACGGGATATACTCGGCAATCACCCAGCCGACCAGCACGATAATGAGGACAGCCGCGATGATACCGATACCGCTGATGAATATCAGGCGCTGACGCCGCTTTTGCTGCTGAAAATGTGACATTTGCCGGCGCGTATATTCCCGCGGCTTTTCTACTCTTCTCTTCTTGGCCAAACCTTCACCCCTTGTCTAGTAAATCATGGTAATTCACTAATATTATTAATGCAAAGGCCGCCACTTTTCAAATACTGACCTGCCGGTTTAAAAATATCAAAACATAGAGTGGTCGGCTATCCTCGAAGACTAATATTTCATCGGTGGAGATAATACGGGTGCTATTTCTCATTTTTTCCATACTATGTGGCGCTGCCATTCGGGTGACGCCCCGGGAAAATCGGACCGGAAATGCGCGCCACGGCTTTCCTCACGCATAAGCGCCGCTTCCGTTAGAAGCCGACCGGTCAGTATCAGGTTAAAGAGTTCGTGAGCAGGCTGGTCCGTTGCGGGCGGTAGAGAGTCCTGCCAGGCAAAAAGAAGGTCGGCGGCCCGGCTCAGCCCCGCGCCATCTCGTACGATACCGACTTTTTCCCAGTGCATCTGCTGCAGACTTGAGAGGCTTGCGGCGGGTGTTCCCCGGGGGGGCTGCCTCCGGCCGAGCGAACAGTAATGGTCCCGTGTTTTTCCACCTCCAGCCGATTTCCCCCTGGTCTCGCTTTTTGTCCTTTCGATAATCCTTTTGCTGAAAACGATAGCTTCGAGGAGTGAGTTCGAAGCGAGGCGATTGGCACCGTGGACGCCCGTGCAGGCGGTTTCTCCACTCGCGAAAAGACCCCCGACATTGGTCTCCCCCCAGGTGTTAGTCCTGACCCCGCCTATCATGTAATGCGCCGCTGGGGCTACCGGAATCCGGGTCCGGGTAATATCCAGACCACGATCCAGGCAAAAACGGTAAATATGGGGGAAGCGCGTCGTAATAGTGTGGGGTGGCAGATGGGTAACGTCGAGATAGACCCTGTCCGAGGCGGTCTTCTGCATCTCGTTCAGGATGCTGCGAGCCACGATATCGCGCGGCGCCAGGTCAGCTTTATTATGATAGTCGGACATGAAACGGCGTCCCTCGACGTTACGCAATACGCCCCCTTCCCCGCGCACCGCTTCTGAGATTAAAAACGGTGGCACCCCGGGCATACGCAGCGCGGTAGGATGGAATTGGAAAAACTCCATGTCGGTGATCTCGGCTCCGGCGTTATAAGCCAGGGCGACCCCATCGCCGGTAGCCACACCGGAGTTCGTGTTATATTTAAAAAGCTGGCCAGCGCCGCCCGTCGCCAGGACAAGATAGCGACAATCGAACTCTTCAGTAATCCCGGTGCGGCAATCGACAGCCCTGATGCCGATGACCCTTCCCTTTTCCACGGGGATATCGGTGGCCAGGATATTTTCCAGGACCTTGATACTATTCTTGGGACTGCGGACTTCCCGGCTCAGCGTCTCTTCGATGTGTTCACCAGTGGCGTCGCCGCCGGCATGGAGGACGCGGGGCACGCTGTGGGCGGCTTCCATGGTCAGGGCTATCTGGCCATCCAGTGTATCGAACGGCACCCGGAAATCGACGAGGTCGGCAATCCGGGCCGGCGCCTCTTCAACCAATATGCGCACCGCCTTCTCGTCGGAAAGGCCGGCGCCGGCATTTATCGTATCCTCGAGGTGAAGTGCCGGCGAATCATCTTTGCCAATGGCGGCGGCGATACCTCCCTGGGCATACCTGGTATTACAATCTTCGATACTCCCCTTGGTGATGATAAGCACACTGCCAACCTCTTTGGCCAATAGCGCCGTATATAGCCCTCCGATACCGCTACCTACTATGATGTAATCGAAATGGCTCATCTTACCATTCCTTCGGCCGAGCTAGACCTTGACCATCGTCAGTATATCACCTGCGATAATATGGCGCTGTCGCGCCAGGGAAAACTCAACGGCGTCATTTGCCAACAGGGAGCGGCAA
>MGNQ01000009.1:67369-78885 GCA_001796865.1 Chloroflexi bacterium RBG_16_56_11
GTAGACCCTCGACGTAAGGCGGCCCGTTAAAGATATGGGCCACCCTGTCGGCGACCGCCTGCACCATCTGCGAGGTATACAATCTGACCATAGCCGTTTCGTTTCTGGTTAATTTAACATGGTCGGCCTTCCAGGCAGCCTCGTAGACCATCAATCGGCCGGCATGAAGATTGGCAGCGATTTCCGCCAGGGCGGCCTGAACGTTGGCACGCCGGTACACCGGCTGCCCGAAAGTCTCCAGCGAGAGGGCATGGACAGCCGCTTCATCAAGCAGGCGACGGACGATACCCAGACAGCGTGCGCCCTTGACCACCCTCCGCCGCGATAGCCATTTTTTCCCCAGGTGAAATGCCCGGCCCACTTCACCCAGGACATTTTCCGCCGGGACACGGCAATCTTCGAAGACGAGGGTCAGGGACTCCCTTACCTGCGCCAGCCAGCCGGTCTTTTCGCCTCCACCGCTGACGCTGAATCCCGGCGTGTCTTTATCGACGAGAAAACAGGTCAGCCCGCCGTCTGTTTTGGCAAAAACAATACCGAAGTATTCCTCGCCTGCCCTCGAAAGCGATAGCTTTTTCCCGGAGATAATATAATGCCCGTCGGACTTTACCGCGGCCATCATCAGGCTGGCGGGGTCCGGGCTCCCTCCGGGCTCCATCAAGGCCAGATAAGGCCTTTTCCGCCCCTCGAGGGCCGGTAAAAAATATTTGTCTTTCTGTCTTTTATCGCATTCGAAGAGTACCGGCGTAACGTCCCCGAATCGGAACGGGACCACGGTCCGGGCCAACTCTTCTTCGACCAGACAGACCCCCGAGGTATCCAGCCCGGCCCCCCCCAACTCTTCAGGGACACCCAGACCCCACAGTCCCATCTCTTTGACCATCCTGATGAGCTCCGCTTCCTTTTCTTCCGGAAGCCAGGCGCGGGCGTCGCTCAGGTCGGCCGCCCGACCCAGGATGTCCCTTTCCAGCGGCCGTAGCTGCTCGTCGACAAAGTCGCGGGCCAGGCTCTGTACCATTTTCAGCTCTTCAGACAGCTCGAAATCCATATCTATTTCATCCAGTAAACTAAATCAGCCGGAACTTACGGTCTCCTCCAAGAACAGGTCCAGGTCAGGCTCGTCCTCATCCCCGATTCTCCCTTCGAGCCGGGACATCACCTCTACCATGCGGTGATTGACGATATAATTTTTAATGGTGGTATCCACCTGGGGGCACACCAGAACGCACGCCATGCACAGGTCGCAATCTTCGCCAACGATACTTTCCAGTGCCATCGAAGTCCGCTGTTCGGTCCTGGCGCGGCGCGAGGGCTCGCGGGACAAAAAAGGGCAGATATCCACGCAGTTACCGCAGCCCAGGCACTCCTTATGGCCGCTGATATTCTCGGCGATATTTAGAGAATGCGCGGTACCGAATCCGCTGGAGAGCAGGCGGCACCGGCCCACCGGCGGGCACTTAGTGCTCAGCACCTCGTTCAGGATGACCTCTATCTCTTTGACGTCACGTTGTACAGGTAATGGCATTATGTCACACTTTTCACCTCACCCCCTTTATCCCCCTCTCCTTGAAAGGCGAGGGGGAAGAGTGTTAGAGAGGGGGCTAGCCCCCTCTCTTTCTTATCTCCCCCTTCCCTTGCTAAGGGAAGGGGAAAGGGGGATAGGTTTTAAAATATCAAATCTCCAGCCTGGTGCGTCCGTGGGTATGCCGGATATAGTCCGGGAGCAGCCGGGGGGAGAGAGGGCGTTCCCTGGCCAGGCCGGACCTCTCCAGTTCTTTCTGCCAGCGGCGGACGTGGTCGAGGGTAGGACTGCCCCTCTTCACTTCGCGGGCATACTGTGCCGCCGCCCTGCCCGCCCGCCTCCCGAAGACGAATAGCTCCAGCGTGGAGTTGCCGATGAGCCGATTCCGCCCGTGTACCCCGCCGGTGCACTCGCCCGCCGCAAATAGCCCCGGGACATTGGTAGCGCCGTTGACATCTATCTTGATGCCACCGTTCTGGTAATGCAGCGTGGGATATACCAGTATCGGCTCTTTCGTAATATCGATATTAAACCGGCGGAACTGCCGGACCATGGCGGGCAGCTCCCGGTTGATGGTCCCCTCGCCCCTGAGGATATCAATCATCGGTGAGTCCAGCCATACTCCCACCTCGCCGCCGGGGGTCCGGAGACCGCGCTGGTTTTCCCGGCACTCGCGGATGATGGCCGCCGTAACGATATCCCTCGGCTCCAGGGGCATCACGAACTGCTCGCCGTTGCTGTTCACAAGCTGGGCACCCAGCGTCCTGACCTTTTCTGTCACCAGCTGGCCGAGAATCTGCAGGGGGTAAACAGCCCCGGTGGGATGGTACTGCATTGTATCGATAAAGATTAGCTCGGCCCCGGCGCGGTAAGCCAGGACCAGGCCATCGGCCGTGGCCCCGTAATGATTGGTCGTTGGGAAACCCTGGATGTGCAACCGGCCGATACCGCCGGTCGCCAGGATGACCGCTCTTGCCCTCACGACAATCAGCTCTTGCGTTTCCAGATTGACGAGCACGGCGCCGGCTATCTGCCGCCGGTCATCCAGAATCAACTCGAGAGCCGGCGCAAATTCCAGGTAGCTGATTTTCCGGTTCCTGAGCTCGTCCCGCAGGACACGCATTTCTTCCAGGCCGGTATAGTCCCGCGCCGAGTGCAGTCGCCTCCGTGATGTCCCGCCGCCGGAAAGCTCATGCATCGAGCCATCCGGGTCTTTGTCCCAGTTGACTCCCAGCTTTTCCAGCCACTGTACGGCCGAAGGTGCGTCCCTGACGAGGACTTCCACCAGCTCCGGTATGTTTTCGAAATGGCCGCCGCCCATGGTGTCAAGATAATGCAGCGCCGGAGAATCATTAGGCCGATCGGCGGCCTGCGTTCCCGCCTGCGCGCCGACGGTATTGGCGTCTCCCAGGCGCAGCTTGGTGGTAACGAGGACCCTGGCCCCGGCTTCCTGGGCGAGCAGTGCTGCCGATGCCCCCGCCCCGCCCCCTCCAATGACCAGGACATCGACGTTATAGTCCGGCTTGGAAGGATCAATCCTGTCAGGGTCAACCCGGCTGTTTCCTTCGAGCAAATCGGCCAGTTCTCTGGGAGCAGAATCCCCCTTGTTTATCCCCACCTGTAGCTTGCGCATGCTCGCTGAGATATAATCAGGGTGGTATTGATGCAACAGATCTAGCTTTTCTTCTTCATCGAGGCGCGGCAATGTCTCGATAAGGCGCCTCACGCGGGTATCTTCCACAAGGTGAATGCTCTCTTCCAGATAGGCGGGGTACATCTTTGGTACTCTAACCTCTATTCCCAGTGTTGTTCCAGCGCCGACTCCATATCACGCTCGGTGTAACGCCGACGCAGCTCTTTATCGTTCAACCGTTTCAGCTTATCAATCTCGGCGTCGAATTTGCCCTCCTCTATTTCGGCTATCCTTTCTTCGAGGTGCGCCGAGGCTGACGCCAGGTATCGCCCGTATATCCGCCGGCAGAGAAGGGCAACGTTATACGGCACCAGTCCCTGCGGACACCGGGCTGCGCATAGTCCGCACATTACGCAATCGAAGGACTTCTCCACGACGGCTTTAACGTCACCTCTCAGGGCATCGGACATGAACCACATGACTTCCAGCTCCTGGGGACAGGTCTTGGTGCAGGTGTTGCAGCCGAAACACTTGACGATATCCGGGTAAAGGGCTTTGATGGTGGCGCCATTCGACTTGAGTTTTTCCAGGTTATAGATGGCCTTGACCGCCGGGAAATAGGGCACCTGCACCAGGCACATCTCCGGCTCGACGGTCTTCTGGCAGGCCAGGTCATACCTGAGTTGCGGATCGCTTTTAAAATTGTAGATAGTGGCACAGGCGCCGCAGAAACCGGCGCGGCAGCCACAACCCCTAATCATGCGGTAGCCGCAGTACTCCAGCGCTGTCAGGATAGTAAGACCTTCGGGAACCTGACACTGCCGGCCCATGATATAGATATCGATTAACCTGGCCTGTTCTGCCACATCAATCCTGCCTGATAGATATGTTATGTCATATAATATGTCGGAATCAAGATTGAGATGAAATCCGAGTGAGATAACAGCTTTATGTCAAAGGCTCCCGGTATTTCGGAGCCCGAACTAATCTTCTCAGTGGTGCCGAGGCGGAGATTTGAACTCCGACGAGCTTACGCTCACCACCCCCTCAAGATGGCGTGTCTACCAGATTCCACCACCTCGGCACACAGAATCATGGCAGGAGTGGCAGGACTCGAACCCGCGACCGGCGGTTTTGGAGACCGCTGCTCTACCAGCTGAGCTACACTCCTGCGCAATAAAAGATTATATTCTATTATAATGTATGGGCGCAAGATAAACCTGAAAAATCTCTAAAAATTATAAAATCTCTTGCATTCGCCGCTCTTTTTCTGCTATAATTTCTCTGAATAGCGAAGGAGCTCAATTGACTCGAGACCTTTAAGCCGGTCCCGTGAGGCTGGCAAGGGGAACCTGAAAATAACCGTATCCACGACCTCTTGCCGCCCGGAGCAAGAGGTTTTTTTATGGCTGTAAAAATCGTCATGACGTCCGAGGATATCCGGCGCACCCTCGCCCGCATCGCCCACGAAATTATCGAGCGCAACAAGACCACCGAAAGCCTGGTGCTTGTCGGGCTGCACACCCGCGGCGTCCCGCTCGCCCGGCGCCTGGCCGAAAGTATCGAAAGATACGAGAAATCGAGGCTCATCGTCGGGGCTCTCGACTTCAGCCTCTACCGGGACGACCTTGACCCGGCCGAGGCCAGGACGTCGCTACAGCGGACGGACATACCTTCCGATATTAACGGGAAATCCGTGGTCCTCGTCGACGATGTCCTCTACACCGGCCGCAGCATCCGCGCCGCCATGGACGCCCTCATCGACCTGGGAAGGCCCCGCTCCATCCAGCTCGCCGTGCTCATCGATCGCGGTCACCGGGAGATGCCTATCCGCGCCGATTATGTCGGCAAGAATATCCCCAGCGCCCGGCATGAAGAGATACAGGTCCACCTCGTCGAGACAGATGGAACCGATGAGGTGGCTATTGTCACGCCCGTCAACAATAAGTCTACCAACCACCATCCGGAAAAGCTCCAGACCTTCCCATCAGGAAGGAAGGAGGAATTGACATGAACCTGGCAGGAAGAAACCTGGTGACCATCGATGACCTCTCCAACGGCGAGATAATGGCCCTCTTTTCCCTGACCGATGAGATGTCGGCCGATATGAAGGGGCAGTTCGGACTATGTCAGGGCAGGGTCATGGCCAGTCTCTTCTTCGAGCCGAGCACACGGACGCGGCTCTCCTTCGAGACGGCCATGCACCGGCTCGGCGGCAGCGTCATCACTGCTTCGGACGTGGGCGCCAGCTCGCTGGCCAAGGGCGAGAGCATCGCCGATACCGCCAGAATCGTAGGCAGCTACGCCGATATCATCGTCATCCGCCACCCCTGGGAGGGCGCGGCCAGGGTCGTGGCCGACTATGCCGGGATACCGGTCATCAACGCCGGTGACGGCGGCCACCAGCACCCCACCCAGACCCTGTGCGACCTCTATACTATCTTTAAGGAAAGGCAGACCATCAAAGGACTCAAGATTGCCATCTGGGGCGACCTGAAATACGGCCGGACGACGCATTCCCTTATTTTCGCGTTAGCCAGGTTCGGGGCGGACATCCTATTCTACCCCAGCCCCGGGCTGGAAGTCCCCCAGCACATCATCGATAAGCTCACGACCGAATATGGCGGTGAAGTGGAAAGAGTCGCCCCCTCGGACAGCGCTGACCGCGACCTCTTACCCATGGACGCGATTTATACCACGCCGAGTAGCCCCCACCAGCTGGCGATGATGCCGGATATCAGCGTACAAGTAGAGCTCCAGGAGGGAGTCGATGCCCTCTATGTCACCCGCCCCCAGAAGGAGAGATTTACCGCCGGCGAAGAAGCGAAAAGCGCTGGCGGAAAGTATCCGGTAGTGGACAAAAAGCTGCTCAGGGCGAAGGCCTTCCGGAAGACGCTGGTAATGCACCCGCTGCCGCGAGTCGATGAGCTGGCCTATGAGGTTGATGCCGATGAACGGAGTATGTATTTCAAGCAGGCCGCTCGCGGCGTGCCGGTGAGAATGGCTCTTCTGGCATTACTGCTGGGAACCCGGGAGTTGTCCATCCCGGGAATGGACTCGCCGGCGCCAATGGAATACCCGGTCTACCACCATGAAATCAGTCCTCGATGCCCTAATCCGAGGTGCGTCTCCATTCAATCCACCGAGACCAAATACCTTAAATCCGAGTTCAAGATAGTGAAGACCCGGCCGTTGACACTGCGGTGCGTTTACTGCGAGCACGGATTCGAACCGAAGTTCGTCGCCAGCGCGGACTGGCATGAGCATAAAATAGATACCAGGAAATACCACAGCGCGGACAGTCACTGGGTAACGACTATCCGGCCGGAAAACCTGATTGCCTTCAATACGGAGGAAGAGGCGCAGGCCCACGGCTTTAAGCCGAGTCATTTCACAGGAGGACATCACTAGACCACATTTGCCAAGGAGAAAAAATATTTCCGAATACCGCTCACCGCGGCATCATGGTTCGACAGGCGTTCGACCGAGCTCACGCCGAGGTCTCACCATGAGCGGAGAAAATACACAGGATTTAACTGGATTATCGAGAATGGCTGATTCATTGCTGATACGGGGAGGGCGCATCATCGACCCCTCAAGGGAAATAGACAGGACCGGAGACCTGCTCGTCCGGGACGGGAAAATCGCCGTACTGGTTGATGTCCCGCCGTCAGAAGATGATTACGCCGTCCTGAACGCCAGTGGTTTCATCGTCTGCCCCGGCTTCATCGACCTACATTGCCACCTGCGGCAGCCCGGTTTCGAGGAAAAGGAGACTATCGCCACCGGAACGCGGGCGGCGGCGCGGGGAGGCTTCACCACCGTCTGCTGCATGCCCAACACCCGCCCGCCCGTTGACAGCGAGTCGATGATTAACTATGTGAAGACCATCGCCGCCAGGGAAGCCGTCATCCGCGTCTTCCCCATCGGCTGCGTGACTATCGGGAGAAAAGGCGAAGAGCTGGCCGATTTGAACGAAATGGAAATGGCCGGGGCCGTCGCTTTCAGCGACGACGGCGCGCCGGTCGGGCGACCGGAGATAATGCGACGCGCCCTGGAATACAGTCGCGACTTCCGCCGGCCCGTCATCGACCACTGCGAAGACCTTTCCCTCAGCCGGGACGGGCAGATTAACGAGGGTATAGTCGCTCTGGAGTTGGGACTTCCCGGCATTCCCGCCGCGGCCGAAGAGCTCATGGTCAAGCGTGACATCGACCTCGCCCGGGAGACCGGCGGGCACATGCACATCGCCCACGTCAGCACCTCCGGCTCGGCAGACCTGATTCGCGCCGCCAAGGAGGAGGGTGTGCCGGTGACGGCGGAAGTCTCCCCTCACCACCTTACCCTGACCGATGAAGCGGTGTTGAAATACGGGACGCTGGCCAAGGTCAACCCGCCGCTGAGAACAAAACAGGACACGCTCGCCCTGCTGCGAGCGCTTAGTGATGGCGTCATCGACATCGTCGCGACGGACCACGCTCCCCACACCACGGCTGATAAGGCCGGAGAGTTCGCTCGGGCTGCGTCCGGCATCAGCGGCTTGGAGACAGCCCTGGGCAGCCTGGTGGAACTGGTGTTGAAAAGCGAGTTGAGCTTGAATAATCTCATCGCCGCGCTGACTATCGGGCCGGCGCGCGTCCTCGGTTTCGAGAAGCTGGGCACGCTGGAAAGCGGCGCCCCGGCGGATATCTGTATCTTCGACCTGCATAAGGAATGGATAGTAGATGTATCAAAGTTCGCATCCAAAGGGAAGAACACGCCCCTGGCCGGTCAGAGACTTAGAGGCAAGGTCATGGCCACAATTTACCAGGGTAATCCGGTCTATATGGATGAATCTTTAAGAATAAAAGATAAATATGAAATATAAAATCGCAGAGATGATACTCAATAGATATAAAGAACTAATAGAGTTCTGGAGAAGCTGTGAAGGTTTATGGGTGAGCGATGACGACAGTTACGAAAATCTAAAAATATATTTCAAAAGAAACCCCAAATCAAATTTTATTGTACTGCATGAAAATAAAATCATCGGCACGGTAAAATGCAGCCATGACGGCCGGAGGGGATACATCCATCACCTGGGAGTAAAAGAGGAATTCAGAAAACAGGGCATCGCCCGAGAACTGGTCGAAAAATGTATCGAGTGTTTGCGGGCGCAGGGCATCAACAAATTCCGGGTGTTTGTCCTGGACAGCAACCGGGAAGCGCTGGAGTTCTGGGAGCATATGGGTTTTGAGGAACAGATATACGATTACCGGACGTTCCAGAAGAATGTAACGACTTAAAAACAAGTTGTCATTCCAGCGAAAGCTGGAATCCAGAGGGGAAAAGGGGGGTGGATTCTGGCCTGCGCCAGAATGACAATAGGGAAAAGGATAGAAACGAGCATAAATTATGGTTAAACCGGCAATCTTGGTCCTGGCAGACGGCTCGGTCTATGAAGGGTACGCCTTCGGGGCGGAAACGGAAGCCATCGGCGAGGCGGTCTTTAACACCAGCATGGCGGGCTACCAGGAGATGCTCACCGACCCCTCCTATGCCGGCCAGATCTTGATACCCACTTATCCGCTCATCGGCAACTACGGCACCAATAACGAAGACAACGAGTCGCGGCGCATCCAGGTCAAGGGCTTCGTCGTCAGGGAGGAGTGCGACCAGCCGAATCACTATCTCAACAATAAGACCGTCCACGGCTACCTGGCCGGGGGTGGCATCCCCGGCATCCGGGGCGTGGACACGCGCGCTATTACCCGCCGCCTGCGCTCGTCCGGGGTTATGATGGGCATGATTACTTCGTCCAAAACTCCCGCCCAGGCGATGGAGGCTATTAAAAACGCGCCCGATTACGGCACCATCGACTTCGTCAGGGAGGTCAGCACCGACAAGCCTTATCAATGGGCGGACGACAATCCTGCCATGCCGTATCACGTCGTCGCGCTGGACTGCGGGCTGAAATACAATATTTTAAGGCTGCTGGCCCGGCACGGCTGCCGCACCACGGTCGTCCCCTGCATGACATCCACGAAGGAGATATTGAGTCTGGAGCCGGAAGGCATCCTGCTCTCGCCCGGCCCCGGCGACCCCGCCCTGCTCAACTACGTTATCAAGACGGTACAGGGACTCGTCGGCAAGAAACCCATCATGGGCATCTGCCTGGGCATCCAGATGCTCGCCCACGCCTACGGAGGCGGGACGTTCAAGCTCAAGTTCGGCCACAGGGGCGGCAACCACCCGGTGCGCGACCTCGCCAGCGGCCGCATCCACATCACCGCCCAGAACCACGGCTACGCCGTCGACCCCGACAGCATCAAGGGCAGCGGCCTGGAGATTACCCACGTCAACCTGAACGACGGCACGGTGGAGGGCCTGCGGCACAAAGAGCTGCCCATCTTCGCCATCCAGTACCACTCCGAGGCGTCCCCCGGCCCGCTGGACAACGTATATTTGTTCAGGGAGTTTATCGAGATGATGAAGGAAGAGAAGAAATGAGTCCGAGAGCGCCCCGATTAACAGGCAAACAAATGGAAAGAGCCTTGATTAGGGCTGGCTGGTATCGGCATCATTCTCGCGGCTCGCACTTTTATTACAGACATCCCAAACGTAAAGGTAAGCAAATTACAGTCCCGGTTCATGCAGGAGAAATTTAACCGCAGAAAACTCTCGGATATATCCTGGAGCAGGCAGATTTAACACTAGAGGAGTTCGTGAAATTTCTTTAGGAGGTGAAGAAGTGGCGAAGTATACGATAATACTCGAACCCAACGACCCTCAGGAAGGGTATACCATCAGGGTGCCAGCCCTTCCCGGTTGTGTTACCTATGGTCGCACCAAAAAAGAAGCCCTGGCCCGTGCTAAAGAAGCCATCGAGGGCTTTATCGAGGGGCTGGAGAAGGCAGGTGAGCCTGTGCCAGAAGAAATCACTCCTGTTGAAATGGACACGGTCACTGTTTAATCGTGAGTATTTGTCATTGCGAGGAGTCCTTCCGCCGAAGGACGACGCGGCAATCTCATGGTAACAATGAAATAAGATGAAGATTGAAACAGCCCTATCAGAAGGCAAAGTAAGGGATTGCTACGCCTCCGCCTGCGGCGGATGGTCTCGCAATGACAGTACTGGAGAAAAGCGTCATATGCCTCTCCCTCGATGGGAGAGGTCAGGTGAGGGTGAAAACCATATCCCCCTCACTCAATCTCTCCCACCAGGGGAGAGAAGTCTTCCATATCCCCTCTCCGTAGCGGAGAGGGGTTCACACTGAAGGGGAGCGAGGGGGTGAGGTAGAAAAGATGAGTGAAGATAGAAAGAAATTAATTGGAAAAGCCTTAAAGAAGGCTGGCGAATTGCTTGATGATGAGCCATCGGAACAAGCTTTATTGACAGAATATTCATCCTGCCAACAGGATAATATCGCAGCTTCATCCAATTATTGGACAGTAACAGGTATTTTTATTGCTGTTAGTTCAGCCTTACTCGGAGGAATAATTTACGCCATAACCTCAACCAGTTCTTTCATTGATGTTCTACAATCTGATCCCACAAGCAGATTATCATCACAAAATCATGTAACACTTGTCTTGGCTTCAATTATGGGTATAATCGTGATAATGATTTTATCTTCTTTAAGACTCCGTCTTAGAAGAGTAAGATTCTTACAACAATTGAATTTTGAAAGAATGAGAGAAATCGAAAGTAAACTGGGCATAAGGAAGAGTTGGCGAGTGCACGGTATCGACCATTGGGAAATCGTAAATGCAGGGTTTGATGAAAGAATAACAAATGAAAATAAAAAAATGCTTCTTGATTATAAATCACCAAATTGGTGGGCACAGAAAAAAAGTAGTCATACATACGCAAGTTCAGGTGTTAATGCATTTAACGGAATTTATACAATACTGATTTTTCTTTGGGCGCTTTTAGTCACGAACGCGCTTGCATTACTTGCGTCTTTTCCAATAACAAGAATGTCAGTTGTGATAGTTATAGCCCTGCTTTCTGGGATTATAACTTTTTTTGTTTTTTGGTTTACGCGAATAAGAAGGGAGTAATTTTGAAACCCTCTAAAGTCTTAATCATCGGCTCGGGGCCTATCATCATCGGCCAGGCACTCTGTCATTCCAGCGAAAGCTGGAATCCAGACGGTGGGAAAAGGGAGCGGATTCTGGCCTGCGCCAGAATGACAACAACAAAACAAAGGAGCATAAATCTTGACCAAACCATCTAAAGTCTTGATCATCGGCTCCGGACCTATCATCATCGGGCATTTAAACTGTCATTCTGAGGGAGTGCAGCGACCGTGAGAATCTCGCGTAATGTACATAAATGTTTACCGGAAGCTACAGGAAGTCGAAGAAGAGATTGCCACG
>MGNQ01000009.1:79141-79249 GCA_001796865.1 Chloroflexi bacterium RBG_16_56_11
AAACCGTCTAAAGTCTTAATCATCGGCTCGGGGCCTACCATCATCGGGCACTTTTACTGTCATTCTGAGGGAGCAGAGCGACCGTGAGAATCTCGCGTAATGTACATA
>MGNQ01000010.1:0-908 GCA_001796865.1 Chloroflexi bacterium RBG_16_56_11
GCCGCCATACCCTGGCCCTACCGGTTCGTCAAGAACTCCAACGAGGTAGACGAGATAATCGAAGTCCCCATCCGGGACCTCCTGGCGAAAGGCTGCCTCCGGCCAAACACGGAAGTCCTCAACGGGAAAGGGACCGATTCTTACGCCTATCACTACCAGGGCCGGGTCATCTGGGGGGCCACCGCCCGGATACTGAACAAACTCCTGGAAATCATCGGCCGGATAAAAGCGGACGGATAGGCACCGCCGGCCGCGGAACCGGAGGGGCGGAAGTTAAGTGCGGGGGCATCTTCAATTGACCAGGACGCAGTCCTTCAGGATGATGTTCTTGCTGTAGCCGTCGTACTTGCCGCGCACGGCGACCGCCTGGCCTTCATTGAGGCGGGAGAGCTGGGGCAAGCTCTGGGAGCCGAAACCGCAGCGGACGCTCCACAGCAGTCGCTTCTGGCGGCCGTTAAGGATGATATACCGCACGTCGATGTGGTCCCGGATGAAGACCTTGCCTACGATGCCCCTGATCACCAGCGATTTATCGGTCAACCTGGCGTTTATCGCCGCGCGGTCGGCGCGGAACAGCGTATCCAGCTGGTCGACGGTCAGGTTAGCGCCTTCTTTAATCTGCTCGAGCTTGGGGGCAGGCTCGCCAACGTAAGCCGGCTCCGGTTCCGCCTCAAGCTCGGGCGCCGGCTCGGGCTGGGGAGCCGGGCGGGGCCGGGCCGAGGAACGGGAAACGGGCCTCGGTGCCGGCTCGGGTCCGGCTTCCGGCTCGGGCTCCGGTGCCGGGGCCGGCCGCGTCCGGGCAACGGATCGCGGGGCAGGCTTTGGTTCCGGTTCAGGCTCGGGGCTGGCCTTGGCCCTGGTCTTGCGTTTCGGCTCGGGCTCGGGTTCGGGTTCAGGCTCCGGTTCGG
>MGNQ01000010.1:952-1714 GCA_001796865.1 Chloroflexi bacterium RBG_16_56_11
GCGCCGGGCAACCGGGAGGGTCGCGGGCCCTATTTCCGACTCCGAATCCGACTCAAAAGAGAAGTCCGGTTCCGGCTCCGGCGTTACCGACCGCCAGGCCGAGCTCCGTTCCGCCTGAAGCTCCTTGAAGGATTTATCAATCTGCTTGTAAGCCTTGGATAGCAACGGGTAACCGCACCACTGGCAAACCCAGTCCGTCGTCCTCATGGTCCGGCGTCCGCAGTTGGGGCAAGCTGCTGGCATAGAATCACCTCTCACCTAAATTATACGTGAAAACGCCAGCTTGTCAAATTACCGCACGGCCGGAGGTCCGCCGGCCTCCCGGATACCGGTGCCGCCGGAAACCATACCTTAACACCGTACTATTAACTTTTCTCATAATATCATTGACATATTATTCAAGAAACATTATAATAGAACTATAGATTTTACGGAGAAGCTACATGGCCGGTAAAAATTACTACGACCTGTTAGGGGTGAAGAAAGAAGCCAGCGATAAAGAGATAAAGCAGGCTTACCGCCGCCTGGCGCGCAAGTACCACCCCGATGTCAATCCCGGCGACAAAAGCGCCGAGTCCAGGTTCAAGGAGATTAACGCCGCTTACGAAGTGCTGTCCGATAAGGAAAAACGGCAGAAGTACGATAAGTACGGCGATAAGTGGCAGTACGCCGACCAGTTCGAGCAGGCGGGGCAGTCACCGGGTGGCCAGTACTGGGACTTCTCTCCGGGGGGAGGGGGAGGGGACAGCTACCATTTCGGCG
>MGNQ01000010.1:1763-2492 GCA_001796865.1 Chloroflexi bacterium RBG_16_56_11
GCCTGTTCGGGAGCGGACGCACCCGGGGTGGCTTTTCCCGGCGCGCCCAGCCCCGGCGCGGGCAGGACCTGGAATCGCATGTCGAGGTCACGCTCGAGGAAGCCTATAGCGGCACGGCGCGCACCATCAGCCTGCAGGTCGAGGAACCCTGCGCCGCCTGTAAGGGCACCGGGCGGATTCAAAACCTGCCCTGCTCGGCCTGCCGCGGCAGCGGCGTCGCGCCCGATATCAAACGCATCGAGGTCAAAATCCCCGCCGGCGTACAGACCGGCTCGCGGGTACGCGTGGCCGGCCAGGGACAACCCGGCCACGGCGGTGCCGGCGACCTTTACCTGGTCATCGCGGTTGGACCGCACCCGGGCATAGAGCGCCACGGCGATAACCTGCACACGGACGTGCCGGTGCCGCTGGCGGTGGCCGTGCTGGGGGGCGAGGTCCAGGTGCCGACGCCGAAGGGTAAGCTGGCGCTGAAGATACCGCCGGAGACCCAGAACGGGCGCGTCTTCCGCCTGGCGGGACAGGGCATGCCCCACCTCGGCTCTTCGGCGCGTGGCGACCTCCTGGCCAGGGTCAATGTGGTCCTGCCCACCAGACTTTCGGAGAAGGAAAAAGAACTGTTCAGGCAATTAAGCGCCACCAGGCCGGCCTGACTTTAAGTCGAGGTGACTATGAACAGAGACAGTTACGATACGGAACCCCGCTACGTGATAAGCGTGGCGGCCAGGATGC
>MGNQ01000010.1:2498-6736 GCA_001796865.1 Chloroflexi bacterium RBG_16_56_11
TGCAGACCCACACCCTGCGCTACTACGAAAAGGTCGGCGTCATCGAGCCGCGCCGCTCCCGGGGCAACGTCCGCCTGTATTCGGACAGGGATATCGCCATCCTCCAGAAGGTCAAGGCGCTGGTGGACGATATGGGCATCAATCTGCCGGGGGTGGAGGTCATTTTACGCATGATGGAGCACATGGGGGAACTGCAGAACCAGCTGGAAATGGCCCACCAGGAATTAGAGAATCTGCGCGGAGGTGAATAACATGAAGCAGGAAAGGTTTACCGAACAGGCACAGGAAGCGATACAGGCATCCCAGCAGATGGCCATGCAGCACAAGCACAGCCAGTGGGATGTGGAGCATATCCTGCTGGCCCTGCTCGTACAGCGTCAGGGCCTGGTAGGCGAAATTCTCAAGGAACTCAAGGTCGATATCGACGCGACGCGGAACCGGGCAGAGCAAGCCCTGGAAAAGACACCCAAGGTATCGTCCCAGACGGGCCAGATTTACGCCACGCCGCGCACCGCCCAGCTCATGGGCCGCGCCGAGGAAGAGGCCAAGCGGCTCAAGGACGAGTTCATCAGCACCGAGCACCTGCTCATCGCCATGACCGGCGCCGACGAAGGCGAAGCCGCCCGGATACTCCACGAGGCCGGCGTCACCCAGGAAAATGTGTACGCTGCCCTCCAGAAGGTACGCGGCAGCCGGCGCGTGGACGACTCGCGGGCCGAGAGCAAATACCGGTCTCTCCAGAAGTACGGGCGCGACCTCACGGAAATGGCCCGGAACGGCAAGCTCGACCCCGTCATCGGCCGGGAAGAGGAAATCAAGCGCGTCATGCAGATTTTAACCCGGCGCACCAAGAACAACCCGGTTATCGTCGGGGACGCCGGCGTCGGCAAGACGGCCATCGCCGAGGGCCTGGCCCAGAAGATCGCCAATGACGATGTCCCGGACTCCCTCAAGGGGCGGCGGGTGGTCGCCCTGGACATGGGGGCGCTGGTGGCCGGCAGCAAGTTCCGCGGCGAGTTCGAGGAACGGCTCAAGGCGGTCATTGACGAGGTCAGGGAGGCCAAGGGCGAGGTGGTGCTGTTCATCGACGAGATTCATACCGTCGTCGGGGCGGGGGCCGCCGAGGGCTCTATCGACGCCAGCAACATGCTCAAGCCGGCGCTGGCCCACGGGGAGCTCCAGTGCGTCGGCGCCACGACCATCGACGAGTACCGTAAGTACATCGAGAAAGACAAGGCTCTGGAGAGGCGTTTCCAGCCGGTCTTCATCAACGAGCCCAGCGTGGACGCGACCATCGAGATACTCCGCGGCCTGCGGCCCCGCTACGAAGCCCATCACAAGATTAAGATTACCGACGAGGCCCTCGAGGCCGCCGCCAGGCTAAGCCAGCGCTACATCGCCGACCGCTACCTGCCGGACAAGGCCATCGACCTCATCGACGAGGCCGCCAGCAAGTCCCGCATCGATAGCCAGAGCTCGCCGCCGGAGGTGAAGAAACTGGAAAAGCGCATCGAGCACCTCAAGAACGAGGAGGAGGCAGCCTCGCAGCGGCAGGAATACCAGCAGGCGACCGAGCTCAAGGCGGAAAGGCTCAAACTCGAGCCGGAATACAACGCCGCCAAGAGCCAGTGGCTGCAAAAAGAGAAAATCAGCCAGGAGGTGGGCGGCGAGCTCATCGCCCAGCTCATCTCCAACTGGACCGGCATCCCGGTGACCCAGATGCTCGAGGGCGAGATGCAGAAATTCCTGCACATGGAGGAACGCATCCACGAGCGCCTCATCGACCAGGAGGAGGCGGTGGCCGCCGTCGCCGAGGCCATCCGGAGGAGCCGCGCCGGACTCAAAGACCCGCGCCGGCCCATCGGCAGCTTCATGTTCCTGGGTCCGACGGGGGTCGGCAAGACGGAGCTGGTGCGGACGCTGGCCTGGTTCCTCTTCGATGACGAGAACGCCATGGTGCGCCTGGACATGTCCGAGTACCAGGAGAAGCACACCGTTTCCCGGCTCATCGGCGCCCCGCCCGGCTACATCGGCTACGACGAGGGCGGGCAGCTCACCGAGGCGGTGCGGCGGCGCCCCTACCGCGTCATCCTGCTCGATGAAATCGAAAAGGCGCACCCGGACGTCTTCAACACCCTGCTCCAGATTATGGACGACGGCCGCCTGACCGACGGCCAGGGGCGGACGGTGGACTTCAAGAACACGGTCATCATCATGACGAGCAACGCCGGTGCGGAGCTCATCAAGCGCGAAGGGCAGCTTGGCTTCACCACCCGCCAGGATTCTTCCGGGGCCCAGAAGCGCAGCTACGAGGACATGAAGAAAAAGGTCATGGCGGAGATACAGAAGGCCTTCCGGCCCGAGTTCCTCAACCGGCTGGATGACATCATCGTCTTCCACGAGCTAAGCGAGGAGCAGCTCCGGGAAATCGTCGACCTCATGGTCAAGGACCTGGGCACCCGCCTGGCGGAGCACAAGCTCACCCTCGAGCTGACGCCCAAGGCCAAGTCATGGCTGGCCAAAGAAGGCTACGACCCGGTGTACGGCGCCCGCCCGCTGCGGCGGGTCATCGAGCGGCACGTGGAGAACCCGCTGTCCAGCCAGTTGCTCCGGGGCGAGCTCAAGGAAGGCGATACGGTGAAGGTCGACCTGGGCAAAGACGGCCTGACCTTCAAGACCAGGACGGCGGCCAAAGCCGCCGCCGGGTAAAACCACTCGCGGGGATTCAGGGAGGGGCGAAAGCCCCTCCTTCCTTTTGCCCCCGACGCGACGGCGTTTTTCCTTGTTTTTGCCGGTAACCGTTTGCCCGTCATCGCGCCCGTATGTTAAGATAAAGTGGTGATCTGTATGGATAATACGGGTCACCCGGAGGGTAGGGAGATATGCCCAAGATTTATCTTATCGACGTGACCAACCGCGACGGCGTGCAGACCGCCAAGCTCGGGCTGTCCAAGCTCGAGAAGACGATGATTAACATCTACCTCAACGACATGGGCGTCTTCCAGTCCGAGTTCGGTTTTCCCACCACCCGCCACGAGGTCAACTACCTCAAGGCCAACCTGGAGCTGGCCGAGATGGGCGTCATCAAGCCGCTGCGCCTCGGCGGCTGGATACGGGCCATCGCTGCGGACGTGGAGCTGGCTTTCCGCTACATACCCAACATCAACCACCTCAACCTCTCCATATCGACCTCCAACCAGATGATTAACGGCAAGTTCCAGGGTCGCAAGAAGAAGCACGATGTTATCAAGGACATGACGGAGGCAGTCGATAAGGCGCGGGCCTACGGGGCGGAGTCTATCGGCGTCAACGCCGAGGACGCTTCGAGGACAGAACTGGACTACCTCATCGAGTTCGGGCTGGCGGCCAAGGAGCACGGCGCGGACAGAATCCGGTACTGCGATACGCTGGGCTACGATAACCCCTTCACCATCTACGATAACGCCCGGGCTCTGGCGGAGAAAATCGGGCTGCCCGTCGAGCTGCACTGCCATAACGACCTGGGCATGGCCGTGGCCAACTCCATCGCCGGGGCGATGGGGGCCATCGACGGCGGGCAGGACGCCTATATCAACACCACGGTCAACGGCATCGGCGAGCGGGCCGGGAACGCCGACCTCATCGCTGTCATCCTGGCGGCCACCAAATCCAAGGACCTCGGCCAGCGGTACGAGCTGGCGGGGCCGGTCAAACTCAACATGGCCTTCAAGATAGCCAAGTTCGCCAGCTACGCCTTCGGGGTGCCCATCCCGAGGAACCAGCCGGGCGTCGGCGCCAACGCCTTCGCCCACGAGTCTGGCATCCACGCCGACGGCGTCCTGAAGGACCCGGAAAACTACGAGCTTTACAACTACGAAGAGCTGGGCCGGGGCGACCCGGAGTTCGTCGAGACGGGAAGGGAAATCTGCACGGGCGAATACAGCGGCATCTCCGGCTTCAGCCACGTCATGAGCCGTCTGCCGGTACCCATCAAGTTCCCGGACCGGGAAAATGCCAGCCAGATACTGGAGCTGGTGAGGTACGCCAACGTGGAATCGCAGAAACCCCTGGTGGAAGACCAGCTGATCTTCATCGCCAAATACCCGGACATCGTTAAGAAACTGCTGACGCTGACCCCCCTGGCCGAGGAGAAATGACGGGCCAGCCGCCGGACGCCACGGCACCGCCATGGATGACCAAAACATAAGCGGGGTCCTGCTGGAAGTTTACCGGAGGCTCATGGACCGGTACGGCCCGCA
>MGNQ01000010.1:6765-8174 GCA_001796865.1 Chloroflexi bacterium RBG_16_56_11
AGGTCATCGTCGGGGCCATCCTGACCCAGTCCGCCGCCTGGAGCAACGTCGAGAAGGCCATCGCCAACCTCCGGGCTGCCAATAAGCTGTCACCGGCCAGTCTGCGGCATCTCTCCGAGGCGGAGCTGGCCGGGCTCATCCGCCCCAGCGGCTACTACAACGTCAAGGCGCGGAAACTCAAGGCTTTCGCGGCGTGGCTGGGAGAAAATTATCACGACGACCTCGAAAAGCTGTTTGCCGGCGAGATTGCCGACCGCCGCCGGGAGCTCCTCGAAATTTACGGCATCGGCGAGGAAACGGCCGATTCCATCCTGCTTTACGCCGGCCGCCAGCCAATCTTCGTCATCGACGCTTACACGCGCCGCAGCCTGGCCCGGATGGGGATAGTCCCGGAAAAGGTGAGCTATGCCGCCTGCCAGGGGCTCTTCATGGCCGGACTGCCGGCCGACACCAGGCTTTTTAACGAGTACCACGCCCTGCTGGTCAAACTCGGGAAAGAGGCCTGCCGGACACGTCCCCGTTGCGGGGACTGCTGCCTCAATAAAAAAGGGGCAGCTTACCGGGAAACATCCTCAAAATATTACCCCTGCGCCGTTATCTGACGGTCCGGGGCGATATCCCGCGGAGATTTCGGGACTACGGATTTGAAATCGGGCTGGTGACGAGCATCAGGATGAGGATAATCCCGACAATGACGACAAACGCCAGACCTACGGCCGGAATCCGCCGGGTGCTGGTATCCCCCGTTTCGCCGATAGCCGGAATCCGGAAAATCTGGTAGACGACGTAAAAGTAGGCAATCCAGACCGTCATGGCAATCCACAGCATCGGCGCCAGCCAGAAAAGATTCCCGGTAGGAAGGCGGAAGACCGTGGCGGGGGCGGCATCCTCCTGATTGGCGGGAGGCGCCTCCAGGTTGATAAATCCGCCGGCCCCGAGGGCGGGGAAGTTGATGCCGACCTCCGGGTGATAAAAGGGCCTATCCGGCCCGAAGACCGTGATGGTTTTCACCTTTTCCGTCGCTTCATAAAAAGCGTGTATTTCAACATCGCCGGCGGAGCGGGGCGTGTACTTAATGACGGCGGCCCCGTTTCCATCCGTCGTCACCCGGCCGATATCCAGTGAGCCGCTGGCAAAAAAATCCACCTTGACGGAGAACCGGATGGCGGCGGCGCTCACCGGCTCTTCCTGGCCGTTCCGCAGGACGGCGGTCAACGTCACCGGCTGGCCGCTGGGCGCCCGCTCCGGGACCAGTAGATAGAGCGTGAAGACTTCCCCGGGTTTCGCCGGCGCGGCCGGGGCGGCTGCCGGCGGTGGCGCCTCCGGCGGGGCCGCCAGCGCCAGGGAATGAAGGTATACCAGCAACTGCCAGCGCTGGTCCTCGGAGAGCGAGGATTTGAACGGCGGCA
>MGNQ01000011.1:0-490 GCA_001796865.1 Chloroflexi bacterium RBG_16_56_11
CCGAGCCGGACAGTTTGAACACCCCGCGGATCGGGGGCATTATTACCATGGCCGGCGAAGGCAAGGCCGTGTTTATCATCAGCATCGTCACCCACGAGCGACCGGCGGCAGCGTGGCGGGTCAGGCCCGGCCCGGGCATGTTTTACGGAGTCGCCACCTATAGCGGCGATATGGCAAGCCCCGGGGCTTTTAAAATCGAGGGGGGGCCGGTGACAGTGGCATGCCGCGCCGATACGCCGGGGGCACTGGCCGAGTATTTCTACGGGATATCGGCGGCAACCTACCGGGGCGAGGACATCCGGGTGTGCACCATCGGGGGGGTACGCTCCGGGGACGGGCACACCTGGGAAATGGCGGCTATTAACCGGCACGACAATTAGCATGTCTTATGCCGGGACATTCTCGCTTTCTATTTTCTTCTCCTGCTTCACCCACCGCGTCCTCAGGGCCATCAAAGTCACGGATATCACCAGCACCACGATGGATATGA
>MGNQ01000011.1:538-628 GCA_001796865.1 Chloroflexi bacterium RBG_16_56_11
CGAGGCGCCAAACGGAGTATAGAGCCAGGTAAAGCAGGAAGAGCGAACCGTCCGGGCACAGGCGCTTGCGCAGTAACAGCAGCACCCCGC
>MGNQ01000011.1:677-6881 GCA_001796865.1 Chloroflexi bacterium RBG_16_56_11
CGTGAGCCCCACGGCCTGGTTGGTCGGGCTATCGGGGCTGGTATAAACGAAACCCCAGGGCAGAGAGGTTGGCAACCCGGTATCATCACCGAGGATGGTGCAGCCCACGCGGCCGACAGCCTGGGCAAGGATGATTCCCGGGGCGATGACATCTGCGAGGTAGCCGAAGCTGGTCTTGCTGAACCGACTGTATATCCAGATGCCGAGGGCAGCCCCGAGGACCGCGCCCCAGATTGTCAGGCCCGAGCCGCCGATTATCTGCCCGGGATGAGCGGAGTAAAATTCCCAATCATCGATGACGTGGAGGAGGCGGGCGAAAACCACGCCGGAGGGAATCCCGACGAGAGCCCCGTTGATAACGGTGTTATACGTGAGGTTCGCCCCCATTTTTACGGCGACGAGCGCCCAGACGACGAGGGTTAAGACTGCCAGAGCGACCATTATCCCGTACCAGCCGACGGCGAACGGCCCGATGGTAAAAGCAGTGGGGTCGATATTGACGTAAATCATTTTATGTTAAGTTTCCCCTCCCCCGAGATTGTCAATTTACCGTATTCCTTCTCAATGATACCATGGTCCGACTCAAGACGTTAACGCCTCGACGAAGGAGGCGGCGTCAAAGGACACGATATCTTCCATTCCTTCGCCTACGCCGACCAGCTTGATGGGCACGTGTATTTCATCACAGATCGCCAGGACGATGCCCCCCTTGGCGGTACCGTCCAGCTTGGCCAGAATAATACCGGTGACACCGACCGCTTCAGTAAAATATTTCGCCTGTGTCAGGCCGTTCTGGCCGGTGGTGGCATCCAGCACCAGGAAAACCTCGTGGGGGGCGGAGGGGTCCAGCCTGGCGGCCACGCGCCGCACCTTTTTCAACTCTTCCATGAGGTTGAACTTGGTATGGAGTCGGCCGGCGGTATCGATGATAAGGATATCTATCTGGCGGCTTTTCGCCGCCTGGAAAGCGTCATAAACTACGGCACCGGGGTCGGCGCCGGGCTGATGTGCCACCACATTCACTCCGACCCTCTCCCCCTGCTTCTTAAGCTGGTCGATAGCCGCCGCACGGAAGGTATCCGCCGCCGCCAGAAGGACGGACTTTCCCTCCTTCATGAACTTATAGGCCAGCTTGGCGATAGAGGTGGTCTTCCCGCTGCCGTTGACGCCGACGACAAGGTATACCCTCGGCGTGGCGTCAGCCGGGCTACCGTCACGGGACGGGACGTCCAGGATTTTTACCATCTCCTCGCGGAGAGCAGCGCGCACCAGGGAACCGTCGAGCTTTTCCACGGCGGCGCGCTGTTTTACCGCGTCGATAAGCTTGGTTGTGGTGCTGACGCCAACGTCCGCCGAGATGAGCAACTCTTCGAGCTCGTCCCAGACTTCCTGGTCAACCTTGTTGCGGTCAAACAGGCCCATGGCCCGTCCGAACCAGGTATCGTGTGACCGCTGGAGCACTTTCCGGAAGATATTAATGGCAATGCCTCCTTTTATAGTATAGGGGAACCCGGTGGAGAATGGAAAGTGGCCAGGTTCGGGTGGTGAGAGGTGATGCCGCCTCACCCCCTGTATCCCCTGTCCGTTGACGGAGAGGGATACAAAATGAGGAGGGGCTGCGCCCCCGCTTTGGCAGGCCGAACTCGCGGTGACCCGGCGGGATCGGGACAGGCTCTCTTGCGGCGCACCACGGCGCCTGGAGTTCCTGTATAAAATCCAATTTATAAGAATATATAAAAACTAAAGTTTGATGATTGAAGCTGTCTTGCCAGCGGTCTTAAATTTCGCGACCGCTTTCTCGTTAAGCTCGATGCCGAGGCCGGGCCCGTCGGGCGGATAAAGGAATCCCTTTTCGTAGCGGGGGACTTTCACGGCGAGGTCATTCTTGAGCGGTTTCGAGACGGTATCGGGGATATTATAGAGGTTGAGCGGGCCGATTGACTCCTGCTCGATTTTACCCATCCACTCGGTGGCAGCCAGGAAATGCGCCTCAACCGCCGCCCCCAGTCCGGTGTTAATCATGCAGCCGCACATGACAAGCAGGTTGGCCGCCTGGGCGATACTGACCCACTTGCGGGACTTGGTAATACCGCCGGCCTTGGGGACCTTGAGGAAAAAGCCATCGATGGCGTCTTTCTGGATAAGCTGGAGAACGTCACTCAACTCGGCGGCAGCTTCATCGGCGAAGATGGGCACGTCCACTTTCCGGCGCAGGCGCGCCAGGCCGTCTTTATCCCACCAGGGAACGGGCTGCTCGGCGATGAAGACATCGTACCGCGCCGCCTTTTTAAGGAAATAGAGCGCCTGGGTGTAGTTCCAGCCGCCGTTGGCGTCGACCATTACCTTGGCCCGGGCACCGACGGCCTGGTGCAACGCCTCGACAATCTCGAGGTCTTCGTCGGCGGACCTGGCGCCGACCTTCAGCTTCAGGCCTCCGAAACCGGCCTTGACCAGGCTGCGGCCTTCCGCTACGACCTCATCGGGCGTGCCCGAGGACATCACGAAGGCGAGGCGTATTTTTTCGTTGGAAAGCCCCCCGAGGAGCTTATACACCGGCACGCCCAGGGCCTTGCCCATGATATCATATAGGGCATAGTCGACCACGGCCTTGGACTGGTTATTGGCCCGGGCCGCTTTATCCATCCTGGCGACGATTTTCTCAACGTTGAACGGGTCTTCACCGAGGAGTATCTGCGGCCCGAAAACGCCGGCGATGTTATACATGATGGAGTCCTGGCTTTCGCCCATGTACCACAGGGAGGTATCCCCGCTCTCGGCGATGCCGGTGATACCCTCATCGGTGTGAATCTTGAGGACGACGGCCTCGGCGGACTTGGCGGCGCCGCCGGACATGACGACGGGCTTGGCGAAAGGCAGGGACACGGGTATACATTCTATTTTATTGATGCGCAAGGTCAGCCTCCTTAAACTATTTTCTTCCCGGTGACGCCGCCGGAGCAGTCGGCCTACCGCTATTTCAGCAGACCCCGGCCCGCCAGGTCGCGCGAGACATCCTCCAGCTGAAGCCAGGCCAGCCTCGCTTCAGTCTGCAATCCGGTGCCGACGTCCCAGCCCCGCAGCCGGTAATATTCATCTTTCATTTTTTCAAACTCCACCCGGTCCACCACCGCGCCTTTACGGCTGGCTATCTGACCATCCCGGCCCAGCACGATACAGTCGCGGTCAAAACGAAGGTATTGTAGCGGCTCGTCGTGGAGAAAGTCGAGCAGCCTGTCCCCGCTCCGGCCACCCCAGCCCTGCCGCACCATTATAGCACGCTGGAGATTGAACACCCTTTCGCCAATCCGATCCAATTCCGCCGCCTCTATTTCCTTCCCGGTGATGGCCGAGAGCACCTGGCTTTCCAGCGTGGGGTTGCCGACATGATCGGCAGTATGGGCGCTGCAAAGTACAGGCCAGTAGAGGTCGCAGAGCACCAGGCTCTCTTTGGCATACGTCCTGTCCTGTATCTTTTTGGCCGCCAGGGCCTTGCCGTCATACGTGGAGAAGTCCGCCGCAGCAGGACCGCCCCAGAAAGTCTCGGCAATAGTGCGGAACACTTTATCCGATAAAAAGGCGCCTTCCTGGCCGTTATGCCAGGCGAGCCAGCCGATGAAAGCGGTGCTGGCCTCGTGCAACTGCTGGATGGGACGCCTCGGCTCGGTGGCGAGGAGCAGGGCGTTGTGCAGAATCAGGCGAGGGTCGTAGTCCTTGGCCTCGTTGGCGGAGGTCATAGTAGAGTAACTTATCAGCTCTTCCGCCCTTTTCCCGACTGACCGGGACGCCTTGATAGTACCCCGCGCCAACAGGTCGCCGAACCCTTCCCGGTATGATATCATCTTGACGAGCGTCTCGATAAACTCAGCGCTGCCTATTTTCGCCAGGGGCAGACCGGTCATTTCTTCTGTAATCACGCCTTCTTTGCAGCACCTTATCAGCCACTCAATCATGGCCTGCATGACGGCGGTATCCAGTCCGTAGCCATCGAACAGCCTCACGGCCATGAGGACAACGTCACTCCACTTACCGTAATATTTTTCGGCCGGGCGGCGGTAGGCGTCAGTCGCCTGGCAAAAGGATTTATACCGGCGTCCCGAGCCGTCCGCGTAAGACTGCCGGGTGCAGCCGATGCCGCAACCGTAGCAAGCCTGATTCCGGGTAAGCCCCGGTATAATCCAGTCCAGCGCCGGTGCGGTGCCGCGCACCAGCTCGGAGACAGTGCGGGCCAGGCGGGACAGCCTCTCGGGGTCGGCGGCCCGCGGCTTTCCCGCACCGTCAACGACGATGGCTTTCAGCCTTTTTGAGCCCATGACGCTCCCCAGGCCGCCCGAGCCCGAGGCGCCGCCATCGGCGAGGACGGTGGCAAAAGAGACCAGGTTTTCCGCCGCCGGTCCGATGGTCAAAACAGCGGCCCCCTTGCCGTGCTCACTTTTCAAGATATCGGCGGCATCAAAAGACGTTCTGCCCCAGAGCGCGGTGGCATCTTTTATCTCCATTTTCCCGTTTTTTATCAACAGGTAGACAGGCCTGTCGGCTTTACCCCGCACAGCCAGGGCATTGTACCCGGCATATTTCAGCCGGATACCCCACCTGTCTCCCAGGTTAGCATAGGAGAAGGCTTCCCGCTCCCCGGCGGCCGACTTCCCGCAGATAACCCACCGGCCACCGGCAAACCCGGGGAAACCCGCAGCAGGACCGCTGGCACAGACCAGGCAGTTTTCCGGGTCAAACACGCCCGCCCCGGCAGGCACCAACTCCCAGTACAGCCGGGCCGCGATGCCCCGGCCCCCCAGGAACCTGCCGGCGTAATCGGACGTGGGCATGGCGGCGACATGCCCGTCGGACAGGTCTACCGAAAGGATTTCCCCGGCATATCCGAACTCACTCACAGGTTTCCCTCATAGCTCTCCCGTAAAACGCCGAGCCTGAAGCTAGGAATACATTTTTCCGTATCCGGTCGAGAGATGAAAGATAGGCCGGTCAATTTTAAGTATATTCAAAGGGCAATGCACAACTCCGGCCGGGACAAATGCGAGAAAACTCTGGTTCATCAGGTTACGCTCGCCGTCGATGTACAGCTCGATGATACCGCCCAGGTCAAAAGGGTCCTCGAAGTTTGTGCCGACAAAGGCGATGACCTCGTCGTAGTCATGGGTGTGAGGCGCCGGGCTCCCCGTGTCTTTTTTGTCCGTGGGCCAGAACCAGACACATTCAACGACGAAAGCACCCTTGATGACTTCGTTATCCAGATACATCATGGACGTGGTCCAGTCCTTGGACAGGTTACCGCCCCAGTCCGGTTTAACGAGCTTCTCCTTCGGCCGGGTAACGATATATTTGCCGTGTTTGAACTCAGCCATGTTACATCTCTCCTTTCCTTGAAACTTCACCGCGAGAATATTATCGAATGGATAATGCCGGCTATTGTCATTAATCCCGCCCGATTTTGCACCCGGGGCCTCAAGTTCCCAGATATTTGCGGATGGTCTCCTGGGATACGTCTGACGTGTTACCGCTGTGAACAACCTGGCCTTTTTCCAAAATATAACACCTGGAGCTGACCTGCATGGCCAGCTTGACATTTTGTTCGGCGAGCAAGATGGCGACACCGGATTTCTTGAGCTGCTGGACCACCTCGAGAAGGCCATCGATGACGATAGGGGCCAGTCCTTCGAAAATTTCGTCCATAAGCAGCAACCTCGGGTTCTGCATCAGGCCGCGGGCGATACAGAGCATCTGCTGCTCGCCGCCGCTCAGGCTCTTCCCGCGGAAGCTTTCCCGGGCCTTCAAAACGGGGAACAACCCGTAAACACGCGGGATAGTCCACGCGGCGGCGGGACTATTACCCCGGCGGGCGGCAATCAACAGGTTTTCCCGGGCGGTGAGGTTGGGGAAAATATGCCGGCCCTGGGGGATATAGGCGACACCGAGACGGCTTATCCGGTACGACGCCAGCCCGCCAATCTCGGAGCCATTGAATTTGATACTACCGCTGTGAGGCCTGACCATACCCATGATGGTCTTCAGCGTGGTCGTTTTACCCACGCCGTTTCTGCCCAGGATACAGACCGTCTCGGCATCCGCCAGCTGGAGATTGATGCCGAAAAGAATCTGGCTGGCGCCGTAGCTGGCGGTGAGCTTTTCTGTCTCCAGAATCATGAGGCCCTTTCACCGAGGTAAATGCTCTGCACCAGCTTGTTGTTT
>MGNQ01000011.1:6890-8280 GCA_001796865.1 Chloroflexi bacterium RBG_16_56_11
GGGTGCCGGTGACGATAACCCTGCCCTGGTGCATCACGCTGATTTTATCGGCGTAGTTGAAGACCATATCCATATCATGTTCGATGAACACGATGGTGAGGGCGCGCTCCGCAGCCAGGTTTTTTACCAGCCGCATCAAATCGTTGCCCTCGGCCCGCGACACCCCGGCGGTAGGTTCATCAAGCAGAAGAAGGGTCGGCGCAATGGCCAGCGTGATACCGATTTCCAGCCGGCGCTGGTCGCCGTAGGAAAGGTACCCGGCCAGCTCATCAGACATAGGGCCCAAGCCGGTCAGGTCGAGGATAGTGTTGACCTCCTTATCTACAGCGCGGCTCCCGGCCGAATACATGTTGTAGGTCCGGCCGCATTTGCTGATGCAGGCTATCTGGACGTTTTCGAAGGCCGTCAGCTCCGGGAACAGCTTGCTGATTTGAAAGCACTTGCCGATGCCAATGGAAGAAATTTTATAGGGCGGGAGGTTAGTTATTTCCCGGCCGTTAAAATAGACCCGGCCGGAGGTCGGGCGCGAGCGGTTAGTAATAAGGTCAAGCAGGGTGCTTTTACCGGCACCGTTCGGGCCGATAATCGCCCGGATTTCCTTCTCCTCGATTTCGAGGCTGACGTTCTCGACGGCCCGCAGGGAGCCGAAATTTTTGATGAGGTCAATAGTCTTCAGCATTATTTTTTCACTGCCTCCGCTACCTTTATCTTGCTCTTCCGCTTCCCCAGGATGCCGCCCCGGAAACCGATGACGCAGGCGATGATAATGACGCCCAGCAGCCCCTGCCACTGGTTGAGATAAGTGGACGTGACGGTCCCGACAATGACGACAATCGTGGCGCCGATGGTCGGGCCGAAGAAGCTGTACATGCCGCCGATGAGGCACATCATGAGGCCTTCCGCCGACCTGGTCAGATTGATGTAAGCCGGGAATGTCCCCTTATCCAGCATGGCCAGCAGGATTCCCGCCACCGCCGCGAAGAAACCGCTGATGATGAAGGTAACCAGCTGGAATCTGCGGGTGTTAATACCCAGGAAGAGCAGCCTCTCCTCGTTCTCACGGAGGCCCTGCGCCACCCGGGAAAAAGGAGAGTTCAGGACTATCCTGATTAACACGTAGCAGATGACGACAACGATAAGGACAAAAAAGAAGTAGCCGATAGGGCCGGAAAAAATCTCCGGGCGGGACGCCCCCATAATGCCAGGCTCACCACCGGTCAAACCGCGCCACTTAACCACCAGGGTGTAGAGCAGGATGTTAAAAGCCAGGTGCAAAAGAGCAAACGTCATGGAGTCGCCCCGCAGGCAGAGGTAGCCGATAATGGCGGTAATAACCGTCGTGACTACCAGGGCGGCGAAAAACGCCGCGGCCAATGGAAAGTCGACTTTC
>MGNQ01000011.1:8292-11966 GCA_001796865.1 Chloroflexi bacterium RBG_16_56_11
AGGAATACGAGCCGAGGCCGAGGAACATCGAATGGCCGAGAGGGAGCATCCCGGCATAGCCCACCTGGATATTAAGGCTCGTGGCGAATAATGCCATGATCAGCACCCTGGTGAGTATTTGCGTCCAGTACGGAGGCAACAGCGGGGCAAGGATGGACAGGACGATAACGATTAATGCCCCAAAGCTTAAGGACCGGTGACGCAATAATAATTCTTTCATAGCAGGCTTAACCCTCAGGTCTGGCGAAAAGGCCCTGCGGCCTCACCAGCAAAACGACAATCATCAAGGCGGCGGGGATAAGGGAATAAAACCAGGGCAGGAACATTGACCCCAGGGCGTTAACGATTCCGACGATGAGGGCGGCATACAGGGCCCCGCGCATACTCTTGAGACCCCCGATGACCAGGACCGTCATGACGCTGAAGAGCACCTGCATGGAAAACTGGGCATCAATGCCGATTATCGGCGCCATGAGAACGCCGGCCACGCCGCTGAGCCAGACGCCGAACATGAACATCACGGTGAAAAGGAGGGCGACATTCACGCCCAGGGTGCTCACCATGTCACGGTCACTGATAATAGCCCGGAAGAGCATGCCCAGCCTAGTCTTTTCAAACATAAGCCAGAGCCCGAGGGCGATAATCCCACTGATGCTGATGATAAAGATATAGTACGTGGGAAAATCGATACCGAGAAACGCAACAGTCGAGTTCAGCACCGGTGGGACCTGGACTGTCTTGAATGACTTGCCCCAAATAGTCTGCATCCCGTCGATAAACACAAAGGCTATGCCCATGGTAAGGAGGAGCTGATAGAGCATGGACTTACCGTACAGGGGCCGCAAGAGGAGCTCAACCAGTCCGCCCAGGACGGCCACGCCGAGTGGGGCCAGGACGAGGGCGACCCAGAACCCCCAGACCTTAACAATGGAGAAGCAGAGGAAAGCGCCGAGCATGAAGAAGGCGCCCTGGCCGAAGTTGATGATGTTCATACCGCTCATGACGAGCGAAAGTCCGCCGGCCATGAGGAACGTGACCATGCCGCTGCTGACGCCTATAATCAGCTGGCTGATAAACCCTTCCATTTAGCTTCTCGCTGCTTCCACGGAAATATTTTTCGGTCGTCCCGTCTCACCGGGTAAAGGCTATCCCCGATCTCCGTTACCTGATGAACCTATCAATGGATAAACCGCAAATGATTCGTCTGGAGCCGGCTCCTCCCGGGGCAGGTCGGAACTAACGGCCAACGAAGTATGCGGCCATTCCACCCGTTTTCCATGAATCGATGTGTATGTTGCTCAGATTGTATAACTTACGAACAATAATGTCTATCCGGGCTACCCCGGGGAACAAGGAAAATCACCCCCGGGGGCGAAACAGAGGAAATCACGGGTGGGGGGAAGAGTATAAAGCAAGTCCCCCCACCCCGTGCAATTTCTAGAGCTTCGTTGCCTTAAGAAAAAGCAATCATCCTATTTTGCCGACCGGAGCGCCAGGATTTCATCCTTGGTGGGATAGACTTCCTCCTGATATTTGGTCATGTTGAGGCCGATGGCGATAGGATATTCCGCGACATATCCGGTCGTTGCCCACCATACCGGCTGGACGAGCTGATGGTCGAAGTCGCGGAAATGGAGTTTACCCGTGGGGCCGTCGATGGTTATTTTTTCCAGGGCGCTGACCAGCGAGTCCGCGTTGGTATTGCCGGCCTTCTTCAAAGCTTCCACCGCCGCCATAGCCGCCAGATAGTACTCGATAGTAATATCGGCGGGATACAGCTTGGTCCTGGCCAGATAGGCGTCCCGGAAGTCCTTCATGGGCTTCTCATCGAGCCAGAACGGACACCAGGTCGGTCCCTGGATACCGGTAGGATAAGCGTCGCCGAAGGGTGTGGTGAGGTCCGAGCCGAGGAGGTGGTTCCCGGAAACTTTTGTTTTATCGAAGAGGTTAAAACGCTGGGCCTGTTGGACGAGGCTCACCCAGGGCGGCCCGGCGACGCCGCTCATAATCATATCGGGGTTCTTAGCCAGGGCGGCGGAGATAATATTGGAAAACTCCATCTCAAAACCGCCGACCCAGTTTGCCCCGACTTCCGTGACGCTGGGTTTGACCTTTTTGATTTCCTGCCAGAAGAAATCATAAACTTCATGGGCCAGGAGCATGTCCGCCCCGATTTCGTAAATCGTGGTGATATCTTGCTTGGATATTTCCTTGGCGTATATCCTGGCCAGGGCCAGGGGATTGGGCTTGGTATGAAATTCGTACTTGTTGAACTTGGTAGTGCTCAGCGACATGGTCGCGGCGTTGGTGATGATCCAGGGGATTTTATTGTCCAGAGCCCACTGGGCGATAACTTCCGCCATGGGGTCGAGCAGCGGCCCGACGCCGATAACGATACCGGCGGCTTTAAGCTCGTTTAGCTTGACGCTGGCAATGCTCGGGTCTCCCTGGTCATCACGCATCACCAGCTCGAGCTGCCGACCGTTGATTCCCCCGGCCGCATTGACGTTATCGATGACCATCTGAACGGCAGGAGTCGTGAACTGCTCGACGGCCGCGAACGGGCCGCTGAGGGAAGACATGTAGCCGATTTTGATGGTGCCTGCGGCGGGGCCCGAGGTTGTTTCTTCGGCGCAGCCGCTGAAACTCAACAATGTAATTACGATGACCGTTAAAGAAATGAAGAGAATTTTTTTCATTATCTTTTCTCCCTCCTTAATACACCTGAAATGCCGGTTTCACATCTCGATTTCCTCTGATATTCTCTGACCTCCTTTAAAATATTTCTTCACAATAGTCACTGAAGCTGCGGTTCCTGGCTCATATCCAGGCTAAAACGCCTCATCACATAAAAAAGCATCGGTATAGTATAGTCCTTATCCCGGTAACTTTCAATAGACTCATAGAAATTTTAAAAAGCAATATCAATATCCATCCGTCAGACCGCGCCGGGACGGGGAAATTATGTGGAAATAGACTTATCCATAATGTCCTCGAGTTCCTTCGGGTTTTTCTTGAGATAGAACATTGTCCTGACCATGTGGAAAAAAATAGCTGGTTTGAGCATCCCCCTGATTACCTTGGGGATATCTTTACGCTGCATGGCTGCCTTAAGGTTCCATTCGACGGGGGAGTGAGTGTGAATATGAAGGACGAGCAAATCCTCCCCGACCGGGGCGAGGCCGGCTATCCTGCCTTTAAGCTCCGTCGGGCCGAGACCGGCTGACCTGAATCTCACGGGCCCTCCCGGCTAAAAATCATCTTTCACCTCGGACTGTCCCGGCTTATAGAAAAAGGCTTTCAAGATGAACACCAGATTTCTCGGCTTGAGAAGGGCGAACATAAGGTCACGCAGGTCCCTCTCCTGGAATCCCATCCTCGTCCGCCATTTCACGGGGCTGGTCGTATTCACGAAAAAAACCACCAGGTCATCGACTTTCTTGATGCCGATTAGTTCCGCTTCCAGCTCCGTCCGCCCCAGTCCGGTCGACCTCAGTCTCATGACATCAGACCTTTCTCACGCGCGCGGGTAACGATCTCCGGCTCTTTCCACCATTTTTTCACGCCGAGGTCGTCCGCCACGCTGTTGGCGACGCCGTACCCCGGCCCGAAGGTAATCAGGCCGCCGGAATGACAGCTGGCTCCGCCCAGGTAAAGCTTGCCGACGGGTGTGC
>MGNQ01000011.1:12025-14268 GCA_001796865.1 Chloroflexi bacterium RBG_16_56_11
TTTTATCGACCCCTGGACCATGTCCGGAAACCTGTTTTCGAAATCGAGCGGGGTGTGAGTGACCGCCCACAGGATATTTTCCTCTGTCATATTGGTCGTGTAACGGCGCAGCGTCTCCAGGCACTTTTCGGTTATTTCCTCCTTGAACTGGTAATTGTAGTACCGGTCGGTGCCTTCCTTGAGCTTGTAGGGGGCCATCTGGGAGATAAGGCCGGTGTGCCGGCCCCGGGGCGCCTGTGTGGGATCGTGCATGGAAGGAAAACACGCGTTAAAACCCCGGGTCACCAGTTCGCCCTTACGTGTAATCGAGTCCCAAAGACCCAGGAGTTCTTCTTCCGTTTCAATACCGACCGGGGCATAGACGCAGGCATTGTTAATCTCGGGGTCTTTGAAGACCGGGGCCTTGTCCAGGGCGAGATGGACCGTGAGCAGGCTCCAGTGTTCCCACTTGAAATTTTCCGTCGTCTCAATAAACTCCTCGGAGAGGTTTTCCTTGCCGACGTATTTGATGAAGGTCTGGATGGGGTCAACGGTGCTGATAACGGCCTTATCCGCCTCGATAATCTGGCCGTCCTCCATTTCCACGCCGGTAGCGGCGCCGTTACTCATCACGATGCGCTTGATTATCTGGCTGCCCCATATCATGCCGCCGTTGTTCATGATGATGCGGATAAGGGCTTGCGCCAGCGTATGCGAGCCGCCGACGCAGAGCTGATAGTGCGAGGCCCGGTTGAGGCACAAAACAGCCAGGTAGCCGATACCATCGACGTCCGGCTCGAGTCCCCAGTGGGCGGCGGCGTACAGCATTAAAGCCCTGACGTGCTCGTTTTCATAGAGGTCTTCGACGATTTTCCGGGGACTTTTCGACGAGTAGCCGGCTATCTCTCTCCCGAACTCGGTCGATTCCAGCATCGCGGCCTGGAGCGGGGCCGGGGTGGGGTCGACATAGGTGGCCGCGGCGAGGAAACCATCAGTCTGGGTCTGGAATTTCCGGGATATCTCGCGGTAGGTATCGGCGTCTTTCCGGGAGAACCTGGCGATGGAAGCGCAGGTCCTTTCGACATCCTTGTAAATGCAGACGGACTTTCCGGAAGAAAGCGGCATGGCGAACTGGAGGTCGGGGTAAACGTACCGGACGTTTTCCTTCTCCAGATCGAAGTCTTTATAAGGCGGGGCGTACTCGACCATGAGGTGGTAAACGGCATGGGTGTTATGGATGAAACGGGGAAGGGTGGCCTCCTCGGAGGCCAGACCCCCTCCGGCTTCAAGCTGCCTTTCTAAAAGCAATACTTTCAGCCCCGCTTTGCTCAGGTAAGCGCCGGCGGCCAGCCCGTTAGGCCCGGCCCCGATGATGATGACATCGTATCGCTTCATTTGTTAGCTCCTTCCTCAAGTTGAGCTATACCCGGCCAGACTACTTAGCCGGGCCTAGATATTCACACGGCTTTAATACGGGCGTCCCTTTTCTTTCCAGGGCTTGCGAAGGTCCAGGTCATCAGCGACAACCTTGTAGCAGGCATAACCTGCCTGGCTGCTCGAGGTCGTTGCTTTCCAGGCTCCGGTGATGTAGAGGTTGTTTATACCCGGAACACGGTAATTAGACAGTTCGATAATAGGACCGATTCTGCCGTATTGACCCTCGTACAGATCAAATGGACCGGCGTTACCGTCAGGCCAGAAAGGCCGCCCCCGCCCGGCGGCATCATAGGGGGTCTGCGGGGCGAAACCGATGACGTTGTCCCACGTCATGTTGGGTGCGTATTTCTGCCAGTCCGCTAACGCCTCCTGAGCGTGGGATTTCTTATAGCTTAACCACTCCCGTTCGCTGAGGAAAGTTGCGGTAGTAATGTCAAAATCTGTCAAAACCACATGTTTCCCTTCGGGAGACCGCGTCTTATCGTAGGCCGAGTGGTGGATGACGAGCAGTTTCCCATCCACCGGGGGATTTTTCCCCATTCTCCGTAAAGCCATCGCATCCCACCAGCTTCTGGTATCGCTGCTACCGAGGGTTATCATACTGGAATTAACTATGTTGGGATCAATACCAGCCGCCTTGTATTTAGGCAGCTCGTGAAGAAACCAGGTATACCAGGCCAGGCCTTTTATGTTGCCTACCAGCGTGTCCAACTTCCTAAGTATCTTGGCGCTTACATAGTCTTTGCCCAGCAGGTCAAAACAAAGGTGTTTAACGTTGACACCACTGATAACTACCTTTTTTGCTTCTATCCGGCTGCCATCGGCCA
>MGNQ01000011.1:14291-29901 GCA_001796865.1 Chloroflexi bacterium RBG_16_56_11
TTTCGATAAGAATTTTTTCTACCTTGCTGAAAGAAAACCACTTTCCCCCGTTCTCGTAAAGAATACGCTGGTAAGCATGGGCTACATTATGGGTCCCACCTTGAATGCTCCCTACCTCGCGGCTGAGGAAGAACGGGAAAAGAAATATCGCCGTTCCCGGCGTCAGGTCTACAAACAGGCCGGCGAAGACAAACAGTCTCGCCCACATGTATCTCAAGGCAGGGTGCTCCCATAACCTCTCTAACGCATTATAGGCCGGCAAGTTCATCCAGGAAGGGTCTATCAGGCAATCCGGTTGAGACAGATAGTTAGCAAACCATTTCTCAACTGGACTTGGTTGACCGAAGGGAAGAGGAGGGTTAAGCATATCTTGTAGCTGCGCCAGGACCAGGTCAGAACCCGGTTTAAACAAATCCCATAATTTTAGATAGGTTTCGGCATCGCGCTCCGTCGCAAATTGGGCCAGCCCTTTAGCGGTCCGTTCCTGGTTCGGGTCTACCTTATAGTTGTACTGCACCCAGCATGACTGATTTTCAACATTAATGGCCCCGATGTTACCTACGCCCTGGACTATTTTCCCGCCTTTCTCCTCGAAATCAGGGAAATCGTCCGGCAATGGTTCAAAATTATAGCTCGTCATCAGCGAGGCATGGTAGTCGGCGATAAAGCCGGGCACGCAACTCTGTTCGGACGTTAGCCCGCTGCAAAGCTCGCGGCGTTCCTCAAATACGCCGACACTCATGCCTGCGTACTTGGCCAGATATATGGCAGTAACCATGGACTTGGTACCGCCGCCAATAATCACCGCATCGAAAGACGCATCAGCCATCGGGTCACCTCCATGTTATCCATCATTTCCCGAGATTCCTAAACAGGTTAAATAATAGACCATTTCGGTCTCTATCTCGATATAATGCGGCCCTTCCGGATACGAACCTGAGCCGCGGAATCGCCACTACCTTTCCCCGGCACGGGCGAATGCCAGGAGCCAGAAATAACTGGGGGCAGCGGGAAGTTGACTAGAAGATACCAGATGTCGGGCGGTTTTGCAATACCTGAATATCTATGATATTATTGCTCCTGCAAATAGATTTGAGCGGTTGTTAATGTACGATTAGGAGACGCGGGCAGGATTCCAACACAATATTACGCAGAGACTTATGAAATACCCCGAGATAGACACCTATCATCTCATAGTTTTTTTCTATGTCGCCAGTGAAAAAAGCATCACCTTGGCGGCGGAGAGACTGTGCCTGGCCCAACCTACCGTCACCAACCACATCAAGACGCTGGAGAACACCATCGGGATGAAGCTGATAGAGGTAGACAGGAAAAGGATAAAACTGACCCCGGCGGGGGAAGGTCTCTACAACTACACCAAGGAAATATATTCCCAGACGATGGCGGCGGAGCGCTACGTCACGCACCTGAAGTATTCCCACATTAACATCGGTGGCAGCCCGCTGTTCGTCTCGGCGATGGCGGGGGCGATAAACAAGCTATGTGAGAAGCTCCCCGCCGCATCGAAGATAGACATCCAGTTCGGCTCCCACGCCCACCTGATACAGGATGTCATCGATTCCAAGTTGGACCTGGCGATCGTCCCCGACCTGGGATACGGGAACGACAAGGTCAGCCACGTGCGGATATCGGACGGGGTAAAACTGGTGTTTTTCGCTTCGCCGACGCACCCGATTTTCCAGAAGGAATCGATGGAGTGGAGCGACATCTGCTACTATCCGCTGCTCGTCGGCCACGAGCCGCTGGCCACGAAAAAGGTGATACCGAACAAGCTAATCGCCGAAGGGGTGAACCTGCCGCTGAACCAGGACCTGACGGCCAACAACATCCAGTTCTGTAAAATCCTGGTGCAGAACGGAAACGGCATCAGCGTGGCCCTTAAGGAAGACATCGAGCAGGAAGTGAGCGAAGGGAAACTCCGGGCATTACCTTTACCGAACGATATCTGGATAGAGGTTGACGCCGTGGCGAACCGGGGCATGCTGACCTCGCCGATAGTCCAGCTCTTTATTACCTGCGCCAAGGCGTCATTCAGCTAGGATCCGACTGCCGTAATTGAAACGTTTTCAATTACTTCCTTAAAAAAGACTATTAATCGAAGTATCCCACCACTTCCGTCGGGTCACGATACGCCGATCATCCGCTCTGTATCTCCCTCAGTATCACTTTGGCCGCCGCCTTATCTAAAGGCTTGTTGTTGTTGCCGCACTTGGGTGACTGGACGCAGCTGGGGCAGCCGTCATCGCAGGGGCACTCGGCAATCACCCTCAGCGTCGCCGCCCAGAGGTCGGTTATCATCTCGTAGCCCTTCTCGGCGATGCCGATGCCGCCGGGATAGGCGTCATAGATAAAGACCTGAGCATGGCCGGTATCCGGGTGGAAGGGGGTGGAGACGCCCCCGATATCATTGCGGTCGCAGAGGGCGAAGAGCGGCAGGATGCCGATGGCGGCGTGCTCGGTGGCGTGCAGCCCGCCGGCGAAGTCCAGGCCGGACCTGGCGATGCGGGACACAGCGGCCGGCGGGACATCGAACCAGAGGGCGACGGTGGGGAAGGTGATGGTGGGGAGGTCGAGAGGCTCCTCCCCGATAGTCTCCTCGGAGAACTGGCGGATTTTCTTGAACCCGACCACGGCAACCGTCACCTCGACATCGCCGAGGTGGACGTTCACCGGGCCGATGGTCTTGCTTTCCCGGACGTTCAGTATACGCAGGTCGTGGATTTCCTTGGTCTCGGTGTAGTACTGGGCGCGGGTCGGCTCGGCGTAGGCGACCTTGTTGGTGAGGTCGAGGCGGGTAATCAAATAAGACTCGCCCTGGTGGAGGTAGATGGCGCCGGGGTGGACCTGGAAAAAGGCGACGCTGCTCTCGACGGTCTCCATGAGCGAGCCGGTGGAGACGTCCACGACGGCATAAGTCTCGCCGGAAGAAGAGCGGATGTTGATGGCCTGGGCGGGGTAGGCGATACTGGGGGCCAGGTACCAGCGACCGCGTCGCTCGCGCAGACGGCCTTCCTGCACGAGGGCATCGCGCTGCGGGACGAAATCGGGTCCGAAGATAGCTTCATCGTTGCCATCGAGGGGACGCTCCCAGGCGGCGCAGAGCAGGTGGGCTTTTAAAATATACGGATTACCGGGATTCACCAGGACATTTTCGAATCCTTTCTGAAAAAAGTCAGAGGGGTGGCGCATGAAATACTGGTCGAGGGGATTGTCCCAGGCGACGAGGAAGCTGAGCGACTCCCCCTGGCTGCGCCCGCTGCGGCCGGCCTGCTGCCAGGTGCTGGAGATGCTGCCGGGGTAGCCGTCGAGGACTGTTGCCTCCAGACCCCCGCTATCTATACCCAGCTCCAGGGCGTTGGTAGCCACCACGCCGAGGAGCTTGCCGCCGAACAGCTCGCGCTCGATACGGCGGCGGTCCTCGGGCAGGTAACCGGCGCGGTAAGGCATCACCAGCTTGGAGAGGGGGTAGCTGATTTCACCCAGGCGGTCTTTGGCGTAGACGTAGATAAGCTCGGTGAGACGGCGGGTGCGGGTGAAGGTGAGGGTACGGGTACCCTGGCTGACGAGCGCTGTGAAAAGGTTGGTGGACTCCCAGTGGGCGCTGCGCCGCGCCGTTTTCTTCTCATCGATGAGGGGCGGGTTCCAGAAGACGAAGTCCTTCCAGCCGCGCGGCGAGCCGTCGTTGTCCACGACCTCGCAGGGAAGACCGGTAAGGCGCCCGGCGTGCTCGCCGGGATTAGCGACGGTGGCCGTGGCCAGGATGAACCGCGGCTCCGAGCCGTAGGCCCGGCAGAGGCGTCGCAAGCGGCGCAGCACGCAGGCGACGTGCGAACCGAAGACGCCCCGGTAGATATGGGCTTCGTCAACGACCACGTAGCGCAGGTGGCGTAAAAATCCCGCCCAGGTCAAATGGTTAGGCATGATGCCGATGTGCAGCATATCCGGGTTGGTGAGGATAATACGCGCCTGCCGGCGGATGTCCGCCCGCTCCGATTTAGGGGTATCACCATCGAAGGTGGACATGGCATCGAAGGGGAGAAGGTCGGGAGTAAACAGCTCATGCAGCTTGCCGAGCTGGTCCTGGGCGAGGGCTTTGGTGGGAAAAAGATAAAGCGCCCGGCAGCCGGGCTCGGCGAGCATTGTCTGCATCACGGCGATGTTATAGCATAGAGTCTTGCCGCTGGCGCTGAAAGTGGCGACGATGACGTTCTTTCCCCGCCGGGAGAAGTTAACCGCGCGGGCCTGGTGGGCATAAAGTGGCCACAATCCGCGGGCTTCCAGGCAGGACTGGAGCCGTTGGTCCAGGGGCTCATCAAGCTCGCCGTAGGCGGGGCGGCGGGGCGGGAGGTGCTCGATGTGGGCAATCTGGTCCTGATAATCCGACTGCGAACGTACCTGGTTAAGGAAGGCCTGGATTTCCATTGTAATTGTATTGTACACCGCTCACCCTGAACCTGTCGAAGGGTGTCCAATCACCGGACGCGCCGATGGTTCGACAAGCGTTCGACCGAGCTCACGCCGAGGTCTCATCATGAGCGGCGCGCCGCGCACGCTTTTAATATTGATAATACTAGACGTCAATAATCTCGATGTTATAATCGAGAATCTCGGCGTCGAAGTGACCGTTGACGATAAAGTCGATGACCCGGGAAAGGACCTGGTTAGAATGCCGCTTATCATTGCTGATGGTGCAGACACCGATGGTAGCGAGCTGCCAGGCATCATTATCATCGACCTCAGCGACGGCGACGTCGAAACGGCTGCGGACCCGTCCGGTAATGGACTTGAGCACCTGCCGCTTGCCCTTAAGCGACATATTTTCCGGCAGGCGCAGGCTCACCCTGGCGACACCTACGTTCATGATATTACGATGAGAGCAACGCTATCTCTAATCTACCATCCGTTTCGAAGAGTGTCAAACAAAACGGGAGAAAATCCCCCTGAGAGGTGCACGAAAACGTCAATCCCGACCCCGTATCAAGCGCGGGGCAAGCTCTGGTCGGGAATCCCCAAAGCAATCTTCGGCTTCCCGTGCTGGATTGCCACTTTCACGGGAACGAGGTATTTTATCTTTCATTTGCCCATAATAAGAACGTTATGTTAAAATTCAGATATAAAATCGACCGGCAAAGAGTGCCTGAAGGGGAGGTGATGCCGATGCCCAAAATTTACCTGATTGACGTGACCAACCGGGACGGGGTACAGACGGCCAAGTTGGGGCTATCCAAACTGGAAAAGACCATGATAAACATCTACCTCAATGACATGGGCGTCTTCCAGTCGGAGTTCGGTTTCCCCACGACCAGGCATGAGATAAACTATCTCCATGCCAACCTGGAGCTCGCCCGTACGGAAGTCATCAAACCCCTCAGGCTGGGCGGGTGGATACGGGCGCTCAGGACTGACGTGGAAACGACGTACCGGAACGTGCCAGGACTGGAACATATCAACCTCTCGATATCCACCTCGAACCAGATGATACAGACCAAGCTCCGTAAGACGCATCAGGAAATTATCAAGGACATGACCGAGGCAGTCGACTGCGCCCGAACCTGCGGGGCGGTATCAATCGGGGTTAACGCCGAGGACGCTTCCCGGACAGATATCGAATACCTTATAGCATTCGGCCTGGCGGCCGGGGAACACGGGGCGGACAGGCTCAGGTACTGTGACACACTGGGCTATGATAGCCCCTTCACTATCTATGATAACTGCCGGACGCTGGCGGAGAAGACCGGGCTGCCCATAGAACTGCACTGCCACAACGATCTGGGCATGGCCGTGGCCAACTCCCTGGCGGGAGCCATGGGGGTTATCGACGGGGGACAGGACGCTTACATCAACACCACGATCAACGGCATTGGGGAGAGGGCAGGCAACGCCGACCTCATCGCTATCGTGCTCGCCATTTCAAAGTCGAAGCACACGTTGAAAAAATATCCGCTGGCGGGCCCGATAAAATTGAGGCTGGCCTCGAAAATCGCCAAGTTCGCCAGCTACGCCTTCGACGTACCGATACCTATCAACCAGCCGGGCGTCGGGGCCAACGCCTTCGCCCACTCGTCTGGTATCCACGCCGACGGCGTCCTGAAAGACCCGGAGAACTACGAGCTATATAGCTTCGAGGAGCTAGGCCGGGGCGAGCCGGTGAAGGTCGAAACGGGCAGGGAAATCATCGCCGGCCAGTACAGCGGCATCTCGGGCTTCGGCCATGTCATGGGCAAGCTCGATATTACTTTCAAAAACAGGGAAGAGGCCAACGAGATACTGGAGCTGGTCAGGTACGCCAATGTTGAGTCGCACAAGCCGCTGGTCGAAGACGAGCTGCTTTTCATCGCCAAGTATCCGGATATCGCCCGGAAGCTCCTGACGATGACGCCGCTCGATAGCCAGTACGTCGGAAACTAGTCCAACAACCGAACGATGGTCGACGTACCGCCATTCAAGATATATGTCCGGTGAACTGGAAGAAATCACCCTGAGACCGATCGGTTTCGTCCGCAGCGAGATAAAGCGGCGCGAGCGGCGCGATGCCAGCGGTACAGTTGCCGAGATTGTCCTCGAACCCGAACTGACCGAAGCGCTGGACAACATCGACGAGTTTTCCCACATCATTGTCATCTACTGGATGCACCAGTCCCGCCGACCGGCACCGACGAAAGTCCATCCCCGGTACCGGAAAGAGCGCTCCCCGGTGGGCGTGCTGGCCAGCCGCTCGCCCGACCGACCGAACCCTCTGGGGAAAACCACCGTCAGGCTAGTGGGACGCAACGCGAATGTATTAACCGTCCGGGGGCTGGATGCCATCGACGGGACGCCGGTAATCGATATCAAGCCATATATCCCGGGGCTTGACGCGGTGGCGGATGCCAGAGTGCCGCAATGGATGATGGAAAACTGAACCAGACACTCCTCGACATCTATGCACGCCTTTTTCACCGGTACGGGCCACAGCACTGGTGGCCGGCCCGCGAACCGTTCGAAGTAATCGTGGGTGCCATCCTGACGCAGTCGACGGCCTGGACGAACGTTGAAAAGGCCATCGCCAGTCTGCGCGCCAGCGGGAACCTGTCCGCCGGGGCGATAAGGCGTCTCTCCGGCACCGAGCTGGCCGGTCTCATCCGCTCCTGCGGCTACTACAACGTCAAGGCAAAGAGATTGAAATCGTTCGTCGAGTGGCTTGGCGAACGGTACAGTGATAATCTCGACGCCATGTTCTCCAATAGTATCGGCGAGTTACGCCGCGAGCTACTGACCATCTACGGTATCGGCGAGGAGACGGCCGACTCTATAATGCTCTACGCCGGTGACAAGCCTGTTTTCGTTATCGACGCTTACACGCGGCGCATCCTCGACCGCCTCGGGCTTACCCCCGCGGAGAAGAGCTACGCGGCCTGCCAGAAATTATTCATGATGAATTTGCCGCCAGAAGCGGCACTTTTCAACGAGTACCACGCCCTGCTGGTCCACCTGGGAAAGGACGCCTGCCGGAAAAGCCCCCGCTGCGCCGTTTGCTGCCTGAGTGAAAACAAACCGGTCAAACCAGGCGACAAATTCCCGTGCAGCCGGCTGGCGTAATAGTTTCACGGTAACCCGGGTTCCCCGCCCGCGCGGGAATGCCAGCCAGAATCGGCCTCCGTTTCCCTATTATTACAGGAGACGGCAGGCAGTCACTATCCCCGCCCCGGTTTGAAATCCGCCTTTAACGGGTATCCAATTTACATCTCCGGTTTCACCTTCAGGCGGACTTTCAAACGTAAAAACTGTAATAATTTGTTTATATACCCGGCGGCAATATTTATGTTTTCGTTACCCCTCTGTTGCTATCCTGATGACATCACCGACCATGTGGGTTCGGTGATATCTGAATATTTTAAGGGAGGTCGTTATGAGTCGTTTGCTAAAATGGCTACGCCGGGACCAGGAAGGCATTACCGGTCTGGAAACGGCAATCATACTCATCGCTTTCGTGATAGTAGCCTCGGTGTTCGCCTATGTCGTCCTTTCCGCCGGTCTATTTTCTTCACAAAAGGCGAAGGAGGCCGTCAATGCGGGGGTGCAGTCCACGATGGCGACCATAGAAATCCGGGGCAACATCGTGGCCAAGATGGAAAGCGGCGTGGTCAGAGAAATCTACTTCTGCGTAGGTATCCCCCACGCCGGCAGTGGTGTGGACTTTACGCCGACCTCAGCGAATGTCAGCCCGGTAGTCATCTCTTACGTAGATGCCAATAACCTGATCCCATCCGTGAACTGGACGCTGGAAAAATTGAGCACCATCAATTCAGATAACCTTCTCGACCCCAACGAACTATTCCAGATTACGGTGCTTATCCCGGCTTCGGGGAACGTCAGCATCGGACCTTACCATTCATTCTCGCTTGAAGTCAAACCCCCGGACGGACCGGTAATGACGGTGGAGAGGACGATTCCCGGAAGGATAAGCCAGTACGTTAACCTGCACTGAAGAAGCAAGATTTGCCAGACTGTGAAAAGCAACATTGAATCCGGCAGCAGCCTGGTAAACCTCAATAAAAGGTCTACTCAGAAAGAAGTGACGCCGAAAAGCGTCACTTCTTTATTTTGCCAGCCCAGAGCTGCTTGAGTATCCGGCGCTTGCTGTCCAGCGGCAGGGGTAAATTTTGCTCGAAGGATATCACGTGTTCCAGCGGCACACCCGCCTGGTCGGCCAGTCCCTGCCGGGTAAGCAGGCTGGCGATACGCCATCGCCGGACATTTTCTCCCGGGGTAGCGACCCGGGGTGAAGTCAGCGTCCCGGTGATATTATGCCCCATGCAAATAAGCCTACATATCCGGGTATTCAAGAGCAACCAAGTATCCACCCTTTTCACGTAGGGGTTATACCGAAATTATTTGCATTGCCGGTATCCAGTCTGGTAAGCTTTGAGCCAGAAAACCAACCCTTCAGGATGAGGTAATGACACCAGACCTGTCCGTTCAGCTTGGCCTACGAAACGAGAGCGGCCTCAGCCTGGCCAACCCGGTCATGACGGCCTCCGGGACCTTCGGCTACGGGACCGAGTACCGCGATCTATTCGATATCCAGCGGCTGGGTGCCATCATCTGCAAAGGGACTACCCTGAAACCGAGAGAGGGGAACCCCCAGCCGCGCCTGGTCGAGACCGCCTCCGGTGTGATTAACTCCATCGGGTGGCAGAACATCGGCGTCGAGGCGCTGCTGCGGGAAAAAGCGCCGGTCTGGGCGGGCTGGCGCGTCCCCGTTATCGTCAACATCGCCGGAGACACCATCGATGAATACGCTAGCGTTGCACGGAGGCTGGAAGGCAAACCCGGCATAAGCGGCGTCGAGGTAAATATCTCCTGCCCGAACGTCAAGGCCGGAGGCGCCGCCTTCGGGGTCAGCCCCGATTGCGCCGCGCAGGTAACCGCCGCGGTGAGAAAGGCTACCACCCTGCCCGTCATCGTCAAGCTGACGCCCAACACCGGCGACATCACCGGCGTGGCAGCGGCGGTGGCCGCCGCCGGGGCCGACGCTATTTCCCTGATTAATAGCGTCAGGGCGATGGCGATAGATGTGAAAACGCGGCGCCCGTCAATCGGCGCTATTTCCGGAGGGCTTTCCGGCCCGGCCATCAAACCGTTAGCACTGTCGCTCGTTTACGAAGTGGCCGGCGCCGTAAAAATACCGGTCATCGGCTGCGGGGGAATTACAGCCGCCAGCGACGCCCTCGAGTTCATCATGGCCGGGGCCAGCGCCGTGCAAGTGGGCTCGGCGACGTTCGCCAATCCCCGGGCAGCCATCGACGTCCTGGAGGGAATCGAGCGCTTCATGGAGAAAGAGGGCGTGAAAAAACTGGGGGAGATTATCGGGGCCGCCAGACGGTAGGACTACCCTGAATCCAGTTTTCGGGGCGGCGGGCTTTCTTTTTTCCTTCTTATCCTCACGATATGGACGGTAACTCCGGCGGCAATGAATAACACGACGAGCCGCAGCACCAGGTTATCAATCACCAAAAAGACAGACAGGCCAATCGCGGCCCAGAGCAAAATAAGGGTGATGAGCTTGGCCCTCCAGGGCATACCCCGACCCTCCAGGTAGTTCGTGATGTAACCGCCAAAAACCCGGCTGGTTAAAAGCCAGCGGTATAACCTGGGCGAACTCCTCAGGAAGCAGGCGGCGGCCAGGAGCAGGAATGGGGTCGTGGGAAGCACGGGGATAAATATTCCCAGTATCCCCAGTCCCAGGGAAACAGCGCCAGTGGCCAGCAGCAGATATCTTTTCAGTCTGTTTGGCATCTAAAAGTATTAAACCGACTTATTCAAACTCCTACTAATAAATTAGCACACATCGCCACGCGGACAAAACGTGCGTCAAAAATCCGACTCATGAAGCGCTTGCTGTTCCTGGCCTGAATTGGACTTGACCGGGGAAACATGACTATAATGCTGGTTGAAACCTGATTGTCCGGGCACCGGATTCACGGGAAGGAGCGAGAATGGCAAGAGGCTACATGGGGAGACTCCTGTTCGTCAATCTAACCACCGGAGAGCTGAAAGACGAGGAACTTGACGAAAAACTCTGTAAAGATTTCATCGGCAGTTACGGCATAGCCGCGAGAATACTGTACAGCCGGCAGAAAGGTGGCGTGGACGCGCTGGGGCCGGAGAATATGCTGGGACTGATTACCGGTCCGCTGACGGGAACCCCGGCGACGTTCGGGGCACGATACGCCGCGGTAGCTAAATCGCCACTGACGGGGAGCTGGGGGGACGCCAACTCGGGCGGGCATTTCGGCCCGTACATGAAGTTCGCGGGCTACGATGGCCTCTTTTTTACCGGCATATCGGACAAACCGGTATACCTCCTGATAGATAACGGCAAGGCGCGGTTAAAAGACGCCAGGATATTCTGGGGTAAAAGCACGTACGAAACGGAAGATACACTGGAAGCCGAGTATGGCCCGACGGCGAAGGTCGCCTGTATCGGGCCGGCCGGGGAGAAAATGGCCAGGGTGGCCTGCATCATGACGAACCGCGGGGATGCCGCGGGAAGGTCGGGGCTGGGGGCGGTGATGGGTTCGAAACGCCTCAAAGCGGTCGTCGCCAGAGGGGAGATGAAAGTCCCGGTCTTTGACCTGGAGGCGGCCAACAACCTGCGCAAAGAGCACATGGAGGAGGGGAAGAAGTTCCTCGAATATTTCGGCAGGTACGGCACCGGCGGCCACGGGGATACCTCCGCCCACAGCGGCGACACGCCGGTCAAGAACTGGGGGGGCGTGGGTGTCGTGGCAATACCCGACGTCTCCGGCCTCAACAAGGATAAAATCATCGCTAACCTGGAGCGGCGGAAAGGCTGCTGGCACTGTCCCGCCGCCTGCAAAGGCGCGTTAAAAGCAGGTATCGAATATCCCTACCCGGCCGGCAACCACAGACTGGAGTACGAGACCATCGGGGCCTTTGGCGCCAACTGCGCCAACACCAACGCGGAGTCCATCAACATGGCGAGCCACCTGTGCAACAGTTACGGGATGGACACCATCTCCGCCGGCTCGATTATCGCCTTCGCCATGGAGCTGTACGAGCACGGCATCATCACGAAAAAAGACACGGGCGGCATCGACCTCAAGTGGGGTGACCCCCGGGCGCTGGTCGCCATGACGGAAAAGCTGGTGAAGCGAGAGGGAATCGGGGACGTGCTCGCCGACGGCGTCAAGCTGGCCGCCGAGAGGATAGGCAAAGGGGCACAGGAGTTCGCCGTGCATATCGGCGGGCAGGAACTGGGGATGCACGACCCCAAGGGTACGTTCTTCGGCGCGCGGATGACGACGGCCATGTACCACATGGACGCCACTCCCGGCCGCCATACCACCGGCTTCGGACCCAGCCAGTTCCTGCAATTCGTGAGCAGCGCCGCCGGACTCTGCATGCACGGAGGCATGGCCGGCAACCCCCCAAAATATATCTCGGGATTCCTCAAGGCGGTGACCGGCTGGGACCGCTCCGCCGAAGAGCTGCTAAAAAACGGCGAGAGGATTGCCAACATGCGGCATGTTTTTACCCTGCGGGAAGGGGATAATCCTATCAAACGGACGGTACACGGGAGAATCATCGGGCGACCGCCGCAGACAGAAGGGCCCCTGGCGGGGGTATCGACGGACATGGAGGCGCAGGCATACTGGAACCTGGGCGCTCTGGACTGGGACAGGGTGACAACGAAGCCGAACCGGAATAAACTCATCGAGCTGGGGCTGAACGACGTGGCCGAAGAGCTTTGGCCGCCGCAGGCCACACCACCGATGTTCGGCGGGCCGCCGAGAAGGTGAGCAGCCTGACCTGTCATTCTGAGGGAATCACGACGAAGTCGGGATGATAAGAAAAAGGGGAAATGAAAGCTGAAATAATTACCAGCGGCACGGAACTCCTCCTGGGTGAAATACCCGATACGAATACGGCTTATATCGCCGGGCAGTTGGCCGCCCTCGGCATCAATCTCTATTACGCGTCCACGGTGGGAGACAACTTCGAGCGATACTCCGGGGTCCTGAAGCAGGCCTGGGCCCGTTCCGACCTGATTATCACCACCGGCGGACTGGGGCCGACGCAGGGCGATATCACGCGGGAAGTAGTCTCGGCGATGCTAGGCGAAAAAATGACAATCGACCCCGACCTGAAAAAGGAGCTTACGGAGTTCTTCACCCGGCTGCACATCGAGATGCCCGATAATAACCTCAAACAAGCCACCCTCATACTATCCGCCCGGGCCATGCGAAACACCGCCGGGACAGCCCCGGGCTGGTGGGTGGAAAAGGACGGCAGGACCATCATCGTTCTACCGGGTCCGCCGCGTGAGATGCAGACCATGTGGGAGAACGTGGTACTCCCGAGGCTGGAGGCCAGCCGGAGCGCCATTATTATGTCAAGGTTAATCAAGACATGGGGCCTTTCCGAGGCAGCCGTCGACCAGCTCGTTTCGCCTTTCCTGAAAGAGTCCAACCCGACCCTGGGGATTTACGCCAAGCCGGACGGCATCCAGCTACGCATCACAGCCAGGGAGAACACCCGAGAAGGGGCGGCGGAGATGATAGCCCGGCGCGAGCGCGAGATAAGAGAAGTAATGAAGGAACATATCTGGGGAGTCGATAACGACACCCTGGAGAGCATCGTGGGGCGGTTGCTGGCGAGGCGCGCCCTGACCCTGGCCGTGGCCGAGTCCTTTACCGGCGGCCTGCTGGCGCTCGCTTTAAATAACGTACCGGAGGGGCAGGGTTTCTTCAAAGGTGGAGTGGTTATCTCTCCGTGTGCACGGTTTAGCTGGAACCTGGGCGAACCGGGCTCCGCAACGGCCACCCTCATGGCGTCACAGGTCCGCGAAAAATTCAGCACTGATATCGGGATGGCGATAGACGGCCCGGGCGGACCCGGTCCGGCGGCCCCCGGTAGCAAGCTGTTCATCGCCATCGGCAACGACCGGGCCAACGAAGTATTTACACCGGGCTACATGGGACGTCCTGAGCAGGTAGCGCGCCGGACGGTCAATCATGCCCTGATATTGTTGAGGAACTTTGTTGACAGGACATCTTGATATCTTTAGAATATATGACCAGTAAAAAGGATAGCAAATTATGATATGCCCGGTCTGCCGGAATGACATGATAATCGTCGAGCACCAGAACATCGAGCTGGACTACTGCACCAACTGCCAGGGGGTCTGGTTCGACGCCGGGGAGCTGGAGCTGCTGCTGGAGTCTTCCGGCCTGGAAAACCCGCAACCGTTTATCAATGAGATGCTCGGTACAGCGGAGGCTGCTTCAACGGAAAAGAAACACAAATGCCCGATCTGCCGGCGCAGGATGAAAAAGGTATTCGTCGATGAACCCAACCATGTATTAATCGACGTGTGCCACGACCGGCATGGCCTGTGGTTCGACGGCGGAGAAGTGGAGCACCTGCTGAAATCGCTGGCCGGGAAATACACCGGGAAGGCGGGCCCGCCGCAGGACGTCATGGAGTTTATCGGTAAGGTCTTTAAAGCCCGAGCCTGATAATACAAATACGACAGGAGGTAGTCAATGATAGCACTCTGGATAATCCTGGGGATCGTCGTCATCCTGCTTCTCGTGGTCTGGAGCACCTACAATGGCCTGGTGGGCCTGCGCAACGGGGTGAAAAACGCCTGGGCGCAGATAGACGTCCAGCTGAAGAGGCGTTTCGACCTCATCCCCAACCTGATGGAGACGGTCAAGGGCTACATGAAACACGAACGCGAGACCCTGGAGGCGGTGACCAAGGCGCGCAATCTAGCCCAGTCGGCGGCGTCCGCCGGGGCCGCCGAGAGGGGCCCGATCGAAGGGGCGCTGGGTATGGCCCTGGGCCGACTGTTGGCGGTTGCCGAGGCTTACCCCGATTTGAAGGCCAACCAGAACTTCCTGGCGTTACAGGAAGAGCTGACCTCCACCGAGAATAAGATAAGCTTCTCCCGGCAGTTCTATAACGACTCCGTACTAAAATTTAATAACAAAACACAGATGTTCCCTTCCAATGTCATCGCCGGGATGTTCAGCTTCAAGTCCGGAGAGTTCTTCGAGGTCACCGCCCCCGAGCAGCGGGAAGCGCCCAAAGTAAAGTTCACGTAATTATATCATTCTCTCTCACCGACGTGGGAGAGTTGGAGTGAGGGGCATAAACCAAATTAGTTTCACCCTCACCTTGCCTCTCCCTTCAGAGAGAACCTTCAGGGTGAACCCCTCAAGGGAGAGGCACAACAGGATTGCAGCCATGTGGGAACAGATAAGGTCAAACCGGATACGCTCGACCGTGCTGATGACAGCCATGGCAGCGGTGCTGCTGCTCATCGGCTATTTCCTGGGGATGGCCTTTTTCGGCAGCGCCATCGGCGGGCTGGTCATCGCGCTGATAGTATGGGGAATCATGAGCCTGGTGGCCTTCTTCCAGGGGGACAGTATTCTTCTCTCGGTATCCCGGGCCAGGAAAATCAGCCGGGACGATTACCCGCGACTCTATAACGTCGTCGAGGAGATGAAAATCGCGTCCGGCCTGGAGAAAATGCCGGATATCTACATTATCGATGACCCGGCGCTGAACGCCTTCGCCACCGGGCGCGACCCCAACCGGGCGTCAGTGGCGATTACTTCCGGCCTGCTGCAAAAGCTCAACCGCGACGAGCTCCAGGGGGTCATCGGGCACGAGATTTCGCACGTGAAAAACCGGGACGTCCTGCTGATGTCGCTGAGCGGTGTCATGCTCGGGACGATCGTCATCCTGGCCTGGTACGCCTCGCGCTTCCTCATCCTCGGGGGAATGTCCGGGGGGAGGAGGTCGTCGCGCGGCGGCGGAGGCCAGGGACAGGTAATCATCCTGGCGGTGGGCATCGTTTTCATGATACTGGCGCCCATCGCGGCGCAGCTCATCTATTTCGCCCTCTCGCGGAAGAGGGAATACCTGGCGGACGCTTCCTCGGCGCTGTACACGCGCTACCCGGAAGGGCTGGCCTCGGCGCTGGAGAAGCTGGGGGCCTCGACCGACCAGCTGAAGTCGGCCAACCAGGCTACGGCGCCGATGTACATCGTCAACCCGCTGCATAAGCAGG
>MGNQ01000012.1:0-4098 GCA_001796865.1 Chloroflexi bacterium RBG_16_56_11
CGGTAGGTCATCACGCTGTCCGCCATCGTCAGGGCGTCCGTGTACCTCATATCGATTTCGTGCTGGCTTTCGGCGACCTCATGGTGGGCGTATTCCACGCCGATGCCCATCTTTTCGAGCTGGATGACGGTATCACGCCTCAGCTCGATGGCGGCATCGCGAGTTGTCAGGTCGAAATACCCGCCCTGGTCGAGGAACTCGGTGCCATTGGAGTCCTTGAAGTAAAAATATTCCAGCTCCGGCCCGACGTAGTAGGTGTAACCCAGGTCGGCGGCCTTTTTAAGGTTCCTCTTGAGGACGAATCGCGGGTCGCCTTCGAAAGGCTGGCCTCCCGGCATCAGCACGTCGCAAAACATGCGGGCGGTGGCGCGGTGCTCCGGCGGGGTCCAGGGCAGGAGCTGCCAGGTTTCCGGGTCGGGCAGGGCTACCATGTCGCTCTCATCGATGCGGGCAAAGCCTTCAATTGAAGAGCCGTCGAAACCCATCCCCTCCTCCAGCGCCCCCTCCAGCTCTTCCACGGTGATAGCGAAGCTTTTAAGTATGCCCAGGATATCCGGGAACCACAGCCAGATAAACTTGACGTCGTGCTCTTTGGCCATCTTCAGGATGTATTCTTTCGCGTCCTCTTTACTTCTTTTCGCCATTATCGTCCTCCTGTATCAATTTATTTTAAGGTTTTTATAGATATTTGTCATTATGCTTTTCACATAATTATACCTCGTTTCCGTTTTACACTGCGCTTTCATTCCTGTCGCCGGTGCGGACGCGTACCACCGTTTCCACCGGCATGACGAATATCTTGCCGTCGCCGGTTTCGCCTGTCCTGGCGTTGATGACGATAGCATCGATGACGGCGCTGACATCATCGTCGAGCACCACCAGCTCAATCTTGAGCTTGGGGAGCAGGTCTACCCGGTATTCTCCCACCCTCCACTGCAGGGCAATGCCCTTCTGCTTACCGCGCCCGCTGACCTCGCTCACCGTCATCCCGAAGTAGCTTTTTTCCTCGAGGGCCGCTTTGACGGCGTTGAGTCGCTCTTCCCGGATAATCGCCTCAATTTTTTTCATCGCAGTAGACCTCCGTAGGCCCTTTCGCCGTGTTGCGAGATGTCCAGGCCGACCGTTTCTTCCTCCTGCCCCACCCTCAGGCCGACCGTGACATCGACGAGCTTCCCCAGCACCGTGGTAAGTATGAAGGCGTAACCTCCCACGGCGGCGATGCCGACCAGCTGCTTCAGTACCTGCATGCCGTTGCCATACAGCAGCCCGTCGGATCCGGCGCCGTTGACGGTCACGGTAGCGAAGATGCCCGTGGCCAGGGCGCCCCAGATGCCCCCCAGTCCGTGGCAGGCGAAGACATCCAGGGAATCATCCACGCCGCGTTTTATCTTGAGCAGGACCATCCCGTAGTAGCTAATAAGGGCCGCCACGATTCCGATAGGGATGCCGGCTATGGGCGTGACGTAGCCGGCCGCCGGGGTTATGGCCACCAGCCCGACCACCGCCCCGGTGACCGTGCCCAGGACCGTTGGCCTCTTGTGTATCCAGCTCACAATCATCCAGGTGAAGGCGGCGGCGGCCGCCGCCGTATTGGTCGCCACGAAGGCGCTGGACGCCAGTCCGCCCGATGTCAGCGCCGAGCCGGCGTTGAAACCGAACCACCCGAACCAGAGCAGCCCCGCTCCCAGCACGACCATCGGTATGTTGTTCGGCTCCATGGCGTCGTTGGGAAAACCGCGGCGTCGGCCCAATAGCATCACCAGCGCCAGCGCCGAAACGCCCGCGTTAAGGTGCACCACCGTGCCGCCGGCGAAGTCCAGGGCGCCCAGCCTGGCCAGCCAGCCGCCGCTGCCCCAGACCCAGTGGGCCGTGGGAATGTACACCAGCGTCAGCCAGAGCGCCGAAAAAACAAGCAGGGCGCTGAATTTGACCCGCTCCACCACTGCGCCGGTAAAGAGGGCCACCGTGATGATGGCGAACATGGCCTGGAACACCATGAAAGCCAGGTGCGGCACGGTCGTGGCGTACACCGACGAAGGCTCCTGGCCGACGTTGGCCAGCCCCAGGAAATTGAGCCCGCCGATGAAGCCTCCGTGGTCGGTCCCGAAGCTCAGGCTATATCCGTACAGTACCCAGAGCAGGCCGACCAGTCCCAGGCAGGCGAAGCTCATCATGATGGTGGAAAGGACGTTCTTACGCCGCACCATTCCGCCGTAAAACAGCGCCAGGCCCGGTGTCATCAACATCACCAGGGCTGATGACATTAAAAGCCAGGCAGTGTCACCGGAGTTGACCATTTTGCTACCTCCCGACTGTCTTGATACATCCAGTTTAGCCGGTTTTTATTTCTGGCAGATTACGGCGGTGTTAAATGCATGTTACGAATAAGGCCCGGGTTTTCAGCGGAGCATGCCTCCATACGCCCGCTCGCCGTGCTGCGAGAGGTCCAAACCTACCGTCTCCTCGGACTGGCCTACTCTGAGGCCGATAGTAATGTCCACCAGCTTGCCCAGGACCCAGGTAACCGCGAAAGAGAATGCCCCGACTGCGCCAATGCCGATGGCCTGCCTCAGGAGTTGTTCTCCGCTGCCTGCGATAAGGCCGTCGGCACCGGCAGGGTTTACGGCCAGGCTGGCGAAAATGCCGACGGAGAGCATTCCCAGGATGCCCCCTACGCCGTGCACGGCGAATACATCCAGGGAGTCATCGAAGCCGAGCTTCATCTTAAAAAAGGACATACTTAGGTAGCAGACAGCCGCCGCCAGAACACCGATAGGAACGGCGGCCATGGGTGTCACGTACCCGGCGGCAGGAGTAATGGTCGCCAGTCCGGCCACGGCGCCGGTAACCGTGCCCATGATGGTGGGGCGCCGGTGTATCCAGCCCAATATCATCCAGGTGAAGGCAGCGGCCGCGGCGGCCGTATTCGTGGTGACGAAGGCGCTGGCTGCCAGGCCGCCGGAGGTCAGGGCGCTGCCGGCATTGAAACCGAACCAGCCGAACCACAGCAGTCCCGCACCAAGCACGACCAGCGGGATGTTGTTGGGTTCCATGGCGCTATCGGGAAAACCGCGGCGGCGTCCCAGCAGCGTCACCAGCGCCAGCGCTGATATGCCGGCATTGATGTGTACCACCGCGCCCCCGGCGAAATCCAGCACGCCCATTTTTGTTAGCCAGCCGCCGCTGCCCCACACCCAGTGTGCCACCGGACTGTACACCAGGGTCAACCACAGCCCCGAAAAGACCAGCAGGGCGCTGAACTTAATGCGTTCCACGACGGCGCCGGTTATCAGTGCCACGGTGATGATGGCGAACATCGCCTGGAATACCATGAAGGCGAGATGAGGAACGGTAGTCGCATAAACGCCGGAAGGTAGTTGCCCCACATTCATCAGCCCGACGTATTCCAACCCCCCGATAATTCCGGCGTGGTCGGTGCCGAAGCAGACACTGTAACCGTAGAACACCCAGAGCAGGCCGACCAGACCCAGGCAGGCGAAGCTCATCATGAGGGTGGAAAGAATGTTCTTTCGCCGGACCATGCCGCCGTAAAAAAGGGCCACGCCGGGCGTCATCAACATCACCAGGGCTGAGGAAATGAGAATCCAGACGGTATCGGCCGGGCTCATAGACATTCGCACCTCCGGGAAGACTGCCTGTGTCTACTTTACCCGGCCATCATTACGAACGTGTTACGTAGATTGACATAATGATGGGCTAAGTATCTTTTACGAACCGGTAGCCGATGTTGCGCACGGTCTCGATGTAGGTGTGGTTGGCGTCTTCTATCTTGCTGCGGAGTCGGCGGACGTGGACGTCCACGGTGCGGTCGCCGCCGTAGTAGTCATAGCCCCAGATGTTATCCAGCAGGGACTCGCGGGTGTACACCCGTCCCCGGTTGCCCCACAGCAGCTTCAGAAGCTCGTATTCTTTGAAAGTCAGCTCGACCTTCCGCCCGTCAACCGTTACCTCGCAGGTGGCCGTGTCGAGCCTCAATCCGCCGCACTCCAGGTTTTCGGCAACCGCGGCGGCCGTTTTGTGCAGCCGCCGGTTTATCCTGAGCGCCAGTTCCCTGTCGCTGAAAGGCGCGGTAACGAA
>MGNQ01000012.1:4107-5959 GCA_001796865.1 Chloroflexi bacterium RBG_16_56_11
GTCCACGCGGCCGGCGAGACTGTCCAGCGTGTCCTCGGTGACCACCGCGATGACCGGCTGTTGGCCCTTCTGTTTTAATCTCTTGATCACCTCACGGGCGGTATCAGCGTCCTCGCGGCTGAATTGCGCGAGGATAAGGTCGCGGGAGCGCCGGTTTACTTCTTCCAGCGCTCCGTCGTAAGACGCCAGGAAACAGTCGCATCCGAGCCGCGTCAGGGCCGCCTGGAGTGGGGTTACGGTCTGGTGTTCCCCGGCCACGAGCAATACACGTACCATCGCATCGTTCCTCGCCGACAAAATGCCTGTCCATATTCTTGATGTGTTGATGGTCTGCTGAACCATTATACACCTCTTTCGGGCTAATAAGCGTAGAGCCGGCCGTAAGGGCGCAGCCAGCGCGGGTACAGTTTGATAAACCGGTGCTCCAGTAATTTTTCGGGGTCGCCGCCGAAGTAGCCGCAGTATTCCGTGACATATTTCCGCAGGACTTCCCGGTCGGTTCCTTCCGGTTCGGCTATACCGACTTCCTTCCCGAGCTGGTATTCGGCGATATTCCCCCGGATATACATCACGCCGCCGTGCATCCCCGTACCGATATATTTAGCCTTGTGGTTCTGGCCCTCGGTGAGGCCCAGCCCGAGCAATATCAGGACGCCCCCGGCCATGTACTCGCCGAGGAAGTCCTGGGCCGTCCCGCCGATAACGATGACTGGTTTTTTCTCCTTGTATTCCTTCATGTGGATGCCGGTGCGGTAGCCGACGTCTTCACGGATGAAAATCCGGCCGCCCCGGGCGGAGAGTCCCGCCGTGTCGCCGGCGTGACCGTGGACGACGATTTCCCCCGCGTTCATGGTATTCCCGCAGCCGTCCTGGGCGTTGCCGCGGACGGTAATCCTGGGGCCGTTCATGAAAGCGCCGAGGTCATTGCCGGGCGTGCCGAAAATCTCGATGGCTACGGGCCCTCTGAGGTCGGTGCCGATGTACCTCTGCCCATGCACATTGCGCAGCTCGATTTTCGAGGCGCCGCCGGACACGGCCTCCCTCAGCTTAGAGTTGAGGTCGCGATAGTGGACCCCGCTGGCGTCGATACTGATGATTGTTTCTTTCACGGTTGTCATTTCAGCTCCCCGCCATTCTCACACCCAGGATTTCGAGCTCCGTGTCGGAGAGGCCGATGCCCCTGAGGTGCAGCCGGTTACCGCGCAGGCTTTCCAGGGCGTTGACACCGAGCCCGCCGAGGATATCTTTCAGCTCGTGGCTCCAGCCGCGTAGCAGGTTGGCCGCCCGCCGGGCGCCGATTTCCGGGTTGACGCGCTTGGTCAGGCGCAGGTCGGTCGTGCAAATGCCCCAGGCGCATTTGCCCGTATGGCATTGCTGGCAGACGTGGCAGCCCAGCGAAATCAGGGCCGCCGTACCGATATAGACGGCGTCGGCCCCCAGGGCGATGGCCTTGGCCACGTCGGCGCTGCCGCGGAAACCGCCCGCCACCACGATGGAGGCCTGGTTGCGGATGCCTTCCTGCCGCAACCGACTGTCCACGGAAGCCAAAGCCAGCTCGATGGGGATGCCGACATTATCGCGGATGACCTTGGGAGCGGCTCCGGTGGCCCCGCGCAGCCCGTCGATGACGACGATGTCGGCGCCGCCGCGGACAATGCCGCTGGCGATGGCGGCGGCGTTGTGGACAGCGGCTATCTTGACTGATATGGGCTTGGTGTAGTTCGTGGCCTCTTTCAGGGCGTAGATGAGCTGCGACAGGTCCTCGATGGAGTAGATGTCATGCTGCGGGGCCGGCGACAGCGCGTCGGTGCCTTCCGGAATCATGCGTGTCAGGGACACGTCGGCGCTGACC
>MGNQ01000012.1:5968-6439 GCA_001796865.1 Chloroflexi bacterium RBG_16_56_11
GGCAGGTGCCCGCCGATACCTGGCTTGGCCCCCTGTCCAATCTTGATTTCAACTATTCTGCCGGCGTCAAGGTAGTCGGCGTGGACGCCGAAGCGCCCGGAGGCCACCTGGACGACCGTGTTCTGGCCGTATTTATAAAGGCTGGGATGTAACCCGCCTTCCCCGGTATTCCACAGCGTACCCATCTCGGCGGCCGCCCGGGCCAGCGACTCCTGGACGTTGAGGCTAACCGCTCCGTAGGACATGGCCGAGAACATGATGGGGATTTCCAGCTTGACCTGAGGCGTAAGCTGTGTTTTAAGGTTGAACGTGCCCGGTTCAACCTCCAGGCGGTCGGGCTTGCGCCCCAGCCAGGTGGTCAGCTCCATCGGCTCCCTCAAGGGGTCGATGGACGGATTGGTCACCTGGCTGGCATTAAGCACCAGGTGGTCCCAGTAAATGCGCTGGGACTTATCATCGCCCATGCCCGTC
>MGNQ01000012.1:6467-8755 GCA_001796865.1 Chloroflexi bacterium RBG_16_56_11
ATATCCTCGATTATCTCGGGCCGCCAGTTATAGTTGCCGCGGTAGTCCAGCGGATTGTAGCTGATGGTCAGCGCCTTGGTCGGGCAGAACACCGCGCAGCGGTGGCAGCCCACGCAGTTCTCTTCACAGGCCTTTATTTCGTTGTCTTCGGCGTCATAGACGTGCGCCCCGAAGCTGCACTGGTTCACGCAGACCTGGCATTGTATGCAGCGGTCCTTGTCTCTCTTGATGACGAATTTCGGTGCCAGATAAGTTTTCATGTTATTCCTCTATCGAAATCCCCCTCAATCCGCTTTACCACAGGGGACACGTTTAATGCGCTGTAATTATCTCCCTGAATCCCGCCGGAGACAGTTGCGCCCCCGGTTTCAGCCTGGCGATGACCGGCTGGCCGCCCACGGGTATCCAGGCTTTCTCCAGGTCCGGGCAGACCAGGCGGATGGCCGATTCCTCGGAAGAAAGATAAAGAATGTCGCCCTTCTCGCCGACGGTCAGCGGGCGCAGCCGGATGCGGTCGGTCAGCCCTATCATCTCGCCGCTGTGGGCGATGATGACGGCGAACGGCCCGTTCAAAAGCAGGCTGCCGTACACCTGGCGCAGCGCCCTTGTTAACTTCTGCTCCCCTTCCGGCATGCGTTCGATATCTTCCCAGAATGGGGCGGCCAGCACCCTGGCGGCAATCTCCAGAGGCAGGTTGTGCCGGCGCATCAGCAGGTCGATGGCGTAGGCGATGACCTCGGTGTCCGTCTGCATGGTGCACTGGTAGCCGAACTGCTCCAGGTAGCGTCGGTTGATGCCGTAGGATGAAATCTCCCCGTTGTGGACGACCGTCCAGTCGAGGATGGAAAAGGGATGGGCGCCCCCCCACCAGGCCACCGTGTTCGTCGGGAACCTGCCGTGGGCCGACCACAGATACCCTTTATATTGCTCCAGGCGGAAGTACTCGGCTATCTCCTCCGGGTAGCCTACGCCCTTAAACACCGCCATGTCCTTACCGCTGGAAAAAACAAACGTATCGTTGATGCTTGTGTTTATCTCCATCACCCTGTCCACGATGTAGTCGTCGGCGGACTGGTTTTCCGGCCGGCCTCCTGGTACGTCCACGAAGTAGCGCCACACCAGAGGCGGGTTCTTAATCGCCGCGGTCAGCCGGGTGGGCACTTCCTCCTGCCCGTGCACTTTGAAATATTTACGCAGGAACTCCTCCGTCTCCAGCCTCGCATCGTTGCTCAGGCACATGATGTGCAGGGCGTAGAGATGGGCGTGCTCGGGATAGAGGCCGTAGATGGCGAAGCCGCCGCCAAGGCCGTTGCCCCGGTCGTGCATATTGGCGATAGCCCTGACGACGCTATCCCCGGAGAAACGCCGGCCGGACGTGTCCATCGCGCCGAATATTGAGCACGCGTCGATGACTTTATCGTCGTTAAAACTGTTATTTGTCAATCTCAAATTTTTCATGGTCGTTCCTTTCGGAGAGACGTTAGTCTCCCACCGGCAGGACCTCGGGCTCCTCCAGCCCGGTAACGCCCGGACCCGCCGCCTCCTCCGGCATCAGCAGGCGGGCCTGGCGGAGATTCTTGGGGAGATAGGCCAGCCCGAAGTCGTCGGCGACCAGCGCCTTCTTGAAGTTGCTGACGTCAGCGCCGTCCTTCATTAAATTGTAAACGATGCCGGACTTCTCGATGTCGCCGGTGAAGACCAGGCCGGCCAGTCTTCCGTTGCGTAATATCACTTTGCGGTAAGCGCTGTCAATTTTTTTCGTAATGGTCTCGTAACTATCATTGGGCGGCGCTACCAGCCCCGCCGAGACGATGTGCAGGCCGAAATATTTCAAAGAGTTCATCGCCGTCCCGCCCTCGTATTCCGCGGTTTGACCGGCCATGTTCAGGCCGGCGACCCTCCCCCCGTTATAGGCATTGGGCCAGACCGGCGTGAGCCTGTTCCCCCCGATAATGAAGTCGTAGGCCTCGGCGACGTCGCCGCAGGCGTATACGTCCGGGGCAGAAGCGGCCATGTGCCGGTCGACGGTGATGCCGCGGTTTACTTTAAGCCCGCTTTCGACCACGGTGTCGAGGCGCGGCCGGACGCCTATAGCGACGACGACCATCTCGCAGTGGATGAGCCGCCCGTCATCGAGGGTGACCCCGCTGACCTCGCCGGGGAGGTTGCTGTTAATCCTGGCGGCGGTATGCCCGGTGATGATGTTCACCCCGGCCAGCCCCATGGCCATGGCCTCCAGAGACCCGGCCTCTTTATCCAGGATGGTGTTGAGAATCCAGTCCTTCATC
>MGNQ01000012.1:8788-12906 GCA_001796865.1 Chloroflexi bacterium RBG_16_56_11
CGCGCTTGACCAGCCCTTCGGTGACGCTGACGCCGATAAGCCCGCCGCCAATGACCACGGCCTTGACCCGCCGCCGGTGCCTGTTTAAAAACTCATCGATTGCCCGGGCGTCATCCAGGCGATTGAACGTAAAGACTCCTTTAAGGTTGATGCCCTCCATTTTAGGCAGGATGGGTGTGCCGCCGGTAGCCACCAGCAGCTTATCCCAGGTCAGGCTCCGCCCGCTTTCCAGCTTCACGGTCCCCTCTTCCGGGATCACCTGAGCCACTTTCTCGCCGAGGATAGCCCGGATGCGGTTCTGGTCGTAGAAATCGGGCTTCCGGTAGAGCATTTTTTCCACCGGGCCGGGGTGGGCGAGGTACTCGGAGATGAGTGGCCGTGAGTAAGCCGGATAGGGTTCGTCGGATATAATGGTGATATGCCCGGCGACGTCCACCTCGCGGATCGCCTCGGCAGCCCCGATGCCCCCGGCCGAGTTACCGATTATTAAATATCTGGTTTTTTCGTTATCCGCCATTTTCATCACCAACCTGAGTCGTTCACGGGTCTGGAAATTTCCCTCTTTGGCAAGGGGAATAAGGGATGTTTTTGTTTAGTTTTTTACCGTCACCTCGACCACGTTTTGGCGGGCGATGGCGGTCTCCCCGCCATTTTGCCTGACGAAGACGTGCATCAGCCCGAGGATTTCATACTGGCCGTTCTTCAGTCCCGTGGTGGTCCACCTCACCGGGAAGTTCTGCTGCCGGTCCTCGGACTCGCCGATTTTAAGCCAGGTCTCGGTGCCCTTTTTCCGGTAGTACCAGGGATTGACTATCCTCAGGATTGGCCCGGACAGCGCCAGTTCATTAAGCTCTTTGTACAAGAGCTCTTCCTGCAGCTCCTCGCGGAGCTGGACAGTACCCGAGTAGGTCTTCATCACTTCCGAAGGAACAAGGTAATGCGGTCCCCAGTTGTAAGGCATAATCAACCTCCTTATCAGTTAATCGGCAGGGGAGAGTTCTAGCTGGCCCGGGAAAGGGCCTGGCCGGACACGCCGCTATTCTTTTCCGGTGCGTCCGCGTATACCAGGGCCTCGTTAGGGCAGTTGGCCACGCAGGCCGGGATTTTTTCGTCCTGGCAGAGGTCGCACTTGACCATCTTCCTCTGGGCCAGGTCGAGCTTTGGCACGCCCAGCGGGCAAACAAGCGAGCAGGTGCCGCAAGCGATGCACCGCTCTTCGTCCACCGTCACCAGCCGGGTTTGCGGATCACGCGTCAGGGCGCCGGTCAGGCAGGCCCGTGTGCAGGGGGCATCCTCGCAGTGCAGGCAGCGTACGGAGAGAGAAACCGTGCCGCACTCGTCCACGCGCACCCGGGAAATAGGCCGGGGACTCTCCCGCTTGTGGGCCTTGACAAGGTCCTTCGACCGGGAGTGCTTGAGCCGGCAATACACCTCGCAAAGGTGGCAGCCGATACATACCTGCTCGTTTACGTAGACCTGTTTCATCGTTCTTCCTCTATGGTATGCGGCAACCGTTTACCGCTTTCCATATCATCTTACCACCACTTCCCCGGTTTGTCAATATGTAACATGTCCGTAATATTTCTTCTCTCGTTAATGTTATGAATTTTTTAGACGCTTATCTTTATTGTTTATGTTTTGTTTACCCTTCCGGAGCTAAGATATTCCCTAAATAATGGACGAGGTATAACCTCCGTGTGGCTGAATTCCGGGGTTATCACCTGGCGGCAATATGAGAAAGATACTCGTCAGACGAATTAAAATCAGGAAGTCGCGACTTCAGGAGACTGTCCAGCGGCAGACCGGTATCCGGCTTAATGACGCCGAAATCAAGAAAAAGTTCAGCCCCGCCGTACTCGACCTCGGGGACCTGAGCGCTCCCTGCCGCGAAATCGAGGCTGTCGCCGCTATTTTCGACCTTTCCGGTTTTACCCGCTTTTGCAACCAAGTGGACTCGTACCTCGCTATCCCCCGGTTCCTTAACGGATTTCTCGACTGGTTTTTCGAGGGCGTCAGAAAAGGCCTTACCGAAAAGCGCAATAACGGACAGACCTACCTGTGGGCCGGGCTGCCTGTGATGGTGAAGTTCCTGGGTGATGGGCTTCTCCTCATCTGGAACGCCCGCGGTATGAAGGAGCCCCAGATTTGCCGGCTGGTCGCGACCCTTTATGACCTGTGCCGGGACTACCGGAGTGATTTCTATCCCGGGATGAGCCTGATGGTGAACAAACCACCGGCCGTCCTCCGTTGCGGTATCGCCCGGGGCAAGGTATTCAGCGTCGGCGGTGGCAAGGACTACGTCGGGCATTGCATCAACAGCGCCTCCCGGCTATCGCACCTGGGCTCGCTGACGTTTTGTTTCCCTCATCACGGTTTCCCGGTGCGTGAGTTTATGCCTGTGGAGGATGCCCGGCTCTTCACCCAGAAATACGTTACTATCCGCGGCGTGGGTGAAGACGAGCTCGTGTGGGTAGTCGGTACGGAGTTCGAGAGGCTCTCGGAACGAGAAAAAATGCTTTTCCGGGACCTGGAAAATATATTTGTTTAAGAATATGCCTAGCGGTTAGATTTTTTTACCAGGGCGGAGTGGGTGAAACCACTGTAATATTAACGGAAATGAGGCAACGAAAATGGTGTTAAGTCCTGACAAATCGTCTTCACCATCTGTCATGCCAGGGCAGGTGGAACAGGAGAATAAGGCCAAGCTGTCATTGGTTTACGAGATAAGCCGGCGCGTGGGGAATGCGCCCCGCATGACACAGATGCTGGAGCAGGTTATCAAGATGACCCAGAAGACCCTTAATGCCGAAGCCGCTTCCATTCTCCTCTTCCGCGATAACGACCAGGAGCTCTATTTCGAGGTTGCCTCCGGCCCGGTGAGCAAGGCCCTGCGCCAGGTGAAGCTGAACGCGCAGTACGGCATCGCCGGGCAGGTGGCGCGTACCGGAAAACCCCTCATCGTCAATGACGTCTCCCGGAGCGAGAGGTTCCATAAAATGATTGACGATACCACCGGCTTCAGCACCAAGTCCCTGATTTGCGCCCCGCTGGTGGTGCACCGCCGGATACTGGGTGTCGTTGAGGTGCTTAACAAGCTGGACCAGAGCGAGTTCGATGAGCAGGACCTAGAGGCCGTCATGTCCGTTTCCACCACCGCTGCCATCGCCATCGAAAATACCCGCCTGCACCAGACGGTGCTGGATGCCTATAAGAACACCATCAGGACCCTGGCCGCGGCTATTGACGCTAAAGACCCTTACACCCGGGGCCACTCCCAGCGGGTGATGGAATATACCTTGCTCGCCGCTACTTACCTTTCGTTTTCCCAGGAGGAGATGGAAACGCTGGAGTACGCCAGCACCCTCCATGACGTCGGGAAAATATCTATCGATTCCCATATACTCGTCAAGCCCGAGCCTCTTTCCCCCGAGGAATGGCAGGTTATGCGCGAGCATCCCACTCATGGCGCCAACCTGCTGCGGGAGATACCCTTCCTGGAAAAGGCAAGTGAGCTCGTCCTCTGTCACCACGAAAAGTACAACGGCGAGGGGTATCCCCGGGGACTGAAAGGTGAAAGCATTCCCATCGGCGCCAGGCTTATTGTCGTGGCCGATTCTTTTGACACCATGACCACCAACCGCGCTTATCGTCCGGCCATGGACTTCGAGTCTTCAATCAAGGAGCTGCATCGCTGTACCGGCACGCAGTTCTGCCCGGTGGCCATCAAGGCTTTCCTGTCCGGGCTCCGCCTGCATACCAGCCAGCAGGCCGGCCGTGAGGTCCAGATAGAGGAGACTCCTTAGTCCGGTACGAGGATTCAGAGCTATCCGGTATCGGTTGACGTGGAGTTACCGTTATCCGCTCGTGGTGAGACCTCGGCGTGAGTTCGGTCGAACGCTTGTCGAACCACCCTTCGAGTGGCTCACTTCGTGGTGACTCAGTGGAACCAGGATGAGCGACCTGTTTGAACGCCAATCGGCCACTGGCTAAGCCGGAATCCTCAGGGTGATAGTGGTGCCGGCCCCCTTTTCTGATTGCACTATCAGCGTCCCGCCGACCAGTCTGGCCCGCTCTCTCATGCCGATAGTGCCCAGTTTGCCGGATAATGCCAGGTCGCT
>MGNQ01000012.1:12925-22483 GCA_001796865.1 Chloroflexi bacterium RBG_16_56_11
TCCTTGATGACCAGCGTTATGGCATCGGCGCCGAGGTCCAGACTTATCCCCACGCTGGTAGCCTGCGCATGCCTCCGGATGTTGCTCATCACTTCCTGCGCGATGCGGAAAACGGTCAGCTCTATCTCCGGCGTGAGCCTCCTCCGCTTGCCCGTGATTTCTACCCCGGTGGCCATTCCCTGGTCCTTTTCCAGGCTCGCCATGAGCCGTTCCAGGGCCGGCACCAGTCCCAGGTTCGAGTATGGACGGCCGCAGGTCCTGGCTGAAAAGCCGCACCCCCTCGAGGGCCGAATCGGCCATCTCGTGCAGCTTTTGCAGGTGCTCCGTTACCGGTTTGGCCAGCTTCTGTCTCTTTCTCGTCAGGGAGTCCAGCCCGCGTGAAAGAGTCGCCAGCACCTGCGCCGTATCATCGTGCAGCTCCCGCGATAGCGCCATCGCTCGTCCTCCTGCGCCCGGTTCACCTGTTTGATATAGTATTCCATGTTGCGCCGCAGCTGCTTTTCCTCGGTCACGTCCTGGGCGATTACCGGCAACACCGATAAACTTGGTGATACCTCGACCCTCGCCGACCCGGCTGTCGTTGATACCCTGCTGGCTGGCAGGAAGAAGTAGCGGAGATGAAGCTGTTAAAAATCATTGAATTATCATCCTGAGGGAAGCGAAGGATCTCGGGGCGAGGTAGGTGTATTGACCGCTCTACTCCGAGATTCTTCGGTGGCGGAGTTTATACTGAACGAAGTGAATGTGCTACCTCAGAATGACATTGATGGATAGTCTCTAATTATAATGAATACGGAGGTTTTTGTGGCACAGGTTATCGCAAAAGAAGAACCGCAGTGGGCCAACCCGGGGGCGCTCGGCCTGGCCGGGTTCGGCCTCAATACTATTCTCCTGCAAATTCACAATATCGGCTGGATGGACAGCACCATGCCCCTCATTTTCGGCCTGACCGCTTTCACTTCCTACGGCCTGTTCTGGCTCGGGCTCTCGTTCAGCTTTCTTTTACAGTGGACGGGCGTCGTCAAGCTGGATAACTCCGGCCTGGCCTGGCTCTTCGTCATGTGGGGGGTCTTTACCGGATATATGGCTATCGGCACCCTCAAGATGACTTACATGCACCTTTTCGTGTTCGTCACCCTGACGGTGCTTTTCTTCCTGCTGGCGGCCCACTTCTTCGGCGCCGTCTCGGCCATGGTCCCGGGCATCGAGGGAATCTTCTGCGGCGCCGGGGCGGTTTACGGCTCCGCCGCCGTTATCGTCAACGCCAAGTACGGCCGCGAGTATTCCCCCTGGGAAAAGTCTCGAAATAGTGCTGCCAGAGATAATCCGTCTTGCGGGCAGAAAACTAAACACCGTACCCATTATCGGACACGCCGGGTACGGTGTTATTTATTAAGATAAAAAGACGCTTCAGAAACCCTAGAACGTCCGTTTGTAGCCGGGGACCCTGATGCACGCCACCTCGTGTCCCTCGCCGACGTCCTGGAGGCCGGGCACGCCCTGGCTGCACTCGGGAATTGCCACGAAACAGCGCGGATGAAAACTGCATCCCGGCGGCGGGTTCAGCGGACTGGGCACCTCCCCCTTCAATATAATCCTTTCGCGGGTCGACTCCACCACCGGGTCGGCGATGGGCACCGCCGAAAGCAGCGCCCGGGTATAGGGGTGCAGCGGGTTTTCGTAGAGCACGCGGGACTTGCATATTTCCACGATTCGCCCCAGGTACATCACCGCCACGCGATCGCTGATATGGCGTACCACGGACAGGTCGTGGGCGATAAACAGGTAGCTCAGGCCCGCACTCTTGGACTGCAGCTCTTCCAGCAGGTTGATAATCTGCGCCTGGATGGAGACATCGAGCGCGGAGATAGGCTCATCGCAGACGATCAGGTGGGGACTGCAGGCCAGGGCCCGTGCTACCCCGATGCGTTGTCTCTGGCCGCCGGAAAACTCATGCGGGAAGCGGTCGGACATGGACGAGTCGAGTCCCACGATACGGAAGAGCTGTTCCACCCTCTCCCGGTAATCGCTCTTGGCCATCGTCACTTTGTGTATTAGCAGCGGCTCGCCGACGATGCTGCCGGCGCTCTGGCGGGGGTCCAGCGAAGAATAGGGGTCCTGGAAGATAAGCGCCATGTTCCGCCGGACGTCGCGCAGCTTTTTCTCCGGGAACCCGGCTATGTCCTGCCCGTTAAAGACAATCTCGCCGGCGGAAGGCCGGTAGAGCCCCAGGACGCAGCGGCCGATGGTGGTCTTGCCGCAGCCGCTTTCGCCCACCAGCCCCATGGTCTCGCCCCTTTTCAGCTTGAAAGCGACGCCGTCGACGGCCTTGACATCCGCCACCTTGCGGCGCAGCAGTCCCCGCGTCACCGGGAAATACATCTTCAGGTCTTTGACATCCAGGATAGTGTCATCGTTTTTTTGATTCACTTGGCTTCACCTCTGTATTAGCGTAGCACCTGATAAAATGGTCTCCGTTCACCGGAGTGAGTTCGGGCCATGGCTCCTTGTAGCACTTTTCTATCTTGTAAGAACATCTCGGCAGGAACGCGCAGGTCGCCGGCATGTTGATCAGGTTGGGCGGCAGGCCTTCGATGGGGACGAGCTTCGTGCCTTCTTCTTCATCCAGCCGCGGGATGCACTTGAGCAGGCCGATGGTGTAAGGATGGCGGGGCTTGGCGAAAATATCCTTGGTCATGCCTGATTCCACGATGCGCCCGGCATACATGATGTAAATTCTCTGGGCGTACCGGGCGACAACGCCCAGGTTGTGCGTCACGATAACCAGCGAGGTGCGGAAGCGCTCCACCATGTCCCTCATCATCTCCAGGAGCTGCGCCTGAGTGGTGACGTCCAGCGCCGTGGTGGGCTCGTCGGCGATGAGGATTTTGGGATTGCAGGACAGCCCCATCGCAATCATCACGCGCTGCCGCATGCCCCCGGAAAAATGGTGTGGGTAATCGTCGATGCGGCTATCAGCCGCGGGTATGCCCACCAGTCCCATCAGCTCGATGGCCCGCTTGCGGGCGGCATCGGCGCTCATTTTCATATGGATGACCAGCATTTCGGTAAGTTGCTGGCCGATGGTCAGGACCGGATTGAGCGAGGTCATCGGCTCCTGGAAGATCATCGCTATCTTGGCGCCGCGCACCGAGCGCATCTGTGGTCCGTTAGCCTGGTAGTCGAGGAGGTTTTGTCCATCGAAGATCACCTCGCCGCCGGCTATTTTGCCCGGCGCACTGATGAGCTGCATCACCGAAAGCTGGCTCACGGACTTACCGCAGCCGCTCTCCCCCACCAGCCCGACGATTTCCTGTTCGTTAATATAATAGGAAACGCCGTCGCAGGCTTTGACCACGCCGCTTTCGGTGTTGAACTGGGTAACCAGGCCGTTTACTCTCAATAGTTCCGTCATAATTTTATTCCTTATCTTATAATAAGCCCCTCAGGCGGGGATCCAGGGCGTCTCTCAGGCCGTCACCCACCATGTTGAAGGCGAAGACGACCAGCATGATTGCTACTCCCGGGGCGATCGTCAGGATGGGGCTCGTCCGCAAGAACCGCGAGCCGTCGGTGACCATCGCCCCCCAGGCCGCTCCCGGCGGTTTGATGCCTATTCCGAGGAAGCTGAGGCCGGCCTCGGCCAGGATAATGCCGCCCAGCTGGAGGGTCACCAGCACGATCATCGGCGGCAGGGCGTTGGGTAAAATGTGCCTCACCATGGCCCGCCAGTTGGACGCGCCGATAGACCGTTCGGCCATGATATAATCATTTTCCCGGATACTCAGCGTCAGGCCGTTCATTACCCTGGCGTACCCGGGAAGCGACGCCACGCTCAGGGCGATAATCACGTTTTGTATGCCGCCCCCCAGTACCGCCGCCAGCAGCATGGCCAGGACGAGCATCGGGAAACACATGAGCGAGTCCATTATTCTCATGATTACCATGCTGGGTATTCCGCCGAAAAATCCGGCCGCCAGCCCCAGGGTGACTCCGATGACGGCGGACGTGATGACCGTAATGAAACCTACCATGAGAGCTGTCCTGGTCCCGAAGATAAGACGGCTCAGCGTGTCCCGGCCCTGAATATCCGTCCCCAGCCAGTGCTTGCCGCTGGGCTGCTGGAGTGAGTCCGGGAGAACGTTCTTGTAAGGATCAAAAGGGGCCAGCAGGCCAGCGAAAAGCGCCGTGATAACCAGCAGGAGAAACACAACCAGGCCGAAGATGACTATCTTGCGTTGTAAAAATACTTTCCAGAAACGCCGCCATTCGTTGACGCGGGGTGGGGCTTCCTGGAATCCTTCCTCAGGTTTTCGTTGTTCGACCATCTCAAAAAGTCTCCTAGCCGTACCGAATCCTGGGGTCAAGCCAGCCGTAGGAAATGTCCACCAGCAGGTTGGAAATCAATATTATGCTGGCGATTATCAGGGCGCTGGACTGCATGACGATGTAGTCCTGGGCGAAGATACTCGTCACCAGTAGCCTGCCCATGCCCGGGATGGCGAAAACCGTCTCCACCAGCACTGAACCTGCGAAAATTACGCCGATGCCCATGCCCAGCAGGGTGACCACCGGGATAAGGCCGTTCTTCAGGGCGTGTTTCATGATGACAGTGCGTTCTCTCAGTCCCTTTGACCAGGCCGTCCGGATATAGTCCTGGCGGGTTACCTCGAGCATGCTCGAACGCATGATTCTCGCAGTTGTCGCCAGTCCGGTGACGGACATCGCGAATACCGGCATGATTATCTGCCTCAGGTTCAGCCAGAAATCCTCAAACGGAGACGTGTAGCCGGCTATCTCCAGCCAGCCGAGGTTGAGTCCGAAAGCGAACATCAGCAGGTAGCCGAGCCAGAAAACGGGGATGCACACGCCTATGTTAGCCAGTGTCGTCGAAACGGAGTCTATCCAGGTGCCGCGCCTGATAGCGGCGGCCAGCCCCATCAGTGTCCCGACAATAACGTTGATAATCAGTGCCAGGATACCCAGGTGCAGGGTAATCGGGAGGCGGTCGGCAAAAAGCGTGCTTACCTCCTCGCGGTAGTTCATCGATTCGCCGAAGTCGCCCTTGAGTATATTCCCGAACCACCTGAAGTACTGCACCATGAGCGGCAGGTCCAGGCCGTAGTCATGGCGCATCCTGTCCAGCTGTTCCTGGGTGATTTCACCTTGCTGAGCTTGCTGGCCGAGGAAAATATATATGGGGTCGCCGGGCAGCAGGCGGACGGAAAAGAAAACAATGAGGGAAACGAGAATGAGAATGATTACGGCTATTAGCAGCCTTCGTATGATGTATGCGCCCATTTATACCAGGTCCTCGCTTCGGGTATTTTCCGGGCTAAATTGTGTGATAAGCCACCATCGCCGGCCCCTGGAGACGCCTCGTAACGGGGCGGGTAATATCATCTGTTTTGAAACACTATTAACATGGTGCTGGGTGGTCCGTCCAGGTACACCCTTTCGAACCACCCAGCTATTATACCACTTCGTCTAGTGCTTTTCCATCCAGATTAGTTCCATCTGCCAGCGCACAAAACCTTGCTGGAACTGTTGGCTGTGGACATATGACTGTGCCATGGAAGCGGAAGGAATCTGGTAGACGGGGATGAGTCTGGCCTCGTCGTTCATGTATTTGAAGGCCTTCTCGGTGGCTATCTTCTGGCCGGCGGCATCGGGATATGACTTGGCCTCGTCATCTATCACCTTCTGCTCCTCGGTGCGGCCCAGGTACCTGACGTTCGCGAACGGGTCGGTACTGAACCACCTCATGTAGGTCAGCAGGTTGGTGATGTCCATGCCGGAGAAGTAGAAGGCCAGCCCCGGTTGCGGCGAGCCCCATACCAGTCCGGCTAATCTGCCCGGATCGGCGATATCAAGCGTGGTCTCGATGCCCGCGGCATCGAGGTATCCTTTTATGGCGGTGCCGGCATCCTGCGCGGCGGTATCGTTACCGATTAGCAGCGTGGTTTTGTAGCCGTTAGGATAGCCGGCTTTGGCCAGGTACTCCTTGGCCTTGGCTACGTCGTACCTACGCTCCGGGTAGTTCGGGTCGTAGCCCCACTCACCGGGTGGTGCCAGCTGGTACAGAGGCGGATACAGGCCGGCGCCAAGGGCCTGGGCGATGGCCGCTTTATCCAGGGCATATTCCAGGGCATAGCGCAGGTCGCGGTTGTTCCAATCTGAAGCCGGGTCTGACGTGTTGGGGTAGATGTCCATGACCAGGCCTACCCAGCCGCTGATTCTCTTGAAGCCCTTGTCCAGCAGTTCCTTCTGGTCGCGTGCCGTGGCGGCCATCCAGTAGTCCGCCTGTCCGGCTTCCATCAGCGCCCTGGCGGTCACGGCATCAGGAATGTAGCGGTAGTAGACGCCATCGAGATAGGGCAGACCCTTGTCTTTCTGCCAGTAGTCATCGAATCTCGTCCACTCCATGTGGTTGTCCCTGACCCATTCCACCAGCTTGAAGGGACCCGCGCCGACCACGTTCGTTTCCTGCCATTCACGCTGTACAACCGGGTCGGTGCTCCCGCCCGTGCCCTTGACAAAGGCATCCATAGAAGTCGGGAAGAACCATACCCAGTTCTGTATCAACATGTTGGAGTAAGATTTGAACCGCAGTTCATAGGTATAGTCGTCGATTTTAGCCATACCATCGAAGAGGTTGAGGCCCCAGAAACGCCCGGTGTCAATAGTGTACTGGTGCCAGAACAAGCAGACATCGGCGGTCATCTCGGTCCCGTCATGGAACTTAACGCCTTTCCTGAGGTGGATGACCAACCTCTTGCCGGCGAGGTCTTCATCAACAGACGTTGCCAGTACCGGCTCCAGGCCGTTACCCTTGGACCTGTCAGCGGCAGCGTCCAGCAGGGCGTTCATGCCCGGGAATGTCGCTGCGAGGTCACCGGGGCCGCCCCGGGGGCCGCCCAGTACCGTCGGGCCGGCGGGGGTGATGATTCTGAGGATGCCGCCACGTACCGGCTGCGGTGCTGTCGGAGTTGGCTGAGGTGCGGTGGTGGACGTAGGTGGTTTCGTGGTGGTGGCCGTCGGTTGCGGGGCGGTAGTGGTTGTCGTCGGCTGGTTGATAATTACGGTCGGTTGTGAGGTTACCGTCGGCGCTGTGGTTTCTTCTTCAGCGCAACTGGTAATCAGCATGCTGGCAACAATGATGACCACCAGCGCCAGAAAGACTAAACCTTTTTTCATTATCTGTTTATGCCTCCTTCTTTAATATTTTTAATCTATATATCCTTACGGACTAACGGTGATTCACCTCCAGCCGCTGCTAAACCGAAGGTGAATCAACGGTTACCGGTATTTTTCTATGCGGTCTCATGATTCATGAATCAAAAGACAATTGTATTTAATAGTTTTTTAAATAAAAAGATACGAGCTTGACGTGTCGGCTCATTATATATACGCCTTTTTTGAATTGTCAAGCCTGTTTACCTGTAAAATATCGTACGGCGGGACAAATTACCCCCGCTTGTTTTCATTGATTTTGGCACGAAACAATCGGGAAGTCAACAGCCGCGGGAAGAAAATATATTTAACACCCGTCGCCGGACAACTTGCCTGTACCGGAATCGAGGATGTATGATTATAAGTTGGGAAGTGTAAAGGCAGCCGCTCCCCGGTGGGCCGGTCTGCGGCGAACCGCCCTCCTCAACAGCGTCGTATTACTATCGTTCGTGTGGGTATTATGGAAAAAGATCTCGTTCCTCCCGGCCTGACCTATCTCGCCGATAACATTATATCGCGGCAGAACATCCTGGGCGTCACCAAGGAGCAGGGGGCTCGATGGGCGCAGGACCTGCACCTGCCGCGGCGGTCGGACACCATCTTTTTTGCCGGTTGTGGCTACCAGTACTCCGCCCAGTTGGAAAGACTCATGTCCCTGGTGCGGGGGATAGACAAGAGCGTCATCGGTGCCGAGCTGCCCATGCGCTTCGCCCGGTTTCAGAAGAAGCTGGGGCTGAATCTTCCCGGTATTTACAGCAGTGTCCTCGCCCGCGGCGCTGACGTTGAAGTGAAGCCGCTGGAAGCCGCCGTTCACGTGCTGCGGGAACTGGGCGTGGATTTCGGCTACCTCGCGGAAGACGAACCCTGCTGCGGGGCGCCGTTGAACCATGCCGGGCTCGAATCCCGCTTTGCCGAAAACGCTCGCCTGGCCTACCGGAAGCTGGAGTCCCTGGGGGTGAAAAAGGTCATCGGTATCGTTCCGTATTGCACCCACGCCCTCTCGAAACTTTTCCCGCTCTACGTCAGCGGGTATGACATTGAAGTCGTGCATTTCCTGGAACTGGTCGACGAAAAGATATCCGGTCGTAAAATGAAGTTCCCCCGCAAGGTCAAGGTGGCTTACCACGACCCCTGCCAGATGGTGCGGTTCCTGAGCCTCGTAGAAGAGCCGCGCCGCATACTCACGGCCATCGAGGATATCGAGTTCGTTGAACCGGAGTGGACGAAAAAGGAGTGGGCTACCTGCTGCGGGGGTGGCGGCGGCTTCGAGGCCGTCTTTCCCGAGCTGAGCCAGATGCTCGCTATCAACCGGGCCCGCGAGCTGCTTGAGACCGGGGCCGATATTATCGTGACTCACTGTCCCGGCTGCGTCATGCAGTTACAGGAAGGGGTTAAAGAGTTACAGGCCGATAACGTCGAGGTGCTCGATATCACTGAAGTAATCGCGATGGCGATGGAAACATGAAAAAACAGTCGGATTTCAAGAGTTATAAAAAAGAAATCATGGGGGCCGCCCACGATGAACGGCTCAGGCTGGCGCTGACGCGGGCTATCAAGAGCTTCCGCGGCAACGTGAAAAACGCCCTGGAGAAGTTCCCCCACACCCTGGACCTGGCCGAGGAAGTCCAGGCTATAAAAGAGAAGTCCATCGCTGACATGGAGAACCTCGCCCGCCGCGCTATTGCCGCCATCGAGGAAAACCAGGGCAAGGGCTATATCGCCCGCACCGCCGATGAAGCCCTGGATATCATCTCCGGCCTCGTGGGTACCGGCAAGCTCATCGTCAAGGGCAAGACGATGACCGGCGAGGAGATAGGCCTGCGCGAGCACCTCGAAGCGAAGGGCAACGAGGTCTTTGAGACAGACCTCGGCGAGTTCATTATCCAGAAGATGGGCTCGAAGCCGATGCACATCCTCTCGCCATCGATTCATGTCCCCCGCGAAGACGTCGCCCGCCTCTTTTCCAAGGTCATCGGGCAGGAAGTCACCGAAGACTCGGATATAGCCGGGCTGGTGGCAGCCGCCCGCGAGTACCTGCGTGACAAGTTTTTCCGCGCTGATATCGGCATCAGCGGGGCCAACGCGGTCGCCGCCGAGACCGGCTCGCTCTTCATCATCGAAAACGAAGGTAATATCCGCCTTTCCACCAGCGCCCCGCCCGTCCACATCGCCCTGGTCGGGATGGAAAAGCTCGTCCCCACCATCAGCGACGCCCATAAAGTGACCGAGGTGACCTGGCGCTACGCCAACTATACCGTCCCCTCATATGTCAGCATGATTTCCGGCCCGAGCAAGACCGGCGATATCGAGAAGGTGATTACCTAC
>MGNQ01000013.1:0-11982 GCA_001796865.1 Chloroflexi bacterium RBG_16_56_11
CTTATCAATCTATGCCGTAGGTCGATTTGTGTTTACCTTTGTGCGGCAGGAAAAAATCTGGTTCTGGGGCTTGCAGGAAGCCCAGGTTATCGCTGTAGCCATTCTGATAATCGCCATCGCGGTCATGTTTTATCTATGGAAAAAGCCAAAGATGAATATGACCATGGAAACTACAACATAAACATGCCGGGGAACAACAAGCAAAGATAAGAGGGTTGATGAATGATGCGTAAGACTAAAAAAATGGGTCTGGCTCAGGGTATTAAATCGAGAATCGACTTAATTGTCATAGGTTTAGTAGCCCTTGGCGTGATTGGATTCTTTATCTGGCTGCAAGCGCGGCATCACTAATGTCTGCGAAGATACATGAAGGGGGCCCGAATGGTAAAGACAGTCCGACGGGGAGACAAAACGCTATTCGTCTGTGAAATCTGCGGCCTGGCCTACAAAGAGAAGGAATGGGCGGATAAATGCAAATCGTGGTGCCGCGAGCATGAGGGATCATGCAACCCGGAAGCGGCGGGGCACGCGGAGCCTCCGGGCACTTAACGAATGAGGAGGTAAAATGATTACAGTCTACGTCATTCTCGGCATTATAATTGTCCTGCTGATTATTTTCATCGTTACATATAACCGTCTCGTCAATGCGCACAACCAGATGAAAAATGCCTGGGCGCAGGTCGATGTCCAGCTCAAACGACGGCACGACTTAATTCCTAACCTCGTAGAGACGGTAAAGGGTTACATGCAGCACGAACGGCAAACGCTGGAATCAGTAACCAACGCACGCAACGTGGCACAAGCTGCTTCCAGGGCGAGTGTCGCTGATAGGGCTAAGGCTGAAGGTGCCCTCGGCGGCGCCCTGGCCCGTCTCCTCATCGTGGTGGAGAGTTACCCCAATTTAAAAGCTAATCAGAGCTTTCTGGCGCTGCAGCAAGAACTGACTAATACTGAAAATAATATAGGTTCTACGCGGCAGAGTTACAATGATATGGTCTTGATGTGCAACAACCTGTACCAGATGTTTCCATCCAATATTGTTGCCCGGATTTTCGGTTATCGCACCGAGGAGTTCTTTGAAGTTAAATTAGCCGAAGAAAGAGCCGCTCCCAAGGTCGGTTTCGCTTAGGGATTGTCTATGGAAAATGCGAGAAACAGGGCTACAAATAGGCTCAATAAGTTTTAGAGAGGCTTTAAGTGGTTTCACTTGCTAGAGAAAACCTGCTGCATGAAAAGTCAAAGATTGTCCTGAGTGTCGGCGGTGTTGTCCTGGCGGTTTTCCTCATCTTTGCCACTACAGGAATCTATTTCGGTATCGTCACCGTCGTGGAAAATATGGTGTTAAAGGCCGGGGCCGACCTCTGGGTTACTTCCCAGGGAGCCTCAGGTTCGCTGCACAGCCCGTCATTACTAAACAGCCGCATTGGCGAGGAACTAAAAAGAATAAACGGCGTCAAGGAAGTTGCGCCTCTGATAAGAAGACCCATTGCCACCAATGTCAACGGAGAAAAACTGCTCATCAGTATCAACGGTTTTGATACCGCCAGTGGGCTCGGGGGACCGTGGAAAGTTGTTAAAGGGACGGCAATACCCGGCAAAGGTGACGCAATAGTAGACAGGGTGCTGGCTAAGAATAAGGGCATGGATATTGGCGGGGTCATCAACCTTGAAGGCAAGCAGTTCAAGGTTGTCGGAATCTCCGATGAAACATTCACTCTGATTTCGTATATGGTCTTTGTTACGATGGAAGACGCTCGTTCGTTTATGCCGGTTGACCTGACCAACTTCTTCCTGGTAAACGCGAACTCACCGGCTGAAATCGCCGGGGTTAAAACCGCCATAGAGAGCGCATTTCCGGCAGTTTCCGTGAGCACCAGCCAGCAAAACGCCGCCGAGGCCAAGACCGAGACCGTAGGTGGTTTTCTTCCCATCGTGCTCGTTATTAGCGCTATCGGCGTCCTGGTCGGGATACTGGTGGTGGGACTGCTGGTCTACACCATGACTATCGAAAAAAGCCGCGAATACGGGGTAGTGCGAGCCATCGGGGCGCCCAACTTTTACCTGTATAAAATCGTGCTGTTCCAGGCTCTGACTATCTCGGTCCTTGGATTCGTTATCGGCGCGGCCATTTCACCACCGCTTATATCCTTCATGCAGTACCTGGTGCCGGAGTTCGTATCGGTTATGACACCAAAGGTAATACTCTGGGTGTTTTTCCTGTTTGTAGCTACCGGTCTGGTGGCTTCTTTCATCCCGGCAAGAAGATTATCACGGATAGACCCGGCGGTTGTTTTTAAGGGGCAATGAATATAACTCGAGAAACTAACAATAACATAGCAATCGACTTGCAGCGACTGAGCAAGGTCTATGGCAGCGGCCACGTAGCGGTCAAGGCAGTAGACGATGTTTCACTGCATGTTACCAAGGGGGAGATGGTCGCCATTATGGGGCCTTCAGGCTCAGGCAAGACTACTCTATTGCAGATGATTGGCGCTTTGCTAAGACCAACATCCGGAGAAGTCTTCATCGATGGCAAAAATATCTCGCTTCTCTCAGAAAACGGGCTTCCCCGGGTCAGGTTACAGAATTTCGGCTTCATCTTCCAGACACCCAATCTCCTCTCCTCATTAACGGCTACCCAGAATGTAGAGCTAGTCCTGAACCTTGCCGGTAAAAAGGGTCAGGGCGCCCGGCAGAGGGCTGAGGAACTGCTGGGACAACTCGGCCTGGGCGACAGGCTGTCCCATAAACCCGCTCAACTGAGCGGGGGAGAGCAACAACGCGTGGCTATCGCCCGGGCGCTGGCGAACAATCCACCCATCCTGCTGGCCGACGAACCGACGGCTAACCTGGACTCCCAAGCCGGACACGGCGTGATGGAGTTACTGGGGAAGGTCGCCAGGGAAATGGGTAAGACGGTGGTAACGGTCAGCCACGATATGAGAATACGCTACGTGGTTGACAGGGTGCTGTGGCTCGAAGACGGCCGCCTCAGGATCAGGTGGTCTGAAGGAGTGACGATTGACCCCGTGTGCCTGATGATAGTTGAGAAAGACAAGACAACCCATGTTCTGGAACATGACGGGGAGAAAGACTACTTCTGTTCTGCCGAATGTAAAAGAGAGTTCGAAGCCCACCGGTCAAAATATAAAGACGTGCATATTTCGCTCTGACAAGAGCGTTCAGGGAACATGTCTCTCCCGCTTTGTTTTGGGAAAAGGCTTGACGTACCGCCGCTATGAGTGACCGTGGAAAGAGGGGCTCAACGGAGCCATGACTTACCATGAAAGTCCCGGTTTAAACAAAGGTCGTCTTGTGCACTCGCGTCAGGGCTGAAGACTAGAGAGAGAAGAAGCCAAATAGTATCGCCGCCAGGACGATGCCAAGAAGCCAGAAGCCGAATCCCATCGTGAGTGTATTCCTGGCCCTGGCATCGTTTTTAGATAGCTGTGCCATTGCAAAACCGGATATGACGGCCGCGGTTAAAAAGAAGACCAGAGTGATAATGAAGGTCATGGTATGCATAAGTCCTCGCTCTTTCCCAGATCAGCGAAATCGTTCGCACAGAGCTTCTCTATTAACTTGGCTGCTTGTTCGGCAGCGCTGCGCAGGCGCGGTGATAGCTCTATGACTGGCTCCATCTTTTCTGGCCGGGTAACAAGGAATAATATTTCCGGCTCATATCCAAGCAAACCCCACATATGGACCAGTTCTATTATGCCTACCTGGTGGAATGATAATATGTTTTTACCAGTCTCCCGGAAATTCGGGCCCGGTTTCCAGATTAATAGCTCACCCGGGGGTGAATCCAGCATCATTGCATCCACGACAACGAGCCGTTCCACCCCACTGAGGCAGCCCAGCAGGTTGAATCCTCCCACGCCTCCTTCCTCTATCCTGACATAATCGGGCAAATGTATTTGTTTTAGACAACGGGCGACGTGGACGCCAAAACCTTCGTCCCCCAGAAGGATATTACCCAAACCCAGAATAAGAGTCGTCTGATTATCGGCCGTCTGAGTACCCAACAGCTCTATTCCTCGACTGCTTCTTGTCGGCTTTCCGCCGCTCCGGGAAGCATATACATCTCTTTGATCTCACCGAATTTTTCCCGGATACCCAGATAGACATGTATCATAAGAAACATGACAAACAGCCAGTTTACGATATAATGAGCCACCCTGACCTGAATTTCATTGTTGAACAGGCCATAATTAAACCAGCTGAGCCAACCATCCGGATATTGCAGGGCAAACCCTGAAACGATCTGGAATACAACCATTATAAAAACAAGAGAGTATGACATCATCTGGAGAGGGTTGTATTTCTTCTTTACCTCAAGTTCTTTAGATAGGTAAGCATAGTAGTTAATAGTCCTGGGAAGTAGCTTGATATCGGCGAAGGTCGGGATGAAGGACCGCCAATCCCGGCTGCGCCCCAAGAACATGGCGAGTATACGCAACACGGCGGCGATAATCAGGACCCCCGCGGCAAAGAAATGAACGCCACGCGCCATCGACATCAGGAAACCGGCTCCGCCGATGAAGGGGCGATGCATGTAAAACCCGGTGATTACTAAAAGAAGAATCGAAACCACTATCGCCAGATGAAGAATCCTGAATACAATCGGGTGTCTTATTGCTGCTTTTGCTTGGTTCGCCATATCCTGACTCCTAAAACACCTTATAGATTTTGATGTCGTTTGTCTCCGGGTCGATGAGATGGATAGCACAGGCCATGCAGGGGTCGAAGGAGCGGATGATACGTACGATGTTGATAGGATTCTCAATGTCGGGTACCGGCGCGCCAATCAGTGATTCCTCGTATATTCCCCTGACCCCTTTTTCGTCCCGTGGAGACCCATTCCAGGTGCTCGGCACTACCATCTGGTAGTTCTTGATGCGGCGGTCTTCGATATCGATCCAGTGTGCCAGAGCTCCCCGCGGTGCATCCCAGGCCCCCATGCCGCGGGCTGAGTTCGGAACCGGCTTTTCTTTCATGCCGACGATACGTCCGGCGGTCGCCAGCTCAATAAGCCGGTCAATCCAGGCGAGGCCGGCTTCGCCGACGGTCCTGGACTCGATAGCGCGGCAGAAGTGGCGGGCAACGGCACCAGCCTTACCGCCATATTTGATAAGCTCCATCAACTCCGGGTATTGATTTACCAGACCCCTGGCCAGTGGCCCGACTTCCATCGGCTGTCCGCCGTAGCGAGGTGCTTTGATGAAAGAATAAGCACCGTCTTTTCTAACGTTAAGCCTGGTTATTCCAGCATCTGGATGGAGCTGGCTGATGCCGGGCGGGTAATCATACCATGAATATTGAACCGCTTCGGTAATCTTCCCGAAGTCCACCGGCTGCGCGGGGTTCGTCTCACTACCGACGATAGCGCCTCCTTTTACCAGGTGGTTGCTCCCGCCAAAAGTGTAATCAGTGGGGCTGGCCGGGTCATCCTGCGGAAACATGGGATAACACAGGTAGTTACCATGAGCCCTGCCCAGCCCGGCTTTAGCCAGAGGCAGGAGCGGCCCGGTGCCAACGGCTACCACATCTGGAATATACACTTCTTTGACAAATTTCAACTGCTCTTCCCAGAGGTCGCGGAATTGCAGAAGCTCCTCCCGTGACGGAGTCGCCGTGCAACCGCCCCATATTATGGTGTTGGGATGGGGCTGTATGCCGGTAATGAAGTTCAACATCTTTTGCGACTTGGCTTTCAACTCTACCGATTTGACATAGTGCGCTACCAGCGTGATGACAACTTCCGGGTCTTTTAAAGAAAACTCATCCGGCTCATACCGGGGAGTGAATGGCGATGTATCACGTTTCTCAACGAGAGCCACTATCTTGTCCCTCAGCGCTACCAGACCGGGGTCATTGCCTTTATACCCCGCTACCGCCATGATATCCAGGTAATCGAGCGCGGAGAGCACGTAGAACTGTATGTAGTGGTCATGCATATAAAGACCGGAGCAAAAGAGGTTTCGCATTATCCTGCCCGCTTCCGGTGTGTCGATATCGAAAGCCTGGTCTAAAGCCTGGGCCGAGGCCACCGCATGGACGCCTTCACATACGCCACAAACACGACTGGCTATATACGGAGCGTCTCGCGGGTCTTTGTCCCGCAACAGCACCTCCCAGCCGCGGACCATGGTGCCAGAAGACCAGGCGTCTTTGACACGTCCGTTTTCCACCTCTACCTCAATCTTCATATGACCCTCTATCCGTGTCATGGGGTCGATGATAATACGCTGTGCCATAACTCAGCTCTCCTTCCCTTCGTCACTTGCTTCCTTCTTTTCACCCGTATCTTTCCATCGTCCGGTCGCCCGGCTCACCAGCATGTCAAGACCGGCGCCGGCTGCCGTCACGCCGCCTATCGTGGCCATAACCTTGTCTATATCAACTCTGCCTATACCCGGCAGTTCCACGTCAAACTGGCGCTCGTACATCGGGCTGACAGATTCGTAAAACTCCGGCTCGGAACAGGCGACGCAGGGCACGTTCGCCCGTATGCAGTAGTTCGTCCGGTTGTTCCAGAGTCGCTTCCAGCAGTCCTGGTTCGCCCAGGGGCCCTTGCAACCCTTGAGATAAAGGCACCAGCCCTGCTGGTCGGGATTACCCCAGTCGGTGATGAACCGGCCGGCTTCGAAGTGCCCGCGCCGCTCGCAGTTTTCGTGCTGGTTAGAGCCGTAGAAGGCGAGCGGCCGATAGAATCTGTCCAGGGGCGGGACGGTGCCGAAGGTGAGGTAGTGTATGATTACCGCCACCAGCCGCTCGGGATGCACCGGGCAGGTAGGCAGGTTGACTACCGGCTTGTTCCCGGTGACATCATCGTAGTAATGGTGACGCTGGGTGCCGCGGAAAAGGTAGCCGACGGCATCGGTGGGACCAGAGCGGGGTATGCCGCCATAGGTGGCGCAGGAGCCGACACAGATAATGGCTGCGGCTTTGCGCGCCGTCTCGCTGACGATGTCTTTGAAAGGCTTGCCTTCGACCGTCAGGAACAGCCCGTCCTCGCCCAGCGGGATGGCCCCGTCCATGATGAGAATATAGCCACCTTCTTCGATAGTCTTGAGTCGGGCCTCTTCGGCCCGGCGACCGGAGGCAGCCATCGCCGTTTCATGGTAGCGTAGTGAGATGGTATCCAGCAGAATTGAGGCTGCCAGCGGTTCCAGACTGTTGAGGAAAGACTCGGTGCAGCCGGTACAGTCCTGTGATTTGAGCCAGATTACGGCCGGTTTGCCCAGGGACTCTTCCAGAGCTTTCGCCACTTTGGGGGTCAGTGCCTGACTTAGCCCCAGCCAAGCCAGCGCGGCCCCGGCTATCTTGATGAAGTCCCGGCGGGTCAATTCGGGAGTCCTCAGTTCAAAAATATCCATATCAACTCCTTTTCAGGTCAAGTCGACATTCTCCGGCGCGCATTACCGGTAGTTTTCGATGATGATGAGCGGTATCTTCTGACGGTATACACAGGTACTTTTACTACGAATGATTCGTAATTTTGCTTAGTGTAAGATTAAAGCTTCCTTAGAAAATGCTTAATTCCAGGGAGAGCTCTGGCGGCGGCCCCGGGTAATAAGGGTAAAAAACCGATGCAACAGTTTCAGGGAGTTGTTCACTAAAGATGTCGCATCGGTAACACAGGGGCTAATAGCCATCGATGCTTTGTGGTGAATCATGGAAGGGCCCGGGTTGATTGTCCTGATTGTGGCAGAGATATTGGCCTTGGTTCCTGCGGTCTTTGTTGTCTATATTAATGTCGGGGGCACTTATTTGGCTATACGTCGGTCCTTCGTCGCGAGAAAGGCCGAAAAACGAGAAAAAATCTCCGCGGGCTTAAGTTGCTCTATCGATACTGACTGCCCGCCGGGATATGTCTGTATCAACGGACACTGCGTGCCTTCGCAGTCTTAAGGCTCGATTCTTAAATACCTGACTGTCGTGACGAATTTAAAGGAATTTAGTGAAGTTTATCGTAACGACAATGCATCTATAGCTTTTTACATTTCGATTCTTGAGTCCCAGGCCGGAAACCCTCCTACTTGCCGGACTCCTTTACAATGTAGTATTTGTGGTAGGGTTATTCCAAATCATGGAACCTCTATTGAACAACACTTCATAAATATATACGGGACTAGTTTTATGAACCTTCGAGGCATTAGATACAGATTTTTCCATCAAGGAGAATATTCCAGCATCATTGAAGAATTATGGGATATTTATGATAGGCGACAAGACATCAATACTAGTTTAGAGTCTGATAACTCTGTTCAAGAATCTGATGACCATATTCAAGAAATTGAAAGCCTTACCCAAGAACTTGATAGAAGAGAGGAAATTTTGGGTGACTTTGAGGACGAAGTTGAGTTATTAAAAAAGGTAACACGGAAGACTCTAATTAAGTCTTTTATGGATCATTATAATAGACCCATTTAATTTTTATATTTTATCACGTTAGCTATCCGTTAGCTAAAATGAAAAATCCCCCGGAACCGTTTTTCGATTTCGGGGGATTTTAGCTTCAGAAATTGGTAGAGCAAGTTGTACAATAGAAAGAACTTTTTGCTTAATCTTTAACTTTCCATAATCTGCGGAATCAGTTGCTTTTCTATTGTGGAAGGTAATATTTTTTCAACACTTCCTCAGCAGGCTTACCGTACGGCGTCTCAGTGGGGTCATAAGGTCCGCCGTGTCCAAATGGTCGGTTGGCAAACCACTGCCACCAGAATATCCCTTTCAACCAGGGCTTACCCCATAGTGTTTCAAAAACCGCCTGGTAGCAATCTGCCTGCTCCTGCAGGTCTATAGGCGCTTGTCTAAGAGCCTTGAAATCAGCAGGCACTTTATTGGTTCCGTCGGTGCTCAGATAGCCAATTTCCGAAATGATTACTGGCCTGTTAAACTTTTTTGAGAGGTTCTCCAGTTGTGCAACATAACCTTTTTTTATCCAGGCATCCTTAAGCTCCGCAACGGTCGGGTCGTTTTTATTCGTCAACTCATAATACCCACCCACTCCGATATAGTCCACTGCATCCCACCACTTGATGCGTTGCTCTTCACCGTGGGGAAATCCCCAGGTCGCCGTCATCAGGCTGTCATAAGTAATTAGCCCCTTGAAACGCTGGCGAACCTCCTGGATAATCCGGCGCCAGTCGGCCTCCCGGTGGGTTACTCCACCAAGTTCGTTCCCGATAAACAACATGTCAACTCCTGTTGCTTGCGCAAAAGCGGCATAGTAATTAATGAATTCCCGATAAGAAGCGAACCACTCTTGCCACTGTTTTTCACTGGTAAAAACTGTGCCGATATGACCTTGCCAATGGCTAGGGTCATCAGACAGGAATAACTGCGGCATGAGCAGGACTCTCAGACCAAGGCTGTGTGCAAGATCAAACACGCGCTTCAATTCGGCGTCGGTGGCGGAAGGAGACTCATAGTTTATTTTCGTGGATGATATATTTTCCTGGAAAACCCCGAATGATAATGCAATCCAGTTAGCACCCGTGGCGGCAAGATTTTTCAGAGACTGGTCTGTTTCGGGGGCGGCATACAACCCGCGAAATGGCGGCGAGGTTTTTGCGACTGCACCTGGCGGCGGTGGCGGAGGATTAGCTGGCGGTTTCCAATCATTGAAATAGATGCCTTTCATAAAGACGTCCATAAGAGGAAGGGAAGGCGTCTGGGTCGTTGTGGGCGTTGTAGGCGCTGGAGGTTGGGGAGGACTTGGTGGTGCAGGCTTTATCGGTGGACTCGATGTTGTGGACGGCGAAGGTGTGGCGTCAGGTGTTGGTGCAGGTGTGGGGGAAGGCGTTGGTGCCGGGGTGTATGCGGGAGTGGGCGGGGGTGCAGTCTCAGGTCCCCCTACCGGAGCAGGTTCAGTCGGTAGAGAAGGCACTGGAGGCGCCTCTGGCGCATTTTGAGTGCAGGAACCCAATACCAGAACCGTAGTTATCAGGCAAACTAAAACCAGCCACAAGACCATTCTCATCTTTGTCCCACCGTCTATTATATTTGAACCCGGGCCTAATAACCCGAAGTATAGTAATTTGCGTGGACACTGTCAATAGCGTATGTAGAAAGAAATTTTCGGCAGTGGAATCCAGTATTGCTGTAAGATTAGCCGCTTAGGTTATATGACTTTTTTAAGATAAAACAGAAAGCAAGGCTAAAACAAAAAAGCACAGTTTTTAACCGTGCTCAGTTCGAATCCATTGGTAGCGGGGGTTGGATTTGAACCAACGACCTCCGGGTTATGAGCCCGACGAGCTACCACTGCTCTACCCCGCGCCGAGATGCATTTTTAAGTATAGACCCTGTGAACAGAGGTGTCAAGCCTGGGCCTGCTGCTGACGCTTCCGGTGGTCCTCGATGAAGCGCCGGGCGAAGCGGTCCCGCCCCAGCACGAGGTCGGCGGCCAGCACCGACGGCCTGACCCTGGCAGCATCGACAATCAACGCCGTGGCCCCGGCGGCGATGACCAGGGAGACCCAGCAGTTATTGATGATAGCGCGGTCCGGCATGCCGAAGGAGATATTACTCGCCCCCATGGTCATATTGACCCCCAGCTCCGTCCTGATGCGTCTGATGGCCTCCAGGACGTCCTTCCCGGAGTTCGACTCGGCGCCGATGGCGAAGGTCAGGACGTCGATGACAATGTTTTCCCGGGAAACACCGGCCTTCTCGGCCCTCTCGACGATTTTACGGGCGATAGCCACGCGCCGGTCGGCGTTCTTGGGGATACCGTCGTCGTCCTGCACCAGGCCGACGACGGCCGCGCCGTACTCCCTGACGAGCGGCAGGACTCGCTGGAGGGAGTGCTCTTCCCCGCTGACCGAGTTGATGAGCGGCTTACCTTTGTAGACCTTCAGGGCAGCCTCGATGGCGGCGGTGTTAGGGCTATCGAGACAAAGCGGCGCATCCACCACCTCCATCACCGCCCGTACCGCCTTCGGCAGCATCGCTACATCGTCCACGCCCGGGGCGTTCACGTTGACATCGATGATGTCCGCCCCGGCCACCACCTGCTCGATGGCCTCTTTACGCACAATATCGAGGTCGCCCACCTTCAGGGCCTCGGCCAGCTTCTTTTTTCCGGTAGGATTGATGCGCTCCCCGATAAGCACCGTCGGGCGGGTGATATCGATGATAACCTCTTTCTTTTCGCTCGATACTCTCGTTTCCACGTTAACGTCTCCTGTTTTATTTATAGGTGCCGTATTCTTTGGCGGCTTCCATGAAGGCCCGCAGATTGTCCGGATTGCCCTCGTTAAGGCCGGCCGCCCCGGTGAGTATGTAGCCGCCGCCCGGAGCGCAGGTCTCGATGAGCCGTCGGCAATATTCCTTAACGTCCCCGGGCGAGCCGGTGTACATGACCGAAGCCGGCACGTTCCCGGCGATGCAGGCGCGGCTGCCGAGGATTTTCTTCGCCCTGGCCATGTCGATATCCTCAAAAGACCACACCGTCGAGGTGCGGGGCAGGTCCTGGATGACCTCCAGTCGCGCCCCGTACCTGCCCTCGGCGAAAGGAAACGGGACGAGCCCTTCGTCAATCATCCCCATGAGCACCTTCCGGAAGGTCGGCCAGTAAAAAGTCTCGAACTGCCTGGGGGACATGAAGCTCTCGTCGCCCTTATGCAGCGGCATGAAGCACACCGGGCAGCTGGTGGCATCGGCAGCCGCCACCGCACCCCTGATGACGTTGGGCACGGCCCGGGCCATGACCTCGTGGAGCCTGTCCGGCTGGCGGTACATGTCCATGACCGCCCCCTGGGTTCCCCGCAGCATGTCGGCGATGCTATCGAAAGGGGCCCCGCCCATGCCTCCACCCCGGATTGACGGAATACCGGCCACGAGGGAATACATATTGAGCTCCATCGCCACGGCTTGCCACCTGAGCGTCTCCTTGCCCGCCTCGATCATGGTTTTAAAGGCAGCTTCGACGTCCGGCCGTCCCAGGGCGGCGTAAAACCCCATGGGTAT
>MGNQ01000013.1:11995-12403 GCA_001796865.1 Chloroflexi bacterium RBG_16_56_11
GTGACCGGCGGCAGGTTGCGGAACGCCTCAAAAGCCCCCACGGTACGGGGCAGGAAACAACGCCACCAGAAGTCCGCCGGATTCTCCAGGAAGGCTTCATACTCGTCCGCCTTCATATAGTCTTTCTCGACGTACTGGTACAGGGAGGCATTCGCCGGAAGGCCGTGACCCGGCCACTTGTGCAGCTGGTGGTCGGTCATATCGAGGACCTTTCCCGGAAATACCAGGCCGGGGCCGGTGTAGGAGTCCATCTCGAACTCATCGATGAACTTGACATAGGCTTTCTTCAACTTTTCATAGTCATACATGACGTCCCGCAACGTATACCCGGCGTAATAGGCCGGGAACATGCCGGAGGGCAGGGCGACGGGTACGCGGTCGGGCTCCTCGAGCTTGATGGCCTTGATA
>MGNQ01000013.1:12466-14732 GCA_001796865.1 Chloroflexi bacterium RBG_16_56_11
GCTTCGAGCCACCTCTTGAATCGCTCCTCCCGCTTCTCCTGCCAGGTGAGCTTTTCCCAGTTTTCTACCCCTTCCATACGGCCTCCTGTTTAATAACCAATAACCAGGATACAAGCACCAAACAAATTCAATTTTCAATAATCAATGAATAAAAGTTTGGTTATTTGAATTTTGTTACTGGATATTTTTTGGTCATTGTTACTTGTGATTTGGGTATTTTTTCTTATAGCCTCCGTACTCTTTAGCCGCATCCATCATGGCGTGGAGGTTTTCAATCCGGCCCTGGTCCATACTGGCGGCGGCGGACAGGATATACCCGCCGCCCGGAGCGCAGGTCTCGATGAGCTGGCGGCAGCCTTCTTTGACGTCCCGGGGAGTGCCGGTGACGACTATCGAGATGGGAAGGTTGCCGGCGATGCAGTTGCTCCGGCCGACCGTTTCCTTGGCGCGGGCCATGTCCATGTACTCGAAGTACCAAACCATGGACGCCCGGGGCATTTCCTGGATTATTTCCAGTCGCGGTATGTAGTTCCCCTCGGCGAAGGGCATGGGAATGAGTCCTTCGTCGATGATGCCGAGCAGGACCTTTTTAAAGGAGGGCCAGTAGAAGGTCTCGAACTGTGGCGTGGACATAAAGGTCTTGTCGCCCTTGTGAAGCGGCATCATGATGACCGGCGCAATCGACATGTCCGCCGAGGCCACGGCCTCCTGGATGACGATGGGGGTTATCCTGTCCAGGGCTTCGTGTATCTTCTCCGGCTGGCGGTACATGTCCATGACGATGCCGTGGGTGCCCCGGAGCATATCAGTGAGCATATCGAAGGGGGCGCCGGACATCCCGCCGCCGAAAACGGCGTAGCCGGACTCGATGGCTTCCCGGGCGACCACCATGATGGTCTGCTGCCACTTCACGACCTCCTCGCCGGCCTTGAAGATGGTCCGATAGGCCCGCTGTATCTCGGGGTCGGCGAAGCGCCCCAGGAGAAAGACCGGGATGCCGATGAATGGATTGAGGTGGGGCAGCCTGGCCAGGGGCGCGAAGGCCCCCGCCTGCCGGGGCATAAACGTCCGCAGCCAGAAATCCGAGGGGTCCTGGATGAGCTTGTCGTACTCGTCGGGCTTCATATACTCGCCCTCGACGAACTGGTACGAGGCGACGTTATCGGCCAGGCCGTGGCCCGGCCACTTGTGAATCTTGTGGTCGATCATCTCGAGCGCCGGGGCGGGCAGCACCAATCCCGGTCCGCCGAAGGTGTCCATGTCCCCGAAATCGCGCATGAACTTCAGCCAGGCATCACGCTGCTTTTCGTAGTCATACATCACCGTCTTGAGGTCGTAGCCCGCGTAGTAGGCCGGGAAATAGCCCACCGGCAGCATGCAGGGCACGCGGTCGCCCTCTTCCAGCTTGATGGCCTTGATGAACCGGGTCACGCGCTGGAGGTAAAGCTTTTTTGCCTCGGCATTTTTAAATTTCACGCCCGGTGCTTCGAGCCATCTCCTGAAACGTGCCTCGCGCTTCTGCGCCGGCGTCAGCTCCGCCCAGTTTTTCACGGAATCTTTAATCGAACCCCCGGGGCTATAAGCGTTACGCATCGTCATGGCTCTCACTAACCTCCTAAATACCAGGTAGTTTAAAAGTCATTCCCGCCCTGCGGGAATCCAGGTGAGGGGACGAGGGGACGGATTCTTCGCTGGGCTCAGAATGACAATTATTTTTCAACCTTCGAACTAATACACCCCGTATTCCCTGGCGGCGTCAATCATGGCGCGCAGGTTCTCCGGCCTGGCCATGTCGAAGGTCGAGCCGCCGCTGAGGATAAAGCCGCCGCCGGGGGCGCAAATTTCGATAAGTTTGCGGCAATATTCTTTCATCTCCCGGGCCGTCCCCGTATAGGCGATGGACACGGGGACGTTGCCGCAGATGCAGGATACTTTGCCTACTGTCCTCTTGGCGGCGGCCATGTCCGTCTGGTCGAACATCCAGACGACGGCCGATTTCGGCATATCGCTGATGTATTCCAGGCGGTGGTTGTAGGCGCCCTCGGCCACCGGGAAAGGCACCAGGCCTTCGTCGACCATCCCCAGGAGCAGCCGGCGGAAGGTCGGCCAGTAGAAGGTCTCAAACTGTTTATTGGACATAAAGGTATCGTCGCCCTTGTGCAGCGGCATCATCACGACCGGGCAATCGGACATGTCGGCCATGCTGACCGACCCCGAAAGCAGCTGCGGCAGGACAAACTCCATGGCCTCGTGAATCTTCTGCGGC
>MGNQ01000013.1:14744-32892 GCA_001796865.1 Chloroflexi bacterium RBG_16_56_11
GACGATGCCGTGCGTGCCACGGAGGTTATCGGCAAAGACATCGAACGGGGCCACGGTCAAGCCGCCGCGGAACATGGGAAAGCCTTTGCCGAAGGCCTCCCGCGTGGTCTCGGTACTGGCCTTCATGAATTCCGGCAGGAACTGGCTGGCCTCCCGGATGGCCCGGAACAGCTTCTGAAAAGAGGGGTCGAGGCACATGGCCATGAGCCGCTGGGGCAGTCCCTGGTAGGAAGAAAAGGAGGGGACACCCGCCATGGGCTCGAAGACGCCCAGGGTACGCGGCAGCAGGCGGCGCAACTGGAAATCGAGCGGGTCTTTCATGAAGAGGTCGTACTCGTCGGCCTTCATGTACTCGCCCTCGACGTACTGGTAAGAAAAGGCGTTATCGGGCAGGCCATGACCCGGCCATTTCTGCGTTTTCGCCTCGAGGATATCGTTAACCGGCGCCTGGAAGAACAGCGTACCGTCGAATGTATCGGTATCGTATTCGTCGAGGAACTTGAGCCAGGCCGACTTCATTTTCTCCGGACTGTAGAGCACCTCCTTGAAGCTGAGGCCGGCGTTCATGGCCGGGAACCAGCCGGCCGGCACCGCGCAGGGGACGCGGTCGGGTATTTCCATTTTGGCGGCCCTTGCCAGCCGGGTGGCCCGCGCCTTATAGCTTTTTTCCGCTTCCCGGTTGACGAACTTAACGCCATCCGCCTTTATCCACCAGTCGAGGCGCAGGTCTCTCTTTTGTTGCCAGGTCAGCCCGGCCCAGTTATCCGGTCTCTTAAACACTACCTCAAGCCCTCCGCGGTGAACAAATTCTCCGGTCTTTTCGCGTCCTGAAAAATCTAGTGGTACTGCCCGTACGTCTTCGCGGTCTCAATCATAGCCTGGAAGTTCGCCGGGTCGGCCTTATCGACGCTGACGCCCATGGACAAGACGTAGCCACCCCCCGGGGCGCAGGTATCGATGAGCCAGCGGCAGTATTTCCTGACGTCTTCCGGCGTCCCCTTGCAAATCAGTGAGCCGGTCACGTTACCTCCGATGCAGGTGTGCCCGCCGAGCACTTTCTTGGCCAGGGCCATGTCTGTTTTCTCAAAGACCCAGAACACGCCGGTCCGTGGCAGGTCCTTGATGTATTCCAGCCGGCGGTTGTAGGTGCCATCGACGATGGGCGAAGGGACAAGACCCTCATCAATCAAGCCAAGGAGCAGCCTTTTGTACGACGGCCAGTAAAACTTCTCGAACTGCTTATCGGACATGAACATGTCATCGCCCTTGTGCATAGGGATGAACACGAAGGGACTATCGCCCATGTCGGCCCCTTTTATCGCCGCGTCCAGGGAAAGCGGCATTATCCTGTCGCAGGCTTCCAGCAGCTTCTCCGGCTGCCGGTACATGTCCATCACCGAGCCGCGGGTGCCGCGGAACATGTCGGCGATGGTATCGAAAGGGGCCAGGGCCATGCCCCCGCCCCCCGCCGGGAAGCCCATCTCGCGGCAGACCCGGGTGCACTCGGCGGAGACTTTGCCCCACTTCACGTTCGCCTCATTGGCTTTGACCAGGGCCCTGACCATCTTTTTAAAATCGGGGTCGCCGGCGGCCATCACCAGCTGCCCGGCGATGCCCATGTAGGACGAGAGGGATGACAACTTCGCTAACGGGGCGAATGCCTCGTGGGTGCGGGGCAAAAAATAGCGGATATAGTAGTCGGTGGGGTTATCGAGGAAGGCGTCGTACTCGTCGGCCTTCATGTACTCTTCCTCGACGAACTGCACCAGGGTAGCATCGTCGGGCAGGCCGTGACCGGGCCATTTCATCGTTCTGGTGCCCAGGGCGTCCATGAAACCCCCGCTAGAGGTCCCCGCCCCGGCCATACCGTCGGTATCAAAATCGCGGGCGAATTTCAGCCATGCTTCCCGCATTTTCTCGACGTCGTACATTATCGTCTTGAGGTCGTAGCCGGCGTAGTAGGCCGGGAAAGTGCCGGCGGGGATATGGACGGGGACGCGGTCCGGGATTTCGAGCTTGATGGCCTTGATCGTCCTATCGACGCTGGCGTCGTGTTTGGCCCTGGCCTCTTTGCTGACGAATTTAACGCCGCGGGCAGCCCCCCACCACTCGAAGCGCTTATCCCGCTTCTCCTGCCAGGTCAGGCCCGACCAGTTTTCAGGTTTTTTCATAAATCCTCCACGATAATACCAGCATCATCCTGGCGACAGGCCGCCGGTAATTTAAAAGTTGAAAACAAAAACTCAAAGACACCGAGAGAAAATCAAATCAGCTAACAATCATTTTTACTTTTGATATGTGGTTTTGATTTTTTGGATTTGATTTTTGAGCTATTTCTTATAAACCCCGTATTCCTTCGCGGCGTCCATCATGGCCCGGAGGTTCTCTATCTTGCCCTTGTCGATGCTAGCGCCACCGGCCAATATATAGCCGCCGCCCGGGGCGCAGTCGGCGATGAGCTTGCGGCAGTATTCCCTCACCTGCCGGGGAGTGGCGGTCTTGACCACCGACGTCGGCACGTTACCGACGATACACGACGTGTTGCCCAGTATTTTCTTGGCCGCGGCCATGTCCGTCTGGTCGAAGTACCAGACAACCCCGCTCTTCGGCGTGTCCGCAATCTGCTTCAGCCGGTTGTTATACTTGCCCTCAGCGAAGGGCATCGGCACCAGGCCCTCCTCAATCATGGCCATGAAGATTTTCCTCAGGGTCGGCCAGTAGAACTCCTCGAACTGTTTATCGGACATAAAGGTGTCGTCGCCTTTGTGCAGTGGCATCATGCAGACGGGACCGGCCGTCATCGGGAAATTTTTAATGGTGGAACTAATCATGAGGTCCGCCCAGAACTCCATAGCCTCGTGCAGCTTCCTGGGCTGGCGGAACATGTCCATGGCGATGCCGCGGGTGCCCCGCAGGGTGTCGGCAAAGTGGTCGAAGGGTGCCCCGGCCATCGGCCCGCCGCCGAACAGGGAGGGAAAACCACGCGACCTGATGTAGGCGTTTATTTCCATGTTGGCCTGCTGGTGCCGCCGGTGCTCGTCGGCGAGGTCCATCAGGATCTGGAAGGTCTGGCGCAAATCGGGGTCGGCCAGCGCGGCCACCCAGAAAGCGCCCTGCAACATGCGTAGCGGCGGCAGCTTGGCGAACGACTCGAACAGCCCGGTGGTGCGGGGCGACATCACCCTGATATGATAGTCCGAGGGGTCGGCTATCAGCCGGTCGTACTCATCGGCCGCCATATATTCGCCCTCGACGAACTGGTTCATCGTCGCGTCCTGGGGCAGGCCCAGCCCGGGCAGCTTCTGGAGCCGGGAGTCCAGCGCCTCGGCGATTCTCCCCGAGGGGACCAGGGCGGGACCGTTGAACGTGTCCATGTCACCGAACTCCTCCAGGTATTTTATCCAGATGCGGCGCATGGTAACGTAGTCATACATCAGCGTGTGGAAATCGGCCCCGGCCCAGTAGGCCGGGTAGTTGCCCGTGGGCAGCATCACCGGGACGCGGTCCGGCTCTTCCATCTTGATGGCCCTGGTAAACCTCGTTACCCTTTCCTTGAACAGCCTTTTGGCCGCGGGGCTGACGAATTTGACTTCGGGCGGATTGAGCCATCGCTTGAAGCGTTCCTCCCGCCTCTCCCGCCAGGTCATCTCCGCCCAGTTTTCAGGTTTATCCAGGACCGGAATCACTTGGTTATCGAAACCACGCATCGTCACGGCTGAAGTCCTCCTCACGATTAGCTTTTATAAACGCCGTATTCCCTGGCGGCTTCCATCATCACTCGCAGGTTGTCCGGGTTGCCTTTGTCCATGTGGACCGCGCCGCTGAGTATATAGCCGCCCCCGGGTGCGCAGGTCCGGATGAGCTGTCGGCAGGTCTCCTTGACCTCGCGGGGCGCGCCGGTGCAGAGGACCGAGGCCGTCACGTTTCCGGCGATGCAGGCGACGTCCCCCAGTACCTTCTTGGCCCTGGCCATGTCCATCTGCTCGAAAAACCAGATTACCGAGGCACGGGGCATGTCCCGGATGATTTCCAGGCGCGGCCCGTAGTCACCCTCGGCGAACGGCATCGGCACTAGGCCTTCATCGATGAGTCCCAGCATCACCTTTTTCAGGGTCGGCCAGTAGAAGGTCTCGAACTGTTTATTGGACATGAAACCGCCGGTGCCTTTATGGAGAGGTATGAATATTATCGGGCACCCCGAAGCGTTGGCCGAGCTTACCGTCTCTTCGATGCAGATGGGGATGAGCCTCTCCATGGCTTCCAGCAGCTTGCCCGGACGCCGGAACATGTCCATCATGATGCCCCGGGTTCCCCGGAGCATGTCCCCGACCATGTCGTAAGGCGCCTGGCCCATGCCGCCCCAGATGGTGGGGAAACCGGCGGCCAGCGCCGCCTGGCTCACCTCGCCGACGACCGCCGTCCACTTCAGGCACTCCTGCCCGGCGTCCAGCAGGGCCTGGTAGGCCGCGCGGATATCCGGGTCCCCGAACTGCATGATGTAAAAGACCGGTATGCCGACCATGGGTGTCACCGGGCCGAGCTTCCGGAATCCCTGCAGCGCCCCGGCGGTACGGGGCAGGAAATATCTCAGCAGATAGTCCGCGGGGTCGCGGATGAGAAGGTCATACTCGTCCGGGGGCATATATTCGCCTTCGATATACTGGTGGGACGGGGCATCGTCGGGGAGGCCGTGTCCCGGCCATTTCTGAATTTTATAGTCGATCATGTCCAGCACGCGGCCGGGGAAGACCAGGCTGGGCCCGTTGAACGAGTCCATGTCGAACTCGCGGATAAACTTGAGCCAGGCGCGGCGGAGCTCGTCGTAGTCATACATAACCTTCTTGAGGTTACCTCCGGCGTAGTAGGCCGGGTAATACTCTACCGGCAGCATGACGGGAACGCGGTCGGGCTCTTCGAGCCTGATGGCCTTGATGAAGCGGGTAACTCTCCGGCGGTAAGCTTCGCCGGCGGCAGGGCTTTCGAATTTGACATCGGGTGAAAGCCAGCGCCGGAACCGCTCCTCCCGTTTTTCCTCCCACGACATGCCCGCCCGCGGCTCGCTGTTTCCCATGAAATACACCCCCCGGTTCGAGCGATTCATCACTAACGGCTGTCAGTTTTCAGTTTCGGGACAGGGGGGTGAACGGACTGGCTATCTACTGTAAACTGGCAACTCTCTTACCTGTAGACGCCGTACTCTTTGACGGCTTCCATCATGGCGCGCAGATTATCGGGACTGCCCTCATCGATGTTGGCCCCGGCAGCCAGGATATACCCGCCGCCCTTGCCGCACACCTCGATAAGCTTGCGGCAGTGTTCCTTGACCTCCCGCGGCGTGCCGGTCATCAGCAGCGACGTCGGCACGTTGCCAACGATGCACGCAGTGTTGCCCAGAACCTCTTTTGCCCGGAAGATATCCGTTTTGTCGAAGTACCAGGCCACCGCGCCACGGGGCAGTTCCTTGATAATATCAAGACGGTCGTTATAGCTGCCCTCGGCGAACAGGATAGGAAGAATACCTTCGTTGACCAGGGCCATGACGACCTTCTTGAAAGACGGCCAGTAAAAGGTCTCATATTGCTTCCTGGACATGAAGGTATCGGCGCCCTTGTGCAGCGGCATGAAAATCACCGGTACGTTGGCGGCGTTAACCCCGTTTATCGCCCCGGCGATAGCCAGTGGCGCGATTCTATCCATCGCCGCGTGGAGCTTGTCCGGCCGCTGGAACATGTCCATCATGATACCCTGGGTGCCGCGTAACGTGTCTCCGAGCGTATCGAACGGGGCCTTGGCCAGGCCGCCCATGATGCCGGGATAACCCGCCTGCAGCGCCACCTGGCTGACCTCCCCGACCACCGCCGCCCATCTGAGAGTCTCGCGCCCCGCCTCGAGCAGGGCCTGGAAACCGGCCTGGACCTCCGGGAGACCGAAGGACAGGAAGGACATCGTGGCTATCTCCTCGAAAGAGGTAAGGGGCGGCAGCTGTCCGAAGGCCTTTAAGGCGCCGAAAACCCGCGGCATGTAGGTCCGCAGCCAGAAATCCGAGGGGTCGTTGATAAGGGCGTCGTACTCGTCTGGCTTCATCCACTCGGCTTCGACGGCCTGGTAGGAAAGCGTGTTCGTGGAGAGGCCGTGCCCCGGCCACTTGTAGAGCTTGTAATCGACCGCCTCGAGGGCTCTCCCCGAGGGGACCAGGGCCGGGGGTATATATGTGTCCGCCTCGAAATCGTGGAGGAGTTTGAGCCAGGCACGCTTCATTTCATCGTAATCGTACATAACGGTGTGGAGGTTGGTGCCGGCGTAGGTGGCAGCGTACAACCCGGCCGGCAGGATGCAGGGGACGCGGTCCGGCTTCTGTAGCTGGAGTGCTTTCGCGAACCTAGTCACCCTGTCTTTATATAATTTTCCCGCCTGCGGGCTGGAGAACTTCACTGCCGGCGGTGAAAGCCACCGCTTAAAGCGTTCCGACCGCTTTTCTTCCGGAGATAGCCCCGCCCATGCCATATTAGTTGACACCGATCCACTTCTTGGCCAGGGACACGGCCGCCATGGCATCCTTGCCAAAGGCGTCCGCCTTGGCATACTTCCTCACCTCATCGTCCATCTGGCCGCCGCCGATCATTATCTTGACATTCTTTCGGATACCGGCCTTTTCCAGTGCTTCGACGGTCTCTTTCATAGCATCGAAGGCCGGGGTCAGGAAGCCACTCAGTCCCAGCACCGGGGCTTTGGTATCTTTCATCGCCTTGACGAATTTGTCCGCCGGGACATCGACGCCGAGGTTGGTCACGTCGAAGCCGTTGACGTCCAGCATGAAATCAACGATGTTCAGGCCGATATCATGGATATCCCCGGCTACCGTGCCGATGACGACCTTACCCGCTTTCTTCACCTGGGTGGCCTTCCCGGACATATGGGGTTTGACCATGGCCGTGACCTGCTTTAAGAGCTCGCCGGAAAAGACGAGCTCCGGCAGGAAGTACTCACCGTCGGCAAAACGCTTGCCCACGATTTCCATTCCCTTGCGGCTGTCTTCCAGGATTTTCATCGGATCTTCGCCGGAATCAATCCGCTTTTTTGTCAGCTTGAGAACCTCGTCTTCCTTCAAATCCGCCAGTAGATTCACATAGCTTTCGGGCATTACCTGATCCTCCTTAATTTAATTTGTACAGGGAATAAGAGCTGTCCGCTCGTATTATCTTTGAGGCTGACTCGCTCTCAGCGAGTATATCAATGCTCCCTTTAAAAGTCAAATGTTGTGTTTAGAGATTGTTTTACGGGACTCAAGCTTTCTCAATACTTCAATCCTCGCCGGTATCTCACCCGATTATCCCTTTAATTTCACTTTACAACCTCGTCCTTTTGGTCTAAAATGAAATCGTTTCCGCGGGAGTAATTCAGTGGTAGAATGTCTGCTTCCCAAGCAGAAAGTCGCGGGTTCGAATCCCGTCTCCCGCTCCATGAATCTCCGGTCTCCCCCCACCCCCTTGTGTTTCAATCAAGCTCTTCCGGTCCGCTCCCGCTGACCCGGCCTCCATATCGACCGGTATATACCGTCAGGGTCTCATGATGTTCCGAATATTCGAAATACCGTTCCTGAACATATTAAATATTATCCCGGCCGGTTTGGCAAATATTAAGCGATCCAAGCCGGCGACCATCGTAATTCTCGTTCGGAGACAGTAAAACAGGGCCTTGACGTATATGATATAATAAATCCAATAAAATACAGATACATGAATAATAGTTCTAATATACGGAACGATACCCCCGACAGCCAGAAGAGACGTACCGGCTCGATCGCCCACGCCAGCGATGTACTGGTCTGCCTGAGCAACGACATTCACACGGTGACCGACATCTCCCGGCAATGCCACCTCGGCAAATCGACGGTGCACCGTGTGCTTAAGCTCCTGGAACAGTCCTGGCTGGTGGTCCAGGACACCTCGAGCCGCCGCTACTACCTCGGGCCCCTGGTCACCCGGCTGGCATCCAATCCGGTGACCATGCACGAGTACCTCCTGATGTTCGCCGGGGAGGAGATGAAGCAGCTCTCGCGTTTATCCGAGGACACGGTGGCGCTGGATATCATGATAGGCATACGCCAATTCTCTCTCCGCGAAATACCCAGCCGGCACGACCTGAGGGTGACCCAGGAACGCAGAATGGGGCCGGTGAGGAGCGGGGCTTCGGCCAAGGTGCTCCTCTCTCAGCTCAATGATAAACAGCTTCGGGCGGCCCTGGAGGATATCGAGGTCGCGCCGGATACGGACCGCACGGTGACCAACAAGGAACACCTCATGGCGCAGATTAAAGAGGTACGCGTGAAAGAGTATGCCATCACCTACGGAGAAAAAATCGCCGGGGCATTATGCATCTCCGCGCCGGTGAAAAACTACAGCTTGCCGGTGGCCCTGAGCGTCGTCGGACCGGAGAGCCGTCTCCATCCGAAGGCCGGTGAAGTCCTCGAAGCACTGCGGGCGGCGGTCACCCGCATCTCCCAGAAATTGCAGGCGTTCCCGGAAAAAATGGCCACCGGTCCGTCGCGGCAGGGTCGTCCCGCCGCCGCAGAGACTAAACTTCCTCGCCCTTAAACGTTACGGGGTGCCCCGGTTCGGCATCCCGCCGCCCACGCAGAGCCTGTCCGCGGTGATATATGACGATTCATCCGAGGCGAAGAACAGGGCCGCGGCGGCGATGTCGTCCACCGTGCCTTCGCGCTTCAGCGGAATGCCCTTGGCCAGCTCGCCCATGAACGCGTCGAGGTCTTTGATGGAAGGCGGGGCGAAATCGCGTGTCATGTCCGTCCGTATCATCCCCGGGAGAATCGAGTTGACCGTGACGTTATACTTGGCCATCTCCAGGGCGAAACAGCTGGTGACGTGCAGGGCTCCGGCCTTAGCGGCGGCGTAGTGGATGGCGACAGGACTGGGCGATATCCCCGCCAGTGACGAAATGACGACAATCTTGCCGTAGTTGTTGGCCTTCATGTGGGGCGCGATGGCCTGGAAACACAAGAAGATGCCCTTCATGTTGACCGCCACGACGCTGTCGTATTCCTGCTCGGAGATGTCGTTAATCAGCTTCGGCGGCTTGCCGATTCCGGCGCAATACACCATGATATCCAGCTTTTTAAATTTGGCGATGGTTTTGGCCACCGTCTCCTTCACCCCGGCGCTGCTGGTGACGTCGCAGTGGAAGTAGACAGCGTCTTTGCCGGCTTTCTTGATATCGGCCGCGGTTTTTTCGCCTTCCTTATCGAGGACATCGGCGATGGCTGAAGAGCATCCTTCCGCGGCGAAGCGGAGAGCGATAGCCCTCCCCATACCCCTTGCCCCCCCGAAAACCAGAGCTACCCTGTTTTTAAGCTGCATTTATCTCCTCCTGACAAAAATTTCCTGAATCTTCTCTCCCCTTGCGGGAGAGAGCCAGAGTGAGGGGTATTTTCACCATCACTTTGCCTCTCTCATCAAGGGAGAGGAATGTTTTCATTCAAGCCTCTCTCCACCTGGAGTATGGTATTTTTCAAACGCTTCGCTCACTCAAAACGATTGACTGATTATTTTTCTTCTTTCGCCGTGATATAGTTGGAGGACTCCGAGGCCTGGCCGGGGTCGAAGTTTTTCTTGATTTTCCGCAGCAGCAGGTGGTAGTTGCCAACGTTCGGCCCGTACATATCGTGCAAGGCGTCGCTCCAGACGTGGTGCGGCACCCCGAAACGCCCCTCGATGGCCGTCTTATTGGCCTCCCGGCTGAGCATGCCCTGTACCCTGGCAATATGGTCCGGGCCGGCCGGATTATACCGGATCAGGATTTCGCCGTGGCCGGTATGCCCGTGCTCGATTGACTGGATAAAGGGATGCGTGAAATCGTCCATGATGAGGCCCTGGTCGATAAGCTGCTGCTTGAGATGGGAGGTGTGCAGGATATAGCGGGTCATGAGCGGGAAGACGTCCGAGCCTCCCACCGTGCCCCCGCCCCAGCCGGTGGCGCGGGACGTCTCGCGGATGGAGCCGGTGATGCGGATAAACCGCCAGGCGAAGCCGGCGCCCATCACCGGGTCTTCCACGTCCTTGAGCGACATGGCGCCGGTCTCGGCCATAATTTGCTCCAGCGTCCGTTTCTTGTAGTCGAAGTCCAGGGCCGAGTTGCCGACGATTATCAACAGGAAGCCCACGCCCTGCACCTGGCCGGCGAACCTCTTGAGATAGTCCAGGTCTTCCTGGTTGTCCGTGGCGATATTGGAGGCCATCATGGCAGCGTTAAATCCCATGAGCGTATAGCCAATTTCCGCCTCGCCGACACGCCGCACCGCCTCGAAGGCGTCGTCAATATCTTTAAAAGAGAGATAGCGTATCATGAAGTTCGGCGGCATTTCGGGGTGGGTGTATTTCGGGCAGACGCCGTCGACGCGCCAGGCGGCGGGGCCCGGCCAGTGATACACCTTCACGGCGCCGGCGGTAAAGACCCCCAGCCCGGCCAGCGGCGTGGTATTGCCGCGGATGATGCCCCTTAGAGAGGGGCCCGGGCCGTCGCCGCAGAACCAGTCTCCGTGCGAGCCGAGCGAGCCCAGCCGGACAATCTCGCCGTCGCCGGTGACCCACTCGACGGCCAGCAGGTTCCGCTCGGTGTAGCTGCCGCTCTGGCTCATGTGCCCCAGCCCCACATGGGACGCCAGCGGCATGACGGAGCAGTTGGCGCCGGCGCCGCACTGGTTGCAGGTCAGGCCCCGCTTCATCAGCTCGGCCTGGAGCTGCGCGCCGACCACGTACGGCTCGATGGCCGCGTACATGCCCTTTTCGTTGATTTCCAGGATGCGGTTCATCCGCCGCAGATCCAGCTTGATGCAGTTCGGCCCGACGGGGTCGCAGTAAAGCCAGCCGGTGCTGGAGGCTTTATACTGCACCTTGTGCCGGTTGCAGAGTCTCACTATCGCCTGGACCTCGGCGGTACTGGCCGGGAGGGCGACGGCTTCAAACCTGGGGAGATACGTAACCTTGTCGGGCATCGTTTTACGGCGGATGGGAAATGAATAAGACTCGGTGACCACCGGGTCTTCGGAAACGTTCTCCGCGCCCAGGATTCCTTCCAAGGACCAATAAAAATCTCTCGCTAAGGCCATTTTTCACGCCCTCCTTGAGAAGAGATAATTAAAGTCATTCTGAGCAAAGCGAAGAATCCGCCCCCACCGCTCCACCTGGATTCCCGCCTGCGCGGGAATGACATCAAAACAATCCATCAGACTGCCCTGGCCAGCAGCTCGACGACGTCAAAGACCTTGAGATTACTGCCTCTTTCCTTGATAGCGCCGTTGAAATTCTTGACGCACCAGGGACAGGCGGTGGTGATGGCCTGCGCCTCCGTAGCTTCAGCTTCAGCTACTCTCTCCAGGGCCGTCCACATGGAGAAGTCAGGATTGGACTCGCTGACACCGCCGCCGGCGCCGCAGCACCAGGCGTACTCCTTTATCCGGCCCATCTCCACAAGCTTCAGGCCGGGGATGCTTTTCAGGACAGCGCGCGGCGGCTCGTAGACACCGTAGGTGCCCCGGCGGAACTCTTTACGCGGCTCGAAGATGCGGATATGCCCCGGGACCTCCCGGCCCTGCCAGTGTATGAACGGCTCCCCCAGCCGGCCGAGATGGCATGGGTCGTGGTAAGTCACCGTTATGTCAAGTCGTTTCTTCGGAGTCAGTTTCCCGGCTTTTATCAGGTTGTCGAGGTACTCGGTGACATGCAGCACCTCCAGGTCGCCCTTGAGGTCGAACTTATCGTAGAGCACCTTGAAAGCGTGATAGCCATCGGCGCAGCCGGTCACCAGGGTCTTCGCGCCGGACTTTGTAATCATCGCCATGTTCTTCCTGGCCTGGTTCAGGAAATCCTCCTGGTAGCCCATCTGGTAGGCCCGCCCGCCGCAGCATGTCTCCTTCTCGCCGGCAATGCCGAAATCGACGTCGGCCTTTTGCAGGAGTTTCACAATCGATTTTGCCTGCTTCCACATGTCTTTGTTAAAGCTCGTCAGGCACCCGGCGTGATAGATGACATCCACCTTTTCCGCGGTGCAGTCCTTGAGTCCCAGCCCCGCCGCCCAGTCGCCGCGTTTAATTCTGGCGCCGGGCACCATCGTGCCCTGTTTCCGCAGGCTGTTGACGACTTTATCCAGGTCGGGGCTGGTGTGGCCTTCTTTCACGGCCTTTATCCGGGTCTCGTATATCGGCTCGATGACCTCCATGTCCATGGCATATTTGCAGGAGACGTCGCAGGCGCCGCAGACCTGGCAGTTGTACATCACCTCGATGAACTTCTCCGAGAAACCTATCCGGTCCTCCAGCAGGGCCACGCCGTTGACCATGCGCCCGCCGCCGGAGTAGGTATGGAAGTTGTACCGCGATATGCTGGGGCAGACGTTGACCGGCTGGTAACCACTCACCTTTTCAAACGGCATGAACTTACAGGCGGAGCACCGGCGGCACGTCTCCATTTCGTTCCTCAAATCTTCCAGGGCCATTTCAATCCCTCCCGGTCCGGTTGTTAATCAGTCGTCGTTTGTCAGAATTATTTGACCGGCTTCAAAAACACAACTTGCCAGGGTTCATGATATTATCCGGGTCCAGAATCGACTTCACCTTTTTCAGGGCGGCCACGGTGGCGGCGTCCCGGTTCATGATGATGGCGGTGCTTTCCCCATAAGGTCGGGAAAAGAACGCCCCCCTGTCCATGAGCTTCCTCACCGCGATTATCGACAATTTTTTCACCTTATCGACTTCGCTCGTGCTGGCGGGTTGGTAGAACAGGTTGAACTCGACGTGGTAGTTGACGCCCTGGACGATGGGCTGGACATATACCCCCATGTCGGTAGTGGCGTATCCTACGGCTGAGGCCTCGTCAAACATCGTCTTGATAAGCTCTCCCACCTTCTGGAAATCGGCTATGAAGAAGATATCATGACAGGCCCAGCCGCCGGGCTGCTTCCAGGAAAAATCACCGGGCGGCCCTTGCACCGCCTTGAGCAGCTCGAAAGCCGATATCCCACCCAGCGAGTGGCCTGGCTCCAGCCCGACCCTCTGGGACAGGTCTTTGATGTCCGTCGTCTGGCCCCTGACGCGGTCCTCGGGGAAATAGTCGTAACCGGCCACGTTATAGAAGAGGACCCAGGTCGGCAGTGCCCCCTTTATCCGGCGATACTCCTCAGGGCTTCCCTTCGCCACGATTGTGGCCAGCCCCGTGCTGTTCAATACGAAGCACTCGTTGGGGAGCCTGAGCCGTATCAGCCAGTGGACCATTTCCATGATTTTCTCGAGGTCTGTGGAGCCGACCAGGAAGGGCTCTTCCAGTTTCGGGAGGAGCTCGCACCGGGCCGAGGCCCAGGTAACGATTCCCATGCTCCCCTGGGAGCCCTGGATAACCCGGTACCAGGAAGCGGAGGAAGGCCCGGCCGCCTCTTTCTGCGCCCCGCCCGCCGCCCATTGCTCTTCCAGGGTGCCCGGGCCGGCGGCCGCCCCGGTGCGGAACGCGGCGCCGCTCCCCAGTACTATTTCCACGTCCGCCAGGGGGTCGGCGATGTCCCAGTGGTACTTTGGCATGACGACCGGCTCCCTCTCCAGCATGCTGCCGATGACCGACTTGTTCCGGCGGGGCAGGAGCGGCATGTTCAGCCGGAGGCCCTCCGCGGCCACGGCGGGAATCAACTCGCCGAAGGTCACGCCCGGCTCGAACATGGCTACCCTGTTGTAGCGGTCGACCCGGATGATTTTCTTCAGGCCGCTCAAATCCACGATAACGGCCCCCCCGACGCCGGGGACCGTATCGCCCCGCCGGTGAGGAGGCCCCGAGCTGACCGGCACCAGGGGCAGGCGGGCCTCCCGGGCGAGGTTGACTATCCGGGCGACCCCGCCGGCGTCGGTCGGTCTGACCACCACATCCGGTCTCACGGAGTTTACGAAACTCGAATCCTTAGAGTAAGCTTCAAGAGTCGCCCGGTCACTGATGACGTTGTCGGCGCCCAATGCTTCGATTAACCGGCCCGTATCAACCATATTTCCCTCCCGCCGTATCGGCACAGATTGTTCCGGTAATTCGAACTAATGTTCCTTCGAAACCCGATTTATTATATCATAGTGTGTCAAGATTGCATTGTACGGGCACCAACAGCATATTTTGGGATATCCCGGCTAAATAATCATTGACAGAATGTGCTATAATAGTTACTTGATTTACCGGGAACACAAGTTCTAATATTCGGAACAGGCCAGCACGAGCGGGAAAAACAGGCAACCTAATATAACACTTTGGGAGGACTATCCGCCAGTCATGGTACACGGCACTCAGTCCGCCAGCCCGCAGAAATCGGAGAAGCCGACCGGCTCGATTGCCCACGCCACGGATATTCTTCTCTGCCTGAATGACGATATCCACACGGTAACCAGCATCCACCGGCAGAGCAACCTGAGCAAGTCCACCGTGCACCGGGTGCTCAAGCTTCTCGAGGAGTCCTCCCTCGTCGTCGAGGACACCATCAACCGGCGCTATTACCTGGGCCCATTAGTCGGCCAGCTCGCGGCCAATCCCATCACGGCGCACAAAAGACTGATTATGTGCGCCATCGACGAGATGAAACGCCTGTCCCACGTCACCGAAGAGACGGTCGCCATGGACACGATGATGGGGACCCAGTATTACTCACTGCACGAGGTCCCCAGCCGGCACGACCTCAAGGTCACCCAGGAAAATAAGAAGATAGGCCCTCTCTTTACTGGCCTCTATGCCGGGGCGACGGTTAAAGTGCTACTTTCGCAGTTCAACGACGAAAAGCTAAAAATAATCCTGGAGAACATCGATGTCTTCGCGGAAACAGAGCGGACCGTGACGGACAAGGGCCTGCTGATGGCCCAGATTAGAGAAATCAGACAAAGAGGCTACGCCCTGAGTTACGGAGAGAGAGTGGTCGGCACGCTGTGCATGGCGGCGCCCGTGAAAAACTACATTTTACCGGTCATGCTCTGTGTTGTCGGCCCGGAGAGCCGCCTCCAACCCAAGGTAAAGGACGCGCTTAAAGAGCTCCGGGACAGCGCCAACCGCATCTCCGCCAGCGTGGCTGCTATCTTCCGTGAAAAGGCCGATAATATCGTGATAAGGAACCGACAATGGACCTGGGTTTAAAATGAAGGAGGAAACATGGAGCTTGGCTTAAAGGGAAAGGTCGCCCTGGTGACCGGGGCCGGCAGCCAGATAGGTTTCGGCCATGCCATCGCGCTGGCGCTGGCTAACGAAGGGTGTGACATCGCCGCCAACGATATCGACCTCGACGGCGCCAAAAAAACCGCCGCCGCCGTTGAGAAGCTGGGGCGCAAGTCCCTGGCGGTCAAAGCCGACGTCACCAGCGGCGCCGAGTGGGAGAGCATGGTCAAGCAGGTCCTGGACAAATTCGGCCGGTTAGACATACTGGTGAACAACGCCGGCGGCTGCAGTCCGTTCAAGCCTTTCCTGCAAATGACCGATAAGGACTGGGACTTCGATATCAACATCAACCTCAGGAGCACCCGGAACGGGATGAAGGCCGTCCTCCCCCAGATGGTCAAGCAAAAAAGCGGCAAAATCGTGAACATCACCTCCGGCGCTGGTATCATGGGCGGCATGTTCACCTCCGGCTATGCCTCTGCCAAGGCCGGGGTCATCGCGCTCACCATGGGTGTCTCCAAGGAGGCGGGGCCCGACGGGATAAATATCAACTGCGTCTCTCCCGGTCCGGCCAACACCGGCTTCGCTAAAAACGCCCCGCCGGGCTTTATCGACAACTTTCCGAAGCAGCTACCGATAAGGCGCCTCACCACGACGCAGGACGTCGCCAATGCCGTGGTCTTCCTGACGTCCGATGCCGCCGCCGATATCGTCGGACAGGTCCTCATCGTCTCCGGCGGGCCGGCGCCCTGAGGCAAAGACTAAACTCAGTGACAGGTGAAATAGGTCTCCGCCGATATGATACCGGATTGACACCGGAACGCTTATAACGAGTTGTCCGCTCCCCGGTTATCTATTTGTCTTGACGCCCTCTTTTCTGATATTCTCGAAGCAGCCTGCTAAGGGGTCAAATATGATATCGGACCTCGAACCCTCGCTCGAGATAGTCAGGAACGTATTATCGGCCGATTTCTCCTGCGAAGAAGCCGACCTGGAAGGAGAGGGCGTTTTCATACGCCTTGCCAGGCAGTCGGCAGGGGCGCGCCGTTTCCCCCGACCGGCGAAATTTCTGGCGGTCGTGACCATGGGTAAAGGCGTCGTCGCCTGTTGCAGCGCCAACCGGCTCCGCTGGGCAAGGGCCAACCTGGCCGGTCTTTCCCGGGATGATATTTTTTCCGCGACAACGATTACCCGCCTGGAAAGATACGTGGCCCATGACCGGCAGTCCATGGCCGGGCCGGACCTGAAATATATCTGCACGCCGGCAAGCTTCCGGCCGTACGCCGCGAACGGAAAAATCGAACTGGTCTTAACCGAAGGTGAAAATATACCGGTTGTATACACCAGCCGTCAGTTCCCCAACGCCCTGGGCTATACCCCGAATGCGCAGCGACCCCGGGTCGTTACCTGTAAGGCCAGCTACGGAGGCGTAGTGGCGGGATTGGCGGCCGCCAGCGCCGACGGCGATGTGATGTGGCAAATCGGGGTGGATATCCTGCCAGAATACCGGGAACGCGGTATCGGTAAGACCCTGGTAAGCGCCGTAACTGCCGCCATTCTTAACAAAGGCATATTACCCTACTACTCTACGGTTGCCCCGAACATTGCGTCCCGCCGTACGGCTCTTTCCCTGGGCTATTTCCCGGCCTGGGTGGAACTGTATAGTCGTGATATTCAAACATGATGAGGAGCCGGAAATATGAACTCCGGCGTCTTCCAACTGATCGTTTTCCTTTCAGTTGTCTGCTCCTGGCGCCAATAACACCGGTGATGTAACAACTATTCAACTATTTTCCGGCCAACTTTATAACTTTTCAATGATTATTGTCCTAAAATATTAGATGTTGATTGTGAAAGGGAAAGAGGAGGGTATCATGTTCGCACGTGTATCAGCGCTTCAAGGGAAACCGGACCAATTAGAAGCAGGCGTCCGCAACTACCGGGAGCAGGTTGTTCCCTCGGCCCGGAAATTAACCGGGTTCAAAGGGGCCTACCTCCTCACGGACCGTAATAGCGGCAAGTTTTTAAGTATCACTCTGTGGGATACGGAGAAAAACCTGCAAGCCAGTGCTACGGCCGCCGACAAGTTACGCGCCAATGCTTCAAAAACTATTGCCGCTTCCAAGCCGCCCGTTGTCGAAATTTATGAAGTCGTTGTTCAACCCTAATCCAGTAGAATTTCACAACGCCGTCAGGATTTGGTTCTTAATGGCAGGATTTTCGCCCGGAGCTTCTCAGCGTTCCGCGGCGCGGCCAGCCAGAAACTGACACATCCAATTCCATAAGCCGCCATGGCGATGATGAAGGCGGTGTTATAGCTGCCCGAGACGTCGTAAATATATCCCCCCAGCCAGGGGCCGATAGCACCCCCGATACCCACACCGGTGAGCAGCAGGGCCGAGATGAAACCTATGTTCCGGCCGCGGAAGATATCGGCCGTGCCCACGATAATGTTGGGCGAAAAAAGCCCGGTAGAAAAGCCGGAGCCAATGGCATACGCGTAGAGAAGCCACGGTTGATGGGAGCCCTGGGCCGACATCAACGCTATCAGGGCGCCGATGGATAATACGGCGGCAATGGTCAATGTCCCCTCCCGGCCTATCTTATCGGATACGGACGAGCAGAGCTGTCCGCCGATGGAGACGATACCGAAGAGAGCGAAGACCGAAGCGGCCAGGGCGCTGCTGTAGCCGATGTCCTCGGCGTACTTTATCTGGTGGGCAATGACCAGGTAGCTGCCAATTCCCCAGAAACAGAACTCGGTGAAGACCAGTAGCCACAGAGCGCGCGTCCGCAGGGCGGCGCGGAGCGTCCAATCCACAACGGGGGACCCCGGTACCTCCCCGGCATCGCCGGTGGCTGAGGGCCTATCACTACTATAGACCGCCAGTCCGCGGTCCTCCGGTCGGTGAAAAAAAAAGGCCAGATAGAGGGGTAACAAAACCACCAGGACGAAACCCGCCATCACCAGA
>MGNQ01000013.1:32901-38144 GCA_001796865.1 Chloroflexi bacterium RBG_16_56_11
CCAGTCCCAGGCGGATATAACCGCCTCAATGAACATCACATAGGCGAAGCTCAGGCCGCCGCCAATTTGCCCCAGCCCTACCGCCATGCCGCGCTTCTTGCCGAACCAGTTGATAAGGGTCGGGTTGAAGACAGGGGAGCCGCAAAAGGCGGTGCCCACCGGCGCCACCACGCCGAATAGCAGGTAAAAGTGCCAGAGCTCGCCGGCGAAGTAGTTGGCGGCCGTGGCCAGTGCCAGAACAAGGATACCCAGCACCACCACCCGCCGCGGTTTCCAGCGGTCGACGAGGATTCCAGCCACGGGCGCGGCCAGGCCGTAAACGAAGATATTAAGCGAGAGCATGATAGCCGTGGTGCCGCGGTACCATTGGAACTCTTCGAGCACCGGCGCGAAGAAAGCCGAGAACGAGCTCCTGATGCCGTATATCAGCATCATGGAGACTATCATCAGGCCGACAATATACCAGCCGTAAAAAAAGCGTGGGGATTTTTTCATCCGCGGGGTTCTCCAGCTTCATATACAATACCATAACACGTGATGTAAATACGAATGGCCGGAATGGCGTGTTCTATTGAATCTTAGTCGCCGCGATGGTTCGACAGGCGTTCGACCGAGCTCGCGCCGAGGTCTCACCATGAGCGGCGTATAATCTCCGCTCGCCATGAACTTGTCGAAGGGAGCGAGCGTTTAACGGTTCTCTCCAACCAAGAATGTGCAAAAGGGGATGGCGATCTTCCTTGACATGACCGGACTGTCATGTTAGCATCAACGATGCATGTTAGCTCAAGTCAGGGGATAGATACGGCAGGGTTCATACCCCGGCAGGTCGACAGCCAGAGAATAGTCTGGCCGGTGGCAATAACCTGTTCATGGGGACGCATTTATTCTCCGACTCTTCCTTAAGAGTATTAAAAGGTTCCTCCTGACGGCCGCGGGTATGAACACTCGCGGCTTTTGTTTTTTCCAGGATTCGGTTGACATGAGGTTATTTCACGTGAATCAAAACCATTTCCAACGTTTACAGGACAGGAATAATAAACCCGGCCGGCAGTTTGTCTGCCTTTACTGCGGACGCACCGTACCTTCCGAGGCGCCCGGAACTCGCCACCGCAATCATTGTCCCCGGTGCCTGAGGAGCGTGCACCTGGATGAACAGGCTGGCGACCGTGCGTCTCCCTGCAGCGGCATCATGGAGCCGGTGGCTATTTCGGTACGAAAGAAAGAATGGGTCATCATCCACCGATGCACGGTCTGCGGGGCCCTGAGAGAAAACCGGGTCGCTGGCGACGATAACGAGATGGCCTTACTCTCGTTGGCCGTCCGCCCTATGGCGCAACCTCCCTTTCCGCTCGATGGGTTGAATACAAAAGACAAGGAGCGATAAGATGATAAAAAAAGAAAGAATGAGCGAACTGCTTAAGAATGACCGTTTCCCGCGTTCGGGGAAATATGACCCGGAATGGGTGCTGAAAGGCTGGATGGGCCCTAACGTCCTCTGGCTGGCGGAGTGGCTCAGTGAAAAAATGGACCTTAAACCAGGCGACCGAGTGCTGGACATGGGCTGCGGCAAGGCGCTCAGCTCCATCTTCCTGGCCAGGGAGTTCGGCGTCCAGGTCTGGGCCAACGACCTCTGGATAAGCGCCACGGAAAACTGGCAGCGGGTCCGTGAAGCCGGGCTGGATGACAGGGTGTTCCCGATTCACGCCGAAGCCCACGCCCTGCCCTACGCCGAGGAGTTCTTCGATGCCCTGGTCTCGCTGGACTCCTACCAGTACTTCGGCACGGACGACCTTTACCTGAGTTCGTTTCGCAAGCTCGTCCGCCCCGGCGGTCAAATCGGGATAGTCGTACCCGGCCTGGTCCGGGACTTTGATGGTCCGGTGCCGGAACACTTTACCCGCCGCCAGAAAAACGGCAGCGTTTTCTGGTCGGACGAGTGCTGGTGCCTCCATACCGTCGACTGGTGGCGGCAGCTTTGGGCACGGACGGGGCTCGTAGACATCGAGGTAGCCGACGTCCTGCCGGACGGCTGGCGTCACTGGCTCCAGTACGATAAGGCCTGCGCCGACGCCGGTACTTTGATATTTCCCTCGGAGGGGGAAGTCCTGGAAGCCGACGAGGGCAGGTATCTGGCCTTAATCAGGGTCATCGCCCGGAGAAAATAAGACAAATCACGTATTTGTATTTCGGCAACGTTTTATGATATTCTCTTATAAATTCTTTATGTTAAAATAGGCGTGTTCCGCACGCTTTTTAGCATCCAAAGAACATGATGAGAATTCTCGTAAAAAACGTACTGGCGGTGCTGCTGATCGTCGTGACAGTCATCACCGGCCTTTCAGGATGTGCCGTCAGCCCGGCGCGTGACAGCGGGGACAGGTCGGTCGACCCTTTTACCGACGAACGAGTCGCCACGGTCCGTATCGTCATGAGCGCGGTAGATTGGGATTCCACCGTGGCCGGCGCCTTCGCCGAGGAGTATGTTCCCGCTGATTTCTGGTTCGACGGTGAGCTCGTACCGGGTGTCGGCGTGAGGCCGAAGGGTAACTCCTCTCTGGGGCAGGCCGTCGGCTGGGGGAGTACCAGAATGCCGCTGGCCGTCGACTTCAACATTTTCAACCGGGCGCGCACCTTCCACGGCGTCAAGAAAATATTCCTCAACAACGGCTGGAGCGACCCCACCCTTATCCGCGAGGTCGTCGCCTACAAAGTGTTCGCGGAGCTTGATATTCCCACCCCCCGCGCCTCTCTCGTCGACCTCTGGGTCAATGACGTTCACCTGGGTGTCTACACCATGGCCGAGGCGGTCGACCAGGCCTTTCTCCAGCGCCACTTTGCCGATGCCTCGGGCAACCTTTACAAGCCCGAAATCGCGGCGGCGCGCCTGGACTGGACGGAAAAGACCGCTAATAGAAAAATCAGCTTCCCGGGTTTAACCCAGCCACCGCAGCAGGACCCCGTCCTCTATACCAATATCGGCGGCGCGCCCCTGATCGACATCCTGAGCGCCCTCGACGAAGAAGACAGCGTCGCCGCTTTCAAGCCGCTCCCTGAAGCGCCGGGCAACATGTTCCGCGGCCTGCCCCCGGTGAGGTTCCCGGAAAACTATATCGAGGCGATGGCCATCAAGACCAACGAAAACAACCCGGACTATTCGGGGCTGTTCCGCTTCCTCGACGTGCTGAATAACGAACCCGATGCGACCTTCCCCCGGGAAATCGAGAAGGTCCTTGATGTGGATGAGACCTTACGTTTCCTGGCAGCGTCCGACCTGCTGGTCCACCTTGACAACTATATCGGCATGGGGCACAATAACTACCTCTACGAAGTCGACGGCAAATTCTATTTCATCCCCTGGGACACGAACATGGCCTTCGGCACCTTCAACATGGGCATCCGTAAGCAGGGCGTCATCAATTACTTCATCGACGAACCTACCGGCGGGCCGATGCGCCGCTATCCCGTCGCCAAAAGATTACTGGCCTACCGGCCTTACCTGGACAGGTACCGCGGCTATTTGCAGGAGTTGCTGGACGGGCCGTTTTCCCTGGACGTCATCTTGCCCCGTATTGACCGCCTGGCGGAAATGGTACGTCCCTTCGCCAGGGCCGACGACCAGATGTTCTACTCCTATGAAGACTGGGAGCGCTGTCTCACCGAGGACCTGAGGCCGCCGGACCTGTTCGAGGGCTGGATGGCCGGCGGGCCTTCCCCGAACCTGCCGTTCGCCCTGTCCGCTAAAGAAAGCTCCGGTCTTCGCCAGGAGTTTGGCGTTAACAGCTTGTGGGAAATCATCGGCCGCGACTTTAAACCCGGTGAGATGGATAAGCTGGAGGGAATACTAAGCCCCCAGAACTTTTCGCTGTTCCTGCAGAACGTCTACGGGCCGCTAAAAGCCCCGCAGCCGCCCCGGCAGCCGGGATTCGGCCCAAACTCGCTGGGACTGAAAACTTTTATCATCGCCCGGCACGAGTCGGTACGGCAGCAGCTCAACGGGGAACGCCCGAGCGGCTCCGGCGCCGGCCTGGGCAACGGCGGCAGCCTCTGGATGGCGGACTGGTTTAACTTATGATATTGTCCGCCTCGGTTTATCTGTAAATAAAATCGGGGTGACACAGGAGTAGAAGGAGGAGTTTTTCATGGATGGTGGCTTCTGGGAATACATCAAGAGTCTGCAATCCCCGCTGGGACTCTGGGAAATCATCGTGGCCGTCGGCTTCTCTTTCGTGGCTGCCGTCGTCACCTATCTGATGTACCAGCTCTTTTACGGGTCGCGGCATATCGGGGCCGGGGTACACCGCACCTTTATCATCGGCGGCCCGGCCATTACGGCGCTCTTCCTGGGCATCCAGGTATCCATACCGCTATCGCTCGGACTGCTGGGTGCCCTTTCCTTCGTCCGTTTCCGGACGCCGGTAAAAGACCCGGCGGAAATCGGCTTCCTCCTTCTGCTCATCGCTTCTTCCATTGGCGCCGCCACGAAGAACTTCCTGGTAACCGCCATCCTCTTCGGCATCGTTTTCGTCGCCCTGGGGTTGCACTGGCTGACCCGCAACCGGTTCACCCTTTTCGGGCGGGGGCAGCTGATGCTTTCCGTCGACCAACCTTCTTACGCCGGCCTGGAAGCGAAACTTTCCGCCTTCCTCAAAGCCCGCCTGGGCGGGCTCAGGCTGATGACCATGTCCGTCGTGGAGAACCGCGTGAGCCTGCACTACCAGTACCGGCGCCGCGCCACCCAGGATTGGGCCGCTTTCACCAACGAGCTCAACCAGCTCGCCGGGCCGTCCAAAATCGATGTTTTTATCGGCTGACCTGGACCGACCATGCGCAGAAACGACATAAGAGTCAGGTACCTCATCATCCTCCCTGTGGCGGTGCTGGCCCTCGGGACGGCCGGCTTCATGGCGCTGGAGAAGCTCTCCTTTCTCGATGCGCTGTATTTCACCGTGGTGACCGTCACGACTGTCGGCTACGGAGATTTCCTCCCTACTTCCGCGGCCAGCAAAGGTTTCAGCATCTTCCTTATCATCATCGGCTTAAGCTCGTTCCTGGCTATCCTGACCAACCTCGTCCAGGTCCTGGTGCAAAGGGGGCAGGCAAAGCTGCACCGGCACCGTCTCAACATGCTTATCGGGGTGTTCTTTACCGAGGCGGGCAACCGGCTGCTCCACATTTTCACCCGCTTCGACCCGAATATCAATGACGTCCGGAGGGATTTCCTGGTTACCGATAAATGGTCGGAG
>MGNQ01000013.1:38168-47733 GCA_001796865.1 Chloroflexi bacterium RBG_16_56_11
AGGCTTGACCGGTATGAGTTCTCCCTGGCCTTGAGGACTAAACCCTTTGTGGAGAACCCTTCACCGGTCGTCCGTTAGCGCCGTTTGCCCGCCCTTCTGGAGTTGAATTGTGGATATCAACCTGAGTTTCTTAGGCGCCGCCCGCAGCGTCACCGGCTCACGCTACCTGGTGGAAGCCAATAACACCACTTTGCTCGTGGACTGCGGCCTTTACCAGGAGCGGGAGTTCCTGCACCGCAACTGGGAACACTTCCAGGTCCCGCCGGAGAAAATCGCCGCCGTCCTCCTGACCCACGCTCACCTCGACCACTGCGGTCTTCTCCCCAGACTCGTGAACGAGGGTTTCCGGGGACGCATTATCTGTACCCGCCCCACCGCCGAGATAACCAAAATCATCCTCCTGGATTCCGCCAAGCTACAGGAAGAGGACGCCTCATACAAGAAAAAACGGCATCTCCGGGAAGGAAGACGGGGACCCTATCCGGAAATCCCGCTCTATACGGTCGCCGACGCCGAGGCGGTATTACCCCTGTTCCATCCCGTCGAATATAACCGGCCGGTGGAAATCAGCCCGGGCATCGAGGCCGTGTTCCGCGACGCCGGGCATGTCCTCGGCTCGTCAATGATTAAGCTGACCGTGAGTCGGAAGAAAGAAAAGAGGAGCATCATTTTCTCCGGGGATATCGGCCGATGGGACAGGCCTATCCTCCCGGACCCCACGATATTCAGTCGGGTGGACTACATCGTCATGGAGTCCACCTATGGCGACCGGGCGCACACCGGCTCCCACGAAATCGGCGAGCAGCTGGCGGAAATCGTGCGCTCGGCCTTCGCGGCCGGCGGCAATATCATCGTCCCGAGCTTCGCCCTGCAGCGCGCCCAGGAGTTGCTGTATTATCTTTTCACCCTGGGCCAGGATGGCCGTATCCCTGACCTGCAGGTCTATTTAGACAGCCCCATGGCCATAAAAATAAACCAGGTCTACCGGCGTTACTCCTGGCTGTTCGACCGGGAGATGAAGGCGATGATGCGAGATGCTAAATCGCCTTTCGATTTCCCCGGGCTGAACCTGGTCGAGACCGTCGCGCAGTCCAAGAGCCTCAACGACATCAAGGGCACCGTGATGATTATCGCCGGCTCCGGCATGTGCACCGGCGGCCGGATAAAGCACCACCTCATCAACAATATCTCACGCCCGGAATGTACCGTCCTTTTCGTCGGCTACCAGGCGGAAGGCACTCTCGGCCGGCACATACTCGACGGCGCCGGCAGCGTGAGGATTCACGGGCAGCAGCGCCCCGTCCGGGCGGCCATCGCCCACATCCACGGCCTGTCCGCCCACGCTGACAGGGACGACCTCCTGAAGTGGCTTTCCCGGTTATCGCCGGAGCCAAAACATATCTTTATCACCCACGGAGAGGCGAAGGCCGCCCTTATTTTCCGGCAGTTCCTCGAGGAAAAGACCGGCTTCAGGGCTTCGGTTCCATCGTACGGGGAAAAGGTGAACCTGGAATAGAGCAAATCTACTCGCGGAGGAAACCATGCCAACCGAATATGAAATCAATCAACTCGCCAAAGAAGATTCCTGGCGAATGTTCCGCATCATCGGGGAGCTGGTGGAAGGCTTCGATAGCCTGGCGGACATCGTGCCCGCCGTGACGATTTACGGCTCGGCCAGGCTCAAGCCGGAAGATAAGCTCTATACCCAGACCGAGGAAATCGCCTTTTTGCTGGGTAAGGCCGGATTCTCCATCATGACGGGCGGCGGTCCCGGCGTCATGGAAGCTGCCAACAAGGGCGCGAAGGAGGCCGGCGTCAAGTCCATCGGACTGAATATCGAGCTGCCCCAAGAGCAGGCCTGTAATGTCTACGCGGACAGGACGATGACTTTCCACCACTTTTTCGTGCGCAAGGTAATGCTGGTGAAATACGCCAGCGCGTTCGTCATCATGCCCGGCGGCCTGGGCACCCTCGACGAGCTGACCGAGGTGCTGACCCTGATACAGACCCAGAAGATAAAGCCCTTCCCCGTTATCTTGTTTTCCTCCGAATACTGGCAGGGATTTCTCGACTGGCTGAGGATTAAGCCGCTGGCCTACGGCGCTATCTCCGAGAAAGACTTCGATCTGCTGCGTGTCTTCGATTCCCCCCGGGAAGTCGCCGACGCCGTGATGACATGGTATAACAAACACGAGGTGGTCGGCAGGAAAGCATTGCAGTGGTCAGGTTAATATTTCTCTTCAATATAGTAATATAGCGCGATATTATGAGATATTAAAAGTATATTCATGATATCACAAGACACCTGCCGTATCGTATTCCTGTCAATAACGTTTTTATTCTTTCTGCAGTCCTCAGCCCGTTTGACATAGCGCCTGACTCATACTATTATTAACTTGATGATAGTCATAAGTTATATACATTACCAATTTAATAACGTAATCAATTTTCTGGCACAGGACATTTTCAGGGCCGCAATAATCTCGGCCGGGTTCCTGGCGCTCGCGGTGGAGGTGCTCCGATGGAAACTATCGATGAAGCCATCAAGAAATTCCAGAAAGAGCTGAACGGCGGTATGTCCGCTCTCGTCCTTCTGAGCGTCCTGGACCGGGCGGAGAGACCCATGTACGGCTACCAGATCGCCAAGCTCATCGAAGCCAGGACCAAAAACGTCGATATTATGAAACAGGGTGCGTTATATCCGGTGCTGCACTCCCTGGAGGGCACCGGCTTGCTCGAAAGCGAGGTCGAGCCCTCGGTCACCGGACCGCCCCGGCGCTACTACAAGATTACCGGGACCGGCCGGCAAACGCTCGTCAGGTGGCGGGAAATCTGGCAACAGACAAGGGAGTTTGTCGATGCCGTTTTACACGGAGGGGACGATGATAAACAACATTGAAGAATACCTTTCCCGGTTGAGGCAAGAGCTTTCCGGCAGTGACCGCGCCACCGTGCAGGACGCCCTGTCCGATGCCGAGGAATACCTGAGGACGGCCCTCGGCAGCGCCGTGGAGACCAATCCTTCCGTCGTGCCTGGCGAAGCCCTGGCGGATATCATTAGCCGGTACGGTTCCCCCGGGGAGGTCGCCGCCGCCTATAAAGAAATCGAGTCCCGCACTCCCCCCGCCTTCACCCGCCCGGCTTACAAAGAAATCCAGCCGGTGACGCCGACCCCGGCCACGCCCGTCATCGTCGACCGCCGGCCTTTCTATGCCCAATTCTTCGGCATCTTCGCCGAGCCGAAGGCCTGGGGAGCGCTGCTCTACCTCATCTTCTCCCTGGGTACCGGCATCATCTACTTCACCTGGGTTGTCACCGGGCTGTCGGTCTCGGGGGGCCTGCTGGTCCTCATCATCGGACTGCCCCTGGCCGCGCTGTTCCTGCTTTCGGTGAGGGGCATCGCCCTGGTCGAAGGCCGCATCGTCGAGGCATTGCTGGGCGTCAGGATGCCCCGCCGGCCGTTGTTCTCCCGCACGGACATCGGGTGGTGGCAAAAAATCAAGGGCATGATTTTCGCCCGGCACACCTGGACCGCGATGGTCTACATGGTCCTCCAGCTACCGCTTGGCATCCTCTATTTCACCGTTGTTATCAGCCTTGTTTCCGCTTCGATATGGCTGATCGGCCGGCCGGTGTGGGAGCTCGCCTTCGATTTTCCGGCCTTCATCGTCCCGCCCTACGGGTATTACACTGCGGCCTGGGCCATGCCGCTGGTCGTTATCGGCGGGATATTACTGATTACCGCCACCATGCACCTCGTCAGGATTACCGGCAAAGGGCACGGCATGTTCGCCAAGGTGATGCTCGTTAAAGAATAGGAGTTGAAACAGGAGGCATGATATGAAAAGACTGGCGCTGGTTGTCTCACTCTCGGTGTTACTGGCAGTCATTATCCTGGCGGCGGGATGCACGCGGATCCTCATCGGTGACGAGGGGCTGCTGACCACGCGGGAATACGACTTCACCGATTTTACCCGTATCGAGGCCGGGAGCGCCTTCACGCTGGACATCATTCCCTCGGATAACTTCACTATCGCCATCACCGCCGGAGAAAATACCTTCAAGCATATCAATGTCGTCAAGACCGGTGATACCCTGAAAATCGGACTGAAGGGCGTGGGCTGGACCTTCGATATCGATTCTCTCGAAGCCCGGATAACCCTTCCCGTGCTCCGCGGCGTGGAGCTGTCCGGGGCGGCGGAAGGCAGGGCTATAGGCTTCAACTCTCCCCAGGATACGGAAGCCGGTCTATCGGGCGCCAGCCGTCTGGACATGGACATGGAGACCGGCAGTTTCAAAAGCGAGCTTTCGGGAGCCAGTCGGATCAGCGGACGTCTCGTAGCCTCAAGCTCGGATTTCGACCTATCCGGGGCCAGCCGGGTCAGCCTTTCCGGTTCCGGCGGCAACTTCAAACTCGATGCTTCCGGGGCCAGCCGGGCCGACATGGACACCTTTACCGTCGGGGACGCCGACATCAGCCTGAGCGGCGCCTGCCGCGCCAGCCTGGTTATCAATGGCAAGCTCAACGCCTCCCTGAGCGGGGCGTCCCAGCTCCGTTATTCCGGCAGCCCCACGCTGGGAAAGCTGGATATTTCCGGCGGCTCAGAGCTGGCCCCCAAATAACCCGTTCTCCGCCAATTTAAACGTACGGTGGATATGTGAATCTCAATAATCCTCACATATCCACCGTACGTTTGTTTTTGTCCGTACCTTTCCACCCCGGTTTGACGCCCGTGATTCAATTCAACAAGTGTTGTATAATGGAATTATCCGTAATTTTTACGGTTTGAGGTCGGCTTATGAAAATCTCCGTTTTCGGCGCCTCGGGCAACGTGGGTTCCTCCGCCGCCTTTAACATCGCCATCCGGAAGCTGGCCGACGAGCTGGTGTTAATTGACAATCCGAGGCCGGACCTGGTGGCCCTGCACGCGATGGACATGAATACCGCTGTAACCGGACAGGACATGGTGGTACGCGTGGGGCACGATGAAGACATACGCGGCTCGGATGTCGTGGTTGTGGCCGCCGGTTCCACCCAGTTCGCCGCTTCCCGCCTCGAGGTGTTGCCTCAGAACCTGCCCATCATCCAGGACATATCCAAAAAGGTGAGGCAGTTTTGTCCCAAGGCCGTCGTCATCACGGCGACCAACCCTGTCTGCCCCTTGAACTACGGAATGTACCGGTGCATCAACCTCGATCGCAAACAAATCATTGGATACACATACAATGATTCTATCCGCTTCCGCATGAGGCTGGCGCAGGCGCTGGGTGTCCCGTCCAGCCAGGTCGAGGGGACGGTCATCGGAGAACACGGCGATAGCCAGGTATTGCTCTTCAGTTCCGTTCGTGTAAAGGGCAGACCGGTGAATATCAGCGAGGAAATGAAGCAAAGTCTCCGCCGGCAGGTGCCCGATGGCCAGAAGGTCCTGGAAGAGTTCCGGGTGAAGACCGGTCGCACTGCCGCCTGGACCACGGGCGTGGGCCTGGCCGAGGTCTGCCGGGCCATCGTCAAAGACACTGGTGAGGTGATTCCCTGCTCCATAACGCTCGATGGAGAATACGGCTGCCGCGGGCTGAGCATGTCCGTGCCGACCGTCCTGGGTAAAGGCGGCGTCCGGGAAATCCTCGAGACGAAGCTGGCCAACGACGAACAAGAGTTGTTGCTAAGTTCCATTGAGGTTCTCAAGCCGTACATGAAATATGTCGAAGAGCTCCTGCACCTTTGTTAACACCAGTACTTGACTCCATAGTTGGCGTTCAAACAGGTCGCTCACGAGCGGATAATGGTAACGCTCATTGCTGAAACGAAGTGCTGGATAACCTGATCAAGCGTTAAGATACCTCTCCCTTGATGGGGAGGCCAGGTAGGTGAAATGAACAACACCAAATTTGAAAAGCTATTGGAGCCGGGTTACATCGGGAAGGTGCGCACCCGCAACCGCATGATAAAGACGGCCAACGGGACTTCATTCATCGAGACGAGCGGTTACGTCGGCGACCGCGCCCTCGCCTATTACGAGAACATGGCTAAAGGCGGCGTCGGCCTGATTATCGTGGAATCCTGCGGCGTCGAATATCCCCTGGGCGTCCAGCACCCGCCTGTCCAGTTCCACCTCGATGACGACAAATATATCCCGAGCTACAGCGAGCTGACCAAAGTCATACACGCCCAGGGCTGCCCGGCTTTTATCCAGTTCCAGCACGCCGGCCCGTGGAATCCGACCGGGCTTTTACCCAAGCGCGACACGAAAGCCGCCTCGACGCTGACACGGGAAGAGCTACCTGGCCCCGCCTTCGATGTCCCGCGCGGGATGAGCCTGGCCGAGGTCAGGGAATACGTCGATATCTGGGCGAAGGCCGCCGAGCGCGCTGCAAAAGCCGGATTCGACGGCGTGGAGATTAACGGCGCCACGTGCCACCAGATAAACACCTTTTTCTCCCGCATCTGGAACAAGCGCGAGGATGAGTATGGCCTCCAGACCCTGGAAAACCGGGCGCGCTTCATGTGCGATATCGTCCGCGAGGTCAAGCGCCGCCTCGGTAAAGATTACCCCGTGCTCTGCCTTATCAACGTCGCCGAGTACCGCCACGAAAAAGGGACCACGCTCGAGGAAGGCGTTCAGTTCGCCCGGTTCCTGGCCGAGGCCGGCGCCGACGCCATCCAGTGCCGGGCCCACAGCTACCACCACCGCGACGGCCTCATCCAGCCGGAGAAGATGTTCTACCCCGAGCCGCCGGAGACCCTGCCCAAGGACCTCGACTGGAGCCGCCGCGGCAAGGGCGCCATGGTCCCCCTGGTAGAGGCCGTGAAAAAGGTCGTCTCCGTTCCGGTCTTCTGCGCCGGCCGGCTCGACCCCGTCATCGGCGAGGATTACCTGCGCCAGGGCAAGCTGGACTTCGTCGGCATGACGCGCCGCCTGCTGGCCGACCCCGAGCTGCCCAGCAAGGTCATCGCCGGCAAGCTCGAGGATATCAGGTCATGTACCGCCTGCCTCCACTGCATCGACGTCCGCAACAAGAACCAGCTCCTGGAATGCCAGGTGAATGCTTCGCTGGGCCGGGAAAGGGAGTTTGTCATACAGCCTGCGGGAAGGAAGAAAAAGGTGATGGTGATAGGCGGCGGACCGTCGGGCATGGAAGCGGCCAGGGTGGCCGCCTTGCGAGGCCACCAGGTCAGCCTTTTTGAAAAGACGACCAGGCTGGGCGGCCTGGTGCCCATGGCGGCCATCGTGAAGGATGTTGAGGTCGATGACCTCCTCGGGCTGGTCCGCTATTTCCGGACGCAGATAGTCAAAGAGGGCGTCACCGTCCGGCTGGGCAAAGAGGCCGGCCCTATGGAAATAGCCGAGTTTAAACCCGATGTGCTTATCCTGGCCGCGGGTGCGCTCCATAACACCCTGGATATCCCCGGAGCCAACCGGCGTAATGTCCTCAGCAGCGCCCGACTCCACAGGCAGCTCATGTTTTTTATGAAATTCTTCGGCCCGAAAACGCTGCAAAGCCTGACGCGGGTCTGGATGCCCATCGGCAAGCGCGTGGCCATTATCGGCGGCGCCATCCACGGCTGCGAGGTCGCCGAGTTCCTGGTCAAGCGCGGCCGGGAGGTGACTATCGTCCACGCGGACAAAACGCTGGCGGCAGGGATACCGGTGGAGGACCAGCTCCGCCTGTTCCCCTGGTTCGATAAAAAGGGTGTCGTGCGTTATACCGAAGCTAAATATGAGGAAATCACCGATAAAGGGCTGGTCATCACCACCAGGGAAGGCGAGAAAAAGACCCTCGAAGCTGACACCTTCGTAGTAACGCTGCCCTACCTGCCGAATACCGGCATCGCCAAGGACCTTGAAGGCAAGGCCCCGGAAGTCTATAACATCGGCAGCAGCGCCGAGCCCGGTCTGATAGTCAATGCTATCCTCGACGGGGCGAGGTTGGGACTGAAGATTTAATCCTGTATTACATTTCGGGCCCGCACCGAGTGTTAGGATACGTTTTCATCTTCACCGGATTCCCGCTTTCGCGGGAATGACGTCCGCATTTTCCCCTGGCTGCGCTTCCAGGCCTCGGCCTTATCAATCAACTCACGGGCTGCCCCGAGGGCATTGGCGGTAAAAACGGCGCCGCCTATCATCACGGCCATCTCCCGGTAGCGGTCCTCCCCTTCGAGAGTCCTGATGCTGCTGACCGTCCTGTCCCCTGCCTGCTTTTTGCTGACGTTATAGTGGGCGTCGGCAAAAGCGGCTATCTGGGGTAAATGGGTGACGCAGATGACCTGGTGGTTTCGGGAGAGCTCCCAGAGCTTCCGGCCGATAACCTCCCCGCTCCACCCCCCGATGCCGATATCTATTTCATCAAAGATGAGGACCGGGATGGTGTCCGCCTCGGCCAGGGCGCCTTTGAGCGCCAGCAGAAAGCGTGATATTTCGCCGGTCGAGGCAATCCTTTCCAGCGGTTTGGCAGGTTCCCCCGGGTTTGTCGATGCCAGGAACACGACGGCATCGGCGCCTGATGACCCGAACCTGTAGCCCGTCCCGTCGGGAAACGGTATACCCTCGGGAGAGGCCTCCCGGGTAACCGCCACTTCGAACTCCACCCGGGCCATGCTCAACTCGGCGAGCTCTATTTTTACCGCGCCGGCCAGCTTCCGCGCCGCCTGCTCCCGTCGCCGGGAAAGCTCCTGGGCCAGCCCGCCCATCTCCTTCTTCAGCTTTCCCCGCTCTACTTCAAGCTGTTCGCGCCGCTCGCCTGAAGATGTCAGGCCGCTGAGCTCGGACTCGGCCTTCTTCTCATAATCGAGCACTGCCACAACGGAGCCGCCGTACTTTCTCTTTAAACTCCGCAGCAGCTCCAGCCTCTCCTGCACCTCGGCCAGCCGCTCCGGGTCGTAGCCGAGATTATCTCCGTAAGACCGCACCTCGCGGGCCACCTCTTCCAGCCCGTAGAGCGCCTCCTCGAGGCGGCCGAGCTGCGCCTGCAAAGACGGGTCGATATCCACCATATTTTTCAACAGAGGGATGGTCTCGTTTATCCGGTCCACCGCCGAGGATGCGGCGACGGCGCTGTCATCGCCGTAGATGATGCGGTAAATATCGAAAGAGGCTGCTTTTAACTTTTCCGCCGATGTGAGCAGGACCGTTTCTTTCAGTAGTTCTTCCTCTTCGCTGTCTCGCAACTCCGCTTTTTTTATCTCGTCTATCTGGAAATTGAGCAGCTCCATCCGGTACGCCTTGTCCTGCTCCGACCGTACCAGCGCCTGGATTTCGTGCTCAATCTGGTGAAGTTTCGTCACCTTCAGGCCGAACTCGCGCCTCATGTCCTGGGTATGGGCGTAGGCATCGAGGAAGTCCAGGTGGTGGTCTTTATCCAGTAAGGAAAGGTGGTCGCTCTGGCCGTGGATATCAACCAGGTCGGCGCCGATTTCTCTCAGCAGCGAACGGGCGACCGCCTGCCGATTCACCCGCGGCGTGGTCCGGCCCTTACGACGGAAGTCGCAGGTCAGCAAGACGGTATCTTCGTCATCCCCGAGCCCCTTTTTCGCGAGCAGCCGCCGGAGCGGCTCGGCACCTCT
>MGNQ01000013.1:47768-49834 GCA_001796865.1 Chloroflexi bacterium RBG_16_56_11
CCATGGCGGATATCCTCTTCTTTTACCTGGCCGGACAGCAGCGCCTCGACGGCGTCCACGACCAGCGATTTGCCGGCCCCGGTCTCGCCGGTAATCACGTTGAGGCCGGCCCCCGGCCGCCAGTTTATCTCTTCGATAATACCGAAGCCCTTGACAAGCAGTTCTTCCAGCACCTTATAAAGCGTCCTTTTCTATTTCGTCGGGACGGGCATCCTGCGAGATTTCCAGGGGGACCGGCAGGTCCCGGAACGATAGCTGCAATGCCTTTTTCAGGTCAGTCGCATTACGCGGGGCATAGGCCTGCCAGTGGTTATTGAAAAAGGTGAAGAGCATCTTTGTTTTTTCGCCGGCGGCTTTCACCTTTTCGGCCAGTCCGCCAATCTCTTCGGGAGAATAGAGATAGCGGTAACGGGTTTCATTGTCGCCCGTCCACCAGTCCCGGGCGTTCCGGCCGTGGAAGCGGAAATAGGCCATATCCGCCGTAACGGGCACCTCCGCCGCCACCGAGGAGCTGAACTTCGGCTCGTCTATCTGCACCCAGGCCACGTTCCGTTCTCCTAATAGTCTGGCCGTCCCGGGGTCGTCGCTCCAGCTGCGGTGCCGCAGCTCCACGGCCAGCCGGTATTCACCAAAAGTCCCCATTATAGCTGACAGCATCCGCTGGCCATGACTATCGTTTTTAAAGCTGGGCGGGAACTGCGCCAGCACAGCGCCAAGCCGGCCGCCCCGGACCAGTGGTTCCAGGCTGCGCCGGAAAACCTCGACGTCCTGGCGGGAAATCGCCGCTTCCTCTCCGGTGGTATCTTTAAACATCTTCGGATGGGTAAACTTCTGCCAGAGCTTGACGGCAAAGAGAAAGCCCGGCGGCGCCCGCCTCGCCCAGTTTGCCACGATACCGGGTTCGGGCGGCCGGTAGAAAGAGCTGTTGACCTCGACGGTATTGAAGACCTGGCTGTAAAATTCAAGCTCGTTTATCTTGCCCGCCGGGTAAAAATAGCCCTTCCAGGTCCCCTCGCCTTTCGGGTATGACCAGCCCGATGTGCCGACATATATATCTGCTGACATTCTTATTTATCGCGGGGCTTTCTTCACGGTCGACAGCATATTGTCAAAAGCCGCCACCAAGTTTTGCACCAATTATACTCCAACCGGCGAAGCGAATACCAAAAGAAAAAGGGCCACCAGGGCGGTGAGTCACCGCCGCGATGGCCCCCTTTTTAAGCCTTACTGCGGTTAGTCAGCCGGCAGGAGGGGCGTATACACGCCCGCCTTGAGGATGGCGAACCTGAGCGCCAATCCTCCGATTACCTCGCTGATAACGGCCGTAATCAACAGCCCGGAGGCAATATCTTCGCCGCTACTGATGGTGGCTATGGAAATTACCACCGGTATTAGGATACCGAACAGAAAGACGCCTATCCAGAAAAGCGGGGCCAGGCTGCCGCCGATAAGCCTTTTTACGGCGTCTCTGGCCGCCGTGCTGCTATAGGTGGTATTCCAGAGATAGACGCCGATGATAACGGCCAGGGATATCAGCACGACGCGGATGATGTTCTCCAGCTCGCCCAGCCTCGAGGTGTCCCCGGCCATGGTGATGGCCACGAGGATGGCCAGCCCGCCCGTGAGACCGCAGGTAACGAAGAGGACGGGCACGATAGCCGAGTTCCACATCTTGATGGCACTCACATAGCTCACGGCGAAACCGGTATAGATGGACTGGGCGAAGGCGAAGATACCGGCCAGCACCTTGAAGGTGGTCACGGCGCCGGTCGCGTCCGGTGCCCACTGGCGCAGGATTAGTGTGATGAAGGTCAGGCCGATGAACAGCATGATGAAAATGAAGCCCCGGGCTATCCACGACGTCTTTGGCTTGAAAAACATCCGCCAGAACCGCAGAGGATGGCTCAGGTGTATCATGTAGGATACCCCCATGAGCATGGAAAGCAGCCAGGCCACGAACATGCCCGTCAGATTATCGAAGTACGCCGACGCCAGGAAGAGGCCGCCGCTGATGCCGCCCAGGAAAAAGGCGAAAGCGATGAAGTTCCCCCGGCCGTCTATCCACT
>MGNQ01000014.1:0-11970 GCA_001796865.1 Chloroflexi bacterium RBG_16_56_11
TGCCATCATTGCCGCAACGGCTCTACAGTTTGGCACTTCGCTATTAACCAATAATGTCGAGCATTATCCATTTCCCAACTTGAAGGTTATCAGAGGCTTGGAGGTTTAGTTTATTGGCTGCTGACTCGAAGCCACTTCAGGACTACGTACACGCCATTGAAAAGGCGCTGGCGGCTGGTAATGCTACTGAACACACCCACCGCCCGGCGCTGAAAACATTCGTAGAAGGCTTGTCGGCAGGTATTGTTGCCACCAACGAGCCAAAACATATCGAGTGTGGTGCTCCTGACTTCATCCTCAGAAAAGGCTCAGTCACCGTCGGCTATATCGAGGCCAAGGACATCGGCAAGAGCCTGGATGAGGCAGAGAAGACCGACCAGTTAAACCGCTACCGTGATTCACTTACCAACCTGATTCTTACCGATTACCTTGAGTTCCGCTGGTACGTTAATGGCGAGTGCCGCCTCAAGGCCCGCCTAGGAAGTCCCACCAAGGATGGTAAAATCAGGCGGGATAAAGACGGCATCCAGGCGGTAGCCGAGCTATTAACCGGTTTTCTCTCCCACAAAGCCGAGGGCGTGGGTACACCCAGGGAGCTTGCCCGGCGTATGGCCCGGCAGGCACATCTGATTCGGAATCTCATCATTAACGCCTTTAAGAATGAGCCGGAAGGCGGCAGTCTGCACACCCAGCTTGCGGCTTTCCGCGATAATCTCATTCCCGACCTTTCAGAAGAATATTTTGCCGATATGTATGCCCAGACCATCGCTTACGGCCTGTTTGCCGCCCGCTGCACATCTAAGAATGGCTCTTTGTTTACCCGCCTTGATGCCGCCCAGAATCTGCCGCGGACGAACCCCTTCCTGAGAAAGCTTTTCCAGTACATCGCCGGCTACGACCTCGATGACCGCATTGCATGGCTGGTGGACGACCTGGCGCAGGTACTGGCGCAAGCGGATATGGAGGCGGTCCTGAAGGACTTCGGCAAGCACAGCGGCAAGGAAGACCCTGTGGTGCATTTCTACGAGACCTTCCTGAAGGAGTACGACGAGAAAATCCGGGAGATGCGCGGCGTCTACTATACACCGGAGCCGGTGGTCTCTTACATAGTGCGCTCAATCGACCACCTGCTGAAGACTCGCTTCAACAAGCCGCAGGGGCTGGCGGATGATAAGACGCTTATCCTCGACCCGGCGGTGGGCACGGCCACGTTCCTTTACATGGTGGTGAACGAGATTTACCAGGCTAACACCGGCATGGGGCAGCAGGGCCTGTGGAACAACTATGTGGCAGAAAAGCTCCTACCGCGTATCTTTGGCTTTGAGCTGCTGATGGCTCCCTATGCCGTCGCTCACCTCAAGCTGGGGCTTTTATTGCAGGAGACAGGCTACGAGTTCCAGAGCGACCAGCGCCTGGGTATCTATCTCACCAACACACTGGATGAGGCTATAAAACACTCGGAGACGCTCTTTGCGAAGTGGATAAGTGAGGAGGCCAACGCCGCCGCCCGGGTCAAGAAAGATGAGCCGATAATGGTGGTGCTGGGCAATCCACCGTACTCCGGGCATTCGGCAAACAAGGGGGAATGGGCAAGACAACTGGTTGAGCGATATAAGACCATTGATGGTAAACCACTTGGCGAAAAGAACCCCAAGTGGTTACAGGACGACTATGTTAAATTTCTCGCCTTCGGACAGTGGCGAATAGAGCGCACCGGACAGGGCATCCTGGGTTTTATTACCAATCACTCTTATCTGGATAACCCTACCTTCCGCGGCATGCGCCAATCACTGATGAGCACTTTCACCGATATTTATATACTTAACCTGCACGGCAACGCGAAGAAAAAAGAGGTTGCTCCAGACGGCGGTAAAGACGAGAATGTGTTCGATATTCAGCAGGGGGTAGCTATTTGTTTGCTGGTTAAAGAACAGGGGAATACTGAACCGGGCAAGGTGCATTATTCTGAACTCTGGGGGTTACGCGAAGGTAAGTATAAAGCCCTTTTTGAAGTGGATATTGATGATACCAAATGGGATAAACTTAAGCCCCACAGCCCACATTATTTGTTCGTGCCGCGAGATGAAGCTCAGGCAGAAGAATTTGAAAGGTGTTGGAAGGTGACCGACATTTTTCCGGTTAACAGTGCAGGCATTGTTACGGCTAGGGACTTACTTACAATACGCTGGTCAGAAGATGAAGTGAAAGATACTATTCGCGATTTCGCCTCTCTTCCTTCTGAAGAAGCTCGGGAAAAGTATTATCTTGGAGATGATACGCGGGATTGGAAGGTTGCTCTAGCGCAGAAAGACCTGAACGATACGAAGCTGAATTCTAATCTGATAGCGCCGGTTCTGTATCGACTTTTTGATATTCGTTATACTTACTACACTGGACATTCTAGAGGGTTCCACTGTATGCCTCGTGGCGAAGTCATGCGCCACATGTCGGCAGGAAACAATCTAGGCTTGCTCACGGTACGTAAAACTCCGCCTAGCTCTGGTGCCAAGTATTTTATGGCAACAAGATTGATAGTCTCTAATGGTGCGATAAGGTCAGACAATCAGAGTATTGATACCCTATTTCCCCTCTACCTCTACCCCGCCGAAGGTGAGATGAAGTTTGAGGGCGGACACCGCCGCGCCAACCTGAACCCTGAGTTTATCAAGACTGTTTCGGAAAAACTGGCGCTGAAGTTCATTGAAGACGGCAAGGGCGACCTTGAGCAGACCTTCGGCCCGGAGGACATCTTCAACTACGCTTACGCAGTTTTCCACTCACCTACCTATCGAACCCGCTACGCTGAGTTCCTCAAGATAGACTTCCCGCGCCTGCCGCTGACCTCGGATAAAGAGCTTTTCAAGGCGCTGGCGGCCAAGGGCGCCGAACTGGTAGCCCTGCACCTGATGGAGTCGCCCGCGCTGAATAAGCCCATTACCAAATACCCCATCACCGGCTCTAACACCGTGGACAAGATAAGCTACGATGACAATAACCAGCGCGTCAATATCAACAAGACGCAGTACTTTGAGGGCGTGCCACCGGAGGTCTGGAACTTCCACATTGGCGGCTACCAGGTATGCCAGAAGTGGCTCAAAGACCGCAAAGGCCGGACGCTGACCTATGACGACCTCACCCATTACCAGAGAGTCATCGCTGCGCTTAAAGAGACCAGTCGGCTCATGGCAGAGGTAGACAAACTGATATCGGGGTGGCCGGTGGGGTAGATATGGAAGCGGAAATTAGGCCGTTTGATATAAAGAACCTGCCTTACACAGTACGTTTTGGGCTCGGCTCTACCGAGCCTATCAAGAGATGGGCAAGATTTGAAATAAGTAAGAATGGCGAACTCTACTGGACTCGTGGGATTGATGTGCGTAAAGACGTTGATAGTAGCAACATCCACACGATTGTTCATCAGAGTGGTGAGATACATTCGTCACGGTATACAGGTAAGGGTGAGGAACAAAAGAAGGTCTACCAAAGTGAAGCCACAGACATAGGCAGTACATTGAAAGACATTAAAAGCCCATATCAAGTGGAATGTGGGAGCGAACATCTTGTACCGAGCTATGTTTACTACGGTTTACCCCCATTGACTCAGAAAGATAAGAAGATAGACGCTCAGAACACCTTCGTTGCCTGCCTCGATGAATACTTGATTAATTCACGATTATCTTACTCGTTGGATCTATTACCTTGGACAAAACGTGAACAAGTAATTGATTACGCATCTCATTCGACAACATTGTTTAACGCAGATGACAGGCGATGCCACATGTACATTTTTTACTATGGAGAAGCTTCTATTGTAGTGACTATGAAATTCATCGAAGGTGATACACCCATCGCCATTCAAAAAGTGCTTGAGGCTGACAAGAATAGGAAGCCACTGAAAAGGCTTTTCCAACATGAAAAACTTAACTTGTCAGAATCGGCCTCACTAAATGTTATTCCCACGAAGCGGCTATGAAAATAAAGAATGCCCCAACCGCGGGTTTGAAGACGATAAGGGGGGATTAGACTATGAGCATTCTGGTTACTCCTCATGGGGTATTCAAGCTATACCAGTTTGACACCGAGAAGGAATTCGAGCGATGCGTGGTTTCCCAGGTCGAAATGATTTTCGGTAAAAGGTGTGTTTATCTTGATTGTAAACGCAGGATTGGGAAACAGGGGACAAAACAAAGCATCCCCGACGCATATCTGATTGATTTCAGCAGTCAGCGTGAGCCCAAGTTATTCGTCGTCGAAACCGAGATAGCTTCTCATGACCTTTTTCAGCATATAGGCGTGCAGATACTCCAATTCGCTCATTCTTTTGCCAGCGCACCCCGGCAAGTTAAGCAGTTGCTGTTTGATGAAGTTTCAAGGGATACGAAGGTTTTTAAAGCTTGTGACAGCTATGCGCAAGAGTATGGACTTCGTAATGTTGACAACATGCTGGACCACCTGGTGAACGATACTTTCCGGGTACTGATAATCATAGACGAAGCTACGGATGAACTATATAAAGTGGTGAAAAACTTTAGGTTTCCGGTCGAAGTCATCGAAGTCGAGACATACCAGGGAGCCGGTGGCGACCAGATTTATCGCTTCAACCCTTTATTCAAAGACGTATCCGACGTTAAGGAGTCCATCGAGGAACGAGAGCAAAAAACTGTAGATATTTCAGAATTTGATACTATTGTAGTGCCGGCGCGGGAGGATGGGTTCAAGGAAACATTCTTGGGTGAAAACCGGTGGTATGAAATCCGCATACACGCGAGCATGATTCCACAGATTAAATATATCGCTGCCTATCAGGTGGCGCCAGTTTCGGCCATCACTCACTGGGCGCTGGTCAAGAATATCGAACCATGGCAAGACACGGGGAAATTCGTCGTCAATTTTGCCGAACCAGCCAAAGAAATAGGCCCGGTACCTTTAGTGCCAAAGAGCAGGATAAAGGCGCTGCAAAATGCCAGGTACACTTCTTTCGACAGATTGCAGAAAGCCAAAAATCTTGATGAAGTATTTTAACGAGGTATAACCTCCCTGATTCTTGAACAACTTCGCTAAGATATTCTTACCAACTTTTCGTTGTATATTCTGGGCATTATCTGTACTTTGCCACAAACACTGAGATATGGTATAATGAAGGAAAAATGGCAGGATAATCAATGAAGACAACAATACGTGAAGGTGGCAGGTTGGTCATTCCAGCCGCATACCGAAAAGCTTTAGGACTCAAACCCGGGGACGAGGTACTCCTAACACTCGAAGAAGGAGAGATAAGAGTTGTCAGCACGCGCCAGGCGATCGCTCGGGCACAAACCCTGCTTCGGCGGTACGTCCCAAAGGGTCGGAGCCTGTCCGAGGAACTAATCAAAGAGCGACGAGAAGAGGCAGTTCGTGCCTGAAGTAGTGATAGATGCATCAGCATTGCTGGCGCTTCTGAATGCGGAACCGGGCGCCGATATCGTGGCTGAAACCCTTCCGGGAGGAGTCATCAGCGCGGTCAATCTATCCGAGGTAGTCGCCAAGCTTTGCGACGCGGGCATGCCGGAGAAAGCGATTCACCAAGCTCTTCAACCACTTGGGTTGGAGATTATACCTTTTGATGAGGAACATGCGTACCAAGCAGGGTTGCTGCGTGCCTCTACCCAAGACAGGGGCGTTTCTTTAGGTGACCGGGCATGCCTGAGCTTAGCTAAAATGCTAGGGGTGGTGGCACTCACCGCGGATAAGGCGTGGGCTGGGCTTTCTGTCGGGGCGACCATTAAAGTGATACGCTAGTTGCAGGGCGGTGTCTTTCAAAATTGAATTTATATGCGTGACGATTTCCCTCTGCCAACAAAAGAACTTCTTGCTGAACGGGTAGCTTATCGCTGTTCCAACCCGGAGTGCAGGCAGGTAACAAGTGGACCTCAAAAAGACCCGACCAAGTCAGTTAACATTGGGGTTGCAGCACATATCACTGCTGCCTCGGCAGGCGGCCCTCGTTTTAATCTTTCTATGACACCCGACGAGAGACGAGCGGCTGAAAACGGGATCTGGCTCTGTCAATCCTGTGCGAAGTTAGTGGATAATGACCCTATCCGCTATGGAGTTGACATTCTCCATCAATGGAAAGACCTCGCCGAGAAAACCGCTACACGCGAGTTGGAAAGTCGATCGAGTATAATAACTAATTCCGACTCGAAGTTCATAAAGCTGGAAAACCTTATGCCGGATCTTATCAGCGAGATGCGTAAGGATTTAACAAGTAACCCTCTGAGCCGCGAATTCGTCATCTTGAAAAAGTCATGGGTCTATGGGGGAAAAGGTTATGAATTGGTATATTACTTTGATGATCATCCTGACCTCGAAAACAAGCTACTCATTCTTCAGAACTATGGCCTGATTCAGGATATTACTTACAACAACACCAAACGGTATATTATCACCGAAGAACTCGCTAGCTATCTCACAAGAGAGTAACCTGAGACAGACAATTTTTTCGCATCCGGCGCACACTCAAAACAAGGTTAGTTTTTGCTACGAATTTGCTACTAAATTGTTGCAAAGATAGTTGGACATAATGGACACTTACGCACGAAGTTGCAGTTAGGACTAAAGGTCGTTAGCTTTGCGAGCATGCTATTCACAGATTTCAAGACCGTCGCCATAGGCCGCTCGCCCGTTATCTTGCCGGAATACTTCCCGTCGGACTGTTCCGCCCGGGAAAATTTACCTTGACAACGCCAGCCTTTTCCTTTATGATACCTAGTAATATTTAATACCTAGAAGGCATAGGTATAAATATGAAGGAGGTATCCAAAATGCGTCTTCTTGCGGTAATCGTGATGATCATCGGGCTGGCCAGCGTCGTCCTGGGCGTCATTTTCATTTTCCAGGCCAACGCAGGAAACCAGGAAATCATCGACCAGATAGCGCCCCTGGAAATTTCCCAGGTAGAAGATAGGTACGACCAGGTTGATGCCACGGTTGAGCAACTGAAGGTGGCCGAGGGCGCCGCGCTGCAAGCCGGAAATCCGAGCAACAGCTACCTTTATGTGTCTGCCCAGCGGACATCCCTCGGACTCACCAAGTCGAATATCGGCAACGTCAAGGCCGCGAGGATGAACGGTATCGTCGATATCGTCCTGGGTGTTGGCCTGGTCCTGGCCGGTTGGGGTATCTATAAGAAGTCTGCCGCCTGATACCAAAACAGGCTCAATACCTTGCTGGAAAATCATACCGGGGAAGGCGGTCGGGACTTCCGGCGGCCTTCCCCGATGTCGTCAGCTACCGATTACCTCACCCACTGCCTGTCGCAATGGCGCTTTCCGGCGCGTCACGTTATAATAGACTGTAATTAATGCGAGGGGATGTACGCGTCGTTACAGGAGATAGGCCATGGCACCGAAACAATACGAGGTAGTTATCAAGCTCATCGACAACAAGAGTCCCTGCCACTCCGGACATAAAATCGGGGACCAGTGGGTTTTCGACTATATGACTCCGCCCGGCATGTGCGGCCTGGCCTTTAACGCCATCTATCCCGTCGCCCTGGCCCTCGAGTTCGGGGCGACCTTCCCCTGGCAGGAAGACCCTGATGTTCTTACCATCGCCTGCCCGGACGCCGGGGTCAGCAACATCTTCGAGCTCAGGCGCCGTCAGAAATAATTGGCTGGATACCCCCGCGGCACCCACGCTGGTGCCCGCCTTGTCCCATCACCATCTCTTCCCACAATGCAGTCCACCCTGAACGTAAAATGGGTGCTGCCCTCCTGTTCACAGGACAGGCAATAGGATAGATTATTCTCAAGACTGATTGTTTGCCTCCTCCAAGCGCTTACAGGACCGGGAGATAGAAGTGACCAGAGGGGACTCAGTACAAGCCGGGGAAAACGCCCCTGAAATCATGCCGGGGAATACGGCATCATGTCCGGTTTGCCGCGGTAAGGCCGTATTTATGCTCGATGAAAAGGTCGGATATTACAAGCAGTGCGCGGACTGCGGCCACGTCGAGCACCTCAACCGGAGGTTTCTCCGGCTGGATAGAAGTTCCCGGCGTTGGCAGTAGCCCCCCTTAAATATTCCTTCATCCGCCGCTTCAATCTTTACTACGCTATTTTCGTCACTGGTTTTCTAAGAAGCACCGTCAGGATGAGCGTGTTCCGCGAGATGGCAATATTGTGAGAGTTAACCTCCCAGCCGCCAGGGACTGAATCCGGTAGATGGGAAAAGACATCGTTTATCGTCCGGGTAAAACCTTCCTGGTCTTCAAGCCGCGCGAAGTGGGGGTATCTACCGGATTCCTCGGGATTGATGTATTCCACGAGCACTTTGTACTCATACAAATGGCCTGCCATGGTTACCCTCCTGGAATGGAATAGTCCTGGTTCGGGATTAAATTCAACACCATTTATACTCCCGGCAGCCGGGCTTGTCAAGCCGCGGGCGATAAAGGCGCTGGTGAAAATATCCCGCCTTACACGCTATAATGAAATCGTCCGCCTCCTTAAGGGCGGAGGAAAGAGGCCGGCTGAAGATGCGTCGTTTCTCTCTCCCATCCCGGGTCTCCTTACCGCTGTGCCTGGCTTCGATTAACCTGCTTTCCAACTGCGCCGTGGAAAGTTCGAACGTTTTCCTCGCCCTGTACGCCCGGGATATCGGCTCCACGAATCTCCAGGTAGGTTTCATCGCCGCAGGTTCCGGCATCGCCTTTCTCGTAGCCTCGCTCTGGTTCGGGCGGCTTTCGGACATTCACGGCCGCCTTAAATATATCCGGGCGGGGCTGGCCATTTCGTCGGTCGCCTACCTTTCACAGTCGCTGGCCCATTCTTTTCCCGCTCTCCTGGCCGCCCGCGCCTTCGTGGGCTTCAGCATCGGCGTCAATTCATCGGTCATCATGGCCTACACCTACGAGCACCAGAGACATATCGGCAGCTTCATTTCCTACGGCTCGCTTGGCTGGCTGACCGGCGCGGCCATCGGCGCTATTGTGAAAGACTTCCAGGCACTGTTCATTATCAGCGCGGTTATCGCCTTCCTCGCTCTCCTCGTCTCCTTTTTCCTCAAAGACGAGGCCGTCGGCCGCACCCCGGTAACGACCTTCCCCTGGCGCTTGGTCAGGGCTGACTACCGGATTTACCTCGCGTTTTTTCTCCGGCAACTGGGAGGCACGGCCATCTGGACGGTCTTTCCCCTCTACCTGGCCGGTATCGGCGCCAGCAAAGTCTGGATAGCCATGATGGAAATCACCAACATGGTAGGGCAGTTTGTCGCCATGCGCCTGGTGGAGAGGTTCAACCCGGCGAAAATGTTCCGGGCCGGGCTCGTTATCTCCGTGGTGGTCTTTGTCCTCTACGGTCTGGCCAACCGCTATCTCCAGATCGTCCCCGTGCAACTGTTGTTGTCCGTGGGCTATTCCGCATTGCTGGTCGGCGCCCTGAGCTATCTGCTGGCGCGGAGCAGCGAGCGTGGGACCGTCGCCGGACTCCTTAACTCCTCTATGTCCCTCTCCGCCAGCCTTGGCCCGTTCCTGGGAGGGGCGGTGTCCGAAGCCTGGGGCTATTCTTCGGTGATGTACGTCGGGGCGGGCATAACCCTGCTCGGTCTGATTTCCACGCGGGGACTTAAAGACCGGAGTACCGGCGGTACGGGGGGCCCCGACGCTCCGTCCCGGCCAACAAACAGCGGCCGGGTTAAATCCGGCGGTTGAAAATTTCCCGGAATATCCCTATAGTTGAATTGCTACGGGAATGAGCCGTGCCGGCGCTACTTAATGATAGGAAGATGAGGGTCCTTTTTCATCGTCAAGCTACGCCCAGAATCCTGCTTTTTTACCTCGCCATCCTCGGTAAAATCGCCGCTTCGGCCCTCTCGGCCGTCGGTTTCGTGCTAAAGAGTGCCCCCGCCATGATAGCCGGCACAATCGTCTGGTTGATATTCTTCGCCGTCCTGCTGGCTGTCGCCCTGCCTGGTACTGACCGTTTTTTCCGTGATGGCCATCGGTGGCTCAGGTACACCGCCGGCGCCGTCATCGTCGTTTTGCTCCTGGCGGGAATCGCCCAGAGTGTGCTTACCTCGCTGGTAGGACTGCAGTCCATCTACGGCGACAACTCCGAAAGCAACCTGGGACGCCTCTTCCTCTCCCTGGACAAGGTGTTCGCCTATAACGACGCGACTTCCCTCTCCCACCAGGCCGCTGATAATTTCATCGAAGGGAAAAACCCCTATGCCGAGGCGAATATCGTCACCGCCGGAATCAAATACGACATCGCCCCGGACAAACTGACACCCCTTCGGGAAGGCCGCCTGGCTGATGCCTTCCCGTATCCCGAGATGGCCCGGTTGGAAAGTCTCTGGCAGGAAGCCATCCGCCATCCGGACCAGGTCCCGCCGGAGCTTGAGTCCAGGTTCAACTATCCCGCCGGCGATTTTCTCCTGCCGGCCCTGTTCATCCGGCTGGGCGTGGAGGACATACGGATTATCTACCTCATCCTCATCCTGCCGGCGCTGGTCTATACCGTGATAAAAGTCCCCCGGGACCTGCGTATTTTCTTCCTGATCGCCCTCCTGGCGAGCCTGGAGCTGTGGAACTCTCTGGCGGCCGGAGAGACCGGGTTCCTGTACTTCCCCTTTATCCTGCTGGCGTGGCTTCTTTACAAAAGGAACCTCTGGCTCTCGGCCCTTTTTCTGGGCGTGGCCGTAGCTATCAAGCAGATAGCCTGGTTCATTATCCCGTTTTACTTTATCGTGGTTCTCCGGACGATGGGCATTAAAAAGCTGCTGCTGACCGTCCTTATCATCGCCGGGGTGTTTTTTGCCGCCAACGCTCCTTTCCTGGTACAGGACCCCGGCCTCTGGCTGAAATCGATTATCGCCCCGCTGACGGACCGGATGTTCCCCCTGGGAGTAGGCGTAATATCACTTGTTTCCGGTGGAGTCCTGGATATCCGCTCGCCGCTGGTGTTCAGCATCCTGGAAATCATTATCGGCGCAGCTGCCATCGTCTGGTATTTCCTGAACTGCCGCCGTTACCCGGATACCGGGCCCGTGCTGGCCGTATTGCCGCTCTTTTTTGCCTGGCGCAGTCTCTGGGGATACTTTTTTTACGTTGACATCATTGTCCTGGCGGCCATCATGATAAACGAGTACGGCAGAAATACCACGGGCATAACTGAGAATATGGCGAAGGTTTAGACGCTATCGGACGGCTACCGCCATGTCCACCAGGTGTTCAGCAGGAAGTTCCAGAACGTGGCGATGACGATACCGACGAGGTTGGCGACTATGTCAAACACGCCGAGCACATGGTTGAGAAGGGCGTAGACGCCGGCCTGGACGCCGGCACCGGCCAGGCATATCAGGTTGAATTTTAACAATCGGATGATAAAACTGGTTCCCGGCGAGCGCCGGTCGCGGAAGGTAAACCACTCGTTGAGGCTGAAATTGGAAATTATCGAGGCCTCGATGGCGATGGCCAGCGCCAAAAAGTCCGCTTCTTTAAGCCCGGCGAAACGCGTCAGCAGCCAGAACAGGCCGAGGTTTACCAGGACGCCGCTGGTCCCAACCAGGCAGAACTTGACGAACCTGGTCAGCTCTCCCTTCCTCAGCATCAGGCTGTAGATGTGCTTCAGGTATTCCATCTGTTGCCTGGTATTGAGCTTGCTCTGGCCGGCCCCGCGGCAGACGAAAATAAAGGGGACCTCGGCGACCTTCCGGAATTTCCCCTCCATTAGTATCTCGAGCAGGATTTTATAGCCCGAAGGCTTCAGTTGCGCCCCGGCAATGACATCGCGTTTGAAGGCGAAAAACCCCGACATCGGGTCGCTGACCGGTCTGGTGGCGGGCAGAAACACGTGGGCTACCAACCCCGCTCCCGCCGAAATCACCCGACGGCTGAGACTCCACCCCTCGCAACCTCCCCCCTTGACGTAGCGGCTGCCCACCGCGATGTCAGCCCCGCGGTCAATCGCGCCGAGCAGCCCGGTGATG
>MGNQ01000014.1:12024-26842 GCA_001796865.1 Chloroflexi bacterium RBG_16_56_11
CGTGTTATTGATGCCGTGGACCACCGCCGAAGCGAGTCCCCTCTCGGTCTTGCGGACGATTATCCTGACGGGATACTCCGGCGCCAGGCTCTCGATAACCCCGGCGGTGCCGTCCCGGCTGTTGTCATCGATAAACACGGTTTCGTAGTCGTAGCCTGAAAGCGCCGGGGCGATTTTTTTTACGAGCGGGATGATATTCTCCCTCTCGTTATAGGTAGGTATGATGATGGAGACGGCTTTACCCATCGGGCTTGATGACCTTCGTTCTCATGTAGTCCCGGAGCGCCCCGGGCACGGTGATGCTACCGTCCGGTTGCTGATAGTTCTCCATGACGGCAATCATTATCCGGGGCAGGGCCAAGCCGGAGCCGTTGAGGGTGTGGACATACTGCGGCCGCGCCTCCGGCCCCGGGCGGTAGCGGACATTGGCCCGCCGTGCCTGGAAATCGGTGCAGTTGGAGCAGGAGCTTACCTCCAGCCACTCGGCGATGCCGGGCGCCCAGACCTCGATGTCATAGCTCCTGGCGGCGGCGAAGCCCATATCGGCCGTGCAATGCTCCACGACCCGGTAAGGCAGGTCCAGCTTCTGGCAGACCTCCTCGGCATCACGGGTAAGTTTTTCCAGCTCTTCGTTTGATTTTTCCGGCTCGGTGAACTTGTATAGCTCCACCTTGTCGAACTGGTGGCCGCGCTTGATGCCCCGCGTGTCTTTCCCGGCGGACATCTTTTCCCGGCGGAAACAGGCGGTGTAAGCGACGTAGTAGCGCGGCAGGTCTTCTTTGTTCAGGATTTCGTCGCGGTGCAGGTTGGTAAGCGGGATTTCGGCCGTCCCGACGAACCAGAGGTCGTCTTCAACATCGTGATAGATGTTGTCGGCGAACTTGGGGAGCTGGCCGGAACCGACCATGCATTCCTGCTTGACCATGAAGGGCGGGTAAATCTCTTGATAGCCGTGCTCCCGGGTGTGCATGTCGAGCATAAAATAGATCAGGGAGCGCTGTAAACGGGCGCCGGCGCCCCCGAGGATATAGAAACGGCTGCCGGATATCTTCACACCACGGTCGAAGTCGATGATTCCCAGGTCTTCCCCCAGCTTCCAGTGCGGCGCGGGAGTGAAATCGAATTTCTTCGGCTCTTTCCAGGTCCGCACGACGACGTTATGGCTTTCGTCTTTCCCCACCGGCACGGTCGACTGCGGGATATTGGGCATCTGCAGGAGGAGTGCTTCAAGCTGCGCGTCGAGTCGCCTCACCTCCTCTTCCATTTCCTGGATTTCAGTGCGAAGCTGGCGGCCTCTTTCCTGGGCCTTCTCCCTCTCTCTGGATACGGTTTTCCTTTCCTGCCTCAGGCTATCCAGCCGTCCGATTTTCTGCCGGCGCTCGCTGTCCAGCCGCAGGATTTCATCGATTGGTGCATTGTCATTCCGGTTGGCTACCGCCTCTCGCACCATCTCCGGATTTTCACGGACGAATCTGATATCCAGCATAATATTTTCGCGTCACCCCCTTTTTTATGGGATACTCCTCTCGCTCGATGGGAGAGGCCGTGTGAGGGTTACCCCTTCTCCCTTAACTGCGGGAAAAGTATCACTTCCCTTATCGACGGCTGGTTGGTGAGCAACATGACGAGGCGGTCTATGCCAATGCCGAGACCGGCGGTGGGGGGCATGCCGTACTCCAGCGCCGTCAGGTAGTCCTCGTCTATCGTCCATTTTTCTTCATCGGCGCCGAGGCGTTCCTTCATCTGCTCCTCGAACCGCTGTCTCTGCTCGATAGGATCGTTCAACTCGCTGTAGGCGTTGGCGATTTCCAGCCCGCCGGCGACCGCCTGGAAGCGCTCGACGACACGCTCTTCGCCGGGCTTCTTCTTGGCCAGCGGCGACATCGAGACCGGATAATCGATAAGGAAGGCGGGCTGGATGATTTTAGGCCGGGCGAAGGTCTTGTACAACTCATCGACCTGTTTAGCCCAGTTTTTATCGGGGTCAACCTCGATGTTCATCGAGCGCATTTTTTCCATCAGCCCGGCGGCCGTGGGATATTTCACGAAATCGATACCGCTGTACTCTCTAACTGCATCACGGAGGGCGATACGCCGCCACGGTGACTTTAAGTTAACGGTGTTCTCCCCATACTTGATTTCCGGCGTTCCCAGGACCTCCTGGCTGACCCGGGGTATCATTTCTTCCACCATTTCCATAACGTCATTGTAGTCGGCGTAAGCCTCATAGCTTTCAAGCAGCGTGTATTCCGGGCTGTGCGTGGTGGAAATGCCCTCGTTGCGGAAGACCCTCCCTATCTCATAGACCTTATCGAATCCGCCGACGATGAGCCGTTTGAGGTGAAGCTCCAGGGCAATGCGCAGGGTGAAGTCCCGGTCGAGGGCGTTGTGGTGTGTGACGAACGGTGCTGCCAGCGCACCCCCGGCCGAGGCCTGCAACACTGGCGTTTCCACTTCGATAAAGCCGCGCCGGTCGAGGAACTGCCTGACGGCGGCGACAATCCGGCTACGCACCAGGAAAATATCCTTGACCTCGCTGTTGGCGATGAGGTCGAGATAGCGCTGGCGGTAGCGGATTTCCGTATCGCTGAGCCCGTGCCACTTTTCCGGCAGGGGCTGGAGCGACTTAGCCAGGAGAGTGAATTCCTGCACAGCCACCGTCGGTTCCTGGGTTTTAGTACGAAAAAGCCGGCCGCTGGCGCCGATAAAGTCGCCAACGTCAATGTTTTTCAGTAACTCGATCAGGGATGGATTGAGCCGGTCACCGAAGAGTAGCTGGATTTTACCGGACCCGTCACGCAGGTCGATAAACACGATTTTCCCCATCTTGCGTTTGGCGGTTACCCGTCCGGCGACGCTGGTTTGAGGATTATCGTCCAAGAGATTCCTCGTAGAAACCTGAGGCATCCCATCGCTCTTTGCTTCAAACTCTTTGAGCCGGCTGACCGCATCCTGCGCGGTGTGGCTACGCCGATAGCTTTTAGGATAGGGGTCAATGCCCTGAGAGCGGACCTGATTTAGCTTTTGTTTCCGCTGTTCGTTGATATCATCAATCGTCGGCGTCATTTTTCATCCTGCACCATAAAAAGACTGACCTTGTCCGAAAACAATGGATCGTCGTCCCGAGCGAAGCGAAGGATCTCGGTTGGGCGAAGGGAGGAATCCTGTCTCTTCTACCTTCCCGCCCCGAGATTCTTCGGTCGCCCCGATATAATCGGGACTCCCTCAGAATGACATTTTCGGACAGCCTCTGAATTTGCGCCACCATTATTATATGGTATTCTCCTACCCATTACCAGCCATTTTTCATACGCCATTGACAGCTTGGGTCTTATAGTGCATAATAGGGAACGTAAAGAATTCGCTAAGAAGAAAGGCGTAAATGCTCAGGATCAGGCTAAGACGTGTGGGGGCAAAAAAGAGGCCCAGTTACCGGGTGGTTGTCGCTGATATCCGGTCGCCCCGCGATGGGGCTTTTGTCGATATTATAGGTCACTACGACCCCATGACCAATCCGGAGACGATTGTCATCCAGGAGGAGCGGGCGTTGCATTGGCTGAGTAAGGGCGCCCAGCCGACAGAAACCACTGCCCGACTACTAGGTAAGGCAGGTATTCTAGAAAAGTTCAAGCCAGTCAAGGAGAAATCATGAAGGAACTAGTGGAGTACATCGCCAAGTCAATCGTGAACGACCCCAATGCAGTGAGTGTCGAAGAGGAGACCAACGAGGAAGGTATCACGCTGAAGTTACGCGTTGCTGATGACGATAAAGGCAGAATCATCGGCAAGCAGGGGCAGATCGCCCAGGCCATGCGCACCTTGCTCCGGGTAAAAGCCGCCAAGGCCCAGACCAGGGTCAGACTAGAAATCATGTAATCAAGCTCGCTGACGCCGCACGTAGAGGTCTCCAGCTGTCCCCCGTCTACACACGCCTCTCCTCCAGGAGAGGAAGAAAAGTGAAATAACGCCACACATCAAAAAGCCGCTGAGATAATCAGCGGTATATTTTTTACCCGGGAGTAGCCTACAAATTCCGCCGTCTCTTTATCTTCTCCGCCACGGTGATGCGCGCCACGGCCCTCCGTAGTGCCGCTTCCGCCCTGGTTTCGTCCAGGCCGGCCATGTGCCGGTCTTTTAAACGCTCCTCGGCCCGCTGCTTGGCCGCCTCGGCCCGTGCCACGTCTATCTCCTCCGCCCTCTCCGCCTGGTCCGCCAGGATGATGATCCGGTCCGGGCGCACCTCGAGAAAGCCGCCGGAAATAGCCAGCGCGTCTTCCTGGCCGCCATGCCTGACCACCAGCTCTCCGGCCTGGAGGATGGTCATCAACGGAGCGTGGTGCGGTAAAATCCCCAGTTGCCCCCCGACGCCGGGGGCTATGACCGCCTCCGCCTCCTGGGTATAGACCACCCGTTCCGCCGTGACTATCTCAACCTTGATGCTAGACATTAGCGCTCGAACTCAGTTTTTTCGCCGCCTCGGCGACCTCTTCGATGCCGCCGACCATGTAGAATGCCTGCTCCGGCAGGTCGTCGTATTTGCCTTCCAGGATTTCCTTGAACCCCCGCACCGTGTCCTCGACCTTGACGTATTTGCCGGGCCTTCCGGTGAATACCTCGGTGACGAACATCGGCTGCGAGAGGAACCTCTGGATACGCCGCGCCCGTGACACGGACTGCTTGTCTTCCTCGCTGAGCTCTTCGATGCCCAGGATGGCGATGATGTCCTGGAGGTCCTTGTACCGCTGCAACACCCTCTGCACCTCGCGGGCCACCCGGTAGTGCTCCTCGCCGACAATCTTGGGGTCGAGAATGCGCGAGGTCGATGTTAGCGGGTCGACCGCCGGGTATAAACCCTGCTCGGCGATTGACCTCTCCAGCGCCACAACGGCATCGAGGTGCCCGAAGGTGGTTACCACGCCCGGGTCGGTATAGTCGTCGGCGGGAACGTAGATGGCCTGGAAAGACGTAATCGAGCCTTTCTTGGTGGAAGCTATCCTCTCCTGGAGCTCGCCCATCTCGGTGGCCAGCGTCGGCTGGTAACCGACGGCCGAGGGCATCCGGCCCAGCAGCGCTGATACCTCCATCCCGGCCAGTGTGTAGCGGTAGATGTTATCGATAAACAGCAGCACGTCCTGGCCCTCGACATCGCGGAAGTATTCTGCCATGGTCAGGCCGGTCAACCCCACGCGCAGTCGTACGCCGGGCGGCTCGTTCATCTGCCCGAAGACCATCACCGTCTTATCGATGACGCCCGACTCTTTCATTTCGCGCCAGAGGTCGTTGCCCTCGCGGGAGCGCTCGCCGATGCCGGTAAAGACGGAGAATCCGCCGTGCATCGTCGCGATGTTGCGGATGAGTTCCTGGATAATCACCGTCTTGCCCACGCCGGCGCCGCCGTAAGCCCCGATTTTCCCGCCCTTGGTGAACGGCACAATCAAATCAACTACTTTTAAACCCGTTTCCAGCACCTGGGTGCTGGTCTCCTGCTCTTCGAAGGTTGGGGGCTGGCGGTGTATCGGCCACCGGTCGGCGGCTTTGACCTCGCCGAGGTTGTCCAGGGGGACGCCCATGACGTCGAATAGTCTCCCCAGCGTCGCCCGGCCCACCGGCACCATGAGCGCCGAGCCGGTATCGACGGCCTCGGCGCCTCGTTCGAGTCCATCGGTCGGCGATAGTGCCAGACAGCGGACCCAGTTGTTACCTAGATGGTCCTGCACTTCGAGCACGATCTTCCCGCTGCCCGTCTGTATCTCGATGGCGTTAAAGAGCGCCGGCAGGGCGTCGGGCGGGTATTCGACATCCACCACCGTGCCGATTACCTGAACAACTTTTCCCTTGGCCATACTAACCTCACTTTAGTCTTTCATTGCGAGACCATCTCGATGAGCCCCGATGTCCTGCGACGAATCGGGAGTCGTAGCAATCCCACAGGCAAGATGCCACCAGTGAGATTGTCACGTCGCTACGCTCCTCGCAATGACAACATAATTCACTCACTTTATCATGTCATTCTGACGTAGGTCAGAATCCACTCTTTCCCCTCCCCTGGATTCCGGCTTCTGCCGTAATGGTTATTTATTTTCATCTCTCTGTTCACCATACCGACGAAAGTCGGTATCCAGTTCTTCTCTTCCCTTTGCTTACGCTCACAATTCTCTGGATTCCCGCTTTCGCGGGGATCCATCATTACTCTAATTACTACTCCAGCGCCGCCACGCCGCCGGCGATATCCAGGAGCTCCTTGGTAATCGCTTCCTGGCGCGCTTTGTTGTATAACAAAGTTAAATCGCCGATGAAGTCCTGGGCGCTATCGGTCGCGTTCCTCATCGCCACCATCCTGGCCGACTGCTCGCTGGCGATTGACTCCATGATGGCGTGGTATATCTCCATCTCGACGAAGCGGGGTAGCAGCGCCCCCAGCACCGCCTCGGCGCCCGGCTCGTAGATATAGTCGACGTTCTCACCGCCGGGTATGACCGCCGGTTCCACGGGCAGCAGCTGCTTCATTACCGGCTTCTGCACCATCGTGGAGACAAACTGGGCATATGAAATATAGACCATGTCCGCGACGCCGTTGGTGTAATCATCGATGACGATGTGCGATATCGGCAGGGTGTCCAACAGGCCGGGCCGGTCACCAAGATTGATGAACTCGGCGCACATGTCGCAGCCGTACCGCGCCGCGAAGTCGCGTCCCTTGCGTCCCACGGAGACGACCCTGACCGGTTTTTTCTGCTCGATGATGAAGGCGGCCAGCTTCCGGTTGAGGTTAGAGTTGAGTCCGCCGCACAGGCCGCGGTCGGGGGTAATATGTACCACTTCGATTTTTTCTACCGGACGCCGCTGTAACAGCGGGTGCTGCAGCCCGATATCCGGCAGGGCCGCCAGGTCGGCGATGACCTGCTCAATCTTGGCCGCGTAAGGACGTCCCGCCAGACCCCTTTCCTGGGCCTTCCTCATCTTGGAAGCGGCTATCATCTCCATCGCGCGCGTAATCTTGGCGATGTTCTGGACGCCTTTGATGCGGCGGCGTACTTTTCTGATGTCCGGCATAATACTCTATTTCAGCCCTTTTTTGATTTCCTCAAGACTGGCCTTCATCACCGGCGCCATCGCGAAATATTTGTCCAGTTTATCACAGGAATAATCGACACAATAGGCGCAGTTGATGACGCCCTTCTCGGCCCCGCACTTATGTACCTCGCACATGCCCCAGTGGCCGACGTGTTGACCGGTCGCCACGGTGCAGCCGACGCAGTTTATGTCCTCGACCTTAAACGGGTGATTGTATTTCTTCGTCCACTCTTCCGCTATCTCTCTCCGCATCTTGTTATCGTTTTTCTGCGTGGCGATATAAGCGCCGCAGTCAGTGCAGACCAGTCCACAGTAGGCAATCATTTTTCCCATGTTCGCTCCTATTGTCATTGCGAGACCATCCCGACCGCAGCCGGGGAGGCGAAGCAATCTCATGCATGGTGGAAAACAGTGAGCGAGATTGCCACGTCGCTTCGCTCCTCGCAATAACAATAAAACTTTCCTCTCTACTTCGCCACGAACCCCTGCTTGAACTCCCCGATAGCCTTTTTCAGCGTCGCCTCGTTCTCTTTGCTCAGGGACTTGGTCGAGGCTATCTGTTTCCCGAGCTCGGTATAGCTAGCTTCCATGGACCTGTAATACTCCGCTTCGAAGGCGCCCACCTTATCCACGGGCACGTCGTCCATGTAGCCGTTAATGACGGCATAGAGTATCATGACCTGCCTCTCCAGGGGGACCGGGACGAACTGGCTCTGCTTCAAGACCTCCTGGATACGCTGGCCGCGCTCCAGCTGGCTCCGCGTCGCCTTGTCGAGCTCGGCCGTGCCGAACTGGGCGAAGGCCGCCACCTCCCGGTACTGCCCCATGTCCAGTTTGAGCCGGCCGGCCACCTGTTTCATCGCCGGGGTCTGCGCCTTGCTGCCCACGCGGGACACCGAGATGCCCACGTTCAGGGCCGGCTTGATGCCGGCGTTAAACAGGTCGGACTCCAGGTAAAGTTGGCCGTCGGTAATGGAAATGACGTTGGTGGGGATGTAAGCGGATACGTCGCCCGCCTGCGTCTCGATAATGGGCAGGGCGGTCAGCGAGCCGCCGCCGTACTCCGGGGCGTACTTGGCCGCTCTTTCCAGCAGTCGGCTGTGTAAATAAAACACGTCTCCCGGGTAGGCTTCACGTCCCGGCGGCCGCCGCAGTAACAGCGAGAGCTGCCGGTAGGCCCAGGCGTGCTTGGAAAGGTCATCGTAGATGATGAGGACGTCCTTCCCCTGCTCCATGAACTCTTCGCCCATGGCGCAGCCGGCGTAGGGCGCCAGGTATTGCAGCGCCACCGACTCCGAAGCGCTGGCCGTAACGACGATGCTGTGCTCCATGGCGCCGTAGCTGGTCAGCATGGCTACCACGCGGGCCACCTGGGACACCTTCTGGCCGATGGCGACATAGATGCAGATGAGGTCGCCGCCTTTCTGGTTGACAATGGCGTCGAGGGCGATGGCCGTCTTTCCCGTGGAACGGTCGCCGATAATGAGCTCGCGCTGTCCCCTGCCGATGGGGAACATGCTGTCCACGGCCTTAATGCCTGTCTGTACCGGTGTATCCACGGGCGCCCTCAGCACCACGTTAGGAGCCACGCGCTCGATAGGCCGCATCTTGTTGGTCTTGATGGGGCCTTTTCCATCCACGGGTCGCCCCAGGGGGTCGACGACGCGTCCGATAATCGCCTCACCTACAGGGACTTCGGCGATACGGCCCGTGCATTTTACTTCGTCACCCTCTTTAATCTGCGTATAATCCCCCAGGATGACGGCGGAAACGCTGTCCTCTTCCAGGTTAAGGGCGATGCCGATGGTATCACTGGGGAACTGGAGTAGCTCGTTATATTTAGCCGAGGCCAGCCCGTGTATACGGGCGATGCCGTCGCCGACCTCGATGACGGTGCCGACATCCACCATCGTCACCGTCGCGCCGAACTGCTCTATCTGCTGTTTGATTATCGAGACAATATCTTCGCCTCTCGTTGCCATCCCGGCTACCTCCTTTACCTGATAAAGATATGTCTTATGTCATTCTGAGGAGTCCCTTATACATCGACGACGAAGAATCCGTTACCCTTTGATACGGATGCTTCGCCCCGCTCAGAATGACATCAATACATTAACTCTTTCATCCCCCGCCGCCCAGCTCCCTTTTTAAGGACGCCAGTTTGCTCCGCGTGCTGCCGTCCAGCAGCTTCCCGCCGACCCTCGCGATAACACCGCCGAGAATATCCGGGTCCACCTCCGGTTTGAGCACTATTTTCGTGCTTACCAGGGTGCTCAGTTTCCCGGCCAGCTTCGTTTTGTCCCTTTCATCGAGCGGTATGGCGGTCGTGACCTCGGCCGTCTGGATGCCGCGGTAGGCGTCCAGCAGGCGCTGGTATTCATCGGCGATTTCCCTCATCAGGCTGATGCCCGACTTCATGATGAGCATCAGGGACAGGTTTATCGCCAGAGGGCTTATCCCCTTCAGGCTTCCGGACAACAGCCGCGACTTATCCTCTATCTTTATCTTCGGGCTTTCCAGTGTCGCCAGGACGCTGCCGTCACTGATAGCCAGGACGATTTGTGACAGGTCTGACTGCCACCGTTCCAGTTCCTTTTTCTCCAGCGCCAGCTCGAATACTGCCTGGGCGTAGCGCCGGGCGTAAGCCTTTCTCGCCATTATGAAATTCCTAAAATTCTATTGTCATTCTGGGCATATATGCCCATTCTGAAGGAGCGCAGCGACTGAAGAATCCGTATGTTATTTCAAGGTTCACGGATCCTTCCCCTTCACTACGTTCAGGGTCAGGATGACGCAATAGACTCATTAATCCTTCTTGTGAGTTATGCTTTCTTCCAGCACTTTCTCGATGATGTCGCGGTGTTGCTCTTTGTCCAGGGAGCGCTCGATTACCTTCCCGGCTGCCAGCACGGTTAAATCGGCAAACTCGCGCCGGACCTCGCTGATGGCGTCGTCACGTTCCTGCTGGATGGCCGTCCGCGCCCTCTTGACAAGGGCGTCGGCTTCCTTCCTGGCTTCTTCCTCGGCCTTCTGCTTGACTTCCTCGCCGGCGCGGACCGCCCGGGCGATTCTTTCCTGCCCTTCCCGGCTGGCCGCCTCGAGCTGTTTCCTGACCTCTTCCTCGGCGCGGGCGGATTGCTGCCTGACGGCCTCGGCCTGCTCCATACTATCCTTGACACGTTTCGAGCGCTCGTCGAGCATCCGCATAATCGGCTTGTAAGCGACAAAGCGTAAAATCACCAGCAGGATAACGAAAGTGACCACCTGCGTTATCAGTACCGGCAAATTTATCCCCAGCTTAAGAGGAAGTTCCTCCATGATGACCCCCTAACTTCTTGGACACAATCAAGTAAGGTCTCATCAATCTCCTTGCTGTGCCCGGCCGTTTACATTGTTAATACGGCGTGAATCAGTATACCCGCGATGACCATGATACCCAGTATCACCGCGGCCACGATGGAGCTGATAAAATTGGGCAATCCTTCCTGGTCCATTGTCTGCCCCCTTATATTTTTAACTTTACGCTACCATGGCAAGGATAATGGCCACGATAAGGGCGTAGATACCGATGGCTTCCGCCAGGGCTATGGCGAGGATCATGTTGGTCTGTATCGGGCCCCGTGCCTCGGGATTACGCGCCAGGCCCTGCATGGCCCCGTAGCCCAGGATGCCGATACCGATGCCCGGCCCGAGGGCGCCCAGCCCGATGGCCAGACCCGCCGCCAAGAATTTCACTGCTTCAGGTTCCATGATTCATCCTCCTGATTCGATTATTTATATTCTGCTCAGTGCGCCTCTTCGCTGTGAGACGTGACTGCCATGGTAACAAACACCAGTGTCAGCAGGCTGAAAATAAGGGCCTGGATAAAACCTATCAGCAGCTCGAGCCCGTAAAATGGCAGGGCCATCACCCACGGCACAAGGAACGCGGCGATGAGCAACAGTATCTCCCCCGCCGTCATGTTGCCGAAGAGACGGAAAGTAAAGCTGATGACGCGGATAAACATGCTGAGGAACTCCAGGCCGCCAACGAAGATACCGATACCGCCGGAAAATATGTCCATCAGGTTGAACTTGCCTTTAAAAGTCCGGCCAATGCTCCGGAAAAACGGGCCGAAGTTAAAATACTGCTTCAACCAGCCCATGCCGAGTGTCTTTAGCCCGAAGAACGCCACGAAGACGAAAGAAAAAAAGGCAATGGCCAGGGGTGTGTTGACGTCCGTGTTGGCGCCCCTAATCAGCTCCTCTTTTATCTCCATCACTTCCTCGCCGTTTATCAGGACGATTTCGTGCTCTTTGTCATCAACCATGACTACCTTGTGCTCCGGTTGATTTCCCTCGGCGGGGACCACGCTTATCTGGGCTTCCGGTGGTATCCCCTCGTATTTGATAGTCTCGATAGACCCGAAGCCGGGAATCAGGCTGAGCCAGGCGTTAAAAAGCACGAAGAGGAAGATGGTGCAGACGACCGGGAAAAAACGGCGGCCGTTCTCTTCGCCGGCGATACTTTTGCAGAGGTCGTAAATCCAGCCCAGAAGAAACTCGAAGGCCGCCTGCAGCCGGCCCGGGATGAGCTTCATCCGGCGGGTCACCGCCCAGCCGATAACCACCAGGAAGACCAAGGTGAGCCAGCCGGCCAGCATGCTGTTGGTGATGGGCAGGCCGAAAAGGTGGAATAGCTGCGGCGCCGGGAGGTGCGGCTCGGGACGCGGGACGATGAGCCAGCTGGGAAGGCTGACACCGGGAAACATTTTCTGCCCGATGCCGCCGGCCAGGAACCCGATAACAACGATGCCGAGAAAAACGACGACAATGATGATTAATACGGGAAACGAACAGCCGAGGCAGCCGCTTCGTTTTCGGGGCTCCGTCACGCGCCGTTCTCCTTGTCCTGCTTGTCGTTCATGAAAGGCCGCAGCATCTTATAGACACCGTAAATGGCTACTACCAGGCCCACCAGAAGACCGATTATCATGAACATCGGCCTTTTTCCACCCAGCCACCAGCCGACAAACGTTCCCCCCACGATACAACTGGCGATGTAAAACCCGATACCGGTCAGCCTCAGGGCCGGCACCCACCTGTTCATGCTGACCTCGAAAAACCCAACCCTGAGCATAATACCAGAATCATATACCCGGGGTCAAGCGGACTTGCGCTTCAGATGTAGTACTCCGGATATACGTTCCGGAATACCGGGCTCGTTGCGATTTTTCAGTATCGGGGCTGATTCAAGATACGCGATTCCCTTTAAATTGGGACGTGCCGAAGTTACCGGCCTTGACTTCCCCGGAGCATGTCTTTCCGGATATCTTGCCCTTGCAAGAAAGTTCCATATTGCCCATCGGGCTGGATACCGCCAGCTTCCAGGCCACATCGTCGCCGCTCACCGTGCCGCCGCTGAACTCCTGCTTGCCGAAAGGCCCTTCCATGGTTCCGCTGAGTGAATTCCCCTTGGCCGTCAGCGTCAGCTTTATCTGCTGCTTGCCCATCGGTGTGTCCACTTCGATGTCATAGGTGCCGTCTATAGCCATTTTCCCCTCCTTGATAGGTTTGGATTACGTGAAGTCGCCTTGTCCCCTAAATTCAGTGCCTGTTAGTATCGCTTTAGCCGGTTGGTATTCCCGTACCCCCAATCTGCCGATAAATCCAATGAAAAAGAGCCCGGAGTATTTTACACCCGGGCCCTTTCTTCTTTCTTATTGTAGACTATGACTTACGCTTGTCGAAATCATCCAGGTCCAGCGTGTTGATGAAGTCGTAAAAGGCGGACATTTTTTTCTTCATCTCATCGTCGCTTATCCGCGGGGCCTTGCCTCCCGCCTCGTCCCCCTCTTCGAAGACGGGCTTACCGGTTTCCCCGTCCAGCAGGATACCGGCCTTGTCCAGGACTGATTCGTCGGCGTAAATCGGCACCCCGGTCCTCACCGCCAGGGCCAGGGCGTCGCTCGGCCGTGAATCTATCTCGACATGCTTACGCTCGACATCCAGTATTACCTTGGCATAAAAGGTGTCATTTTTAAGGTCATTGACGATGATTGAGTTGACGGTCGCGCCCAGGGTATCGATTACCGAGCTCAGGAGGTCATGTGTCAGGGGACGGGGCACGGTCACTCCTTGCAGCTTCACCGCGATGGCATCCGCTTCCGCCGGGCCTATCCAGATAGGCAAGTAGCGGTCAGAGACTTTCTCTTTTAGTATCACCACGCGCTGGTAGTTCATCAGGCTGACGCGGATACTGTCAATCGTCATTTCAATCATACCGACTCCCTCCCCTCTTTTTGCCACCAGTTTCAATTCTAAACCCATGCTGACGACCCTGTCAAATAGGTAATCCCCATATTTTCTTCCCCAAAAACCTTGTTATCCGCCCTTTCCGGTGTAGCCTGATAAAATTGGGTGTTTTATTGTCAAGCTCCTAGGGAATTCTTTATTGTTCCTTGAATCTGGCCGTAACTATAATTCGAAGGCGGGAAAATACCCCGCCGCGAGGTTGACAACGATGTTAAATGAGTATGTTATAATAAATCATCAACGGACCAGAATCAGTCCAGAAAATAACGGAGGTAAAACTATGAAACAGGGCCAAAAAGCCGTCGTCTGGTTCAATGAAGTCGGCAAAAACGACATACCTTCCGTCGGGGGTAAAGGCGCCAACCTGGGGGAAATGACCAATGCCGGTATACCGGTGCCCCCCGGCTTTATCGTCACCTCCGCGGCGTATTTCGACTTTGTTGAAAAAAATAGCCTCCATGACAAAATCAAGGCCTTGCTTGGCCCTGTTGACGTGCATAATAGCCGGCAGCTCCAGGACGTCGCCTCCCGCGTGAAGAAACTGGTACAGGATGCCGCCATGCCTCCCGAGACAGCCAGGGAGATCAAGCAGGCCTACCAGAAAATGGGTAACGGGCTCGTCGCCGTGCGCTCCTCCGGCACAGCGGAAGACCTGCCGGAAGCTTCCTTCGCCGGTCAGCAGGCGACCTTCCTGAACGTCCAGGGCGGGGATGATGTCGTCGAGGCCGTCCATGGGTGCTGGGCCTCGCTCTTCGGCGCCCGCGCTATTTTCTACCGGCAGGAGCAGGGCTTCGACCACTTCAAGGTCGGCATCGCCGTCCCCGTGCAGAGGATGGTCCAGTCCGAGTCTTCCGGCGTCATGTTCACCGTCGAGCCTACCCGTAATGATAAAGGAAAAATCATTATCGAAGCCGTCCTCGGGCTCGGCGAGATGATTGTCTCCGGAGACGTCACCCCGGACCATTACATCATCGGTAAAAAGGATGTTAAAATCCTTGATAAGCAAATCAAGAAGCAGGAATGGAAGCTCGTAAAAAAGGCCGGTGCCCATGGTAAGGCCGACAACATAAAAATCGACCTTACACCGGAAGAGCAGGCCCGTCAGAAAATATCGGATGATGACATCGTTTTCCTGGCTAAAATCGGCAAGACCCTGGAAGAGCACTATGATTTCCCCCAGGACGTCGAATGGGCCAAGGAAAATAACAAGATCTACATCGTGCAGACCCGCCCGATAACCACCATCAAGAAAGAGACGAAAACCGTCCATGATATCGATGCCCCGGTACTTCTCACCGGGGCACCGGCCAGCCCGGGTGTTGCCTCGGGGCCGGTGAAAATCGTGCCTGACCCCTCGCAGATTGACAAAGTGATGGAAGGCGATATACTGGTGGCCGAAATGACCACGCCGGACTTCGTCCCGGCGATGAAACGGGCGGCCGCCATCGTT
>MGNQ01000014.1:26853-36044 GCA_001796865.1 Chloroflexi bacterium RBG_16_56_11
CGGCCCATGCCGCCATCGTCAGCCGCGAGCTTGGCATACCGTGTATCGTCGGTACCGAAAAAGCGACGAGTATCCTGAAAGACGGCCAGGTGATTACCGTCGATGGCAGCAACGGCCGGGTCTATCCCGGAAAGATAGAAGTCTCGACCGATGTCAAGATACGCGCGCGCGGCGAGGTCAAGACCAGGACCAAGCTCCTCGCCAACCTCGCCCAGCCGGAAATCGTCGACCGCGTCGCCAAACGCGACGTCGACGGTATCGGCCTGCTGCGGGCCGAGTTCATGGTCGCCGAAATCGGCGAACACCCCAGCTATATGATCGAGCAGGGACGCCCCCACGAGTTCGTCGCCAAGCTCGCCAACGGTCTGACCAAGTTCGCCCAGGCCTTCCATCCCCGCCAGGTGGTCTACCGCACCAATGACTTCAAGACCAACGAGTACCGTTCCCTCAAAGGAGGCGAGAAGTTCGAGGAAATGGAAGAGAACCCCATGATCGGCTACCGGGGGGCCTCCCGTTATATCACCGATATCGAGACTTTCAAAATGGAGCTCGCCGCAATAAAAAGGGTCAGGGAAAAATACGATAACCTCTGGGTGATGATACCCTTCGTCCGCACGGTGTCAGAGCTGGCGGGGACCGTCAAGCTCATGGTGCAGGAAGGCCTGAAACGCTCCGATAAATTTAAAATCTGGATGATGGTCGAAGTGCCTTCCAATGTCATCCTGCTCGAGAAGTTCCTGGCGGTCGGTATCGACGGCGTCTCCATCGGCTCCAATGACCTGACACAACTGACGTTGGGCATCGACCGCGATAGCTCCAAGCTGGCTTCTACGTTCGATGAGCGCAACGAAGCCGTCATGATTTCCATCGAGAAGGTGGTCCGGACCTGCAAGTCGCTGGGCGTCACCTGCTCTATTTGCGGCCAGGCGCCCTCGGTCTACCCGGAAATCACCGAAAAGCTGGTGGAGTGGGGCATCACCTCCATTTCCGTCAGCCCCGATATGATTGACGTCACCCGTGATATCATCGCCAGGGTAGAGGCTAAACTGGGCGTAAAATAATACCTTTAATCGTCATTCCCCCGTGAGGGGTAGGGGCGGGTTTAAAACCCGCCCTTATTGTATAATGTAATATTATGTCCGAAATAAAACGGATTCCTACCCCTTACAGCTATTCGTCGGCGGTCGCCGCCGGCGATTTCGTTTTCCTTGGACTCCACCGCGGCTTCGGTGATAGTTTTACCGATCAGTTTCACGATACTTTTAAGCACCTCAAAAAGACCCTCGCCGGGTTCGACCTCACGCTGGCGGACCTCGTTAAAGTAAACGTCTGGCTCAAAAACATTGAAGACGTACGGATATACGAGAAGCTCTTTCGCAAATATTTTGAAAAAGATAAATACCCCGCCAGGATGGGCGCCACCACTGAATTCGTCGATGAGGATATCCTTTTGATGATTGATGGTGTAGCATACCGGAAGAGTAAATAAATTATGCTGGCCGCAGCCGGGCTGGGCGTCAAGTGATTGAACAATTAAATATCCGCCGGATGACCGAGGAGAGGGAAGAGAGTCTTTCTCCCCATGCTGTCAGGAGCCGGAACTCCCACGGCCGCCGGCGTCCCGAGGAACCCGACCCCGTCCGGACGGCCTTCCAGCGCGACCGCGACCGCATCATCCACAGCAATTCCTTCCGCCGCCTCAAGCACAAGACGCAGGTCTTTATCGCTCCCCTCGGCGACCACTATGTGACGCGGCTCACCCACACCCTGGAGGTCGCGCAGATAGCCCGCACCATCGCCCGGGCGCTGAATCTCAACGAGGACCTGGCCGAGGCGATTGCCCTGGGACACGACCTCGGCCATACCCCTTTCGGCCACGTCGGCGAAGATGTCCTCGATGAGCTTTTTCCCGGCGGTTTCCGCCACAATGAGCAGAGCCTGCGTGTCGTTGATTTCCTGGAGAAGGACGGGAGGGGACTCAACCTGACGCTTGAGGTGAGGGATGGCATCGTCAGCCACTCCAAGTCAGGCGTGGACGTCCTCGGCAAGGACTGGGGCGGTGTCGATACCCTGGAAGGCGAAGTTGTTAAAATCTCTGACATGGTGGCTTATGTTAACCACGACATCGGTGACGCCGTCCGGGCGGGCATACTTACGGGGTCCGGGTTGCCCGCCGAAGTAGTAGACGTGCTCGGTCAATCCCATTCGCGTCGTATTAACACCATGGTCAGCGATATTGTCCTGAACTCGTGGGACATTCGTGTTTGTGATATAATTAAAAGACCGGCAATCAAGATGAGCCCCCCGGTGCTGGCCGCGGCCAACACCCTGCGCGATTTTCTTTTCGAAAAAGTGTACAACCCGAGGTCGGCCGAAAAAGAAACGAGAAAGGCAGAGGCGGTTGTACGCTTCCTCTACCGTTATTTCAACCGGTATGAAGACGAAATGCCGCCGGAATACCGTCTCCGTGATGAGACCACCGCCCGCCGGGTCGTCGACTATATAGCCGGCATGACCGATCAGTTCGCGCTGAGGCTGGCGGAAGAGCTGAATAAATAAGAGAGAGGGGAAGCGCCGGGTTGGGTGCGGGAAAAGTGATTACGATTATAGATTACAATGCCGGCAATATCCGCAGCGTGCTCCGTGCCTGCGCCGAGGTCGGCGCCGGGGCAGTAACCACCGGCGACCCCGCTTTAGTCTCGAAGGCAAACAAGATAATCTTCCCGGGGGTCGGGGCGGCGCCCAGCGCCATGGCCTATCTGCAAAAAACAGGACTGGACGTAGCGATTAAAAATACCTTCAAAGCGGGCATCCCCGTACTCGGCATCTGTATCGGGGCGCAAATCGTCCTCGATAGCTCCGAGGAAGGCCCGCAAAAGTGCCTGGGCCTGGTGCCGGGTAAGACCGTCCGGTTCCGGCTCAATGATAAATTGCTCAAGATACCACACATGGGCTGGAACGAAGTGGTCGTGAAGCAGCCGCACCCCCTGCTCGACGGCATCGGGGCGGGCGACGAGTTCTACTTCGTGCATTCGTTCTACCCGCGCCCTGACAATCAACAAAACGTCTACGCCGTCGCCAATCACGGTATCGACTTCTGCGCGGCGCTGGGGTATAGAAACCTCTTTGCCACCCAGTTCCACCCGGAAAAAAGCGGTCGACTCGGCCTGGAGCTGCTGGAACGCTTTACGAGGTGGGAAGGTAGATAAAGTAAAAAATCAAATATTAAAAGTCAAATCCACAGGTAAAAAGTAAAAAATTACCGGGGCTGACGTATTCATAAATAAACAGATGTCATTCTGAGCGAAGCGAAGAATCCGTCCACTCCTCCCCTCCGGATTCCCGCCGGAGTTTACCCCGTTCACGGTGTATCCGTTCAGGGTGAACCCGTACCTGATACGGGGCGGGAATGACGGTACGGCAAATAATTAGGAAACTATGTTAAGTAAAAGATTGGTCATCTGTCTGGACGTCCGCGGCGGTAAGCTGGCCAAGAGCGTGAAATTCGTTGATACGAAGGATATCGGCGACCCCGTCGCCCGGGCCCGCCGGTACTATGAAGACGGCGTGGACGAGCTTGTTTTTTACGATATCACCGCCTCGCGTGAAAACCGGGACATCATGATTGACTTCGTCGAGGAGGTGGCCTCGCAGATATTCATCCCGTTCTCCGTCGGCGGCGGTATCCGCTCCGTGGCCGATGCCACCCGACTCAGGAACGCCGGCGCCGAAAAGGTAAACGTCAATACCGCCGCCGTGGCGCGCCAGGAGCTTATCTCGGAAATCGCCGGAGCTATCGGCTCCCAGAGCACCATACTATCGATGGACGTCAGGAGAGTAACACCGACGCAAGACATCCCTTCCGGATATGAAATCGTCGTCAACGGCGGCGTCACGCCCACCGGCATCGACGCCCTCGGGTGGGCCGTGACCGGCGAGAAGCTGGGCGCCGGCGAGCTCGTCATCAACTCTATCGATGCCGACGGCACTAAAGACGGCTACGCGTTGAATCTCACCCGCATGATCGCGGACGCGGTGAGCATCCCGGTCATCGCCTCCGGCGGGGCGGGCAAGCCGGAGCACCTTTATGACGTCCTTACCGCCGGCCACGCCGATGCCGCCCTGGTCGCTTCTATCGTCCATTACGGGGAATACACCTGCCGGCAGCTTAAGGAGTACCTGCACGGGCGGGGTATTAAAGTACGGATGAATTATTAGTCTAGAACCTCACGCCTCGTTAGAATGCCTGATAACCATACCGACGAAAGTCGGTATCCAGAAAAACCAGGCGCCAACTGGATTCCGGCTTCCGCCGGAATGGAATAATATACATAGTCTGACATTATTCAGGATATATCCTACCGGGGCGAAGCTTGAAACGTGGAATCAAAACCAGAACTTAAAAATAAAAAACAGGTTCAAGTATATTATCGGTCAGCTTTGAGATTTTAGATGTGGTTTTGGGCTTTGACTTTTAACTTTTAAACTACTACCCTATTTCAATGGTATGGTATATAATTGTTGATTGTTAGTTATGAGCGCTATTGACGACGTAAAACAAAAAACGGACATCGCTGAGGTGATCGGCCAGTACGCCGCCCTGAAGAAGGCCGGCCGCAACCTGACGGCGCTCTGCCCGTTCCACTCCGAAAAACACCCCTCCTTTTTCGTCTATCCGGAGCAGCAGAGCTGGCATTGTTTCGGCGCCTGCAATACCGGCGGCGACGTCTTTGCCTTCGTGATGAAGAAAGAAGGCCTCGACTTTTCTGAGGCGTTGCACCTGCTCGCCCGGCGGGCCGGGATTACCCTTCCGTCGCGGGTCGCCCGGGAGGAAGGCAAAGAAGAAAAGGAAAAGTTCTACCTTGTTAATGAGACGGCTGCCGTATATTTCCAAAACCTGCTCCTTAACTCCCCGGCCGCTGCCAGGGCCCGTGCCTACGTGGAGAAACGGGGTTTTTCCGCCAGGACAGTCGCCGATTTCCAGCTTGGCTTCAGCCCGGACAGCTGGGAATCTCTGAAAAATTACCTCCAGGAAAAGGGACAGGATGAAAAGACGGCGCTGGCCGCCGGCCTCCTCGTCGCGGCGGAAAACGGCCGCACCTACGACCGTTTCCGGGGCAAGCTCATGTTCCCCATCCGTGATGTCCGCGGCCGGGTCGCTGGCTTCGGCGCCAGGGTCCTCGACGATTCCCTGCCCAAGTACGTGAACTCGCCCCAGTCCCCTGTCTTCGATAAGAGCGGTACACTCTACGGCATCGACCGCGCCGCCGCGGAAATCAGGAAACAGGACCGAGCTATCATCATGGAAGGCTACATGGACGTCATCACTGCCCACCAGAACGGCGTAACCAATGCCGTCGCGTCCATGGGCACAGCCATCACGGAAACGCAGGTGAACATGCTGAAAAAGCTGACCCGCCACCTGGTGCTGGCGATGGACGCCGATGCCGCCGGTGAAGAGGCCATGTTACGTACCGTGGGCCATGAAAATACTCTGAATAGCGAGATACGCGTTGTGGTCATGCCGGAGGGCAAAGACCCCGACGATATAATCAGGGAAAATATCGTCGCGTGGCAAAAGCTGGTGGATGCAGCCGTGCCCCTGCTGGACTTCGTGTTCGCCAGAACAACGCCAGAGCTCGACCTGACCGCCGCCGGTGGCAAGTCGCTCGCCGTGGAAAGGCTCCTCCCGGTAGTCAGCGGCGTCAACGACCCCGTCCGCCAGATGCATTACTTGCAGAAACTGGCCGGGCTGGTCAGGGTAGACCTTAACACGATAAAAGCGTCGTTGAGTAGATTAAAACCGTCACCCGCGCGGCGCGGAATATCCGCCAAAAAACCCGATAGGTCGGTGTTTCCAGCGTTTACCGGCCGACTGAAAGACGCCCGCGAAGAGTACCTGCTGGCTCTCCTGCTCAATAATCCCGGGCTGAAAACCCAGGGCGAAGACCTCTCCGCCTACCTGGAAAACAGTGAAAACCGGGAAATCTATTTCACCTGGCGCGACTGCGATGACCCGGCCTTGCTGAGAGAAAAATTAGACCCGGCCATTCATGACCACCTTGAAGCCATTTTGAGGCGGACGTTGCCCGCCGGACGTAATGATATCCAGCAAAGGTACGAAGACTGCGTGATGGAGCTCGAAAAACGGCACCTGAAAAACTTCGAGGCCAGGCGGGCCGAGATACTGGCCATGGAAGCGGCGTCGGGCGGGGCCGGCGCTGATGTGGCCAGGCTCGAACAGGAAGGAATTGAACCCAGTACGAGGCTGCGGGACCTGGAGGCGCGAAAAGGCCAGAAAAGAAAACCTGCCCCCGCGGTCAGGACAAGGAGATGACATGGATAAAGAAAAAAAGGACCTGGATGTTTTGCGTGGTGAAGAGCGCGGAGATGTTATTCCAGCCGATGAGTTACTCGGTGCCGGAGAGAAACCCGGTACGCCGTATGCCGCGGCTCTGAATACCGGAGAAGAGCTCGAGGACGAGGATGTAACCGAGGAGGAAGAGCTCTGGGAGAAGACCAAGCATTTCGATCCCGTTAAAGAAGAGTCCACCCTCGACCTCGACCTGGAGTTGCCGGCGGAAGAAATCGCCGAGCAGGATATTACCGACGACCCCGTGCGGATCTACCTCCATGAAATCGGCAGAGTGCATCTCCTTACCGCCGACGACGAGAAAAATCTGGCGCGGCAGATGGAAGAGGGAAAATCCCTCGGGGCTATCAAACAGGAGCATGTTCAGAAGCACGGCCGCCAGCCATCAGCGACGGACATTGTTCTAGCGGTACTCCAGCGGCTGGGGCAGTCCGCGCCGTTCGTTACCGCCCTCCGGGAACGTCTCGGCTTGCCGAAAGAAAACAGTTTTATAAAGAGCATCTACGACATCAAGTTTCAGGGATACATCGATAATGCCATGGACCCGTTGCTGGTGCAGGATATATCCACCAAGCTCGGCAAACCCGTAACGGAAATAGAAGAAAACATCATCAGAGTGTCCCTGACAAGCCGGCTACTCCCCGAGTCCACCCGCGAGGCTGTCGGCAAAAAGATTACTCTGGCGGACATCGACAAACGTCTTGCCGATCCGGCCTTTGTTGCCTCGATTCAGAGTCACGAAAGGCAGCTTTCCGCCTTTTTTGCGGAAGCCATCCGCGAGGGGAAACGGGCCGAACGCCACCTTATCGAAGCCAACCTGCGCCTGGTGGTGAGCGTCGCCAAGAAACACATCGGCCGGGGCATGTCCCTCCTCGACCTCATCCAGGAGGGCAACATCGGCCTGATGCGCGCTGTGGAGAAATTCGACTATCGTAAAGGCTATAAGTTCAGCACCTACGCCACCTGGTGGATACGCCAGGCGCTGACCCGCGCCATCGCCGACCAGGCCCGTACTATCCGCATCCCCGTGCACATGGTGGAGACCATCAACCGTCTGCTCCGGATAAGCCGCCGCCTCGCCCAGGAGTACGGCCGCGAGCCTACATCCCGGGAAATCGCCAAGGAGATGGAGGTTTCCTCGGACAAGGTGAGGGAGATAGTAAAGGTCTCACAACTACCTATATCGCTGGAGTCACCCATCGGTGAAGAAGAAGACAGCCCGCTGGGCAACTCCATCGAGGACAGGAACGCCCTGCCGCCGGTGGATATCGCCTCCAAGCAGCTCCTCAAAGAACAAATCGAAGACGTCCTGGGGACGCTGACCCCCCGCGAGCAACGCGTCTTACAGTTGCGTTTCGGGCTGGAGGACGGGCGCAGCCGCACGCTGGAAGAGGTAGGGGTCGAGTTCAACGTCACCCGCGAGCGCATCCGCCAGATTGAAGCCAAGGCCCTGCGCAAGCTACGCCATCCCTCCCGCAGCCGCAAGCTCAAGGACTATTTAGAGTAAACGTAACGATTGGTTGTTATTTGAATCAGCCTTGTGCTATGATACAAAAACCATGAAAAATATCGTGCTTTTTCTGAATAAGAACAGGAGTGCTCTTTTTTAATTAATAACTCCGCATTTTCCGCTGATTTTCTATTAAAGGGGCATCAAAAAGCCCCTTTTTTTTATATTAATTGGAGGCAGCTTAAATTAAAAAGTTCTTTGTATTGTGGTTTAGCCAGGCGTTTTCCCTGATCGGCAGTGCCGTGGTGGAATTTGCCCTGGCATGGTATTTAACCAGGGAAACCGGACGTGCCACGATACTGGCTACTGCCGTGATATTGGCTTTAATACCTTCAATCGTATTGGGGCCGTTTATCGGACCATTCATCGACCGCTTGGACCGGAAAAAAATCATGATTTTCTCAGACCTTTCCATCACACTGATAACGGTGGGGCTGGTTATTCTGTTCTATACGGGGGCTATAGAAATCTGGCATATCTATGCCGCCATGATATTGAGAGCCATCGGGCAGGCCTTCCAGTTCCCGGCTATGATGGCTGCGGTCTCTACTATCGTACCGGATAAAGACCTGGCACGGGCCAACGGGCTCAACCAGACATTGAATGGTTTTATAAATATCGGCGCCCCACCCCTCGGCGCCTTTCTCATGGAAATGCTCCCCATGCAGGGCGTGCTTTCTGTGGATATCATCACGGCCATCATCGCGGTTGCCTGTTTGCTCCCGCTGGGGATACCGCAACCAATACGCACTACCCTGACAGCCAAAGCTTCCGTCATCGGGGATATGGTACAAGGCTTTCGATATGTCTGGTCGAGGCGTGGCTTGGCCCTGCTGATAGGGATGGTTGCTTTATACGGTCTTTTTGCCACGCCCGCCTTTACGCTGCTCCCTATCCTGGTAAACAACCACCTGGGCGGGGACGTGCTCAAATTGGGTTGGCTCAATTCACTTTTCGGCGTAGGCATGATTTTGGGCGGAGTTTTACTGGGGGTATGGGGCGGCTTTAAAAAACGTATCCTTACTTCCACGCTCGGCCTTATAATAATGGGGGTCTCCATGGTCGGATTGGGATTCACATCAGAGAGGCTTTACTACTTTACCCTGTCCGCAAGCCTGTTACTGGGAGCAGGCCTGGCTATCGCTAATGCGCCTTTCTGGGCCATTATGAATTCCGTAGTCGATAAAGATATGCAGGGGCGTGTTTTTTCACTGATAATCTCGATAAGTGGGGTGATAGTGCCGCTGGGGCTGGCTATCGTTGGGCCGCTGGCGGATACGATAGGCGTACGCTGGATTTTTATAATCT
>MGNQ01000014.1:36051-45210 GCA_001796865.1 Chloroflexi bacterium RBG_16_56_11
AGGTTTCATGATTATGACGCCGCTGCAACTGTCCAGCCGGTATATCATGAACGTGGAAAGCCATTCGGTTAAATCAGTGTAGCGCTGTTAGTCTTTAATCCCCCTCTTGACAAAATAGACTATTTGGTCTATATATAAATCGAACGTCCTGTTTATGGAGGCAGCTATGTCACCTAAAGTGCCCAGAGCCTATCTGGAAGCCAGGCGCGCCGAAATCATGAAAGCCGCGTATCAATGCTTTGTGGAAAAAGGCTTTCACAATACCACTATGCAGGATATTTACCGCGCTACGGGCTTGAGCCCCGGAGCTGTCTATAATTATTTCCCCAGCAAGGAAGATATCGTCATTGCGGCGGTAAAGGAATTCAATGATTGGTCTCGTTCTTCATTAGAATCATTGATTTCTAAAAATCCGTATGAATCATTGATTAATTTTCTCCGATTCTGGTTATCCTATATCAAGCAGATTGATATTATTAAGAGTTTCAGCGTTCAACTAGATTATTATTCAGCGGCCACCCGTAATAGTGGTATTCGTGAAGCTGTGCTCAAGAATCAGGATGCGACCCATGTCAAACTCGTCGAACTTATCAAACAAAATCAACAAGCCGGAGTGTTCAACCCCAAGCTCGATCCCCTGGCCATAGCCCGTGCCATTATGAGTATGCTGTTTGGGCTTGCCATCCATAAATCGCTGGATCCGGAGGTCGATGTGGATGCATTCGGGCAGGTCTGTGAAGCCATGATACAAGGTACTTTTTCTATCCCGCCTGAAAAGCGCCGGAAAACAAGCCAGCTCTTATCAAAACTCCACACGGTAGAAGAAGAGTACCTGGATAGACGTTCACGGTTATGAAAAAGTTCTTTGTCCTCTGGTTCAGCCAGGCGGCTTCCCTGTTCGGGAGCACGGTCATAGATTTTGCGCTGGCCTGGTATCTCACCAGGGAAACAGGCTCTGCTACGGTACTTGCTACCGCATTGATGGTAGCGCTGATACCGTCAATCGTCCTGGGGCCTTTCGTCGGGCCTTTAATCGACCGGTGGAGCCGGAAAAAGATAATGCTTATCTCCGATGCCGCCATCTCCCTGCTCACGGCGGTACTGGTCGTCCTGTTCATTACCGAGACCGTCCAGATATGGCACATCTACGCCATCATGGTCGGCAGGTCTATCGGCGGGACATTCCAGAACCCGGCCCTGGGGGCTTCCATTCCCATGCTGGTGCCGGAAAAACAACTGGTGCGGGCGAACGGGCTTTTCCAGATGCTACAGTACGCTATTAGAGTCATCGCGCCAATCGCCGGCGCCCTGCTCATGGAAACGCTGCCCATGCAATGGGTGCTTTCCGTGGATGTATTCACGGCCGTTATCGCCATCGGCTGTTTGCTCCCGCTCATGATACCGCAGCCGCCGCGTATCACCCTGGCGGTAAAAGCCAATTACTTCGTAGACATGAAGCAGGGTTTCCGCTATATCTGGTCGCGGCCGGGACTGGTCAGGCTGATAGGCATGATGGCGTTACTCATGTTCTTTGTGGCACCGGCATCTAATCTCATACCGGTACTGGTGAACGAACACCTGGAAGGAGATGTGGTAAAACTGGGCTGGCTGGGTTCCGCCTCGGGAATCGGCGGGATTGCCGGGGGCTTATTGCTGGGCGTGTGGGGCGGATTTAGAAAGCGTATGCGGACGGCCTTCCTGGGTTTTTTGATAATGATTCCATGCAGCGTAGGATTGGGATATACATCCGTTAATATTTTCTATGCATCCACTTTGCCCGCCATGCTGTTTATGGGAGTGGGAATGGCCTTTGTTAATGCGCCGCTTACGGCAATCATGAACGCGGTTATTGCCAGAGATATGCAGGGGCGGGTATTTTCTTTATACCACTCAATAGTCATGGCAGTAATGCCGCTCGGGCTGATAATCGGCGGACCGGTAGCGGACTTGCTGGGTATACGTTCACTCTATTTCATCGCCAGCGGGGCATGGCTGGTTATCCTTCCCCTGGCATCCTTAAGCAAAAGCCTGATGAACCTGGAAAATCAAAAAGCGGAGGAAAAACCCAAAGTTACTGGAACATCCCCATGAGATTTTTCGGCAGCTTGCCCCGCATCCCCATCTTCATGAGCTTCTGCATCTGGCCGAACTGGTTGAGAAGCTGGTTGACGTCATGGATTTTGGTGCCGCTGCCGCTAGCGATTCTCTTGCGTCGGCTCCCCCCTATTATGGACGGGTTCTGTCTTTCCTGCGGCGTCATGGCCAGCACGATAGCTTCCACTTTTTTTAACTGCGCTTCCTGGGCGCCGTCGGGTAATTTACTGGTGATTTTAGACATGCCCGGCAGCATCTCCGCCAGCTGGGCAATCGGCCCCATCTTTTTAATCGCTTTAAGCTGCTCTAAAAAGTCCTCCAGGTCGAAGCCGGACTTCCTTATTTTCTGCTGCAGCTCCAGGGCCTTCTTTTCGTCGATGGTCTTCTCCGCCTTTTCGATGAAGGTGAGGACATCGCCCATCCCCAGGATGCGTGAAGCCAGGCGGTCGGGATAGAACGGCTCGAAAGCATCGACTTTTTCTCCGCTCCCGATAAATTTTATGGGGACACCGCTGACCCACCGGATGGATAAAGCCGCCCCGCCCCGCGCGTCCCCGTCCATCTTGGTTAAAATCAGCCCGGTCACGTTCACCCGGGCGTGGAACTCCTCGGCCACGCGCACGGCGTCCTGGCCGGTCATGGCATCCACCACCAGCAAGACCTCGTGCGGGCTTAATATTTTCTTTACCTGCTCCAGCTCCGCCATCATTTCTTCATCGACATGCAACCGTCCGGCCGTATCGATGATGACGTGGGTGGCGGCGATCCGCCTGGCCTCGGCCAAACCGTGGGCGCTGATATCTTTACTGGCCGTCTTCGGGTCTTCGCTGAAAACCGGTACTTCGAGCTGTTTGCCCAGTGTGATGAGCTGCTCGATGGCGGCGGGACGCCGGTTGTCCGCGGCCACCAGCAGCGGTTTCTGCCCGTTGTGCTTCATCAGGAGCGCCAGCTTGGCGGCAGTCGTCGTCTTGCCGCTGCCCTGGAGGCCTACCATCATGATGATGGCCGGGGGTGGGGAGGCTGAGACCAGGCGGCTCCCCTGTCCGTCGCCGAGGGTTTTGATAAGCTCTTCGTTGACAATCTTGATGAGCTGCTGGGCGGGAGAGAGGCTTTCCATCACCTCTTTGCCGATAGCCCTCTCCTTGACCCGGGTGGTGAAGTCCTTCACCACCTTGAAGTTGACGTCCGCCTCCAGCAGGGCCAGCCGCACCTCCCGCATGGCCTCGTCGATGTCTTTTTCGGTGAGCTTGCCGCGGTTCCCCAGCCGACTAAATATCTTACCCAGCTTTTCACTCAGGACTTCAAACATACGGTTTAATTGTAAGGGGAGAGAGGGGAAACGGTCAAGCGATTTAAATAGAGCTTGTTATATTTGAGACATTCATGGAATGATAATATAATACCAACTAAAGGCGGCTGGAATGGGTTTTAGAGAAGTTATCGTAAGTCTTAACGACCTCAAAGACAAAAAAATCATTCAAGATTACGCGATCGGTGGTGGCTATGCCGTGATTTTTTATGATATACCCTTGCTGACCTATGATATAGACGTTTTCGTGATTCTACAAACCGAGGATGCTTTTCACAGATTATATGAACATTTCCGTAAAAAGGGGGCTAAAATAGAGAATGTTTACGTTTACATGGAAGGTATGCCGGTCCAATTTCTGCCGGACTAAATTAGCCCGCTTTTCCGTGGCGCCGCCGAAGAGGCTAACACAGTTGATTTTGAAGGCATCCAAAGCAGATTTGTGAGCTTAGAATATTTAGTATTATTATTGTTGACATCATTCCGCCCGAAGGATAAGATTAGGCTACAGCTTGATTAACAAAGCACGCCGGCAACTATTGGTTAAGCTTATCGAGAGATTCGATGATGAGGAAAAAATTCTATATAAAAGATACCGAGAAATTCTGGCGGAAGCGTGAGAAGGCGCGGTCTGCTCTGGATAGAAAGCGCGCCGGGGCATCGCTTGTTGAAAAGGTTGAGATTGCTGAAAAACTGCGCGCGGACGCCGCTTTTTTAAAAGGCGGTAAAATAATCACAACTAAACCTTAGTTGATACCTGATCTCTTCCGTTCTCTTTTCCCATGTCATTCCGGCACTAGAGCCCTCCTGAACCAGCCCATTCTATCGGAGTCAAAGAGAAACGTCAACTTAATTTGTCGTCATTCTAAATACTGCTATAATATACGCATATCCCGTAAATTCAAAAGGAGAGCAATAATGCCCAAATCCAAATTCGGCAAGTATATCGTCACCGAGCTGATAATCCCCGAGGAAAAACAGAAAATCGCCGCCGCCTATTCTAAATACGCCACCCGCATCCTCTGGATGGACGAGGACGTCGTCCCCGGCGCCTTCCACATGAACACCGCCTGGTACCTCAAGGCCGCCGCCACGCTGGAAAGCAAGCCCCACGTCCATGACACCGACGAAATCATCGGCTTCTTCGGCAACGACTCTAAAAATCCTTATGATTTAGGCGGGGAAATCGAGATTTGGCTGGAGGACGAAAAACACCTCATCACCCGCACCGCCATGCTCTTCGTACCGGCGGGGATGAAGCACTGCCCGCTGGTTCTCCGCCGTGTCGATCGCCCCATCTTCCACTTCACCACCGTGCCCGGCGGCCAGTATGTCAAAGAGGAAAAGTGGCAGTTTAACTACTGATTCTTTCCACCTTGAGCATGTTGGTGGTGCCCGCTACCATGAGGGGAATCCCCGCCGTAATTACCACCAGGTCGCCCGGGCCGGCTAGTCCTATTTCACAGGCGACCTTCGCCCCCATGGCGAACAGCTCGTCGACGTTGGCCGGCTCCCCGATAATATACGGTCGCACGCCCCAGTAAAGCTGCAGTTTCCCCGAGACGACCTCGACGGGGGTCAGTGCCAGTATCGGTACGCTGGCTCGGTACTTGGAGACGCGTACGGCCGTGCTGCCGGACTGGGTAAACGCCATGATGGCCGAGGCCCGCAGCCGGTGGGCCGTCTGGCAGGCGCTGTAGCTGATAAGCTCGTCCGTCTCCCGCTCCAGCCAGCTCCGCCTCTCCGCCAGGATTTCATCGTAAGGTAATCGTCTTTCCGTCGCCCGGGCGATGCTCACCATCATCTTCACGGCCGCCACCGGGTACCTTCCGATGGAAGTCTCCGCGGAAAGCATGACCGCGTCGGTGCCGTCGAAGATGGCGTTGGCGACGTCAGTCGTCTCGGCGCGGGTCGGCCTGGCCTGGTTAATCATCGATTCCAGCATCTCGGTCGCCGTGATGACCGGCTTGCCGGCGCGGTTGCACTTCTTGATGAGCTCTTTTTGCAAAAGCGGCACCTTTTCTAAAGGCATCTCCACGCCGAGGTCGCCCCGGGCGATCATGATACCGTCGCTCGCCGCCAGGATACTGTTGAAGTTGGTTATAGCCTCGACCCGTTCGATTTTCGAAATAACCGGTATATCGACCTTGTTTTCCCGCAGGATGGTTTTCACCGCGGCGATATCGCTCTCGCCGGTAACGAAGGACAGCGCGATATAGTCCGGCCGCTCTTTAATGGCGAACTGAATGCTTTTCCGGAGCTGGTCGGTCAGGAATGGGACGGAGATGCGCATGCCGGGTACCACCAGCCCCCGCCCCTGCCGCAGCAGCCCTCCGACCACGACGCGGCAGCGGACCTCCTCTCTTTCGACCCCTATCACCTTGAGATGCAGGTCGCCGTCATCGAGGATGACGTCATTCCCCGCCCTGATGTCTTTGGCCAGATTGGGCAGCGATACCGGCAGTAAATCCTGGCCGCCCTCGATATTTGCGGTTGTTAGCTTGACCCGGGCGCCCTTCTTCAGGACGACCTGCCCGCCTTTTAGCCGGCCGATGCGGTATTTCGGACCCGGCAGGTCGATGAGGATGGCTACGGTCGTCCCGAGCCGCCGGCTGAGTTTCCGTATCGTGTCGATGTAGCGGCTATGCTCTTCGAAAGTGCCGTGTGACAGGTTGAGGCGGGCGACATCCATCCCGGCCCGTATCAGCCGCTGCGCCTGGGCCGCCGGACCGGACGCCGGCCCGATGGTACACACGATTTTCGTCCGCCGGTGATAGTAGGCGCGATTGTTCATTTAAAGCCTCCGCGTGTTTTCATGGCCTCGTTATAATTATACTATCTCCACCGGCCCTGCCGTTAACATAACCTGATTACTTACCAAAACTCCAAAAACGGTTCACGCCTGCCCGGCCTCGAATCGTTCCAATAATTTTTTCCCGTCCTGTTGTCCGCCAAGACAAGCCACCGTATGAGGCCCGTAACCGACTATGTTAAAATTAGGTCGATGATTCCCGTCCGATTGAAAATGCGTAATTTCATGTGCTACCGCGATGATGTCCCGCCGCTGGACTTCACCGGCATCCACCTCGCCTGCATCTGCGGGGACAACGGCAACGGAAAAACAGCCATCATCGACGCCATGACGTGGGCTCTCTGGGGTAAAGCGCGGGCTGGCAGTGATGACGATCTCATTCACGCCACGCAGTCGGAGATGGAGGTAGAGTTCGACTTCACTGTCAGCCAGCAACTCTATCGCATCATCCGCAAGCGTTCCCGCCCCAAAAAGAGGACCGGCCCCGGCCAGAGTAGCCTCGACCTCCTGGTTGCCGGCACTGATGGTTTTAAGGTGGTTACCGGCAACAGCATCGCCCAGACCGAAAGCAAGATAATAGACGTCCTGCACATGGACTATGACACGTTCATCAATTCCGCCTATCTACGCCAGGGACACGCTGACGAGTTCACCCGGCAGCCCCCCTCCCGCCGTAAGGAAGTACTCGGGAATATTCTCGGACTTGGCCGGTACGAGCAGTTGGAAGACAAGGCCAGAGAGCTCGCCCGCCGCCGGGAGATAGACAAAGCCCGGCTTGAGAACGCTATCCGTGAAATCGGTGAGGAAATCGGCCGGAAACCGGCCCTGGACCTGGAGCTGCAAAAAGCGCAGGCGACCCTCGCCCACCTCGACGCCGTGGCCCAAGAAAAAGAGATAGCGCTGAACAGACTCCGGCAGCAAAAGGAAGCCCTCGAAATCAAAAAGACCCACCTCGACGAATTATTATCCCAGATCGGCAATATCAACCGGGACCTCGAAACCTGGGCTGAGCAGGCGGACCGTCATTCCAGCGTCGTGAAAAAGTATGAGGAAATCATTGTCAGGCAGGCGGAAATAGAGAGCGGTTATCAACAGCTTGAAGAGGCTAAAAAGGCACTCGATGAGTTCGACCGCCGGTTCCGGCAATCGATAGCCATGGAGAGACAAAAAGACCAGCTCGAGCGCCGGATAGAGCAAAGAAGGAACGAGCTCCTCCAGGAACACGCTGTGCTCAGGAGTAAAATAAATGAACTCGAACAAAAAATGATGCGACTGCCCGAATTCAAAGACCAGCTTAACCGGGCACAGCTTGAGGTGCGCCGGTTGCCCGAGTCCGAGGCGATGCTGGCCCGGAAAGACGAGGATATCCGGGAAATACAACGACAGGTCAGCTTCACGGAGGCGGAGATAGGCCGCCTGGAGCGTGAAATCAGCGAGTTGGCCGAAAAGTTAGACCTCCTGGAATCGCATAACGACGGCCATGACCAGGCGAAGTGCCCGCTTTGCGAAAGAGAACTTACACCCGAAACACGCCAGCTCATTGAGTCAAAGTACAGCGGGGAAAAACAGGAATCGAGTGTCCTGTTGGAGTCGAAAAAAGCCGGGTGGGAGAAGAAACGCCTCGAGCTGGCGGCGATGCAGAAGGAAAAATCGCAGATGGAGTCGGACCTGGACCGCGAGAAGACCCGCGTCCGCAGCCAGGAAGAGCTATTCAAAACAAAGATAAAAGAAATCGAAGCCGACGGCCTTAAAATACTTGAACTCAAAGAGTCGCTGGCAGGAATCGAAGGGATCCTGGCCGGGAAGGACTTCTTCGGTGCCGAACATGCGGCGCTGGCAAACATCGAGGCCGGTTTGAACCAGCTCGGCTACGACGCCGAAAAACACGAGCAGGTCCGGCAGCGCCTGACGGGACTGGAGCCTTACGAACGCCAGAAAAACAGCCTGGATGAGGCAACGAGGCTCATCGGGCCAGAAAAGGAGTCGGCGGCCCGGGCCGAAAAGGCCGCCGCGGAAACCCGCGAAAGGCTCAAGGATAGCCAGCGGAAAAAAGAGTCGCTCTCGGCCGAGCTGATAGGTCTGCCCGACGTGCGCCGGGAACTCGCGGCCAGTGAATTCGAATACCGGGAACTCACCGCGCAGCGCAGCCAGTCCCAGGAGGCGGTCGGCAGCGTCAAGGCCAGGCTCCAGCGTGTCGCCGAGATGGAAACGAAGCAGAGAGAGAAAGAGTCGGAGCTGGGCGTGGTAGCCCGTGAGGAGTCCGTTTACCGGGAACTGGCCAGGGCCTTCGGGAAGACCGGTATCCAGGCATTACTAATCGAGATGGCCCTGCCGGAGATTGAAAACGAAGCCAACAACCTGCTGGCGCGCATGACCGATAACCGGATGCACGCCAAATTCGAGACGCAGAAAGAGACGAAGAGAGGTACCGTCCAGGAGACCCTGAACATCGCTATCGCCGATGAGCTCGGGACGCGGGACTACGAGATGTTCTCTGGCGGCGAGGCCTTCCGTATCAACTTCGCCATCCGCATCGCCCTTTCGAGACTGCTCGCCAGAAGGGCCGGGGCGCCCTTACCCACGTTGATAATCGACGAGGGGTTCGGGACACAGGACAGCGCCGCCCTGGAGAAGGTGAAGGAGGCGATAATATCCATCCAGGGAGACTTCGAGAAGATACTGGTGATAACCCACATGGAGGAGCTGAAGGACGCTTTCCCCAACCGCATCGACGTGGTAAAGACACCACAAGGCTCGACGATTACGGTGAGTTAGAGGGGGGTTATTTTACCTCACCCCGCTATTTGTCATTGCGAGACCATCCACGACCGCAGTCGTGGAGGCGAAGCAATCCTGACTTATGTGATGCCGCTGAATGGTCTGATAGAGCAGAAGATAGGAGTTCTGCCTATTGTACAGTACAGTGGACTCTATAATCGCTTTT
>MGNQ01000014.1:45217-48773 GCA_001796865.1 Chloroflexi bacterium RBG_16_56_11
CATGCTATGCTTTCTTACGAGAGCACTTCCATATTTGAAGAAAATCGTTGAAACATAATGAGAATAACGTAATTATTGGATACTTGACCCTCTCCCTTAACATTTAGTCGGGGTCTCCCCTCAAGGTTCGAGTCCCGTAAGGTGGACTCTATAATCGCTTTTATGTGCCATAAATTACAGGTTTGGGCTCTTAAGAAACGCCAATTGTACCTTATCTGGTAAGTTCATGACAATCAATGTGCCGATATGGCTATTTAGAGACGCTGTTCGGGGACTATCAGACCCGAACCAGGCTGCTAATTAATACAAGATGTCGTTGATGGGACACTTGGTCTAGTACAATGTGACCCGGGTTACACATTCTGGACAAAAGTGACGCACCAGCACATTCAATAGAAATTACCTTACTTGTGTAAGCATATCATGACAAAAACTTAAATGAATTTTCATAATATTCTTGACACACTACGGTGGCGGCTATATAATTGGGCTATCTTTTTAATTGAGCCAAAATGAAGAACATATGTGTAAATAATATGCACTATTACGCACACGGCGTTACTGCCGCTATTAGGCCGCGGGTCTGGTGTGTCCTTTTACCTGTATAAAATTAACAAAGAGTCGTAAGGCACACCGAGCCCGGGGAAAAACCTCGGGCTCGACTGTTTTAGGGGGTAAACACAATTCGGGATATACCCACCAAAAGATGAGCTTAAATATTTACCTCGATCATCTTTGAAGGAGCATTTTGTACCAACTGAACATCGTTTGGCCAACCATCGTAAAAGAATGGAAGGCGAACTACATGGGAACGGGGCGCGTGTACAAGTATCTCGGCGATGCCGCCCGCAGTGCTGCCCTGGCCTGGATCGTTTACCAGAGCGGCGCGCTGAATACTCTGGCTTTCGTGGCAGTAGGCGTGGCGATGATTTCTATTTGGACCGGCGTGATAGCCTTGGGTGGCTGGACGCTTGAAAGCGAACTTTATGGGAAAACGCTGGACTATACGTTAATTTCTCCCTCCCCGATAGCGATCATCCTGTTCAGCAAGACTCTGTTCCAGGCCCTGTCTGAAATCCCCAGCGGTATCGTGTCGTTTATAGTCGCGTTGGTAGTCGTCAGAGAAATACCTTATGTAGCCAACCTTCCTTCGCTCTCCTTTTCCCTGATCCTCGCATTGGTGGGAATGGTGGTCATCGGGATATTCTTTTCGGCCCTGGTGGTGCTGGTAGGTGGACGCGCCGGATTTTTCATGGGAATAGTGCCGTTTGTTGCAGTACTAAGTGGGTTTGTCCTGCCCGTGTCACAACTTCCGGCGGGACTGGAAATAGTAGCGCGGTTCATGCCTTCTTCATGGGCCATGGACGGTGTCTGGGCGTCAATCGGAGGAATCGAATCGTGGAGTACACTATTGCTCGGTTGGGGTATAGCGATCGCTGTTTCGGCAGCCTGGTTCTGTATAACGTATTACCTTTGCGTGGCTGTTGAAAAACGGATTCGCATTACTGGAACTCTGAGCGCCTACTAAAGAGGGCTAAAAACATAGATGTATAATTTTATCGTCCAATCGTATTCGTCCTACAAAGGTCTGTTTTACTGGCTCAATTGGCCTGGCTATATCTCCGGGGCGATGCTCCAACCGTTTGCCACGGTGATCATGTTCACAGTGTTGGGGCGGTTCACCAGCCATTCAGACATGGTGAGGGGTTACGCTTTGGGCATCGCCGTGATGGGCATGATGTTCATCATCTCTGCGGGGATAACGCAGTCCTACACCCGCGAACGCAGCACGGGCGCCACCCAGTTTGTCTTTGTATCCACCACGAACCGGCTGGTGAACTTCATCGCGCGGATGATACTACACTATCCCAACGCCATTGTCTCATTCTCTTTTGGCATGCTGGCAGCCTGGCTTATCCTCGACCTCGATTTCGGGAGCATAAACTGGGGGAGTTTTGCGTTGGCGACCTTGGCGCTGGCGTTTTCACTGACGGCTTTCAGCCAGTTGCTGGGAGTACTTTCAGTGGCCGTCCGTGACTGGATAGGGATTTCGAGTCTGGCCAACGGGTTGCTGTTGATATTAAGCGGCGTGATTATCCCTGTCGGCGCGTTTCCCGGCTTTATCCAGGAGTTCGCGAAGGTGCTTCCGGTCACCAACGGGCTTTTAGCCCTCAACGAAGGCTTTACCGGCTCCACATTAGCGGACGTATCGGGCGAGTTAACTCGAGAGTTTCTCACCGGACTCGCCTATTACGTTGTTGCCTATACCGGTTTTGTTCTGTTTGAAAAATTGGTGAAGAGAACGGGTTCTCTGGAGAGAGATGCACTGTAACGCGAAAGAGGAAAAACATGGATACAATCATCGAATGCAAAGATGTACAACGGACTTTCACATCGAGGACGCTGTTGGGGAAAAAGCAGGAAACACACGCCCTTAACGGCCTGGAGTTCAGCGTGCCGAGGGGTATTGTCTTCGGGCTCCTAGGGCCGAACGGCTCCGGTAAAACGACCACCATCCGCATACTTTCGACGCTGCTGACGCCTACCGCCGGGCAGGCTAAAGTGCTCGGATTCGACGTTGTGAAGGAAGCTAAAAAGGTAAGGGGGCGCATCGGGTTGATACTGGGAGGCGAGCGGGGGCTTTACGGCCGTCTCACCGGCGAGGAAAACCTCAAATACTTCGGCGCCTTAAACCACATGGGACGCGAGCAATCGAAGAAAAGGGTGAAGGAAATCATCGAAACGGTAGGCCTGACCGACGCCAGTAAACGGCCGGTGGAACAATATTCGCGTGGCATGAGGCAGCGCCTACACATTGCCCGCGGGCTATTAACTGACCCTGAAGTACTCTTCATGGACGAGCCGACCATCGGCCTGGATCCGGCCGGCGCCCAGGAGTTAAGGCAAATGGTTCCTGTGCTGGTAAAACAGGGCAAGACCATCCTACTCACGACCCACTACATGTCCGAGGCTGACGAGTTAAGTGCGCAGGTAGCTATCATCAACAAAGGACGTATAATAGCCACTGGCACGCCGACGGAGATCAAGAGGAGCTTCAGTAAGATCATCGTCTGCGAAGCGATTTGCCGATTGATAGATGCTAAGGCTATCGAGGTTGTGCAAAGACTGCCTGGAATCCAGCGTGTTAACGTGACTTCGGATGGTCCTCTGCAGAGATTGACGATATACGCTTTGCCGGGCACGGAGATCAAAGACGGCATACTCAAGACACTGGGGGAAGGCTGCGTCGAGTCTATCATCATGCGTGACCCCACTTTGGAAGAGGCGTATTTAAGCATAATCAAGTGACGTTACAACAGAAAAAAAGTGTATTGAAGCGATGTTCCGTGGGCGATGAACCATGTTTAAAGACCCGCGGTGGGCATCTTAGGTGAGCAAAAGGTTACGCCAAGTCCAAGTGATCATGACTTAACAATATACTAAAAAGAGATTGCCGAAAAAAGCCCACTAAAACAACAATTTCTTATTCCGGCGATGCCGGATTTTTGAAAATCCATATTATTCATTTTTAGTCAACTTATCAGGTCATAAGTGC
>MGNQ01000015.1:0-5670 GCA_001796865.1 Chloroflexi bacterium RBG_16_56_11
TGGCGTGGAAGGCCATGGACGTCCCGGAAGACCCCTTGGTCCCGGGGAAGACCAGCACCTTGTCCTTGAAGCTCTGCCCCCGGAGCTCGTGCCGCCTCTCGGTGATGATGCCCCGCGCCGGGTCGATGCCGCCCCAGCCGGAGATGGTATCCCGGGTCACCAGGGCTTCCCCCTCGGCCTGCCCGCCGACGACCTTCCGGCCGTGAAGCACGATTTTCTTCATTTGAGCTCTCCTCGCCATTTCCCGGTCACGGCCGCCTCGATGCAGTCCGCCTGGGAGCCGAACCAGGTAGGGAAGCCCAGCATGGCCGGCATGTAGTGGGCGTGTTTCGCCGAGTCCGTGGCGGCGGTCCTGACGTTCTTCGGCGAGACGCGGCTGATACAGGGGCAGGTATCCGTCATCACCACGCCGCCGGCCCGGCGGATAATATCCGTCAGTCCCTCCTGGTCGGCGATGGTCTTGAGGGCCTTAGGAGTGAAAATCCAGAGGCTGACGCTGCTGTGGACGCGCTTGCCTTCCAGCCGCCGGGCGGCATCCCAAAGCTGCTCCAGGGTATAGTGGGGGCAGCCGAGCATGATAAAATCGATATCCGGGCTGGTGGCGGAGGTCAGGTTCTCGTAGGCCTGCCGCCTCTCCGCCGGCCCGAATTTCAGGGTGGCGACGGGCTTTCGCTTGCCGAAGGCCTGCTCCAGGTTGTGGGCTTCCGGCGTCAGGCCGACGATGTGGTACATCTCGACGCCGCCGGAAGAAGCGGCGGCCGCCCCGTGGTGCTTGAGGCGGGCGATATTGGGCGCCCGGCGCACGCCGTTGATGACCGGGACGTTATCCTGGACGATTTCCCCGGTAAAGTAGCCGAGCAGCCCCCAGTCCATGACGCTCTCCGGCTGGCATTCCACCTCTACCAGGTGCGTCCCGAGGCGCCTTGCGTCGAGGTGGTAGCCCCAGTAAGGCGTCCGGCCGGTCAGCATGGATGCCGTGGCGCTCTCCATCCCCTCGATGTTGGTGCGCCCGCCCAGCACCGAGTTGCAGTAGATGACCGCCGACGATTCAATCCAGGCGCAGTGCTCCCCCATGACGGGGACATTGCCCAGCAGGTAGGGGGTGCAGCTGTGCATCAGCTGCATGCCTATCCCGGCGCAGACCCTTTCCGTCAGCAGGTTCAGCTCGTGGCGGACCGGGTCTATCCCCTGGAGCTCCCAGTTGTCCGGGTCCATCTCCCGGATGAGACGGCAGGTGTAGACCCTGGCCCGGGGTATCTCCAGGGGCTCGTCGCTGTCCAGGTACATTTGAGAGAGCGCCGCATGAACGTCGCGTTCGGTGGCGGCCGGCCGCGGCGTGGAGTAGGCGCCCGCCGTGAGGGAAACGCAGACGTTGTTGGTCTCCACCAGCTTCTCGGCCCCCAGGGCCTCCCCGTACTTCACCAGCAGCTCCATGGCCTTCTGCCGGGCCGGCCCCTCGCTGCCCTGAAGCAGCGCTTTTTCGGCATCGGTAAGCTTCATTTAAATCTCCACTCAAGAGATATGTTAATCGAAATCCGCCCGCCACTTCCCCCGTGTCATTTGGGTTCTGGAACGTGATAATAACTTTCTGCCCGCGGCACGTTAATTCTAACAGCTTATCACGCCGTGAGCAAATGAAAAATAGTTTTAACGAGGTATTGACAGGCCGTTCGGGGATATGATAATGTTTAGAATGTTGCTTGTAATAGTCAACAATTCTTTCACCGCGAGGTGATGCGATGAAGCTATCCACCCGGACACGCTACGGTACGAGAGCCCTCCTGGAGCTGGCCCTCCGCAAGGGTGAGGGGCCGATTTTCCTCAAGGACATCGCCAAGCAGCAGGAGATTTCTTTGCCTTACCTGGAGCACCTGATCGCCCCGCTGATTGCCGGTGGCGTCATCCGGAGCACCAAGGGCCCCAAGGGTGGCATCTCCCTGGCCAGGAATCCCGAGGAGATAAAATTGAGTGAAATCACCCAGCTCCTCGAAGGCACGGTGGCCCCGGTGGAGTGTATCGATGACCCCGGCGCCTGTAGTCGGTCCAGCTCCTGTGTCACGCGGGATGTCTGGGCAAGACTGAAAGAGGCCATCGACGGGGTGCTGGAAGGCACGACATTACAGGACCTCGTGGAGGGGCATAAGAAAAAAAGCCAGCCGGATAAAACGATGTATTATATCTAAAAAGGGGGTAACGACCATGGCAGAAACAAATTCGAAAATAGACTACCTTCAATACAAGACGATAAATATACCCAGGCTGACGCGGGGCATCGCCAGGGACAGCACCGAGCTCATCGGCAATACCCCCCTGGTCAGGCTGAACCATATCACGGCCGGGGTCAAGGCGGAGGTGGTGGCCAAGCTCGAGTCCTTTAATCCTCTCAGCAGCGTCAAGGACAGGATCGGCATGTCCATGATTATCAGCGCCGAGGAAAAAGGGCTGATCAAAAAGGACACGGTCATCGTCGAGCCGACCAGCGGCAATACCGGTATCTCCCTGGCCTTCGTCTGCGCCGCCCGGGGCTACCGGCTCATCCTGACCATGCCGGACACGATGTCGGTGGAAAGGCGGCAGCTCCTCTCCATTTTCGGGGCGGAGCTGGTGCTGACGCCGGGGGCGGAGGGGATGCCGGGGGCCATCAAAAAGGCGGAGCAGCTGGTGGCGGAAAACAAGAACTACTACATGCCGCAGCAGTTCAAGAACCAGGCCAACCCGGAAATTCACCGCCTGACCACGGCGGAGGAAATCTGGAGGGATACGGCCGGTAGGGTGGATATCCTGGTCAGCGGCGTGGGTACCGGCGGCACCATCACCGGTGTGGCCGAGGTAATTAAAAAGAGAAAGCCGGGGTTCCAGGCCATCGCCGTGGAGCCGGCCAACTCCCCGGTGCTATCCCAGGGGAAGGCCGGGCCGCACAAGATTCAGGGTATCGGCGCCGGTTTTGTCCCGGATGTGCTGCGCAAAGACCTGGTCGATGAAATCGTCACCGTCAGCAACGAGGACGCCGGGGACATGGCGCGGCGGCTGGCCCGGGAGGAGGGCATACTGGCGGGTATTTCCTCCGGGGCGGCTACCTGGGCGGCCCTGAAGGTTGCCGAAAGAAAGGAAAACGCCGGCAAGCTCATCGTCGTTGTCCTGCCGGATACCGGCGAACGCTACCTTTCGACGTGGCTTTTCCAGCAGAACTCGGCGCCGCCCGCCATCTAGCGGGTGCGGCCGGCCTCCAGGGTGTTGATGTGAAAACTTACCGACGGCGGGGAAACATCATATCTAGCGGCACGGATGTCAGCGCGTTCTGGACTTCGTCCGGTGGCGCGTGCCTTCCGGCGGCGCGTGAGGAGGTGATGGGCGTGTTATGGGTCATGCGCCGCCCGCAAGGGCTAACCGGACTCGAATAAGTTAAATCCAGAAAGGTAAATAATTAATGAAAACAATTGCTGAAATCAACGAAAAAATACGTCAAGGGCAGGCGGTCGTGGTGACCGCGGAAGAAATCATCGATATCGTCAAGGAAAAGGGACTTCAGAAAGCCGCCCGGGAGGTGGACGTGGTGACCACCGGGACCTTCGGCCCGATGTGTTCCTCCGGCGCCTACATCAACACCGGGCACGCCAAGCCGCGCATCAAGTTCGGCGGCGGCCGGACCTATCTCAACGATATACCCGCCTACGCCGGGTTTGCCGCCGTGGATATCTACATCGGCTGCACGGCCCTCCCCGATGACGACCCGCGCAACCGGACCCACCCGGGCGAATTTAAGTACGGCGGCGGTCACGTCATCGAGGAGCTCGTCGGCGGCAAGGATATCCGGCTGGTGGCCACCGCCTACGGCACGGACTGCTACCCGAGAAAGAAAATCGAGACCCTGATTAACATCAAGGGGCTTAACGAGGCGGTGCTTTTCAATCCCCGCAACGCCTACCAGAACTACAACGTGGCCGTCAACCTCTCCAGCAAGACGATTTACACCTACATGGGTGTCTTAAAGCCCAACCTGGGCAACGCCAACTTCTGCAGCGCCGGACAGCTTTCCCCGCTGCTCAACGACCCGCTCTACAAGACCATCGGCATCGGGACGAGGATATTCCTCGGCGGCGGCACCGGCTACATCGCCTGGCAGGGCACCCAGCACAACCCCGGCGTGCCCCGGACGGAAGGCGGCGTGCCCCGGAAACCAGCCGGGACGCTGGCGGTCATCGGCGACCTCAAGCAGATGAAGGCGGAATGGCTGCGCGGCGTGAGCATGCAGGGTTACGGCGCCACCCTGGCCGTCGGGCTGGGCATTCCCATCCCGGTGCTGTCCGAGGAAATTCTCAAGTACACGACGGTGACGGATGCCGATATCGTCGCCCCGATTGTCGACTATTCCGAGACTTATCCCAACCGGCTGCCGGATACCCTCGGCGAGGTCAGCTACGCCCAGCTCAAGACGGGCCACATCGAGGTCAAGGGCAAGAAGGTGCCCACGGCCTCCCTGTCCAGCTATCCCCGGGCGGTCATCATCGCCCAGACCCTGAAAAAGTGGATACAGCAGGGAGATTTCACCCTCACCGAGGCGGTGGCGCCCCTGCCCGGCGCGGAATCCGGCATCACGTTCAAGAACCTCGAAGAACGCAAAATAGAATAGGCCTAGCCACACCGGAATAAAAAGTAGTAGACTAGGAAAAAGGGGACGGATGGGTCCGGGGCGGGGTGGCGGCAAAACATCGCCCGGCCCCGGGCTTTATCCCGTCTAACGCTTTAAAGAGGAGAACCGATGGGAAGGATATACCTTGACTACGCCGCCACGACGCCGGCCCACCCCGATGTCGTCAAGGCGATGCTCCCGTACTTCACGGAGAATTTCGGCAACCCGTCCACCATTTATTCCTACGGCCAGGAGGCCAAAGGGGCGATAGAAGAGGCCCGGGCCAGCGTGGCCGCTCTCATCGGGGCCGCTGACGAAGAGATATGTTTCACCAGCGGCGGCACCGAGTCCGATAACTACGCCCTGGAGGGCGTAGCCTTCGCCAACGAAAGCCGGGGCAACCACATCATCACCAGCGTCATCGAGCACCACGCCGTGCTGGAGACCTGCGCCTTCTTGGAGAAGCATGGTTTTGAAGTCACCTACCTTCCCGTGGATAAATACGGCCTGGTGGACCCGGATGACGTCCGGAAAGCCATCACCCCCCGGACCCTGCTGGTCTCGGTGATGCACGCCAACAACGAGCTGGGCACCATCCAGCCCGTTAAAGAAATCGGCCGGATTGCCCGCGAGGCCGGCGTCTATTTTCCCCCCGATGCCGTGCAGACGACCGGGCACATCCTGGTGGACGTCAACGAGCTCGGGGTGGACCTGCTCTCCATCTCCGCACATAAGCTCTACGGCCCCAAGGGGGTCGGGGCGCTTTACATCAGGAAAGGGACGCCGCTGGTCTCTTTCCTCCACGGCGGCGCGCAGGAGCAGGGACGGCGGGCCAGCACCGAGAATGTCCCCGGGATTATCGGCTTCGGCAAGGCGGCGGAGATTACCGGGGCGGAGGTGGAGTGTGAAGCCCTCCGGCTGACCGGACTCCGGGACAAGTTCATCGCCGGTATCATGGAACGCATCGATAACACCATCCTCAACGGCCATCCCGTGCAGCGGTTGCCCAATAACGTCAACATGAGCATCGGCTTCATCGA
>MGNQ01000015.1:5730-6083 GCA_001796865.1 Chloroflexi bacterium RBG_16_56_11
CTGCAGTTCCGGGAGCCTGGAGGCTTCCCACGTGCTACTGGCCACCGGGTGCCCTGCCGAGCTGGCGCGCGGCTCGCTGCGTTTTACGATGGGGCGGTGGACCAACGAGGAAGAGGTCGACAGGGTCCTAGCGGTCCTCCCCGGCATCGTCGGCAGGCTGCGGGCGATGTCGCCCCTGTTGAAAAACCGGAGATAAACGGCCTGCGGAACAAAGAGGAGGCAACATGGCAGCCAGCGAAATGCCGGAAATCGGCAAAATCTCACCGGCTATTTTTAACGAGCTGATTTTCCCCCGGCTGGGCGCTAAAAACAGCCATATACTCGTCGGCCCCCAGCACGGCGTAGACGTCGGT
>MGNQ01000015.1:6090-7304 GCA_001796865.1 Chloroflexi bacterium RBG_16_56_11
ATAGGGAACCAGGCCGTATCGTTCACCTGCGACCCCGTCTTTATCGTGCCGGAATACGGCTGGGAGAGGGCTGCCTGGTTCGCCATCCACATCCTCGCCTCGGACTCCGTGACCAGCGGGCTCAAGCCGAAGCTGCTTTCCATCGACCTCAACCTGCCCATGGAGATGACCAAGCAGCAGCTGGAGGTGGTCTGGGAGGTCATCCACCGGGAGTGTGAGAAGATGGGCATCGCCGTGATTACCGGCCACACCGCCCGCTACGAGAACTGCCATTACCCCATGGTGGGCGGGGCCACCGTCACCGGCATCGGCGGGCTCGATGAATACGTTACCCCCCGGTTCTGCCGCGCCGGCGATAAGATTATCATCACCAAGGGACCGGCCATCGAGGCCACCGGCATTTTTGCCGCCATGTTCCCTAAAATCATCGAAAAGGAGTTCGGGGCGGCCTTCAATAAAAAGGCCCAGGGGATATTTTATAAGATGTCCGTGGTGGAGGACGCCCTGACCGCCGTCGGCGTGGGCGTGCGGGAGAACGGCGTCACCGCCATGCACGATGCCACCGAGTGCGGGGTCTGGGGAGGACTCTACGAGCTGGCCCAGGCCGCCGGGCTGGGCGTCCGCATCGAGAAAGAAAAAATCATCGTCGAGGAATGCATCCCGGAGGTCTGCCGGCTGTTCGGCATCGACCCCTATGCCTCCATCAGCGAGGGGACCCTGATTATCGCCTGCAAGGCTCCCAAAGCCCCGGCGGTGGTCAAGGCCCTGGAAAGTAAAGGGATAAAAGCCTCGGTCGTCGGCGAGCTGACCGCCCCGGGAAAGGGCATGGTCCTGGTGGAGAAGGGCAAAGAGAAGAAGTTGGTCCACCCCATCGTCGACCCCTTCTGGAGGGCTTTTTATGACGCTCTTGAAAAATACAAGTCCTGAACCAGACGCCAGGCTGCGCCCGGCGGAAGGCGGTAGCCAGCCCGGGGGCAGTGTCGAGAGGTTCCCCGTTTTGCGGATTACCGCCGAGGGGGGCAGCCAGGTCCAGGAGGAGGTCGCCCGGGAGCAGCCGGTGACCCTCATCCTCAATAACAAGGAGCTGGTCACGCTCCTCTGCTTTCCGGTGGATCTGAAGTACCTGGCCGTCGGTTTCCTGGCCTCGGAGGGACTGCTCAACAGCCGTGAGGAAATCCGGCGGGTGACCGTCGACGGGGCGAGGGGGGTGGTGC
>MGNQ01000015.1:7329-7631 GCA_001796865.1 Chloroflexi bacterium RBG_16_56_11
GGTGGACCAGGACCTGATTTTCAAACGGGTGATATCCTCGGGGTGCGGCCGGGGGGCCTCTTTTTACAGCGCCAGCGATGCCTCGGAGTTCAAGGTGGAGTCCGATATGAAAATAGCGGCCGGGGACGTGTTCTCCCTGGTCAACGAGTTCCAGCACGGTTCGTCGCTCTACCTGGCGACGCACGGCATCCACAGCGCCGCCCTGTGTGACGGTAAAAAGATACTGGTGTTTAACGAGGATATCGGGCGGCACAACGCCATCGATAAAATCTTCGGTAAATGCCTCCTCGAAGGCATCCCCA
>MGNQ01000016.1:0-692 GCA_001796865.1 Chloroflexi bacterium RBG_16_56_11
CCAGCACCCTGCAGCAGGAAGCCTGGCGCAAGCTGCGTTTCTCCACGAAGCAGACCATGACGCTCGCCCAGCAGCTTTACGAAGGCCTGCCACTCGGGGAAGAAGGCAATACGGGCTTGATAACCTACATGCGGACCGACTCCACCCGGGTAGCCGATAGCGCCATCAAAGAGACAGTAGCCTTTGTCGGGGAGAAATACGGGTCGGACTACCTCCCGCCGCGGCCGCGAATCTTCACGACGCGCAGCCGGGGGGCCCAGGAAGCCCACGAGGCCATCCGCCCCACCCGGGTGCACCGGGAGCCGGCGGCGATTAAAAAATACCTTAACACGGCACAAATACGCCTTTACGAACTTATCTGGAAGAGAATGGTCGCCAGCCAGATGGCCGCGGCCATTTTCGATAACACCACGGTAGACATCGAGGCCAGGGACCATCGCAACTACCTTTTGCGCACGGCCGCCTCGGTGAACACGTTCCCCGGATTTATCACCCTGTACAGCGAAGGCCGGGACGAAGAAGAAGAGGAAGGCAAGGCTACGCTACCGCACCTGGACAAAGGCGACGCATTGAACCTCCTGGGCATCTTCCCGGAGCAGCGATTCACGCAGCCGCCGCCACGCTATACCGAGGCGACGCTGGTGAAGACGCTGGAGCAGAACGGTATCGGCCGGCCGAGCACCTACGCCCCG
>MGNQ01000016.1:708-6079 GCA_001796865.1 Chloroflexi bacterium RBG_16_56_11
AGGAGAGGGACTACGTCGAAAAAGCCAAGGGCGTGTTCCAGCCGACCGAACTCGGCAAGGCTGTCAACGATTTGCTTGTCCAGCACTTCCCGGATATTATCAACGTTCAGTTCACGGCGGACATGGAAAACGAGTTGGATGACATCGCCAGCAAAGAGCGCGAATGGCCGAGCGTGATACAGGACTTCTACACGCCGTTCGATAAAGACCTGCAGAAGGCCGTGAAGACGGCGGAACGGGTGAAGCTGGCCGACGAGCCGACCGGCGAGGCCTGTCCGAAGTGCGGAAAACCGCTCATCGTCAAGACGGGGAGGTTCGGCAAGTTCATCGCTTGCAGCGGCTATCCCGGCTGCCGGTTCACGCAGTCGTACCAGGTGAAGACGGGGGCGAAATGCCCGGAGTGCGGCGGTGAGCTGGTGCAACGGGTCAGCAAGAAAAAGAAGGTGTTCTACGGGTGTAGCAAGTACCCGGATTGCGAGTTCGCGACGAGGTTCAAGCCCCTGGCAGAAGCGTGCCCGAAGTGCGGCGGACTGCTTACCCAGCACGGACGGCAGGCGTGGTGCGCCAAGTGCGAGTATAAGGGGAAGATAGAGGAAAAGGCGGCAGACAAGGCGGGGACAAAGGCGGAATAAATTTTTAGAAAAACAAAATGAACGCGATAAAGGAAACCATATTTAACAAATACATCGATTACCTCCAGGCGGAGAGGAATGTTTCGGCGTACACGGTTCGCAACTACACCAACGACCTGCTGGAGTTCTTCGACTTCGTCCGGGAAAAAGGGATAGAGTCCCTGAAGGGCGTGGACAAGCAGACGCTCCGGGGCTACCTGGCGCGCCTGATGGAGAAGGGCTACGCCAAATCGAGCATCGCCCGCAAGCTCTCGGCGGTACGTTCTTTCTACCGCTACCTGATGCGTGAGGAGATGGTTAGCGCCAGCCCGGCGGCGACGACGGTCTCGCCCAGGTTGGACAGACGCCTGCCTTCTTTCCTGACCGTCGACGAGGCCAGGCGCCTGGTGGAGTCGCCCGACCTGACGCAACCCCAGGGCCAGCGTGACCGGGCCCTGCTGGAGCTGCTCTATGCCTCCGGCCTGCGTGTCAGCGAGCTGGTGAACATGAACGTGGATCAGGTGAACCTAGCAACGAACGAAATACGGGTCTGGGGCAAGGGCGCCAAGGAAAGGATCGTCCTTATCGGCGTGCCGGCGGCACGAGCCCTCACCGAATACATCGACGGCGGCCGGCGCCAGCTCCTCGGGGGGAAAAAGAACAGCGCCCTGTTCGTCAACCGCTACGGTGCGCGGCTGCTGGCCCGGAGGGTGCAGAAAATACTGACGAAGTACGCGCACAGCATCCATAAAAAGGTCCATCCGCACGTCCTCCGCCATACCTTCGCCACGCACTTACTCGACGGGGGGGCAGACCTCAAAGTCGTCCAGGAGCTGCTGGGGCATGCCGACCTATCGTCGACCCAGATTTATACGCACGTTACGCAGAGCCGGGCGCGGAAGATATACCTCGCCGCCCATCCGATGGCGAAGGGAGACGCCGCCTCTAGTGAATAACCGCCTGGCTCAGCTCCGCCGCCTTTTTACCGGAAAAGAAATCGACGCCATTTTCATCACCCAGGCAGAGAACCGGCGCTACCTTTCGGGCTTCCACGGCACCGCGGGATTTCTTTTCATTACCGGAAAAAGGGCCGTCCTGGCGACGGACTTCCGCTACACCGAGCAAGCGGCGAAGGAAGCCAGAGATTTCGAAATTTTACGGATTTCCGGCGATATCGCCGGATGGTTCCCGGGGCTGGTGAGTGATCCAGGCATTAAAAGGCTGGGGTTCGAGACTGCAGACGTCTCTTTCAGCTTTCATCATCAACTGTTTGACGCCCTGAAAAACAAGGAGATTGCCGTCGAGCTGGTCCCCGTCAACAGCCTGGTGGAGTCGCTGAGGGCGGTGAAAGAGCCGGGGGAAATCGAGTATATCCGGCAGGCCTCGGCCATCACCGATGAGGCCTTCGAGTCTATGGAAAGAAAGATAAAAGTCGGCATGACCGAGAAACAGGTGGCCTGGGAGCTGGAGAAAACCATGCGGGAAAACGGCAGCCAGGCGCTGCCTTTCGAGATAATCGTCGGCTCAGGGCCGAACGCCGCGCTGCCCCACGCGAAGCCTGCCGAGCGTGTCATCAAACAGGAAGAACCGATAGTCATCGACATGGGGGCCAGGCACGCCGGATACGCCAGCGACCTCACCCGCACTATCTGCGCCGGGCAACCTGATAAGAAATTCAAAACGGTGTATAGTACCGTGCTCGAAGCCCAGGCGGCGGCAATATCCGCAGTTACCACCGGCATGACCGGCCACCAGGCCGACAGCATCGCCCGGGAAATAATCGAGAAGGCCGGCTACGGCAGCGCCTTCGGGCACTCCCTGGGACACGGGGTCGGGCTGGCCGAACACGAACTACCCCGCCTCGGCCCGAGCTCGACCGATACTCTGACCGACGGCATGGTATTTACCATAGAGCCCGGTATCTACTTGCCCGGGTGGGGAGGAGTCCGGATCGAGGACACGGTGGTCATGGAGGGGGGGAAGCTAAAGCCGCTCACCAGGGCCAGAAAGCTAAGCCTATAAATCAAAACTCAAAAAGCAACACTAAAAACCACAAAATTAAAATCATAGATTAAAATTATAGCGGAAACACTCATCACGCTTTCGACAAGCTCAGGGTGAGCCGAAAAAGCTCACGAATAACAGGAGAAAATATTGATTAAAGCCGACCTTCACATCCATACCCGCTACTCCATGGACTGCAACACGCCCCCGGACCGGATAGTCAAGCGGTGCCAGGAACTGGGAATCGACTGTGTCGCTATAGCTGACCACGGGACAGCCGAGGGTGGGCTGGAGATGCAAAAAATAGCGCCGTTTAAAGTTATCGTCGCCGAGGAAATCCTGACGACGCACGGGGAAATCATGGGGATGTTCCTTAAGGAGACGATTCCCAGCGGCATCACTCCGGAGGAGGCGGTCAAGCGCATCAAGGCACAGGGCGGCCTGGTAAATATCCCACACCCTTTCGAGACGATACGCGGCTCGGCCCTCAAGGACCGGTCCATCGAAGCGATAGCCGGAGGTATCGACCTTATGGAAGTGCTTAACTCGAGGAGCCCCTTCCCGGCAAACTCCAACAAGGCGAGGGAATTCGCTATGAAGCACAGCATACCCGGGGGTGCCGGCAGCGACGCCCATACTGTCCAGGAAATCGGCAACGCCTATGTTGAGATGCCTGATTTCAACAACCCCGCTGAGTTCTTGAAGTCGCTGGCGCAGGGCAAAATCCGCGGCAAAAGGTCGGGCATGCTGGTGCACTTCCACAGCACGCTGGCGAGGGTAAAAACGAAGCTCACGAGGAGAGAGTAAGATGGCCTATAGGGTCGGCTGGTTTTCCACGGGGAGGGGCGCCGGCTCGAAAGGCCTCCTGCGTACCGTCCAGGAAAACATCAACGCCGGGAACCTGGACGGCGAGATTGAGTTCGTGTTCTGCAGTCGCGATTGGGGCGAGACCGACGCTACCGACGAGTACCTCAGGATGGTCGAGGGCTACGGCATACCCCTGGTGCGTTTCTCTTACCAGATGTATAAGGCAGTCCGGGGCATGCCCAATCCCGACCCTGATAAACCACTGCCGCAGTGGCGGCTCGACTACGACCGGGAGGTCATGAAGCGCCTGGAAGGATTCCGGCCGGACCTGTGCGTGCTGGCGGGTTTCATGCTGATAACCGGCCCGGAGATGTGCCGGAAGTACGACATCATCAACCTGCACCCGGCCGCCCCGGACGGACCGGCCGGCACGTGGCAGCAGGTGATATGGAAACTGATAGAGAGCGGGGCGAACATCCAGGGGGTGAAGATGCACGTGGCCATCCCCGAGCTGGACGCCGGCCCGACGGCGACCTACTGCCTCTTCCCCATCCGTGGCAGTGCGTTCGACCGTTACTGGGATGAGGTTAAGGGAAAGTCTATCGACGATATAAAAAAATCGCAGGGCGATAATAACCTGTTATTCAAGACCATCCGGCAGCACGGCTACGTGCGGGAGCTCCCGCTGGTGGTAGCCACAATCATAGCTTTCAGCGAGGGAAAGGTAAAAATCACAGACGACAAAAAGGTGGCGGACGGTCGCGGCCGGCCGATAAAGGGCTACGACCTTACTAACGAGATTGACGGGGCGGTGAGGGGCAAAATTCAGGAATAAATGTCATTGCGAGGGCGAAGCCCGTGGCAATCCCCATTCAGGCTTTAATGCCCTCCATGAGATTGCCATGTCGTCCCGATTTCATCGGGACTCCTCGCAACGACATTTAAAAGGTCTTTACTTCTTCTCTTTTTTAGTCTTTTCCTCTTTGTCCTCGGGGGGCCTGTTCAGGATTTCATCGATGATGCCGTATTCCACCGCCTGCGGCGGGTTCAGGTAGAAATCACGGTCGGTATCATGCGTAATCTTGTCCAGGGGCTGGTTGGTGTGCTTGACGAGGATTTCCTTGATGATGTCCTGCTGGCGCATAATCTCGCGGGCGGCGATGACAATATCCGCGGCCTGTCCCTGGGCACCCCCGATAGCCTGGTGCATGTGTATGGTGGCATGCGGAAGGGCGTAGCGCTTGCCCTTGTCACCGGCGCAGAGGAGCACAGTAGCCATACTGGCCGCCATACCGACGCAAATGGTAGACACGGCCGGGCGGATGAGCTGCATGGTATCATAGATGGCCAGTCCGGCGCTGATGACACCTCCCGGGCTCTGGATATACATGTTAATGTCCCGCTCCGGGTCTTCGCGCTCCAGGTAAAGTAGCTGGGCAATGAGGGTATTGGCTACGGGGTCGGTGATGGGTGTGAAGAGCATGATGATGCGCTCTTTGAGAAGGAGCGAATAGATATCCCAGAACCTTTCGCCCCGCGGCCCGCTCTCCACGACGCCGGGAATGATATCCCTCGGCAACTGATACAATAGATTATCTGGCAGATTGTTCATTTTTCTCCTCCTTTGTTTCCTGTCCGGGTGTTGTCTCGTTTTTGGCTATCGCAGCCAGACGTTCGATGGTTTTACGGACTAAAATCGACTGTTTCATGGAATCACGGCGTTGTGGCGTGTCCAGCAGTTTGCGGAACTCCTCGCGGCGGTCTTCCCCGATGCTGCGGACCATGTTGCTGATGCCGTTTTCTATGTCTTCGCCGGTGACCTCGAGCTTTTCCTCCGCGGCCATTTTATCCAGGACGAGGGAGGCCCTGACGTTTTTAGTGGCCACCGGGCGGAGCTCTTCCCGGAGCTGCTCGGCCGTTTTATTGATGCTTTTCAGATATTCGTCCAC
>MGNQ01000017.1:0-5069 GCA_001796865.1 Chloroflexi bacterium RBG_16_56_11
GCCTGGGCATCATCGCCGGAATCGCTCACCCCAAGCTGCGGGAATATATCGCCTGCGACCTCGATGACTCCCGGCTGAAGCTGGCGAAAGAGCTGGGGGCCACGATAACCCTGAACCCCAAAAAAGTTGACGTGGTGGCGGAAGTCATGAAAATTACCGGCGGGAGGGGCGTCGACGTAGCCATCGAGGTCATCGGCCACCCGCCGGGTATCAAAACGGTCGGGGAGGTCATCAAGAACAACCGGGGCAAGATAATCATGGTCGGCTGGCACCAGGCCCCGGATACCTACGAGCTCTTCAACTGGATAAAGTCGCCCATAATTTACAGTCCCCAGGGCATCGGCATGTCCACGGACTATCAGGGCGAGCTCACCCGCGCCATGTGGGCCCTGGAGAAGGGGATTTATCCCATGGACAAGCTGGTGACGCACCGCTATAAGCTGGAAGACATCGACCGGGCCTTCCGGGACAACCTGGACCGGACGCCGGGATATATCAAGGGCGTCGTCATGCCGTAAGGGACCGGTAAAGTAAGGTCGTCGCTAAAATAGCGAAAGGGGCGTTAACATGTTTAAGGTTAAGGCAACCGTAATCGATTTCCTGGGAAACAAAGAAAAATATCCCTGCCATCACGGGTACAAACTCAACGACGAGTTTATCTTCGACGGGGAGAGCTTCATCGGGGGCATCTGCCCGAGCCTGGCTATGTCCGTCGTGCCGAGGATGATGGAGATACATTCCGCCGGGCCCCGGTACAAGGACTACGTGCACTACTTCCCGTTCCTCTACGCCCCGGTCAGCATCGAGGACCCGGGCTTGAAGAAATACGACGGACTCGGGTATAGGAATGTCTTCACCAATTACGAGGAACCAAAATACAGCGTGGCCAACCTGGCCAGCTCCGGGGCGTTCAAGTGGCCGCCCCCGGAGAAAAGAATCGAAAGCCGGGCCGTCAGGATGATCTGCCCGGACTACCGGACCTCGGTGGCCGTCAAGCTGGAAGCCTTCGACTTGAGCGATAAGGGGCGGAACATTCCTTATTTCCGCCGGGAAATGGCCATCCTGGATAAAGTCCTCCAGAAACCGGGCATCGCGGCCACCGATATCCTCGGCGAATTCACCCGGGAGCAGATCGAGGGAATCTATCCCGCGTTGAGCCCGGTGATGATCGAGTCCCTGCTCGAAGAGATGGAGCTGATGGGCTACCTGGCAATACGGGACGGCAAGGTAACGGCCGGACCCAGGGCCCGGGCCAAGCTCAAGGACTTTAAGGCCAGCCTGTCGCCGGTAGAACGAAAAGCGCTGGACATTTAGTCCGGGCGTCCGTGCCGCGGCTCCGGGTCGCCCGGCGGGAGGCTAGTCGTATTTAATGACCCACCGCCCCTTGACCTCGCGGGCCAGCATCGCCCGGCGGACCTCGTCAAGCTCCTCGAGCCTGATCAACCGGGTTACCAGCTTATCGGTCTTCAAAACGCCGGTGTTCATGACCTCCATGAGATGGGGGAGGTCCTCGGTGGGGTGAGTCTCGCCGTAAAGGGTGCCTCTTATCGATTTCGCGTGCAGGGGGGCGTAGAAAAGGGGGAGGTTCGTCGTGGAATCGATGGGCGGGATGCCGATGGTAATGACGGTGCCGCCGGAGCGAATCGCCCACCAGGCCTGTACCTGCGCCCCGGGGTCGCCGATAGCCTCGATGGCAAACTCCAGCCCGGCGCCGCCGGTAAGCTCTTTGATGACGGGAATCGGGTCGGTCTGGCTGTTATCGATAAAGTGGGTCGCCCCGAACTCCAGGGCCAGGTCGCGCTTGGATGCCTCGATGTCGACCGCCACGATGGGATGGCAGTGCCGCAGCGCCGCGAAGCGGATGGCGTTCAGCCCGATGCCGCCGCACCCCCATACCCCTATCGAGTTGCCCTCACGCGCTCCAGCCACGTTGACGACGCTCCCCCAGCCGGTGGCCACCGAGCAGCCGAGCTGGCAGAGTTGCTCGGGGGGCAGCTTGATGTGGTCCGGCACGCGGATGGCCCCGGTTTCCGGCATGACGCTGTGGGTGGCAAACCCGGCGATAAAGCTGCCCAGGCCCACCCTCTTACCGTGTTTATCCGTCAAACGTGAGGTGCCGTCCAGGAGGTTGCCGGCCTGGAAGAACGGCATGGCTGTCTCGCAGAGGTTGGGGTGGCCCCTCCGGCATTGATAGCAGTGGCCGCAGGGCACCATCCAGCACCCGATAACGCGGTCGCCCGGCTTGAGTTTGGATACGCCCGGGCCTACCTTTTCCACCACGGCGCAGGCTTCGTGGCCGGCGACCATGGGGATATCCTGGGGTATATGGCCCTGCCAGACGGAGAGGTCCGAGTGGCAAAACCCGCAGGCCAGCATTTTTACCTGGACTTCATGCTCGCGGGGTGGCGCCAGCTCCAGCTCTTCGATGGGCATGGGCGCCCCGTATTTACGTAAAACGGCGGCCTTGATTTTCATGCCTGTCCTCCTGCGTCAGTTAAAATATCAATCGACTATACCCGGAAAATCTCGCCGGTGGCCTGGCGTTTCCAGTAGGCTTGTAACCCCCGGCGATGCCGCCGCCGAGCACCAGGACATCAACCTCGATTTCCTGCTGGTTTTCGTAGTTAACCGGGTAGGGACACTCCGGAGGATGACCTTCCTTATCCAGGAACTCGTTCCAGGTGACCATGATATCCCTCCTTAAACTCCGCCGGCCCGGCCAGGTCGGAAATATGACTATCCTACATCATCGGGGAAGGGGTATGCAAGGTCTGATGCGGCGTCTGGTTTTTCGCCGGAAAATCAGGGCGCACATTTTCCGGTATTCCGGTAAAATAATCGGCCCCCGGCGGGTAAACTATCGTTGACAGGTCGTCCGCGGATGATATAAGATAGCCCATGAATATTTGGGATAATAATCTCAAAATGCGGGATTTGCGTCCCACCCGGAGTGAAGATACCCATACCAACACCACTCTCGTGCGCGCCACGAACATCCTGTCCTGCTTGAGCAGCGGCATCAACACCAATATTGAAATCGCCAGGTCGTCCAGCTCAAGGAAATCCGGAAAACGGGTTACGCCGTCACCGCCGGCGAGCATTTCCGGCTGGGCATGAAGGACCGCCCTGCGCCCAACACCCGGCCGCCTGTCGGCGGCTGGGACGCCAGGGCATAAAAGAAACGGATGGTGGAAAAAATGGTGACAAAACCGAAAACAGAAAGACCGTGGGCAGAACTATCCCGGGAAGAAAAGCGGGAGGCGCGCTTCAAGAGGTGGCTTTCGGTGCCGGGGGGAGAATTCTCCAGCCCGGCCGCCGCGGAGGGTTACCGGGCCCGGGTGACCCGGCTTATCGATGCCATCAGTCTGCGGGAACCGGATAGGGTGCCCTGCATCCTGCCGGCCGGCCAGTTCCCTGCCTATTATGCCGGCATCACGCTGCGCACTGCCATGTACGATTACGGTGAAATGAAACGGGCCTGGCTGAAGTACCTCCGCGAGTTCGAGGGAGATACCTTCGCCGGACCCGGCTTGAGCTCGGCTATCGTCAGCGAGATCCTGGATAGCAAGACATCGAAGTGGCCCGGCCACGGCCTGCCGGATGATGCCAGTATCCACCAGTACGTCGAGGGCGAGTACATGAAGGCCGACGAATACGACGCCCTGATCAAGGACCCGTCAGATTACTGTTTCAGGGTCTATCTTTCCCGCACCATGGGGGCCTTCGAGCCGTTTAAAAAGGTGATGCCTTTCCGGCATATCCTGGGGATGCCGGCCAACTTCCTGGGGGCCTGCACCCGGCCGGACGTCCAGGCGGCCTTCCAGGCCGTCATCGATGCCGGCAAGGAGCTGGCCAGGTTCCGGGCCGTCGTCGGGGAGATTAGCCGGGAGGCGCGGGCGGCCGGGTTTCCGGCCTTCATGGGCGGCGGCGCCCACGCGCCCTTCGATATTTTCGCGGACACGCTGCGGGGGACACAGGGAATCGTCATGGACATGTACCGGCAGCCGGACAAGCTCATCGAGGCCATGGAAGCGGTGATACCCTGGATTATCGAGGCGGCCATCGACGCCGCCAACGCCTCCGGCGGGCCGATTATTTTCTTCGCGCTGCACAAGGGCGACGACACTTTCATGTCCGATATGCAGTTCGAGAAATTTTACTGGCCTTACCTGAAGAAGGTCATCATGGGCGTGGTGGAAGAGGGCGGCGTGCCTTTACTTTTCGCCGAAGGGGCCTATAACCGGCGGCTGGAGGTTATCCGGGACCTGCCGCGGGGCTCCGTTATCTGGTGGTTCGATAAGACGGATATGGCCCGGGCCAAGGCCGTCCTCGGGGGCACCGCCTGTATCTCCGGCAACGTGCCCACCTCGCTCGTCTGCACCGGCACGCCCCGTGATGTCAAGGAATACTGCCGTAACCTTATCGAGGTCTGCGGCAAGGGCGGCGGCTATATCCTGACCGGCGGGGCCTCGGTGCATAAAGCGGACCCGGATAACCTGCGCGCCATCATGGCCGCCGCCAGGGAATACGGCGTGTATAAGAAATAAGACTTCACCTTGCGCCTCCGACGGAAGAAATATGTCACGGAGTATTAGATGACGACATGTATTGATATCTAATTATATAGAAACGTGTCTGAAAAGGAGGGTAAAAATGGCTAAAAAAAGCTACAAAATGAACCTGGTGCAGGAACCTCACTATGAAGTCGGCGGGAACCAGGAAATCAAGGGCCGCCAGAACCCCACCATGACCTTTATGAGCAACGACCTCGTTCCCGGCAGCAACACCTATATCGAAATCGGCTGGGTCTACGAGATGCCGCGGCCCAACCCGCACATCCACGACCACGCCCATAACTACGACGAGATAGTGTTGCACCTGGGCACCGACCCCGACCGGCCGGAGTACCTCGGCGCCAGGATTGAGTTCGTGGTCGGCGGTGAGAAGCTTATCATCGATAAGACCTCGGCGCTGTTCATCCCCAGGGGCGTCGCGCACGGGCCGCTGACCTGGCAGAAGGTGGAAAAGCCCCACATCCAGATGGTGGTGATGCCGGGCGCCGGCACCAT
>MGNQ01000017.1:5079-6040 GCA_001796865.1 Chloroflexi bacterium RBG_16_56_11
AACCCCGCCGGTTACGTGTCTGAGGGCGATAAATAGGGGACAGCCCCGTTAAGTTCTTGCCGGGGTCGGCATCTCCGGCATCGTCGTCATGCTGATAAACTCCTTCATCATGGGGCTCTTTACGGGCTTGAGGGCCCTGGTGGCGGATACGGTATCGTCGGCGGTGGTATTCATCATCTATTTCCGGCTGGGGCGCTGGAAACAAATGAAAATTTAGTGATAAATTAAAATAAGTCGGGGAGGAGACGAAGATGGACCTGCGTTTGAAAGATAAAGTTGCCCTGGTGACCGGGGCCGGCAGCCAGATTGGCTACGGCAAAGCGATTGCCCTGACTTTGGCGGAGGAGGGGTGTCATGTCATCGCGGCGGATATCGACCTGGACGGGGCCAGGCAGACCGCGGCGGCGGTGGAAAAGCTGGGACGCCAGGCGCTGGCGGTGAAGGTCGATGTGACCAGGCAGGGGGAAGTCGATGACATGGTGGCCAAAGCCATCAAGAAGTTCGGCCGGATAGATATCCTGGCCAATAACGCCGGCGCGAGCAGTCAGCTGCGGCCTTTCCTGGAGATGACGGAGGAAGATTGGAACTTCGATATCGGCGTCAACCTCTACGGGCAGATGAGGGTGGCCCGGGCGGTCCTGCCCCATATGATAGCGCGGAAGTACGGCCGGATTATCAACACCTCCGGCGGGCAGGGTATACCCAACATCTCCATCTACGGCGCCGCCAAAGCCGGCGTGGTCATGTTCACCAAGGCGCTGGCCCGCGAGGTGGCGGCCCAGGGGGTCATCGTCAACGCCGTCGGCCCCGGGCTCGGGAAGACCGGCCTCGTTTACCGGGCCCCGCCGGAATTCCTGGAGGGGGAGAGGCAGAGGTCGGCGCTCAAGCGACTCTGCACGCCGGAAGACGTGGCGCCGGTGGTGGCCTTCCTGGCCTCGGACCGGTGCAGCTACATGGTGGG
>MGNQ01000018.1:0-6612 GCA_001796865.1 Chloroflexi bacterium RBG_16_56_11
TTGTGGATTGAGAAGGTGTCGTTACCGCGGTTTAGACCGGGCGCATATCCATACGCTGTTAGCGACCACGGTCTGCAATATCAAACGGATGGTGAAATTATTATGGGGAAAGCCGGATAACTGTTACCTTGAATTACCGGCAGCCGGATAAACGGCGATGAACAGGGACAAAGAGGAGTAAGACTGCCCTGAAAAACGAGGTTAATATGACCTGATAAAGTGATCGAAAAGTGAACAAGATGGATTTTTAAATAATCCGGCATCGCTGGAATATGAAATCATTGTTTGAACAGACTTTTTTCGGCAATTTCAATTCGTCATTTTGTTACGGAAAAGACCCCGGGAGATTTCTGCAAACACTTTTTGCTATTCCGTTTGCTATTCTTTGTCTGCAACCATTAGTCACTATTGAGCGTAATTTGTTATTATGATATAGTGGTAAAAAGTGACAAATTGAGGCTAAAAGCGCCTTTATAGACGCACTTCGGAACCGAGGGTCGTGGGTTCGAATCCCACCAGGCGCGCCAATATTTCAAACGAGAGCACCATGGACATCTTGCTCATCGACCCGCCTTATATCGGACTAAAAGGAATGCCTACCGACCGGGGCTACAACATGGGGCCGACCAGCCTCGCGGCTTACCTGTGCGCTGCCGGCCTGGAAACGGCCGTGCTCACGGGCGACCTTTTCGCGGAAAGACGTCCCAGGATGTTAAGGGCTGTCATGCCCGACGTGTTCCAGAACATGAACCGTTACGCTTCCGGCCAGCGGGAGTATGCCCGGACAATCAACACCCGCGCCCACCCGGTCTGGCGGAAAATGGCGGACGTGGTCAGGGAGACGAAGCCCCTCGCCGCGGGCATATCGTATCTGACGCCGGTAAAGTCCGCCGTGGCCAAAGTTGCCGCCATCATCAAGGCAACCGACCCGGGCATCAAGATTATCGTCGGCTCTTTCCACCCGACGTTTTGCCCGGACGAGGTCATAGAGAATCCCGACATAGACTTTGTAATCCGGGGTGAGGGAGAGAAACCACTAGCCCAGCTCGTACAGGCGCTGAAAAAGGGCGGCACCGGACTGGAAACGGTACCCGGTCTCAGCTACCGGGACGGGGATGGTAGGGTCAAACACAACCGGTCCGGCGAGCTCATAAATAACCTGGATGAACTGCCGTTCCCGGCCAGGGACCTGGTAATTAACTGCGATTATACCGCCTACCGGCTGCACAGTATCGCGACGACGCGTGGCTGCCCGTATTCCTGCTCTTTTTGCGGCGAGCGGGATCTCTGGGGCGGCAAGGTACGCCGCCGCGCCGTGGCCAGCGTGACTGAAGAACTCCGCTCATTGAAAGAGGACTACAGACCCAGCTACGTCGATATCGTCGACGGCACCTTTACCTATGACCGGAAATACCTCAGCGACTTCTGCCAGGCACTGCTCGACCAGGAGCTTGAAATCAAATGGCGTTGCACCGCCCGGTATGATAACCTCGACGAAGACCTGCTCAAATTGATGAAACGGTCCGGCTGCGCGGGACTCTACTTCGGGCTGGAGTCAGGGAGCGACCGGGTATTGAGGTCTATCGATAAAAAGATAACGGTGGCCGATATCACCAGGGTCAGCCGGATTGTCTACGAACTCGGCATACTCTCGGAGACCTCGGTACTGCTCGGCTTACCCGACGAAAACCAGGAAGACATTGAGGCGACACTGGGACTGATGCGCACCGTGAAGACGGATAAGTTCGACGTAAACAGCTTCATCCCATTGCCCGGCACAACTTTCTGGGAGGCAATGAGTGAAGAGGAAAAGAGGCAAATCGACTGGCTGATAATCGGATACAAATCATACGATAACTATTTCTCGAAAGGCATCACGCGGGAAGAATTTAGCCAGCTCAGGGACGAGGCCTACCGCATCGCCGACAGCGTGCTGCGAAGGACGATACTACGCCTCGGCGCCAGGAAAGTATTCCAGGTCGCGGCGGGACTATTCCGGGGGTAAGCCAGCATCCGCCGCGAACCCCCGACAATTGGCGGTATTGACCTCTCCCGGCGTTTCAGTTTATGATATCGATGGTATTGAAAGGGCTGGCCGTGAAGGCGTGGTCGCAGCGGAATAAGAAAACATTTTAGCTCCGGTTGAATCGGGGACACCAAATGATTATTCCGATATCATTGAAATACGGACTGCTGGTGTTCGTGGGCGTAACGGGCGTTCTCCAGGCGGCGGCGTGCCACAACAACCTACGGGGCCTCGTCTTTTTCAAAAACAGGTATATCGCCTATATCTTCGCAATTCTGGCGGCGGGCGGCTCGCTGGCATCCTTTTTTGCCTGGAACTATCTCTTCGAGACAGGAGTAATCGCGGGGAGCGAACAGGCCGGTATATTCGTGCTATCGGCGTTCATCGCGGTGGTATGCACCATATTAGTCTCCTCGGCGATAAAGTCCGTTTCCTTTAAAAACCGTGGCGCCCCCCCCGACGGGCTGGAGGCGCTCCGGGGAGCCACAATTTTCCATGTATTCTGGGATAGAGTCAACGGTAAGAACTGATGACGGATACGTCTGTTTTCCTGTGGATTAACGGCCTGGCCGGCAAGGTGTCCATCATCGATGAATTTTTCAAGGGTATCTCCAACGACTATTTCTCGCTAATCGGCGCCTGCCTCGTGCTGATATGGCTGTGGTTCGCTGCCCGGGACGTGCAGAATCGCGAGATTGACCAGAGGGCCGTGATGGCGGCAATTATCAGTATCGGCGTGGTCAGCGGTTTCGTAGCCCTGTGCAATGAGCACTATTTCCGGCCGCGGCCTTTCAACGTCCTGCCGGCCGATTCGATAAACCTGCTTTTTTATCAACCGACTGATTCTTCCTTCCCGTCCAACCTGGCGTCGGTGGTCTTCGCCATCGCCGTGCCGGTATTCATCAAGAGCAGGAAGGCCGGCGCGGTCCTGCTGGGGCTGGCCGTCCTGAGCAGCTTCGGCCGGATATATATCGGCATCCACTATCCGCTGGACGTGCTGGGCGGGGCGGCGCTGGGGGCCCTGGCGGGGTTTATCGCGCTGGGTATAAGCTGGGCACTGGGACCGATAATAAAAATCCTTTTCAAGGTACTCAGGATGGGGCACCTGGCGTGAGACCGGCACAGCCATAAAAAGAGCCGCCTAAGGTCAGATTACCCCGGGCGGCTTATCGATTTAAAGGTTGTCTGTTTTCCGGTCGGTCACACCTTCCCGAAGACCTTCCTGACCTTGGGATTTATGCCGCCGCCGACCTTCTCGATGGCCTCGTAGCGGACAAGGCTCAGCTCCTGCTGCTTTTCCTCGAACTCGTTTTCGGTGTAGAGTCTCTCCGGGTGCACCATGATGTCATCCACGGCGCGGATGGAGGCCGGCACCTTGAAGCCGGTGGGCGAGTCCACCCAGTCCTCGAGTCCGCCGCGGAGCAGCGAGTCCAGGATACTCATGGTATGCTGGACGGCGATGTCCTTGAAATGGTAACCTTCCCCGACCGAGCCGGTGTTCATGAGATAGTAGTTGACATGGGGCAGGTTTTGCAGGATATCGTAGAAGCGGTTGGCGTGGGCAGCCCGGTCCCCGGCGATAAAGGGGTCGTAGAAAAACTCGCTCCGGATTTTGCCCGCCTGGGTGGGGTCGCCGGCCGAGGATTCCATGGCCTGCCCGAGCACCATCAAGGCGGCCGCCTGCTCCAGGTTGAGCTTGGAAATTGCCGGGATAATGGGGCCGCGGGTGATGAGGATGACGTTGTCGACGCTCTCGACGTCTATGTGGGGACTGGCGTGCATGAAGTCGCTCCGCTGCACGACTGCCCGGCCATTCGACGTCCGGGAGAAATTTTCAAAATCGAAGTCACCCTGCCCGGTGACAAACACATTCTCCAGCATGGTCTCGGCCTTCAACAGCCCGTAGAATATCTCCACCTGCTCGCCGGGATTAATACCTTCAGTTTTAACGAAAACGCCTCCGGCCTCGAAGCCGTGGAACGCGCCGTCCGGCATGAGAGTGCCGCCGTCGTCCTGGACGAGCCAGGACCGCTCCATGCCCTTGCGGGCGAGAATCTGGCAGGTCATGGTCGTCTTGCCGTTAGCGCTCAGGGCGATGAGGAGGGTTCTTACGGGCTTGTACTCGCCGTGGGACGACTGGAGGAAGTCCTCGCGGCAGCCGGCATGGAGGAAGATGCCCCCGCGCCGGGTCTTGGCCACCCAGTCCTCGGAGGCGAAGACGCCCTTCTTGTACTCGCCGATATAGTTGCTGTTGCGGACAATCTTCACGGCCCGCCCGTCATCGAGATAGGCCAGCCGGATGGTGATGTCCTTCTGGGGGAGGGGTTTTGACTTGTTGGTCTGCCAGGCCCGGTCCCCGAAGAAAATAATCTGGTAGTCCGGTTTTCTGACCGCTTTATGGGTCGGAATGAACAGGTTGCGGCCACCGTAGGCGACGTGGGCGAACTTTTCCGGGATAATCAACCGCACGACAGTATCACTCCGGGGATTACCGACAATACGGTCGATCGATATCAGCTTTTCCCTGGCCAGAGCTTTTTCACACCGGGCGAGGAGCTTTATCTCATCATCACCGAAGCGGTCATCGACGCTGTTTTTGGTGAACATCTGCGACCGTGAGGTGGGCTCGCTTTCAGCGACGAAGTTGTCGTAAATCGTCCTGACAACACCCTCCTCTTTCCCCACGAGCGCGCGCAGGACGGCATCGGAGGGATTATCCAGAAGCCGGCCCTCGGCTTTGGCCTTTTCTCTGATCCTATCAGCGGTACGGGCAAACTCTTCCAGATTGATTTCCGGACTCATCTAGCAACCTCCCCTGTCAGAATCGGTTTTAATCAAACACTTTCTCCAATTTCGAGCGAGTTCGGGAAAAAGAAGGTACGACATCAGCCCTTGACGGAGCCTGCCCGGTAAACCGTGCGGTTAGTCGACTGATACCCAATTATAGCATATCTTATAAAAGGAATACACCGTATTTTTTAGCGGATTATTAGCGCTATGAGCTTTTTTTCACGAAGCGGCTTCTGTATAATAGTCAGAGAAGGACACGGGCTATGATACGATTGTGCCGCGTAGAGGATATGAAAACGATGTTCGAGATTATCAACGGGGCAGCGAGAGCCTACCGGGGCGTCATACCGGAGGACTGCTATCATGAGCCCTACATGACGGAGGCGGAGCTGGAACGAGAGATGAAACGCGTCAGCTTCTATGGCTGGGAAGTCGATAAAAAGCTGGTCGGGGTGATGGGCATAGAACCGATCAAGAATATCACGCTCATCCGTCACGCTTATATCCTGCCCGAGTACCAGCACCGGGGGATAGGCAAGAAGCTCCTCAAGCACCTGAAAAGCCGGACGAGGACGCCGCGCCTGCTCGTGGGCACCTGGGCGGACGCCCACTGGGCAATCGCTTTTTACCGGAAGCATGGCTTCAACCTGCTCCCGGAGAATGATAAACTCCTGGCGCAATACTGGGACATTCCGCAGCGCCAGATAGAAACATCGGTCGTGATGGGACTGGAAACGGGCCGGAAGCCGAAGGAGTCCGATGGGAACTAAGTGGATTATCAGATTGATAGAAGCCGCGGCCGTAACCGTAGCGCTGGCCGCCATATGCCAGGAGCTGGAAAAGCCGAAAGAGCAAAGGCGCTGGCACGGCAAAGTGGGTTTTATACCCTACGACTTCCGGAAGCCGACGTCCGAGCGTATCCAGGAGCTATTCTGGAACCCGGAGAGCAGCGAAGTTTTTACCCCGACGCTATGGGGAATCGGCTGGTCGATAAATATTTTCGCTTTGCTGGAAAAGCTCAGGATTATCAGTGAGTCTTACGAGTCCGAGGAAGACTTCCTGATGCCGACGCAGACCCTGAGAAGGATACTGGAACGACGCCCGGTCGTTTAGCAGCGGCCAAACTCAAAGACGAAACAGCAAAGATCGAGCGGGGGGAGATATCATGCCCGGAAAGAGCATTGAGAGCCCGACACTGGCGACAGCGGCCAGTCTTATCGTCAACGAAGTGAGGTCGTTCGTGAGAGAAAGCCCGCTGAACCTGATGCCCACACCGGAGAAAGACGTTATCTTCGACGAGCCGCTGGTACAGTACGCGGATGGGGACGACCCGATTTTCATGGAATATAAGAAAATCATCGCTGAAACAACTCTGACACCCCGCCAGGCGCTGGCGCAGGCTTACGCTAAAAACCCTGCGGAGATGCCGCGGCGGATATCCGTCATAAGCTGGATACTGCCTATAACTGAAAAAACAAGGATATCGAACCGGCAGCAAACTCGAATTCCATCAAGGCTGTGGTCGCACACGCGCTGGTTCGGGGACAAGCTGAACGACGCCCTGCGGGCACATATCATCGCCTATCTGAAAGACCGGGGATACACCGCGACCGCGCCGGGTGTACCGCCATCGATAAAGATGTTCAACAACGAAAAGGGCATGTACTCCAGCTGGTCGGAGCGGCACGTGGCCTACGCCGCCGGGCTGGGCACCTTCGGGCTCTCCGATGGGTTCATCACCGAGCGGGGCATCGCGCACCGCTGCGGGAGCGTGGTCACCGACCTGCAACTGCCGG
>MGNQ01000018.1:6644-6999 GCA_001796865.1 Chloroflexi bacterium RBG_16_56_11
AACTGCCTGTTTTATGTCAACAATAAGTGCGGCACGTGCATCAAGCGCTGTCCGTCAGGGTCGATAACAGAGCAAGGGCATGACAAGATAAAATGCCTCCAGTATTTAAGGGAGCTGGGGTACGGGGTGAACCTTTATAAAGACGGGTACGACATCGAAAAAAGTGTCGCGGGCTGCGGGTTGTGTCAGACGGGTGTTCCGTGCGAGGCGGGAAATCCGACAAAAAAGGTTAATAAAAAGGTCCGAGAACCTCACCCTTCGAAAAGCTCAGGATGAGCGGATACGTCAGTGACAATGTCACCTCACGGTGAACAGAACTCTCCCCGGACTCCGTCTCCATAAATCTTAATAAGCT
>MGNQ01000018.1:7012-7998 GCA_001796865.1 Chloroflexi bacterium RBG_16_56_11
CTTATTACACAGGTCGTCAGCACTTTGAACGTAAACGCGGATATAGTTACCGGTGAGACCGGACCAGGCGCCGCGGGACACCCGCTCGAAGAGGACTTCCATTGTCTTACCGAGGAACCGCTGCTGAAAATCCCGGGCGCTCTCCTTAGCCAGCAGCAACATCAGGCGGGTGTGCTCCTTTTTTATCACCCCGGAGACTTGCTCGGGCATGATAGCTGCGGCGGTGCCGGGCCGGGGCGAATACGGGAAGACATGGATGCGGGCGATCTCCATCTCCCGGCAAAAAGACAGCGTCTCCTGAAACTCAACGTCGGTCTCCCCCGGAAAACCAACAATGACGTCGGTGGTGATGGCCGCGTCCGGGATATTTTCGCGGATAAGATTTATCGCCCGCCGGAAGTCGACGGCGGTATAGCGGCGGTTCATGCGCCGGAGTATGGCGTCGCTACCACTCTGGAGGGACAGGTGGAAATGATGGCAAAGGCGGGGGCTGTGCCATAGCCCGATGAGCCCCGGTAAAATCTCCGGCGGCTGGAGGGATGACAGCCTGAAGCGGTCGACCGGCGTCTCCTCCAGCAGGCGCTCGAGAAGTTGACGTAGATTGATCCCGCTATCCTGGTAAGTCCCGATTTCCGTGCCGGTAAGGACGACCTCGTGATAACCCGCGGCCGCCAGCGCGCTGACACGGTCGATGACCTCGCTGGCCGGGACGCTTTCTTCATGGCGGCGGACCAGGGGCACGACGCAAAACGAGCAGAAGTTGCGGCAGCCGTCCTGTACACGGACAAAGGCGCGCGTGCGGCGTCCTCCCACCGGAGATATCGATAGTCCGGTGCCGGCTGCCGGCGCGAGTTCGCCCAGCAGCCCAGGGAGCTGCCACTTACGGTCGTTGCCGAGAACCAGCGCGACGCCTTCTATCCGCCTGAGTTCGTCGGCGGCCCTTTCAGCGTAGCAGCCAATAGCCACCAGCTGGACGTCAGGATTAC
>MGNQ01000018.1:8065-10392 GCA_001796865.1 Chloroflexi bacterium RBG_16_56_11
CAATATATAGAAATCGGGGCTATCGCCGGGGTCTACCAGGCGATAACCGGCCGCAGAAAGCTCGCCGGCGAGCTGCTGTATCTCCGCCTGGTTCAGCTTGCATCCCAGGCTCTCGATAGCGACGGCGGGTCCCGGCTGTATATTTGTCATCATCGTGTACTGAAACTAATACTACTGAAAAGTATATCCGCTAACGTATAAGGAGGTCAAAACGGCAAGTGGGGCGATGTTAGCGTAACCAAACGCAATGAACTTGAAAATAACGTGAAAATATGAAAAAATGGAATCGAGTGTTTCATCGCCGATTTCTTGTTTCCCTCTACAAATCAAAGCCGGGAGGTCAACTGCAATTAACAACCAGTTCCAGCGCGTGGTGGTGACGGGTATCGGGGCTTTCACGCCCCTCGGCCTCGACATGGCTTCGACGTGGGAGAACCTGGTAGCCGGTAAATCGGGCATTGACCGCATCACCCTGTTCGACGCCGCCAAGATGGAGACGAAAATTGCCGGCGAGGTCAAAGGGTTCGACCCCGGCAACTACATCAACCGCAAGGACATCCGCCGGATGGACCGGTTTGCCCAGCTCGCCGTCGCCGCCGGATACCAGACGGTGAAGAACGCCGACCTGAAGATAAACAGTGCCAACCAGGACGATATCGGGGTATTCATCGGGAGCGGCATCGGCGGCCTGACCACCATGTTCGAGCAAGCGAAGGTACTCATCGAGAAGGGGCCAGACCGGGTCAGCCCGTTCCTGGCGCCCATGATGATATCGGACATCGCCGCCGCCCAGATATCCATCGCACTCGGCGTCAAAGGGCCGAACATGTGCATGACCTCAGCCTGCTCGAGCGGCTCCGACGCCATCGGGGCGGCGTACGAGTTCATCAGGTACGGCAACTCCAATGTCATGATTGCCGGCGGGACCGAGGCCATTATCAATCCCCTCGGCATCACGGCTTTTAACGCCCTGAAAGCGCTCTCCACGAGGAATGACGAACCGCAAAAGGCTTCCCGCCCCTTCGATAAAGAACGCGACGGTTTTATCATCAGCGAAGGCGCCGTGGCCCTTGTCCTGGAGGGACTGGAGCACGCCTTGAACCGCGGGGCGAATATCCTGGCGGAAATAATAGGCTATGGGGCGACGGCCGACTCTTTCCACGTGACGCAACCGCTGGAAAGCGGCGAAGGGGCGGCCAGGGCCATGCTCCTGGCGATGAAGAGGGCCTGTATCCGCCCGGAGGAAATCGACTACATCAACGCCCACGGGACATCCACGCAGCTCAACGACGCGATGGAGACCCGGGCAATCAAGACCGCCCTGGGGGAATACGCTTATAAGGTACCGGTCAGTTCCACGAAGTCGATGACAGGCCACCTGATAGGCTGCGCCGGGGCCATCGAACCAGCCATCTGCATCAATACGATACTCAAAGATATCATACCGCCGACGATAAATCTGGACAATCCCGACCCGGCCTGCGACCTCGACTACGTGCCCCATGTCGCCAGGAAGGCGAAGGTAGACGTGGCCCTGACCAACTCCTTCGGCTTCGGCGGGCACAACTCCGTCCTTATCCTGAAGAGATACTCCGAGGCATAAGCTTGAGCCACAGTCGATGGAACCTGCTACCGCCCGCGCCGGCCCTCCTGAAAAAGGACGGCCAACCGGAATTTCCGACCCTGCTAGTGCAACTGTTGTATAACCGCGGCGTCTCGAGTCCGGAGAAATTCCGGGGTTTCCTGGCCAGCGACGCCAGCCTTATGGGGAACCCCCTCCTCCTCCCCGACATGGAGAAGGCCGTCGCCAGGGTCTACCGGGCGCTCCTTTCCGGCGAGACAATCGGCATCTACGGAGATTTCGACGCCGACGGCATCACGGCGACGGCCGCCCTGGTCCAGGGACTGTCCCTGCTCGACGGGACGGCCGTTCCTTACATACCCCACCGCCAGACGGAAGGGCACGGCCTGACCACCAACGTCCTTAAAAAGCTGCACGACCAGGGAGTCAGCCTGGTTATCACCGTCGACTGCGGCGTGACCGACGTGGTCGAGATAAAGCACGCCATGAAAATGGGGCTTGACATCATCGTCACCGACCACCACAGTCCGCTCGACCGCCTTCCGGAGGCATACGCGGTCGTCAATCCCAAACTGGCGGACTCGCGATACCCGTTTCCCCACCTGGCCGGAGCCGGGGTAGCCTTCAAGCTGCTCCAGGCCCTTTTCCAGAGCGTCGGGAAGGAAGACCTGGCCTCCAGAGTCATCGATCTGGCGGCCATCGGAACTATCGCGGACGTGTCGCCCCCGCTGGGCGAGAACCGCTA
>MGNQ01000018.1:10411-11502 GCA_001796865.1 Chloroflexi bacterium RBG_16_56_11
AAAAACATGAACCTCTGCCCCCGCCCCGGCCTGCGGGAGCTTATCAGACGGACGCGGCTGGAGGCAGGCCGCCTTGACGCGGACAAGATTTCCTGGGTTATCGCCCCCTGTCTCAACGCAGCCGGGAGACTGGCCGACGGACTCACCGGATACAAGCTGCTGGTGACCGAGGAAGACCTGGAAGCGGAGGAGCTGGCAGGCTGGATGGCCAGGAAAAACGAGGAACGACAGAAACTGACCGAAGGGACACTGGCCAGGGCCAGGGAGAATGTTATCGCCCGGGGCCTGCCGTCGCTACTGCTTACCGCCGACAGGGAATACCCCATGGGCATCGCCGGGCTGGTGGCCAGCCGCCTCACGGAGGAGTTTTACCGGCCGGCCGTGGTGATACACGTGGCAGATACCGTCTGCCACGCCAGTTGCCGCAGCATACCGGAGTTCAACATGATAGCCGCCCTGGGAAAACTGAGCGGCCTGTTTTCACGCTACGGAGGGCACGCTCAAGCGGCGGGATTTTCCATGCCCGCGGTCAATCTTCCCCGGCTGGAGGCGGAACTGGCCGAAATAGTCGGCGAACAGCTCGCCGGGGTGGAATTGCGCCCGCGACTCGATATCGACGCGCAGGTGAAGCTCAACGAGCTCGGGGGGGACACCTACCAGACGACGCAGCTGCTGGCGCCGTTCGGCAGCGGCAACCCCTTGCCGACATTTTTAAGTCGGGGAGTGGAACTGCTGGAACGGCGCACGATGGGCGGTAACAACGAGCACCTGAGGCTGAAGCTGAAGCAGGGAGGCACGGTCTGGGACGGAGTGGCCTTCCGGCTGGGCAATCACCTGGCGGAGCTTTCACCGCGCCTGGATGTCGTGTATAATCTGGAGGTTGACAGGTGGAACGGCAAAGAGCGGCTCAGGTTAAACATACTCGACTTAAAAAAGGGCACATAGCTATGACAAATCCCAGCGGCCCCTACCCTGGCAGGCAGTTATTCCTGGGCATGACGACGAAGGAAAGGCCGGCCTTAGTCTACCTGGTGACAGGCCGCTCGTCGCAGAGTCGGGAGAGAAAAGCTGCGACGAGCGGCCTGTCACCA
>MGNQ01000019.1:0-134 GCA_001796865.1 Chloroflexi bacterium RBG_16_56_11
CGCCGAACTATCCTATTGACTTCACGCGTCTGGCCGTAAGCTCCAATGCTTCATCCGGCAACGGAACGGCCCTGCACACACTGGTCGCCAGCGACGCCGCCTGGGACGCCAATGCCCTGCTCGCGGCCTACACC
>MGNQ01000019.1:368-477 GCA_001796865.1 Chloroflexi bacterium RBG_16_56_11
GATTATGAGGCCGCCAGCCTGGCCTACAGCGGCACGATCTCCGCCGGCAAACTTTACGTCGGCTCCAACGGCCTGGCCGCCGTGGCGAACACCGCCAACCCGACGGCAG
>MGNQ01000019.1:708-952 GCA_001796865.1 Chloroflexi bacterium RBG_16_56_11
AATACGACCGCTGCGGCACCTGACAGCATCTGGAAGACCACTAACGGCGGCGCCAGCTGGTACAGGGTGCTTTCCCTGGCTGACGCTACCACTCTCGACAATCCCTATATCCGGCTCTCTCCCGCTTACGCTACCGATAAGACGCTCTTCGTCGGCGAAAAGGGCAGTACCGCCATCAATATGTCCAACGATAACGGTAAGACCTGGACGCCACGGACGTCACCGGTCACGGTCGGTGATATGG
>MGNQ01000019.1:1107-4460 GCA_001796865.1 Chloroflexi bacterium RBG_16_56_11
ACCATCCTCGTAGGTCTCGCCAATGGTACGGTCTACTACTCCGCCACCAATCTTACGGCCTCTTACGTCTCGCTCCCCGGGCTTGACGCTGTTGCGACCGCTGTCGTTGCCTTTGACGTCAACTACGCTACCAACAAGACCGTCTACGGCGCAGCCTACGACATTACCGGCATCAGGAGCTGGGCCGTAGGCACCAGCACCTCCTGGTCTCCTTTCGGACCGGTTGACGGTGTTGTCCTCACCAGCTCACCCAGGGATATGCTGAGCGTCGCGGATGGCACGCTCTACGTAAGCTCGGCCAACGCCACCGGCGGCATTACCCGCATCATCAACCCGGCCAATCCTCTGCTCACCGCGGCCGAAGCTGTCGCGGGCGGCCTGGGTGGGGACGGCCTGACCACGGGTGACACGCTCAACGTCCTCTCTTATGCCACCGGCTCTAACGTCCTGTATGCCACCGCGGCCACCGCCCTCGGACCCGCCATCAGGACCTACACCGATACGCTGACCTCGGCAACGCCGGCTCAGACGGCTCCGGCCGATGCAGCGATCCTCGAAACAACCACAACGGCGATGGCTACCTGGGGCGCCGTCACCGGCGGGTTAACCTACACCGTCCAGTATGCTACCAGGGCAGACTGGTCCGGTGCTCTGACCATCACTACCGCGGTGATAGGCGATACGTTCGCCATCATACCCGTTACCGCTGGCACGACCTACTACTGGCGCGTCAGGGTACAGACACCGGTTATCGGCCAGTACTCACAGACACGCACTTTCACCACTGAGCTGGCTGTAGTTGCGCCCAACTCCCCGGTTGCCCTTACTACCGGACCTGTCGGTCTTGATGGAACGATGCCTCTCGTACCAACGTTCCAGTGGCAGGCCGTCAAGGGTGCTACCGGCTATGAGTTCCAGCTGGCCACCGACCCGGCGATGCTCTTCCCGGTAATCGACCTCACCGGCGCTGACAAACTGGGAGCGGTGAACGCCTACAAGCTGAGCGGCGCGGAGTTAGACTACGCCACCACCTACTACTGGAGAGTCCGCGCGATAACCGCTACCACCACCACGGACTGGAGCAGCATCGTGGCCTTCACCACGATGGCCGAGCCTCCTCCACCCACCACCGCGGCTCCACCACCGGTGATCACCGTTCCACCGCCGAACATCACCGTACCGGCACCCACGATCACCGTGCCGGCACCGACGGTAACGGTCAACATACCGACGACACAGCCAGCACCGGTCAAAGAAATCGCTCCGGCCTACATCTGGGCGATAATCATCATCGGCGCTGTCCTGGTAATTGCGGTAATTGTCCTGATTGTCCGGACCAGACGCTCGGTCTAGTCACGACCTGACGGGCAATAACTCGAAACAGAGAGAGCCCCGACAAATGTCGGGGCTCTCTCCTTTTACAGGGTTATCCAAAAATGTCATTCCCGACCTGATCGGGAATTCAACATCGTAGTCTTCAGCCTTAACACTGGATTCCCGCTCCCGTATCAAGTACGGGACAAGCTTCGCGGGAATGAGGTAATTTCTATATATGCTTTATTTACACACGGCCTATTCTTTTTTATGAACTTAAAATACCGGGCAGGTAGCCTAAGGAAAGACTTCTTATAAATCATCCAGGCGGGGCACCAGCGACTGCACCGGGACGATTTCACCGGCGCGCAGCACCCCTTTACCCTCCGGCAGGCACACGAGCCCGTTGGCGCTGGCGATGGCCTGAAGCCGGCTCCGGCTCCGGTACGGTCCGACCGTAAAACTCCCGTCGGGTTGCCGCGTGAGAACAGCGTCCCGGAACTCCGTCCAGGCCGCGTGGCGGCTTTTCAAATCCTCTTCGAGCCTGGCCAATACCGTTTGAAGAGGGGGCCGGACGTCCCCGGCCAGGCGCAGCAGGCCGGGCAGGGCCAGCTGTAAAAAGGCCATCTCGTTGCTGGCCGGGCCGCCGGGCAGGCAAAAGACCGGCTTATCTTCCCAGAGCCCGAAGGCGATACCTTTACCCGGCCCCATGCGGACATGATGAAATAGCTCCCGCCAGCCGAGCCCGTCCAGCGAACCGATGACGAGGTCGCGCTCGCTGCCCCAGGCACCGCCGCTGGTCAGGATGGCGTCCACCCCGGGCAGGCGTTTTTGCAGCTCCTGCCGGATAGCTCGGTCACTATCCTTCACCACGGAAGCAGTGTAATCGATCCCGAAAGACGCCAGCCAGGCTTCCATGGTGACGATATTGCTGGCATAAAGCTGGCCGGACCGGAGACGCTCCCCGGGCGCGACGACCTCGTCGCCGACGCCGATAACCGCCACCGACGGCCGACGGTAAACACCGGCCTCGCTGATACCGGCAGCGGCAGCGAGCCCCAGGTAACCGGGCAGAAGTCGGCCACCTTTTTTCACGATGATGTCACCGGCGGTCACCTCTCCTCCAGCCGGCAGGATGTTCCGCCCTTTCCCGGCGTCCGCCCGGATGGACACCCCGGCCGCGGAAATTTCTTCGCAGAACTCACCGGACACGACCGCGTCGGCCCCCCGGGGAATCGTAGCGCCGGAGCAAATCCTGACGGCACCCCCCGGCGGTACCTCGCCGCTGAACTCCGCGCCGGCGTAGACACAACCGGCCAGTTTCAGCCGGACCGGTCGACGCGCGGAGGCAGTCGCGACGTCTGCGGACCTGACCGCGAAACCATCTTTTAAAGACACTTCTGTCTGCGGGTAGCTCACCTTCGCCACCAGCTCCGCCGACGCGATACGGCCGACACTCAGGTCCAGCGGCAGCCTTTCGGTCCCGACCGGCCTTACATTCGACACGATAAGGGCGAAAGCTTCCCGGTAACCGATATAGCCGGTGCCCTCGTCAATTTCATTGGTCTCAGTATCCATAGTCACCCACGACTCCTGCCGTTTTCAGTATATACTTTACGCTCGGACCTGTTCAATGGCGGATTTTAGGACGTTTTTTAGATATTTTTTAGAAAATCCGCGACACTTTTAGCTCCGAGTGTATTATTATTAGTACTGGCCTTGCGCTAGCGGTCTTATAATGTGCAATACCGTTAGAAACGATATGCGGAAATTACTTCGCCATTTGGCGAAATTCCGGGCCGGCCGGGCCGGTTTTTGCCTCCTTTTTATTATGGCTACCGGCGGCGCCGGAGGCCTATTTCCGGCGGACGCCGCCACTCATGATGCCGCCAGATGGACGAGTGTAAATATCCCCGTTGAGGGAGAGGCGGGAGGCTGGACGCTGGCCCCGGGTTCCGATATTTCCCTCCTGACCGCCGCGTCCGACGGCACGATTTACGCCTATGTCAGCGGGCTGAACTACACCCTGTACAAGTCAA
>MGNQ01000019.1:4471-54726 GCA_001796865.1 Chloroflexi bacterium RBG_16_56_11
CGAAAATGGTCACACGTCGGCAAGGTCAAGGACGATATCGTCGGCATCGCCATACCTCCCGGGGACACCGGGCCGTTATACTATGCCACGGTGTCTTCGGTCTTCCGCTCCAGCGATGGCGGAATAACTTTCGCGCGGTTGCCTCCCGTCCCGGGCATCGACGCAACAGCCAACGTTGAAATAACTGCGCTGGCCGCCGCCCCCTCCGCCGGCTCCATCGTCGCAGTCGGCACCAGAGACACCGACTCCCGGGAACATGGCGGTGTTTACATCCGGGAAGCCACCGCGGGCCCAGGGGGGATTGACACCGAGGCAGGCAGGCACGACGTTGACGCGTTGGCGTTTTCTCCCGATTACGCCCGGGACCTGCAGCTTCTCGCGGTGATGAGGGACGAGACCGACACCCGCGTTTCAACAAGGGTCGGCGATACCGCCTGGGGAGCCATCAACGGGAGCGTAACGCTGGCCAGGAATGACACGGGGGGAGAGACCCCGGTGGAGATATCCATCGCGGCATCGGTGACGTTCCCCGCTAATTACAACGCAGCCGGACTTACGGGCAGCGGAGTCGTCTTCGTCGGCATCGATACGGGCGCGGGAAACGGAGACGTCTATAAAATCAGGACAGTCGCCCCGGGTATTTTGATGGCGACCGACCTCAACATCGGCCGCGAGCAAGGATACAGCGGCGTCGACATCTCGGGACTGGCCGTTTCGGGAAACAGCCCGGCCACAGTCCTGGCCGGCGTCAACGGCAGCACCGCGACCTATACCAGCCACGACGGGGGCGACACCTGGACCAGGAGCCGGAAAGGTCTCATCGGAAGTTCCGTTACCAGCGTGCTCCTGGATCGTAATTATGCCGGCTCCCGGGAAATGTATGCCGCCAGCAGTGGCGAAGGTAGCGCCTTTTCCGTCAGCCGGGACTCCGGTGCAACGTGGAACCAGCTCAGCCTGGTTGATATCGCCATAGATAGCATCATCGACCTGGCACCGTCGCCGGCTTACACTCGCGACAACACCCTCTTCATGCTAACTTACGGCTCCGGCCATAGCCTCTGGCGCAGTCAAAACAGCGGCGAATCGTGGGAAAGGAACTTCTACGCTGATCCGTCCGGAGGGGATAGACTGAACCTGGTGAGTCTCCCCGGGGCATACGGCGATACCTGCCGGACGGTCTTCCTGGCCGGGGAAAGCGGCGGATACCCGGCCTTATTCGAGTCTACGGATAACGGCCAGGAGTTCCAGCAGCGGTTTACCAGGGACCCCGTCTCCGGCACGCGTTTTCGCATCGATGCCTGGGCTATCGCCGGGCCATCTGAAATTTTCGTCGCCAGCTACGACGGCAGCCGGGGAAAGGTGTATCGGACACACAACAGCGGTTTTTTCTATTCCGAAGGGGCCGAGGCAGGCGGCCAGGCGCTCAGCTCCTTGTCCCTGTCTCCATTTTACGAGCGGGACCGGACACTGGTGGCCGGAAGCGGGAACGGTGGAGTGTATTTTTCCGATGACGGCGGCGCCTCGTTCCGGCCTCTCCCCACGGATAATGCACCTCCCCTCAGCGGGTCTGTCACCGTCGCCTTCGACCCGCTTTTTGAAGACAATCACATGGTTTACGCGGCCAGCGATACCGGCGGCATGTACCGCTGCCGCGTCGGCAGCAGCACCCGGTGGGAAAACATCGGCGCCACGCTACCTGCCGGACCTTTTATTAACCGCCCCGCCGCCAGCCAGGACAGGGTGCTCTACGCCGCCGACTCCGCCACCGGTGGTGGAGTGCAAAGGTGCCTCAATCCAGCCTCCTCCAGCCCGGCATTTGAAAAAATTTCCGCCGGTCTCGACGAAGGCGCCGTGCTGACCGGGGTATGGCTGTCCGGCCCGCGAGTATGGTCTATCGATACCGCGAACAAAAGGGTAATGACCTTCCTGGATACACTGACGGCGCCGGTCTCCCCGGCCACTCCTGAGGAAGGAGCCTCCGGAATCGGTAGCCTGGCCAGCCACGCCGTAAGGAACGTGACTCTTGACTGGGCCGGGACAGAGGGCGCCACTGGCTACCAGTGGCAGTGCAGTCCTGACGCCAGTTTCCCGGCGACCCCGGCCGGGTTCGAGGGCAGCGCGACGGCCACCTCGGTACGACTGCCCGCCCTGGAGCCTGGCATCGCGTACTACTGGCGTGTCCGGGCCAGCAGCCCGTGGCTCGGTCCCTGGTCGGAAAAAAGATCGTTCACCACCTGCCTGGATACCGAGCCCGTCAACCTGCATCCGCAGAGTCCGGCCCCGGGGGCCAGCGGCGTACCGGTGAGGCCGGTCTTCCAGTGGACAGCCATCATCGGAGCGCAGGCCTACGAGCTCGTGGTGTCTCCAGACAACGCCTTCGAGTCACCAGCCATCACCCGGACAGGCGAGTACGCCCTCCCCTCCAATATCTGGCAGAGCGATGTCATACTCGAAAAAGGCAATACTTACTACTGGAAGGTCCGGGCAGTAAGCTCCGGCACGAGGAGCACCTGGAGCGCTGCGGGGCTTTTCACCACCGAACCGGCCGTAGTACAGGTGAGCGGGCCTGCGCAAGAAACAGCGTCCCCCACACCATCGCTACTGGCGGAGCCCTCTCCTCCCCCGCCAGCCCCTTCGCTGACCTTGACGCCGCTGCCGACGACGCCTGCGCCCCTGCAGGTGGTCATTATCCCTCCCTCGCCGCCCCAAACGACGGCGCTGCTGATGCCAGACCTCGGCGCGGCACCGGACATGCCGGGCTGGATTATTTACCTGGTCGGTGGATTGCTCCTGGTCGTTATCCTGGCGTTGACCGTCCTCCTGGCGATTATCCTGAAAATCCGGCACGTGATGTGATACCCTATGAAAACAGCGACCTCCCCTCCGCTCGATATTCCGGCGCGGAAAAGGAGGTCAATTCACTTCTGAAATTTTTATCAACGGTCCAATCATCAACGCTAAGGCTATTTTGATACCAGCCTTTCGACGGTTGTCCTGATGATGTAGGTAAAATAGGCCGACCAGGCAATCGAGATTACCGCTGCGCCGATGATGAAGATAACAATCGCCGCTTTGAGCAGGTCCACCCACGGCCCGTCCGGGACAAGCCCGGTCAACCACATCGCGGAGTAGACGGACAGGACGGTCAGCAGAGCGGTCACCGCCAGGGGGACGATTACGCGAAGTGACTTCATTTCCTTCTCACCTCCTTTCACCGGCTGGCCCCAGCCGTGATTTTCGCCGGGCGTTCTGAGCCAATCCGGGGTACTACCCAACCAGTCCGGGTTGGGGTTAATTCATGGTCTTCGCGGCGAGGGCTTCTCGCTTTTCCCGGGCCCTGGCCCGGCGGACGGCTTGGACGATACCGCCGATATTGAGGTACCAGACGAAGGCCGTGGGGAAAAGAATCACTGGGATGGCGACCGCCAGGGCGACGATTAAGGTTGCGTTCATGGTCATGGCCTCCTGTTCTTTTGTTCTCAATAACATTGTAGGCTCCACGGCCCGGATACGGCTTCCGCCTTGAAGCCTATTCGGAGATTCCGATAACACCTAAAACCAGCTGGTCGTTTTATGAATTTATACTTACCGGGCGCGGTGATGTCTAGGCAAATACACCTAGAAGCGGGAACGCCTTTTAGTCATTCCTGGTTGGAGAAAACCCTTATCCGCTCGCACCCTTCGACAAGCTCACTTCGTGGTGACTCAGTGGAACCAGGGCGAGCGGAGATTATACACCGCTCATGGTGAGACCTCGGCGTGAGCTCGGTCGAACGCCTGTCGAACCATCGCGGCAACCAAGATTGAGTGGAACCCGGGTGCGGGATTTCTTGACAGAGCCCTACGGCTGGTATATTCTGGATGAAAACAAACCTGCGGAGGTAATGAAATGGCCGATACTTCAACCGGGCTCAAAGAAAACGTCGCCGGGGTGCTATGCTATGTTGGCTGGTGGATAAGCGGCATCGTCTTCCTGATACTGGAACCCAATAACAAATTCGTCAGGTTCCACGCCTTTCAGTCGATTGTGGTGTTCGTCACAATCACGGTCGCCCTGGGAATATTCGGCTGGGTGCCAACCTGGGCGGGAAATTTCCTCAGGGCCATTATCTGGGGCATCGGTTTTATCCTCTGGGTAGTCCTGATGGTCCTGGCATCGCAGGACAAGAAATACAAGCTGCCCGTGGCCGGCGACCTCGCCGAAAAGTGGGCGGGATAGACCAACGGCCAACCACGGACTTTCATTTTTCAACAAGGGAAGGAGAATACCAATGCCGTTCGTGACGATAAGGATGATCGAGGGGAGGACCCGGGAGCAGAAACGGGGCATGGTCAAGGACGTGACCGAAGCCATCGTCAAGAACCTCGGTTGCCCGACGCAGGCGGTGAGTATCGACATCATCGAGTACACGCAGGAAAATCTCGCCCAGGCCGGGAAGCTTTTCTGCGACGGGCGTTGAGGGAGGCTTTTTTGAAAGTCCTGGGCATCATGGGCAGCCCGCGGCTCAAGGGCAACACCGACCTTCTCCTCGACGAGGCCCTAAAGGGGGCGGCGAGCCGGGGGGCGGAAGTCGAGAAGGTCATCGTGGACAGGCTGGGCATCGCCCCGTGCAAGGAATATTACGCCTGCCTGAAGGACGGCAACTGCATCATCCGGGACGACATGGATGACCTTTACAGGAAGATTCTCGAAGCCGACGCCATCATCGTCGCCACGCCGATATTTTTCTACACGGTCAGCGCCCAGCTCCTGCTGGTCATCAGCCGCTGCCAGGCGCTCTGGGCGCGTCGCTATGTCCTGAAGAACCTGAAGACACCATTGAAAAGAGGGGCTTTCATCGCCGTGGGGGCGACCCGGGGAGCGAAGCTTTTCGATGGCCCCAGGCTCACAGCGAAATATTTTTTCCAGGCCATCAACACTGAGTATACCGCGGAGCTATTGATAAGAGGCGTCGATAAGAAGGGTGAAATCAAGCAAAACCCTACTGCCCTGGCCGACGCTTATGAGCTGGGGAAAAAGCTGGCCGGCCCCTAGGCTACGGCAAAAACCACGCTCACCCTTCGACAGGCTCAGGGGAGCGGAGACTTAGCCTTCCCGTTTCTCTCCCCGGATGCTGATGGTGACATCCCGGAAAGGGACGGCATTCGCGCTGGCAAGAATCGCTTGCCTGGCCAGGTGTACCAGGCCCGAGCAACAGGGCACCTCCATGTGCAAAACCGTCAGGCTCCGGAGGCCGGACTCTTTCAATACCTCATTTAGCCTTTGTTGGTGGACCGGGAAATCGTCAAGTTTGGGACAGGCCACCAGGAGGGCGCGGTTTTCCCCGAGGAACTCCCGGTGGAAATCACCATAAGCGTAAGCTACGCAGTCCGCCGCCAGCACCAGGTCCGCGCCTTTCAGGAACGGGGCGTCCGGAGGGACAAGGGCTAACTGCACCGGCCAATGTCCCAGTACCGACTTCAGGACAGGACGGGCTGTCTCCGCCGCCGGAGCCTCAGTCTCCATTTGTATAATCCCGGCGGAAGGACATCCCGGCGCCGGAAAGCTCTCTTCTTCCCGCGACTGCAAATGGAGCTCCACAGCCGCTTCGTCGAACTCCTCCGCCTCGCGCTCCCGGATGGTTATCGCACCTTCCGGGCAGTCCAGGCAATTGCCCAGGCCGTCGCAATACCTCTCACTGACGAGCTTCGCCTTGCCATCGATAATTTTAAGGGCACCTTCGGCGCAGGAGATGATACAGGCGCCGCAGCCGGTACACTTTTCTTCATCGATGTATACGATATTTCTTCTCGTACGGGTTACCATTCTTCCCCAATCGAATGAACTAGTTTTCACCCTTGATGGCCTTCCACCGCTCCTCACCCAGGCATTGCCTCGCCGAGGCGCACCACTCGATGCAGGAAGGGGTCTGCTCTTTATACACGTATTCGCCACACTTACGGCACTTAATCCTCAGCTCGTCGGAAAACATCTCTACCTCCGCCCCGCAGTTCTGGCACTTGAACATGGCCGCCCTCAGGTTCCGGATGTCCTGGCCGGGACACTTCGTGCTCATAATGACACCTCCCCGGACTATATTACTTTCAAGCTAGATATTACACAACAATCAGCTTGTCTCACTACGACTTTAGTCTCAAACAGGCTGGTTTGTTTTGTAACAAATCGATATGCGTTTTTTGACTATCTGGAAAATAATGATTGTCCTTTGCCACAGAGAAAACCGCTATTCGTAGAGCTTACGTAAAACCGGGCGCAATGAAGCGTCCTCAAGCATATCGTTATTATCCGTGAATATGTCGATACTACCAATCGGGCTGCATTTCGATAGCGGCGTGATTTGCGGTTCCTGTATCTGCTTCACGATGGCCGCGGTGAATCTTTCTCCCCGGATTACCCTGAAAGGACGCTCCCAGAACAGCGATACTTCCGGAGAAATCGGCCCGGTAATTTTAAGATTGTTGTGCATTTCGGCCAGGATTTCATAGGCCGCGCAGAGATGTGATTCGCGTTCTTGCCAGGAAGCGGCATGCAGCGCATCCGATAAAACCGGCCCCAGTTTGGTGGCGGATTTCAGCCGGGAAAAAGCCGTTCCCAGCCACTTGGGATAAGGGGGATATTCCCTCTCCATCAACATTGCTAGCCGCATGATGTCCCGAACAAGGCGCGCGGCTATCAAAGCCGAGCCGTTTTCGTCGCCGGCCAATCCGGCCCGCCCCATCAGGTGCTCGTCCTGCCCTATCCTGGCCCACAACGAGGCGAGAATATAGAGCCAGACGTCATGCGGGTACCACAAAAATCGTTTTCTTATCTCTTCCAGACCGAGCCCGTCACGGAACACTTTACCCGCGGTGACGGCACGGAGCTTTTGCTGAGGCAGCGTCAGCCAGTCGATAGGCTCCAGGTTCACGTTTATATCAATATTCAAGTAGTCGGTGAAAAAACCGCCGAGCGTGTAAGTCTCCACCCGGTGGTTCACCGGGCCGGAAGAGATGGAATGCAGGGTTTGTGAGCCGTTGTCCTCCGGATTCGGCTCCGAGAAATTCGTCGGGTAGCCCCGGTAGGTAAGAGGAAGCTCCCGACTCAAGAAAGTGCGAATCGCGTCTCTTTTTAACTCATACTCCTCGGGGGTCAGGAACAGAATAACTCTCGGTCCCCAGTTATGGTCGGTAGACATTTCCGTATCGAACTGAAGCACTTCCGAACCGTGACCGATGAGGGCGGCGGAATACCGTAAAGCCGGAAAACGGGCCGCCAGGATTGGACCGACTATCTCCCGGTAAAACCCCTCGGCCAGCGCCAGTCCCGGAATAAACGATGGTCGCGCTTTCTTGTCTGGCATTTCCGCTCTTTTTTGTTATTATAAATAATGGTGAACAACGTCATAATTATAACACATGAGGTCGTTTGACTTATTCCAAAGCAACGTGCTATACATTTATTGCGCCCGGTGCATTGGCTCGGCCGGGCAAACAGGGCAAGGAGAAGACTTATGAATAGCAGCGCCGGGACAACCGCCATCGAAAAAATGTCTGAAAATATCGTGTCGACGCACTTCGAAACCTTCGACAGGTCGACCGTGGAGAGCACCAAGCTGCGCATCATCGATACGCTCGGGTGCCTGATAGGCGGTTCCGGAGATACCGGCAACCCGGAGCTCGTCGGCCTCATCAAGGAGACCGCCGGCCGCCGGGATGCTACCATCCTCGTCCACGGGGGCAAGGTGCCGGTAGCGAACGCCGCCCTGGTCAACAGCGTCATGGCACGCTCCTTCGACTTCGAGCCGGTGAGTCCTCTGGTGGACGGCGTGAGCTGTCCGGGGCATATCAGCGGTACGACGGTGCCAACGGCGCTCAGCCTGGCCGAGGCTACTAATGCCAGTGGCCGCGACATGATTGCGGCCCTGCTGGCCGGTGATGACATCGCCTCACGCCTGCTGGCGGCTTCCGGCTTCGGTTTCACCCTGGGCTGGGACGGCACCGGCACGGTTAACGCCTTCGGGGCGGCGGCCATCGCCGGCAGGCTGCTCGGCCTGGACAAGGCCCAGATGAGGAACGCCATGGGCATCGTCCTCAACCAGGTTGGCAGCACCTTCCAGATAATCTGGGACGGTACGACCGCCTTCAAGCTGCCCCAGGGACTTTCCGCCCGGGCGGGGGTCTTTGCCGGGCAGCTGGCGAAGGCGGGCTGGACAGGCCCGGAAGACGCCCTGATGAGCAAGTTCGGGTACTATAAAATGTTCACCGAGGGATGCCAGAAACCGGAAGCCCTTACCAGGGACCTGGGAAAAATCTATTGCGCCGACGGCACGATCAAGCCTTATCCCTGCTGCCGTATCCCCCACGCCGCCATCGACTGCGCACTGGCACTGGTAAGCAGGCATAGCGTCAGGGCTGACAATATCCGGTCCGTCAACCTGGACCTGGCGCAGGGTGGCATCGACCACATCTGCGGACACCCCTTCAAAATCGGGGCTTTCCCGCACGGCAACGCCGCCTTCAGCTATCAATACGTAGTGGCGACGGCACTATTGAACGGGAGTGTCAAACCGGAGCACTTCACCGAGAAGGCTATACGCGATCCCCGTATCGCCAGATTCGTCGGTAAAATCAAGCTCACGCCCGCCGCGGACGTTAAGTTCGAGGCCGCGCGGATGACGGTAACCCTGAGAGACGGACGACAGCTTACGGAGTCGTGCGAGGTGGCTAAAGGCGACCCCCGTTATAATCCGATGTCCCGCGATGACATCCTGGCCAAGTTCTGGACCAACGTCGAATTCTCCGGTAAGATTTCCCGCCCCAAGGCAACGAGACTTCTGGAACGGCTGGAAAAGCTGGAGGAGCTGGACAGCGTCAGGAAGCTGGTTCCGCTGCTGGTTGCCTGAGCGGTTTTTTCAACCGTCCTAATACCGAATCGACCTAATATACCTCAAACTTTCCGGGCTGGTTTCCTGAAGGACTCAGGAATGCGCGGTCATTGCGAGGGCAAGCCCGAAGCAATCCGTTTTTTTCCGGGTTGGCAGATTGCTTCGCTTTGCTCGCAATGACAAGTCATACCCTTATTTGACAGTCCCCGCTTCACGGAATTAAGATAGTTGTGGCAAAAGAAGTAGACTATCAAGCAGGAGGTATACCGATGGCGGGATTGTTCCAGGGTAAGGTCGCCGTGGTGACCGGCGCCGGGCTGGGGCTGGGAAGGGCGGCGGCGATGGCTTTCGCGCGTGAAGGCGCCAGGGTCGTCGTCGCCGATATCGACAGCAAGAATGGTCAGCTGACCGTCGACGCGATTAAAAAGGCCGGCGGCGAGGCTATGTTCATCAAGACCGACGTTTCCAGGGAAGCCGATGTTGCGGCGATGGTGGACAAGACCGTGGCAGACTACGGGCGGCTGGACTGCGCTCACAACAACGTCGGCATAGAAGAGCTGCCCCACCCCATCACCGAGGGCACCGAGGAGCAGTGGTACCGCCTCGTGGACGTGGACCTGAAGGGCATCTGGCTCTGCCTGAAACACGAGATAAAATACATGGAAAATCACGGCGGCGGGTCCATCGTGAATACTTCATCGATTGCCGGGCTCATCGGGGCGCCGGGCCAGGCAATCTATTCCGCCTGCAAGTGGGGGGTCAATGGCCTGACGAAGTCGGCGGCGGCGGACTACGCCAAGAAGGGCATCCGCGTGAACTCCGTCTGTCCCGCCGGTATGAAGGGTACTGGATTTTACAAGCGGATGCTCGCGAACCAGCCTGGCATGGCGGAAGCGGTGGTGAGAATGGTGCCCCTGGGCAGGGACTCGGAGCCGGAAGAAATCGCCGAGGCGGTGATATGGCTCTGCTCAGACCGGGCCTCCTATGTCACCGGGGCAGTCATGCCCATCGACGGCGGCTTCACCGTCTCGTAGCGGCCACCGGCGAGTGAGCTAGCAACTCAGGCCGGACATTACGTATCCGTCCGCGGCGTTGCTTCAGAGTATCCGGCGATAGCAGCGCTGGTAATGACACGGGAGACCGTTATAAAATCAGCGAGGAGAAAGGAACCGGGGAGATGGCTGGCATTCGATCCATCGGTGTTTACCTGCCGATATACAGGTTACCCCGCGAAGAGATAGCCAGGGCATGGGCGGGAAGGAGCATGGCCGGCACTAAAGCCGTGGCCGGCTATGACGAGGACGCCGTGACCATGGCAGCGGCGACCACGCTGGAATGCCTGGCCAGGCGCGGAGACAAAGCTGACGGCCTTTTCCTGGCGACGACCACCGCTCCGTACAAGGAGAAGCAGTCCGCGGCAATTATCGCCAGCGTTACCGACCTTCCCGAGGCGTGCCATACCGCCGACTTCACCGACTCGCTCAGGTCGACGACGATAGCCATAAAAGCCGCCATCGAGGCGGTCAAGGCCGGCTCGGCGAAAAACGTGATTGTGGCGGCATCCGACTGCCGTCCCGCCGCCGCCAAAGGTGCGCTGGAACTGGCCCTGGGCGATGGCGCGGCCGCGGTGATGATAGGCTCGGAAGACGTCATCGCCGAGGTTGAGGGCAGCTATTCGATATTCAACGACTTTACCGACTACTGGCGGACGGCTGACGATACGTTTGTCCGCACCACCGAAGGGCGTTTCATCGACGAGGTCGGCTACCTCCCCGCAATGCAGTCGGCCGTTTCCGGCCTGCTGAAAAAATACAAGCTCGCGCTGGCAGACTTTACCAGAGTGGTCTATTATGCCAGCGACACCCGCCAGCACGCCGCCCTGGCCCGACGTCTCAAGCTCGACAAGGCGCAGGTGCAGGACCCCCTCTATAACGAAATCGGCAACACCGGGACGGCAGCGGCACTCCTCATGCTCACCGCGGCTCTGGAAAAGGCCAGACCCGGCGACCGTATTCTCTTCGCCGGCTACGGCGACGGTTGCGATTGTTTTATCCTCCGCATCACCGATGAAATCAAGAAAGTCCAGAATAAACCGCCTATCTCACCAAAGCTGTCCGGAAAAATTAACATTAGCTACGGGCAGTACCTTACCTGGCGCAATCTCATCCCCGCCGAAGCCTCGACACTGCCGGAGCGCCCGCCCATCTCCCTGCCGGGGCGCTGGCGGGAGCGGCGGGCGATTGCCGCCCTCTACGGGGCCAGGTGCAAAAAGTGCGGCACCCCCCAGATTTCGCAGATAGGGCAGGCCCCGCGGGTGTGCGTCCAGTGCCAGGCCAAAGACGAGTTCGAGCCATATAAGTTTTCCGATAAAAAAGGGAAGCTGTTCAGCTACGCCATCGACCAGCTCCAGCCGACCCTCAATCCGCCCGGCGTTAACGGGGTCGTCGACTTCGAGGGGGGAGGGCGGCTGATATGCGAGTTGACCGACTGCGAGATTGACAAAGTGGCAGTGGGCATGCCATTGGAGATGACCTTCCGGAAGATGTTTTCCAGCCGGGGCATCAACAACTATTTCTGGAAGGCTAAGCCAGTCTCTGAATAATACATTATGTCATTCCAGCCTTCGCTGGAATCCAGCGGGTAAGAGGAGGGGGGTCATTGCGAGCGTAGCGAAGCAATCCGCTACCCGTGAAAACGGATTGTTTCGGCATTCCATGCCTCGCCATGACAACTTGCTTTAGGAGGCCAATCATGGACGGCATTAAGGATAAAGTCGCTATCGTGGGCATGGGCTGCACGAAGTTCGGGGAGCGCTGGGACAAAGGCGTGGAAGACCTCATCGTCGAGGCCGCCTACGAGGCCTTCGAAGACGCGGGAATCGGGCCAAAAGACGTCCAGGCCGCCTGGATAGGAACGGTCTTTTCCGGCCTCAGCGCTATCACGCTATCGCCGCTACAGCTGCAGTACATACCCATGACCCGCGTCGAGAACATGTGCGCCACCGGGTCGGAGGCGCTGAGGGCGGCGAGCTACGCCGTGGCCGCCGGCGTCTGCGATATCGCCCTGGCCGTGGGCGTGGAGAAGCTCAAAGACTCCGGTGCCACCGGCGTCAAGGGACCGAGCGTCGTCGGAGATAACCAGGACGGCAGCTCGGGCATCGGGCCGGGCTACAGCGCCCCGGCCTCCTTCGCTTATATGGCGACCCGCTATTTCCACGAATACAATCTCAAGCCCGAAGAGGGGAAAAGACTGCTGGCGCAGATCGCTGTCAAGAACCACCACAACGGCAGCCTCAACCCCAAGGCCCATTTCCAGAACGAGCTGACCATCGAGCAGGTGGTCAACGCCCCGATTATCGCCTGGCCCCTGGGCCTTTTCGACTGTTGCGGCGTCAGCGACGGCGCCGCCGTGGCCGTCGTCACCCGTGCCGACATAGCGAAAAGTTTTCGCAAGGACCCTATCTATATCAAGGCTATGCAGATAAACGTCGGGGCTAGACAAGGCGCGATGAGGCAGGACTACGACTTCGTCCACATCGAGGAGAACGTACTCGGCTCCCGCAAGGCCTACGCCGAGGCCGGCGTGAAAAACCCGCGCCAGGAGATAAGCCTGGCCGAGGTGCACGACTGTTTCAGCATCCACGAGATGATTGTCTACGAAGACCTTGGGTTCAGTCCGCGGGGCCGGGCGCGTGATGACATCGAGGCCGGGACGTTCACCCTCAAGGGCGACCTGCCGGTGAATACCGACGGCGGCCTGAAGTGCTTCGGGCACCCGCTGGGGGCGAGCGGGCTGAGGATGATGTACGAGGTCTATAAGCAGCTCCAGGGCAAGGCCGGGCCGCGGCAGGTGAAAAACCCGCGCCTGGGACTGACCCATAACCTGGGCGGCAACGCCGGGACGGGCATTTGCAGCTGCTTCATCGTGGGCAACGAGAAGTAAAGTTTTCAAATGTTTTTATTACCTCTCCCTTGAGGGGAGAGGCTAGGTGAGGGTGAAATGATGAATCTGCCCCTCGCCTTATTCCTTTCCCACGAGGGGAGAGGAGAACATATGTTGGCACTCTAAGTGAGGAGGTACTCCTGAAATGAAAATGGCTCTGGAAGGTATCAGGGTGCTGGACGTCAGCGAGGCGGGGCTGGCGCCGGTGTGCTGCCGTATCCTGGCGGACATGGGGGCGGAGGTCATCAAGGTGGAGCGGACGGAGAGCGGTGACCAGACCCGGGGTATTTTAAAAATAAGCGGCAACGTGCCGGTTTATGATATCAACTACGTCTTCGAGTTCTATAATTTCAATAAAAAGGGTATCACACTTGACCTCAAGCAGAAGGAAGGCCGCCAGATTCTCCATAAACTCGTGGAAAAGTCGGACGTCTTCGTGTGTAACTTCCGGCCGCATGCCCTCAAAAGCCTGGAGCTGGAATACCAGACCATCTCGAAAATAAACCCACGCATCATTTACACCCATCTCAGCGGCTACGGGCTCCACGGGCCGGAGAAAGACGTCGGCGCTTACGACTTCGTCGGCTACTGGGCGCGCAGCGGGGTGATGGCCTCGCTGGGAGAGCCGGGCACGCCCCTGCCCTTCCAGGTCCCCGGCTTCGGCGACAACACCACCGGCATGTACGCCGCCTGCGCTATCATGATGGCCCTTTTCCACCGGGAGCGCACCGGTGAAGGCCAGGAGGTCTGCGTCTCCCTCATCGGCGGGGGGATATGGTCGATGGGCATCGTGCTGTCTTCCGTGCTGGCCACCGGACTAGAATATCCCCGCGTCTCGCGGACGTGCCAGAGCAATCCCATTTTCAACAGCTACGAGTGCGCCGACGGGAAATGGCTGCAAATGGCCTGCATCCAGGGCGACCGCTACTGGAGTGGCGTCTGCAAGGCGCTGGAGCTGGGCAAGCTGGAAAACGATCCGCGTTTTGAGACGCATGAAAAGCGGATGAAAAACAACCTGGCTTTAATCCCCATTCTCGATAAGGTATTCAAGTCGAAACCGATCGATGAATGGGCCAAACGGCTGGCTAAAGAGAATGTCATCTGGACAGTGGTCAAGACGCCCGCCGAAGTGGCCGCCGACCCCACCCCCTGGGCAGACGGCTATTTCCGGGAAATCGACCACCCCTCCGGTAAAAAGCTCAAGATGATTACGCCGCCCTGGCAGTTCAGCCGGACCCCGCCGACCATCAGGAGTACCGCACCGGAGTTCGGCCAGCACACCGAGGAAGTGCTCACCGGCGTCCTCGGTTATAGCTGGGATGAGATTACAGCATTAAAAGACAAAGGGGTGATAGCCTGATTTCATTAACGATATAAACACTGTCATTCTGGAGCGAAGCGAAGAATCCGGTGGGTGGGTGGTCGGATAGTGCCATGACAATCTAAAAACACAGAGGACTAATGAAAGAGTATTATGTATATATCCTGTCTAATAAACGCGGAACTTTATATACCGGTGTCACCAGCGACTAGAGCAACGTATTTATCAGCACAAGAACAAGTCAATCGAAGGTTTTACCAAAAGATATAATATTACCGGGCTGGTGTATTTTGAGTCCAGCAGTGATGTGACCGTAGCCATTGCGAGAGAAAAGCAAATAAAAGGCCTGCTTAGAAGCAAAAAGATAGAGTTGATAAAGACGATGAACCCAAAGTGGGAAGATTTAAGTGAAGCCTGGTTTGGAACCGATGTGAATAAACAGCCACTCACCACTTCCAGATTCTTCGTCCCCCAGTAGGTATACGGGGTAACTGAGGGACTCCAGAATGACAGTTTCCCGATAACTTTATAACAAGGAATCTTGAGCCAGTAAAAAGTATCAAATATACCTGCCAAGAAGTTGGTCTTGATCAACAAGGAGGCACCCGATGGGAGAGCTACTGAAAGGTAAGGTGGCGGCGGTGACCGGGGCCGGGAAGGGTATCGGCCGGGCGGAAGCCATCGGCCTGGCGGCCCAGGGGGCGAAGGTCGTGGTCAACGACCTGGGCACGGCGGTCGACGGCAAGGGGACGTCGCACGGCCCGGCGGAAGAGGTCATCGCCGAGATAAAAAAGGCCGGCGGCGAGGCCGTACCCAGCTACGATAGTGTCGCTACACCCGAAGGGGCGGAAGCCATTGTAAAAAAAGCGGTCGACGCCTTCGGGCGCCTCGACGTGCTGGTCAATAACGCCGGGTTCAATCGCGACCGCATGGTCTACAACACCACCGATGAAGAGTGGGAATCGGTGATAAAAACGAACCTCAACGGGACGTTCTACTGCACCCGGGCAGCCTGCCGGGTAATGCGGCAGCAGAACTACGGGCGTATCATCAATACCTCATCCCACGCCGGGCTCGGCAATATGGGCCAGGCCAACTACTCCGCCGCCAAGGAAGGGATAGTCGGCCTGACGCGGACGGTCGCCCGGGACATGGGACGCTATGGCGTCACCTGCAACGTCATCCGCCCGGTGGCCGGCACGCGGGGTTTTATCGAGATGGTCCAGGAGAAAGGCCTCAAGGACGCCTGGGCCAAGATGTGGGGCGCCGAGGTAGCAGAGAGAAGACTGAAACAGATGTTGGAGCTCAACATGCCGGAAGATATCGCCTCCCTGGCCGTTTACCTCGCCAGCGAGAAGGCGGATAATGTCAACGGATGCGTCTTCGAGGTGTGGCACGGGCACGTCGGCATCTATGTCGATCCCCCGCCCGTGGAGCAGGTGCTGTGGAAGGACGGCCGCTGGACGCCGGAAGAGCTGGCGGAGACCATGCCGGCGACGCTGACCCGGGGCAAGGTCCGGGAGCTGCCGCCGATATTCCCATTTTAGGTGCATGGTACCTCATGTCATTGCGAGGAGCGTAGCGACGAAGCAATCCGCTATCAGAGAAAACCGGATTGTTTCGCTACCACTCGCAATGACAAGTTATGAAGTGATTTAGAATCATGATTTTTTCAGGAGGGCAACGGTGTTAAAGAAAATCGACCACATCGCTATCGTCGTCAAGGACGTGGATAAGGCGGTGAAGTCATACTCCGAGATGTTCGGCTTCAAAGCGGGGGAAAAGAGGCCGGGCCCTGGCGGCGAATTTATTTCCATGATGATGGCCATCGGCGATATGCGGGTTGAGCTGTTTCAGCCCTTGAAGCCGGGCAGCCATATGAGATTCCTCGAAGAAAAAGGCGGTGGCCTGCACCATATATCCTTCGCTACCGATGATATCATCAAGGACTTAAAAACGTTAAAAACCCAAGGTAGAAAACTCCAGAATGAAGAGCCGATGTCTCTGCCTAATGGCGATAAAGTAGCTTTCGTGCACCCGAGTGCAGCGGAGAACGTGCTCATTGAGCTGGTGCAGAGAGGGTAGTACAGACTGTCATGGCGAGGAGCGCAGCGACGCGGCAATCTCAATCACCGGTTTAATTCTATCGTAGGGATTGCCACGCTTCGCTCGCAATGACAACCCTTTTCCCGCGCTGCGGAGAACGTGCTCATTGAGCTGGTGCAGCGGGGCTGACGTCCGCCTCAGATGAACCTTTCGAAGCGCTCTTTCTTCGCCTTGCAGATGGGACAGACCTCCGGCGGACCATCCCGGGCGCACAGATAGCCGCAGACGCGGCAGCGCCACACCGGCAGGGGTAGCGATTTCAACGTGGACCCAGGTTTGGCAACCTCTTTCTTGACTCTCTTTCCACGGGGCAGCCGGCGCTCGGGTATCGAGCCGGCCCTTTTCTTCCCCTCGAACACGTCCCGGGAGACGTAGAGACTACAATAGCACGCATCGTAGTCGGTAAGGTCAGGGTCGCGATAGTCGCAGGGGCAGATGATGTCCAGGTCTTCGTCCTTGTCGCCAGAGGCCAGGCGGCAGGGGCAGGCCCAGTACCCGTACCTTTTTTCGTTGACGAGCAGGCCCTTGACCAGCTCCCGGGTCATGCCCGCATCAGGATTGAGGTGGTAGCCGCCGGACTCCGCCTCGGAGTCCAGCCGCCGATACAGCCGCTCGACCTCGTCCGCCGAAACGTCCACGCGGTCGTTCATTTACCGAGGGCCTTCCTGATTTCTTCTTCCCGGAACCCGACGATGCACAGTTTGCCGTCGATTACCATCGTGGGGAAATTGCACTCCGGATTGAACTTCTTGACTACCTTCATGGCTTCTTCCTGCTCCGCGCCGCGCAGCAGGTCGACGTCCGTATAATCATATTCCACGCTCATAACATTGAGGAGCTCCTTGGTCTTTTTACACCAACCGCAGGTGCTCAGGGCGTAAAGTACTACTTTTCTCCCCTTTTTGTTGCCGGCGACATGTTTCATGGTCATGCTTTATATTTCTCCTGCTCTTTAATATCATATTTAGCCTTAATCCCTATTCTAACATATTTATCACGGCGGGACTCGGCCAGGAACTGTGATGACATTTGTGAGTTTCCCCGGTCCTGTTGGCGCTGGTTGACTGCCAAGACTTCCCCCTGTTTTCAAACACTCCTTCAGCCTTGTTTACAGGTGAATAATAGTATATAATATTAAATGTTTAGATATTATACTATATTTTTTATATACTATTTACAATCAATACTATATATTATTGATACCAAATATTAGCCCGAAAGTTCTAACGGGAGGAACATAGCAATATGAGGAGTGACGTCCTGGGAAGAGTTGCCGTGGACCTGCTATCCGTGCCGCCTCTCATTTTCCGGCTGCTGCGAAGGAGCCTGATAAAGACTTCTCTGGCTGATATCGAGGCGGATATCAAATTTCCGCATCTCGAAATCATGACGGTTTTAAAAGAAGGGACACTGCACGTCGCTGAAATCGGCGAGAGGCTGCAGATTGCCAAGGCCCAGATGACGCATCTCATCGATAAGCTCGTCGAGCTGGAACTCGTGGAAAGGCAGATGTGCGTCACCGACCGGCGTACGCTCAACATCGCCCTCACCGGCAAGGGCAGGACGATACTGGAAGAGCACGAGAACGCCCTGATTATCACCGTGAGCGACAACATGTCTTCCCTTTCCGATGCCGAGCTCGAAGCGCTATCGAACTCGCTGAGAAATTTAAGAGACTACCTGTTCAAAGTACAAAAAATCAGCCCGAAGTAGGCTATCCTACCTGGAAAAGGACTCATGAAAAACCCCGTTCAAAATCGCAATCACAACGTCCTCGATACCGAAAAGGTCGGCGGGCTACTGGTGAAGCTGGCCACGCCCGCCTTTCTGGGGATGTTCGTCCAGACCCTTTATAACGCGGTGAACACCATCTTCATCGGCCATTTCGTCGGCCCGCTGGCCATCGCCGGCCTGTCCATCGTTTTCCCGCTCCAGATGCTGGCCATGGGCATCGGGATGATGGTGGGGATGGGCGGGTCATCGGTGATTTCGCGATTCATCGGAGCCGGCGATACCGCCCGTGCGGAACGCGCCATCGGCAACGGCATCACCGTCGGCCTCATCATATCCGCCGCCGCGACGGTCATCATCGTGCCACTGGTCAGTTTCTGGCTCAGGCTCATCGGCGCCTCGGCGGAAGTCCTTCCCTACGCCCGGGAGTACCTGGTCATCATCATGAGCAGCACGATTTTCAACGTCCTGGCCATGTCTCTCCTCAGCTTCGTACGCTCGGAGGGCAACGCCCGCGTCGGCATGATTGCCATGATACTCGGCGCGGTGCTCAGCATCATCCTCGATGCCATCTTCATCATCCCGCTGCACATGGGCGTGAAAGGGGCGGCCCTGGCAACGGTGATATCCCAGATTACCTCCATGCTTTATCTCCTGAGCTACTATTTTACCGGCAACAGCTACCTGAAAATCCGGATGCGCAACCTCCGCCTGGATATTACGATACTGAAGCCGATGTTCTCCATCGGCGTCTCCTCATTCGTGCAGACGGTAGCCGGCAGCCTCTCGGCCATGTTACTGATTAACATGGTCGTCAGGTATGGCGGCGATATGGCCCTGGGGGCTTTTGGCATCATCCAGCGTATCATGATGTTCGCCACGATGCCGGCCATGGTCTTCGGCCAGGCTTTACAACCGGTGCTCGGTTTCAACTACGGCGCGAAACGCTTTGGCCGGGCCCTGAGGGCGACAACGATAGCCGCCATCGTTTCCACCTCGCTGAGCCTGGTGGGCTTTACCATCATCTATTTTGTCCCCGGGCCGCTCATCAGGATTTTTACCAGCGACCCCGACCTCGTCAGCACCGGGGTGTACGCCGCCAAGCTCATTTTCCTGTCACTGCCGCTGATGGGCGCCGTCATGGTCGGCCAGCTCATCTTTCAAGCTATCGGCAAAGCGACGCAGTCTTTTATCACGGCCATCGTGCGGCCGCTGGTATTTTTAATCCCGCTCGTGCTGGTGATGTCCAACGCCTGGCAGCTCGACGGCGTGTTCCTGGCCTTCCCGGCCGCCGACCTCCTCACCTTCATGCTGATAATCGCGCTGCTGGCACCAATCATCGGTGAGTTCCGCCGGGCGGCGGTGGCGGAGAAACAGGCCAAGACCGGGCCGGTCACGGCGGCGCCGCTGCTGGACAACGCCGAAAGCAGCCAGGTGGTTGACTGACATCCTGGTGTCCTGGAAATATCATGCAACATCAGAACCACAACGTACTGGATACGAGCCATATCGGTCGGCTGCTCTTTAAACTGACCCTGCCGATGTTTTTCGGCATGTTCTTCCAGACCACGTACAACATCGTAGACGCGGTCTTCCTGGGGCAGTTCGTCGGCCCGCTGGCCATCGCCGGTATCTCCGTGATATTCCCCCTCCAGATGCTCACTATTGGCATCGGCAACATGGTGGGTATCGGCGGGGCCTCATTGATTTCTAGGATGATCGGGGCGGGTGAAAAAGAACAGGCCGAGTGTGCCCTGGGTAACGGCATTACTTTCGCGGTATTGTTTTCCATCATACTGACAGCCGTGTTCCTGCCCACGATGGGTTTCTGGCTTAAGCTCATCGGGGCTTCGCCGGAGGTCCTCCCATTTGCCAGAGACTACCTCACGATAACCATCAGCGGCACGATTTTCAACGTCCTGGGCTCGGTCCTCCTCACCTACGCGCGGTCCGAGGGCAACTCCCGCGTGGTGATGGTAGCCTATATCATGGGCAGCCTCCTCAATATCGCTCTGGACGCGGTATTCATCATATCGCTGGACATGGGGGTAAGAGGGGCCGCCCTGGCCACGGTGATTTCGCAGGCGTTGGCCATGACCTATATTCTGTTTTACTACCTCAACGGCAACAGCTTCCTGAAAATACATTCCGGCAACCTGGCACCTGATTTGAAAATCCTGAAGTCTATATTCGCCATAGGCATTGCCTCGCTGGTGCAGGCCCTGGCGATGACCGTGTCGGCGGCGATACTGATAAGAATGGCAGCTACCTACGGCGGCGATATCGCTTTATCGGTGTTCGGCATCATCCAGCGCGTCATGATGTTCTCCTTCATGCCCGGCCAGGTCCTGGGACAGGGGCTCCAGCCCATACTGGGCTACAACTTCGGGGCCAGGCGCTACCACCTCGCCCTGAAAGCCATCAGCATCGCGGCAATTGCGTCTACGGTTTTCAGCGTGGTCGCCTTTGTCGTGCTGTTCTTCTTCCCGGGGCCGGTGATGGGTATCTTCACCAACGAACCAGCTCTCATTGCTGCGGGCACCTACGCCGCCCACCGCATTTTCTTCGTCCTACCCCTGATGGGCTTCTTTACAGTCGGCTCACTCGTCTTCCCGTCCATCGGCAAGGCCTTCGAATCGTTTATCATCGCTATCGCGCGGCCACTGGTCTTCCTTATGCCGGCGGTGTTGCTCCTGCCCCGTCTGTGGCAGCTTAACGGCGTCTGGCTGGCCTTCCCGGTCTCGGATACCCTGACGTTCCTCCTCACCGTGGTCATGTTGATTCCTTTATTCCGCGAGTTTGGCAAGGCGGCGGCGGCTGAAAAACGCGGCGCCGCCCCGGCAGGTTGAAAAAGCTCCCCGCATACCGCTAAACTTACATCAGCAACCGGCCGGGAGGTAAAAGCAGCGTTGACACAGGCTAAAACAAAGTCAGGTGCGCTGGAATGGCTGCTGGAGCGGGAAAATATCGGCGTGAGATACCTCGCCATGCGCGACTTGTTGAAAGCGGACGCCGGCGAACTCCTCCCGGTTAAAAAAGCCGCCCATGAAAAAGGCCCGATAGCCGCCATCCTGGCAAAAATGCACGAAGAAGGGTGGTGGGAACAGGCCGGGGCCGGCTATTATCCCAAGTACACCGGGACAGTGTGGTCGGTTATTTCACTGGCAGAGCTTGGCGCCTCTCTGGAAATTGACGCGCGTATCGCTACCGCCTGTTCCTATGTCCTGGCACATAACCTCACCGGAGACGGTCATTTCACGGTCAATGGCCTGCCGTCTGGAACAGCGGACTGCCTGCAAGGCAACCTCTGTGAATCGCTGCTCAATCTCGACTGTATTGACCCGCGACTGGACAACGCCTTCGAATGGATGGCCAGGAGCGTCACCGGGGAAGGCGTGGCTCCGATGACAGAGAAGACGGCCCCGCGGCGTTATTACGCCGGAAAGTGCGGGCCGAACTTCGCCTGCGGCTCAAACAATAAGCTGCCGTGCGGCTGGGGAGCGGTGAAAGTGATGCTGGCATTCAGCAGGCTGCCCGTGAACAAGCGGACACCCCTGATAGGTCGAGCTATCGAGGCAGGGGTTGATTTTCTCTTCAGCCGGGACCCGGCCAGGGCGGACTATCCCAGCGGTTACAGCGCCAAACCGAGCGGCAACTGGTGGAAATTCGGCTTCCCCAATTTTTATGTTTCTGATATCCTGCAAATCGCCGAAGCCCTCGTTGGATTAGGCTACGGGCACGACCCGCGCCTGGCCGGTTGCCTTGCCCTTATACGTGAAAAGCAGGACAGCGAGGGGCGCTGGTCTCTGGAGTATGATTATACAGGCAAGACCTGGGTAGATTTTGGCTTGAAAAAACAGCCTAACAAATGGGTAACGCTACGGGCGATGCGTGTGCTGACGGCGCCCTGATATCTGAAGAAAGGCCTAATGGACTATCACCCGCATTTCCCCCCTGATTTTTCCAAGAAATCCCTGGATACACTAGAGTACGCACTGGACCACCTCGGCGCCTACCACTCCTGGCAGGCCCGCGACCCCGGGGCCGGCAGTGATGTGGACCAGCGCTACGCGTCATTGCCGGTGCTCACCAAACGCGACATCCGCGAGCATTTTCCCGCGGGCTTCGTGCCGCCCGGCCGCGATTTCGAGACCGCCGTGGCCAGCGGCGAAATCCAGACGGTCAACACCAGCGGCTCGAGCGACCTCCGCGTGACCAACATCTGGCACCAGCCTTGGTGGGACGCCTCGGAGAAAGCGTCCTGGAAATTGAACTCGCACGCCGCCAGGCTGGCCACCGGCAGCCACCCCGAGGCGATCCTTGCCAACCCCCGTAACGTGGGCATCATTTCGGACGATGTCGACCTCCCTTACGAAAAACGGCGACTGAGACGGTTCCTTTACCTCAATGAAAAGACCAATCCCACGTTGTGGTCGACGCGTCTTATGGACCGGATGATTGAAGAGTTGAGCTTCTACCGTCCCGCCGTCCTCGAAGCCAACCCCTCGCTGCTGGCCCGGCTGAGCCGCTACGCCGCGGCGGAGAAAAAGCCAGTATTCCAGCCGGGGCTGATTGTTTTTACCTACGAGTTCCCGTCGCAGGTTCACTACCGACAAATCCGCCGCGTCTTCACCGCGCCCACCGCCAGCTCTTATGGCACCACCGAGACTGGCTATGTCTTCATGCAGTGCGAAGCGGGCAAATTTCACCAGAACAGCGACTTCTGCCGGGTGGACTTCCAGCCGCTCCAGTCCCGGCACGGCGGCCCGCGATTGGGCCGGATGCTGGTGACCACCTTTAACAATCCCTGGTACTACATGGTCCGCTTCGATGTCGGCGACCTGGCGCGAGTCGACGAGACGGATAAATGCCCCTGTGGCCGGGACTCCGGTTTCATCGTCTCGGCCATCGAGGGGAGGTTTGCCAACGTGACGCTGGCCTGCGACGGCCGGCTGGTCACGCTGCGCCGGCTCGATGATGCCCTGGCCGCCCTGGACGGCATCGACGAATACCGCCTGGACCAGCCTTCTCCGGGATCTTATACCTTGACCGTGGCTACCTCTCGCACTGATAGAAAACAACTGGAAACCGAGGCCGCCGGGCTGCTGCGCGGTGTCTACGGAAAGGCCGCGGCCGTGACAATTTTTTACCGGGATACGCTGGCCCCGGAGGAATCGGGTAAATATTGCCTCGCGCGGGCCCTTTTCCCGCTGGACGTTGAAGATTTCCTGGACAGAAGAAAGGGGGAAATAACGTAGAGGAAGTCGTTTGGCAGCCGCTCATGGTGAGACCTCGGCGTGAGCTCGGTCGAACGCTTGTCGAACCATGAGAATAGCTGGTACCACCCCTCGACAAACTCGGGGTGAGTGGAATTCAGAAGTATATTTTCATCACTAAACGACCTCCAGGAAACAATGATGAAAAGCAGACCGGTATATCTATTGGCCGGGGGACGGCACGGGAGGCGGCGCCAGCCCGACCCCCTGTTACAGGGGTTCTTCCGGGAGTGCGGCCAATCTCCTTCGGTGGCTTACGTCGGCGCGGCCAGCGGCGATGACAGGAGCTTTTTTGACTTCATCGCGGCGGCCTTTAAAGCCGCCGGGGCCGGTAGGGTCGACCACGCCATAACCGCGCCGGACGGTGCTGATATCGTTAAAGCCAAGACAATACTGGAGCACGCCGATATTGTCTTCATCAGCGGCGGCGATGTCGAGGCCGGCATGGATGTCCTGCGCGCAAACAGCGTTATCGACTTCCTCTCCGGCCTTTTCCGGGCGGGCAAACCGTTCCTGGGGCTTTCCGCCGGGAGCATCATGCTGGGCAGGGAATGGGTCCGCTGGCCCAATCCTGAGAACGAGGACTACGCCGAGCTTTTTCCCTGCCTGGGTTTCGCCCCGGTCATCTGCGATACTCATGACGAAGACGGCGGCTGGGAAGAACTCCAGGCGGCCCTCGCCCTCGAAAAAGACGGCGCCCGCGGCTACGGCATCGCCACCGGGACCGGCCTCAAAGTCTTTCCCGGCGGCCGGGTGGAAGCCCTGGGCGGGCCGGTCTTCGAGTACGTCTCCCGCGGCGGTAAAGCGGAGCGCATCGGAGATATTTTACCGTTAAAGTAGGGCTGGCCTGTTCCCGGACTTCCGATGAGAATATTCCCCTTTCTCCAATTTCAGATAGCTAATATTGATTCACGCCTCAACAAGTTGTAGAATGAATCTGTTAAGCATGACATAATCACCGGATTGGAGAAAAAGCATGGAAATAGTTTTTGACAAGAAGGCCGTTAAAGACCAGGAGGTCGAGGATACTGTCAAGGAGTTCCTGGCGAAAATAGCCACTCTGGAAAAGACCAGGGGTATCCCCGTTTACGTCTTCCAGGACGGTGTCAAGAAAAGCTACTATATACGCTGCACCATATCCGGCAAGACCATGGCCGATATTATCAGCCTGGACGCCCGGCTCGACCCCCAGGGCGGTGAGACCTTCCGCGGCAACCGCGACATACTGGAAACTCATAACACGTTCCTGCGCATGAAAGACGACGCCCAGAACGAGCGTGAGTTTAACGACCTCATCGCTGAGTACATCACGTCCTACCTGCCGGAGAAGCCGCTGAAAATCTGGGGCGGCCAGCACCGCTCGCGGGCGATTATCGACGCATATGCGTCGAAAAAAGTCTCCCGGTACCACGGTTTCCGCGTCTATTTCTGCCTGAGCAAGGAGCAGCGAACCGAGCTCGCCCTCATTTCCAATACCAGCATGGCGGTGTCCAATGACCTTTTCGACCGTCAGCTCGAAGAGACTTACATGGGCCCCTACCTGCGGCGCTGGTGCGTCAAGGTGGGCCTGCTCAAGCCGGACGAGGACTTCCCGGACGTCGGTTCCCGGGCCGAAAGGATAACCACGCAGGGCGCCCGCAGCTTCGTCGTGAGCTTTTTCAAAGGCAAAGAGGTCGGCCCGCAGATACCGGAAAACGAGCTCGACCGGAACGTCTACGAGCCCTATCTCTGCCAGACCGGCGCCTTCCTCGACGAGGAGTACCGGATGCTCACCGAGAAGATGGGCGGCAAGCTCTGGTCGAACAAGGAGCTTCAGGAGGCCGGCAGGTCCTTCGCCGCCCTGCACAGGGCGCAGTACGAGGCTATCAAGGACAGCAAAATCAACTTCAGGATTTTCCGGATGAAGGCGATGGTGCCTTCGGTTCTTTCGGCGTGGAGCTTTGTCGCCGGGCTGCTGCAACCCCACCCCGCCAGATTAAAAATCCACCTTTCCGTGCCAACAGCTCCCAAGGGCGTGCCGGACCCCCTGAACGCCGAGGAAATGTCCAGGTTCCGGTACTACCAGGATATCGAGACCTACCACGGGCTGGGCACGCGCGCCATCATGAAAGACCGCCAGAGGATGGCCCAGGTCTTCCTCGCCAGGACGCTCGACCCCGAGGCCGTGCTGGACAAGAAGCTGCTGAACCAGGCCGTCAACCAGTTTACCGCCCTGAAGTTCTTCAGCAAGGGCTACACGACGTAATCATGAGTCCGGCTGCCGTCCGCAGCTTCCGCGCTAAAATCGGCATCGCGGGTATCAATCCCTACGTGGATGTCCCCGCCCGGGTCAGCCGCGCTTTCGCCAGGCGGGGGCCTGTCCCCGTCAAGGGCGCCCTTAACGGCCATCCGATTCAGGCCACCCTCGTCCCCACCGGCGGGGGACGGCACCGTCTCTATATCAACATCTACATGAGGAAAGCTACCGGCGTGAAGGTCGGCGACGAAATCCGGCTCGAGCTGGAGTATGACGACAGGCCGCGCGAGCTGCCCGTGCCCAAGACTCTAAAGGAAGCCCTGGAGCGTAACCGGAAGGCCGGTGAAGTTTTCGCCCGGCTACCGCCGTCCCACCGCAACGAGTACCTGGCCTATCTGAACTCGCTCAAGACACCGGAAGCGCTGGCCAGGAACATCGAAAAGGTCATCGCCAGCCTGTTGAAACAGAAGCCCCGGCGATAGCGGCTATTTCCCCCCGGCGGACACGGTAGCGTAGGTCATTTCGTAGAGCCGGGCGTAGAGACCGCCCCGGGCCAGAAGGTCTTCGTGTTTCCCCTCTTCAACGATGCGCCCTCCGTCCAGCACCAGGATACGGTCGGCGTTGCGGACGGTCGAAAGCCGGTGGGCAATGACGATGGCCGTCCTCCCCACCAGCAGGTGCTTCAGAGCCTCCTGCAATACCTGTTCGCTGTATGAGTCCATGTTAGCGGTGGCCTCGTCCAGCAGCAAGATGGCCGGCTCGGCCAGGAGCGCCCGGGCCAGGCTGACAAGCTGCCGCTGTCCCATGCTCAGGTTCTGTCCCCGCTCCTGGAGCACGGTATCGTATCCCTTCTCCATGTTAATGATGAAGCGGTGCGCGCCTACCGTCGTGGCCGCGGCGACAATCTCAGCCTCGGAGGCCGCTAATCTCCCGTAGCGGATGTTGTCCCGGATGGTCCCGGAGAACAGGAAGGGGTCCTGGAGGACCAGTCCCAGCTGGCCCCGGTAAGCTGCCGGGTTCATCTCGCATATGTCCCGGCCGTCTACCAGTATGCTCCCGCCGCTGACATCGTAAAAGCGGGCAATCAGGCTCATCACAGTGCTCTTGCCGGCGCCCGTCGGCCCGACCAGCGCCGCCGTCTCTCCCGGGGCGACCCGGAAACTGATATTATGCAGGACGTCCGGCCCTTTCTCGTAGTGGAAAGTCACGTCTTCGAACCTGATTTCGCCCTGCAAGCGCTGAGGTTTAACACCGGGGGAGGCGCCATCGGCCTCCGTCCTCACGTCCAGCAGTTCGAAGATGCGTGCCCCGGAGGCCATGGCCCGCTGGAGCTGGGTATACTCCATCGTCAGTGTCCGGATGGGGTCGAAGAACTGCTGGATATACAACATGAAGGCTACCAGGGTGCCGACCAGTATGGCCCCCTGGAGCACGCTTAGCCCGCCGAAGACGATTGTGAGTGCCGTGGCGATGGCTACCAGCGTCTCCACCAGCGGCATCATGGCGGCGGACTCCCGCGCCGCGACCAGGTTCGCCTTGAGATTGTCGCGGTTGACGCGGTCGAAGTGCTCCGAGTTTAATTTTTCGCGGGACAAGCTCTGGATAATCCTGACACCGGTGATGTTTTCCTGGAGCGAGGCGTTGACCGCTGATAGGGACTGCCGGGCGCGTATGAAAGAAAGACGTGCCCGCTTTTGCCAGACGACGATAAACCAGAAGAGGAGCGGTATAACAGAGAGGCTGACCACGGCGAGTTTCAGGTCCATGCCCAGCATCACCACCACGATGGCCACCAGGCTGACAATCTCCCCGATGACCCAGAAGGCCCCGGAGTCGAGAAAGTCGCCCAGCTCACCCACGTCGTCCTGGGCGCGGGACATGACCCGGCCCGCCTCGTTGTGGTCGAAAAAGCTGATGTGGAAGCGCTGCAGCCGACTGAAGACCTGCCGGCGGAGTCGCAGCAGTATTCCCTGCCCGATGACCGCTTCCGCCCGTATCTGCCCCCAGTAGGAAATCCCGTGCAGCGCGGCGTTGCCCAGGAAAAGCAGGATGGCCAGGTTCAGCCCGGCGAGATTACCCGCCACGATGTAGTTGTTGATGGCCGTACCCACCAGGTAAGGGCTGGCCACGATGGTGGCGGTGTAGAACAGCGTCGCGATAATGGTCAGGGTCACGGCCACCTTGTGTGGCTTGAAATACCCGGCCATGCGCCCGACGACCCGCGTATCGTAAGGGCTCCCGAAAACGATGTCGTCCGAGTCGCTGAGGCTATCGCTGAAGCGGCCCCGCCGCGCCGGGGAGACGGCGCCTTCCGGGACGGGCGCCGCCGGCTCCGCGGCTTCCGCCGGTCCTTCGGCGGCGGGCTGCCAGCCTTCCTGGTACTGGAACTGCAAGTTATAAAGCCGGTAGTAAATGCCCTCGCGGTCGATGAGCTCCCGGTGGGTGCCCCGTTCCACGATGCGGCCGCCCTCCAGCACCAGGATAAGGTCGGCCATCTGGACGGAGCGTAGCCGCTGGGCGATGATGAACGTCGTGCGTCCGGCCAGCAGGGCGTTCAGGGCCTGCCGGATAAGGAGCTCGGTCTCCATGTCCACGCTGGAGGTGGCGTCGTCCATGATGATGATGCGGGGATCGAGCAGCAGGGTCCGGGCGATGGCCAGCCGCTGCTTCTGGCCACCGGAGAGGGTGATTCCCCGCTCCCCCACCCAGGTCTCGTACCCCTCGGGCAGGCCGGCGATAAAATCGTGCAGGTGGGCGATTTTCGAGGCGCGGATAATCTCCTCCATCGTGGCATCCGGCTTGCCGTAGGCGATGTTCTCCCGGATGGTCGCCGAAAACAGGAAGGTGTCCTGGTGCACCATGCCGACATTGCGCCGCAAGGACTCCAGAGTCAGGTCGCGTATGTCCGTCCCGTCGATGGTGATGCGACCGCCGCTGACATCGTAAAAACGCGGGATGAGGTTGGCGACGGTTGATTTCCCGCTGCCGCTGGCGCCAACGAGAGCGACTATCTGGCCCGGCTTGACCTCGAAATCGACGTCACGGATGGCCGGCTGCTGCGAGTCATAGCTGAAAGTAACATTTTCGAAGCTGACCGCGCCCTTGATGCCCCTGAACTCGAGCGCCCCGGGCCTCTCCTCGACGGCCGATACCTCGTCCAGTACTTCGAACACCCTCTGCCCCGAGGACATGGCGCGGGAGTAGAGCTGCACCAGCCAGCCGAGCATCCTCACCGGCATGTTGAGCATTACCACGTAGAGCAGGAACTGGGCCATCTGTCCCTCGGTGATAACACCTCCAACCACCAGCCGGCCGCCGTACCAGAGTATGCCGCCCATCGCCAGCAGCAGCGCGAAGCTCATTACCGGGCTATTGGTGGCCAGCAGCTTGCTCACGTTTATCTCCAGCCCATAGTTCTCCCGGGCCTGGCGCAGGAACTTATCCGTCTCGTAGTCCTCGCGGGCGAAGGCCCGCACCACTTTGGCGCCAACGATGCTCTCCTGGAACATCGTGCCGAGCGACCCCAGCCCCTGCTGTATCTTCATGAACATGACGCGGAGCTTCTGCCCGATGACGATGGTGCGGAAGGAGATAAAGGGAACGACGCAGAGACTGATGAGCGCCAGCTTCCAGTTGAGGGCGAAAAGCACCGCCGCGATGGCTATCAGCAGTACCAGGAAATAGGCGCCGCGGAGGAGCGCGTAGCCGACGAACATGCGCACCCCTTCCACATCCGAGGTCGCCCGGGACATGAGCTGGCCCGTCTGGGAGCGGTCGTGGAAGGCGTAGCTGAGCTTCTGCAGGCTGTTGTACATCATGTTGCGGAGGTCGTAGGCCACCCGTTGTGAGAGCGCCTCCGCCAGGTACGACTGCCCGTAATTCAACACGCCCCGGAGTATGCCGGACGCGCCGATGGCGACGGCCAGGTAGACCAGCACGCCCGTCTGTCCCGAGCCCAGTGCCAGGTCGATGGCACGGCCGGTGAGCAGCGGAATCGCCATGGACAGGGCCGCCCCCACGATTAGGAAGACGTAGGCGAGGGCAGCCAGCCGCCGGTACTTCCAGAAAAGGGCCGCAATCCGCAGAAAAATACGCATTTAATACTATGTTAGCATAACGGGGCTTTGAGGTTGTATAATATCCGCCGTATGCACCGCTTTCACACCGATAAGGTTGACGGGGATACCGCTTCTATTTCGGATGCCGCTCAGCTCCACCATCTCCGGGATGTGTTGCGCCTGAAAGCCAGGGACGGGGTCGCCCTCTTCGACGGCCGGGGTAACGAGTACGAAGGCGTCATCAGCCGGATAGACAGGCAAAAAGCCCTCGTCAAAATCACCGCCGCGGTAACCCCCCGCCTGAAAAAGACAAAAATTACCGTGGCTTGCGCGGTACCCAAAGGGTCGACCCTGGACGACATTATCGACTACCTGACTCAACTGGGAGTCGACGCTATTGTCCCCATGATGACGGCGAGGGTTGTCGTCAGGCTGGACGGGGGCAGGAGAGAGTCGCGCCTCGAGCGCTGGCGGAAAATCGCTGCCAGCGCCGCCCGTCAGAGCCAGCGGAGCGAGTTCCCCGTCATCGAGGCGATAACGGATATAGAAGCGGTCATCTCCCGCGCCGCTGAATTCGACCTCAGGCTGATACCTACCCTGTCCGGCGAAAGAAGACCTCTGAAAGACATCCTCGCCGAATCCAGCCCTGAAAATATCCTGGTCATGATTGGCCCGGAAGGCGATTTTACTCCGGAGGAAGTGGAACAGGCGCGGCGTGCGGGCTTTGTCCCGGCAACACTGGGGGACACCGTCCTGCGCGTGGCCACGGCGGCGGTGGCCGTTGCCGGCTACATCAGGCTGGCGCTGGGGGAATAAGCGGTTATCAGTCCCCATAATAACTGGGGGTCAGACGATACAGACATGGGAGTGACCGGGAAGGAGAATCGGAAGACCGCTCTTCCAGAGACGGCGGAGAGGACGAGCCCGATAATAACTACTCCCGCAGCGATGATGGGAACGGGGAGGAGCACATCGATTAATAACGTTCCGCTATCTTTGGCCCTGCGTTGAGCGGTGGTGGGGTTCTACCCGGTTCGTGGGATACGCCCCAACATACATGGGGGGACAAGCTAGTAATGGCATCATTGAGTGTCCCGCTTCTCTATCTGCATACGCCTTTTTACGCTTTACCGTCGAGTTTGCGGCAGATAACGCGGAGGTTTGTCCGCGGCGGGTTGGGTATAATCAAAGCCTTCAAGAGTCAGACGCTCCAGCGGTCCTTCGAGAATTTGCTCGAGGTCGAGTATCTTATCCTCGTCAGCGCTGGTTACGAAAGTCAAAGCGTCACCGCTTTTATTTACTCTTCCGGTACGCCCGATGCGGTGGATGTAATTGTCCGTGTTTTCGGGCATATCGTAGTTAATAACGTGAGAAATCCTTAAAACGTCAATGCCGCGGGCAGCGATATCGGTAGCGACCAGGATTTTAAACGAACCGGTTCGGAATCCTTCAATTGCGGCCTGGCGCCGGTGCTGCGGCAGGTTACCCTGCAGTGATGTTACCCGGTAGCCTGCCTTTACCAGTTGTTGTGCCACGCGCTCGGCGCGGTGTTTGGTCCGTGTAAAAACAAGCACCGATTCCGTCTTGGTTTTCTTTAAAATTTCTTTCAATAGCGCCGTCTTGAGGTGCTGCTTTACCGGGTAAAGGGCATGTGATACCGTTTTGGCCGGCAAAGTCCGGCCGATTTGTACGGTAATGGGGTCGTGCAGGATTTCCCGTACCAGTTGGCGGATGGCGGTGGGCATCGTAGCTGAAAAAAGTAATGTCTGGTGTTTCTGCAGGATGCACCCCAAAATGTTCCGGACGTCGGGTAGAAAACCCATGTCGAACATGCGGTCGGCCTCGTCGATGACGAGGATTTCCAGTTCCGACAAACTGAGAGTCCCTTTCCAGAGGTGGTCGAGTAAACGACCTGGACAGGCTACGGCGATTTCTACGCCCCTGCGTAGCTCCCGTATTTGTTGTTCCATGCCAACCCCGCCGTAGATAGCGACACTCCGCAGTCCGGTGTTGCTCCCCAGCTCGTTGAAAACCTCATTTGTCTGATCCGCCAGTTCCCGCGTTGGCGATATTATCAGGGCGCGCACACTTCCCCGCTGGTCTGATCTCAACAGCTGTAAAATTGGAAGCACGAACGCAGCTGTCTTACCGGTGCCGGTCTGGGCCAGGCCGATGACATCGCGTCCTTGTAAAATCAGCGGGATGGCCTGTAACTGGATTGGCGTTGGTGTGGCGTATCCGAGGGCCCGTATACCGGCCATGATGCTCGGATGAAAATTAAAGGTATCGAAATTCATATAACTCCTTTGGGTGAATACCGGTCAAGTACCCGGGTTACTGGTATAAAGCCGCCGGGTTGAGATTGCTCATGTTCCTCAGCGAAGAGTGTAAACGCGGTACTGTGAAGGAAATCCTGGAGGGACTTGTCTTGAAAATATATTGGATGACCTCTCTCTTTTTACCAGTTAGAGTTCGGGTCATCCAACACTCAGGAAAACTCTGTGAGAATAACTTTCGAGAAGCTTGTTATAACCTAAACTAGAACTTAATTGTTATTATACCATAAATAACATAATCCCGCAATTGGCATCGCATTCCGGTTACACGAGAGCTTCAGCGAAGGCAGTGGGCAGGCATTCCGGAACGGATTACATCCAGACGTTGATAAGACCTCGTATTTGAAAACTTGCAAAAAGAGTTATTTTGATATATAATATGTTTATAGTTCCAGTTTAGGTTAATACCGACTTCTTGAAATCCCCATAATTCCTATCAAGTATTGGATGACCCGAGCTCTAACTAAATTGCGAAGAGAGGAGGTCATCCGATGAGTTTCGAGGACAAGACCTTGGAGTGTTCCGATTGCAGTACTGCGTTCACCTTTAGCGCTGGCGAGCAGGAGGAGTTTCGGTCCAGGGGTTATTCCAACCAGCCCAAACGCTGCCCCGAATGCCGTCAGGCAAGGAAATCAGAACGCTACGGAAATACTGCTGGTAGCTATGGAAATAGCGGCTCTACCTATTCACCCGGGCGTCAGATGTTCCCGGCCGTATGCTCCGATTGCGGCAAGTCAACTTCTGTGCCTTTTGAACCCCGCCAGGGCCGGCCGGTCTATTGCAGCGATTGCTATCGAAAAGTAAAAACGAGCAGGTAATTTGCTTCGTTAGGGAAATACACGGGGCCGGAAACCTCCGGCCCCCGTGTATACCCAGCACGGCCGGGATTAACTGTAAGGGGGGCTATTCATGATTGACAAGAAGCCGAGGAGAACTATCATTTTCGGTGGGCAGGATGAAGACTTCATTAAGAAACTCGCCGGGGACATCGGCTGCCATTATTCGAAGGCGAATGAGCGTACTTACAATTTGAACAGATTTAACTCCGATGTGCACGGTGAAATGGGCATTTTCGCCTGGGTTCATAAAGAAGATAGCGATTATTTCTGGGTAGCAACGCGAAAGAGCTGGGTGGAACAGGCAAGGTCAAAAGAACTGGCTGGAAGAAAGTACGGACTGAGCTGTTTCCCCAGAGACACCCAGCGTGCCGAAGATAGCGTCTGTTTTGACACAAAAAACGATTACCAGAATGCCGTGAGAGCATTAAGCTTGATTAATAAAGCGGCTTAGACCATGGCTTATCAGAGAGTACCCGCCAAGGTTACGATGGTTTTATGGCTGGCATTTTCAGGGTTGTGCAATCGGGTACACGACCATGCGACATCGCCGGGATAAAACCGCCTTTTTCTTAAACGGAGAATCAATATGAAGATACTTCTTGTTTATCCTCGGTATCCCGACACCTTCTGGAGCTTCAGACACGCACTGAAGTTCTTATCCAAGAAGGCTTCCTTTCCACCTCTGGGACTCCTGACGGTCGCCGCCATGCTTCCCGCCGGGTGGGAGAAAAAGCTGGTAGATTTAAATGTATGCGCCTTGAACGATGAAGATATAGAATGGGCTGATTACGTCTTCCTCAGCTCCATGGTAGTGCAGAAGACTTCGGCGGGCGAAGTAATAGAAAGGTGTCGCAACCTAAATACCAGCGTGGTGGCCGGTGGCCCGCTTTTCACGACCGGATACGAAGAGTTTGAGGGAGTGGACCACTTTGTGCTGGGTGAAGCCGAAGTCACGCTTCCGCCCTTTTTAGCTGACCTAGCCAAAGGTCAGCCCCGGCACATCTACTCATCAGACGAACGGCCGGACATAAGCCAAACGCCCGCCCCGCTGTGGTCGCTTATCAACATGAAGCACTACTCGGCGATGAGTCTCCAGTACTCACGCGGTTGCCCTTTCGACTGCGAATTTTGCGATATTACTCTGTTAAATGGCCATGAACCCCGGACCAAAAGCCGGCAACAGATGGTCGATGAGCTGGAGGCACTCTACCGCCGGGGCTGGCGGGGCAGTCTATTTATCGTCGACGACAATTTCATAGGTAATAGGAGAAAATTAAAAACCGAGACCTTACCGGCCATGATTCAATGGTCGAGGCAGAAAAAATACCCTTTCGTGTTCTTCACCGAAGCATCTATTAATCTCGCTGATGATGAGGAGTTGATGGACCTCATGGCGGAGGCCGGTTTTAACCGGGTCTTTGTCGGCATTGAGACTCCGAATGAAGAAAGTCTGGTGGAATGTAACAAGCAACAAAATAGAAACCGGGACCTGGCGGCCGCGGTGAAGCTAATTCAGAACCATGGTTTTGAAGTTCAGGGAGGCTTCATCCTCGGATTTGATAGCGACCCGGCCTCCATCTTTAATAAACAAATACACTTTATTCAAAAGACTGGAATCGTTACGGCCATGGTCGGTTTGCTCAATGCCCCCAACGGAACAAAACTCTATAAGCGGCTCAAAAAGGAAAACCGCTTGATCAGAGACATGTCCGGGGATAACACGGATTTTTCCATTAATTTCGTTCCCAAAATGCAATATGAAACTCTCGTGGCCGGATATAAGCACGTCCTCGACACAATCTATTCGCCCCGCCATTATTATGAGCGGGTCGTTACCTTCCTGAAGGAATACCGGCCGCGCAAGACGGCCGGGATATCGCAGCTACGGTTCAATCATATCACCGGTTTTATTAAATCAATGTGGTTCTTAGGTATCTGGAATAAAGGGAGGCGGTATTACTGGAGACTCCTTATTTCGACTCTCCTGAAACGTCCACGTCATTTCCCGTTATCAATTAGTCTCTCAGTCTCAGGGTTCCACTTCCGACGGGTGGCCGAGGGTTATAACAGGGCTGTTCTCGCCCTCCGCCATCAAGGCGCCAATAAAGCCCTGCCCCTTTAGGCGTCCTAGAAGTTCGCATTCTGGAATATTAGGACTCCTTTTTCCAGGGAGAGACCGGCGCTCCTCCGTCTCCACCATCAATCGATTGCCCAAGAAAATAATCGCCGAAAACGACAGAGTGAGGCTGTATTATAATCTCCCGATGCCTCCCGATGGAAAGAATGAAGACACCACGGACAGTTAAAGTCCCGCCGCCGCCAGGATGTCCGGCACGACTTCCTCTTTGCCGATGGCCATGATATGCACGCCTTGACAGATTGCCGCTTTCTTCAAGGTGGCGATAGTGCGCCCGGCGATTTCGATCCCTTTAGCCAGCACCTTGTCCTTTGGTGTTGCGGCTAGCTCGTCAATCAGGTTTTGCGGAACAAAAATGCCCGGGACGTTTTCCGTCATATATTTAGCCATGCGCGCCGACGATAGCAGGACGATGCCGGCCAGTATTTTGGTTTTTAGTTTCCGGGCATATTCCATGAACCGGGCAAAATTCTCCAGGTCGTAGATTGCCTGGGTCTGGAAAAACTCGGCGCCCGCCTCGACTTTTTTTTCAAACTTAATAAGCTGTGGTTCGATAGGACGCGCCTCAGGGGTGACGATAGCCCCGGCGCAAAACTCTATCACGCCCTCCAGCTTGTTACCGCCGAGGTCCTGGCCGGCAGCCATCTGGCGTATCGTTTTCAGCAGCTGCAGGGAATCCAGGTCGAAGACGCCTTTGGCTTCTTTGTGGTCGCCTACCGGCACGGCATCACCGGTAAGGCAAAGAACGTTTCCAATACCTCGACTATGGGCAAAAAGCAAGTCGGCTTCCAGCGCCATCCGGTTACGGTCGCGGCAGGTCATCTGCAATATCGCCTCGCCGCCTTTTTCTTTAATCGCCAGACACCCGCCGAGTGAAGGGAATCGCATCACCGAGCTCTGGTGGTCGGTAACGTTTATCGCATCCACTTTATCCTTAAGAATATCGATATGGTGCCGCATCTTGTCCAGGTTCGTACCTTTGGGCGGGGCAACCTCGCTGGTAATCACGAATTTACCGGAGTTGAGAGCTTCTTTAAAACGAGAGACCATCTTGGTTACCCCCTCACACTATTTTCACAGCTCTGGGCTTCAGGGCGACATGATGGTTACGCGGCGGCTGGTAACGGTGCATCAACTCGAGCCGACCCTGCGCGTTCAGGCGGTTGTAGATGAGCGTCCAGGCGCAGTCCTTTTCCTTATCCACCTCGCACCTGCCGTTATTGGTGCCGCCACAGGGGCCGTTGACCAGCCCTTTATGGCAGGCGGTGATAGGGCAGATGCCGGCGGTCTCCCCGAGGATACACTGGCCGCACTGAGCGCAGGCCTCGCGGAAGAAACCGGGCGTTTCCTCGACGCCGATAAACAGCGTGTCTACGCCCGGGATCACCGGCTTGCCCAGGGAAAGACTCATGCGGTGTACGCCGAGGGCGCAGGCCAGCGACAGGATACAGTCGGCGCTGCGGATGAATTGCTCGTTCTCTTTGAGCGATAGCTCGGTCATATCGTCGCAGGCGGTGGGGATGACGGTGCTGCCGGTGACGCGTTTGCCCATCTGCTGGAGCCGCCCTTTAATCTCTTCGACCTGGTCTATGCCGCCGGTCTTCGTCATCGTGGTGCAGGTGCCGCAGCCGACGACGAAGACCCGGTCAAGCCCTTTGAGCCCCTGCTGTATCTCTTCGGTAGTTTTTTGTTTAGTAATCGATTTCATGGCGAATACCTCTTTTTAAATGCTTACCCCTCCAGGTCACAGCGCAGGCACCTTTTTGCCTCACGCCTGGCTATCTCCTCGCCAAAGCCGAGCTCTATTTCCGCAAAGCTGGCGCTCCGCTCCGGCAGCGGGAGCGTCGTCATTTTTGTCCTGGGTCTCGTCTCCCACGTCTCATCAAGCTCCTTCGGCCGCACCGCCACGACCGCTGATTTCCGGTCGTAGACTTCAACACGGGAGGCGTCTTTGCGGAGGTACTTATCAATAGCGATAGCCCCCCTCCTCCCGGCGGCGATGGCCTCGACGACCATGCCCGGTCCGGTGACGAAATCGCCGCCGGCAAAGACGCCCGGGACATTAGTCGCCAGGGTATTGCTGTCGGTAACCAGGGTTTCCCACCTGGTGCGTTCCAGCTGGCTGTCCGGGGGCAAGAACGAAAGGTCGGGCGCCTGGCCGACGGCAGCAATCACGGTGTCCGCCCCGACGAGAAATTCGGAGCCTTCGATAGGGATGGGACGGCGCCGTCCGCTTTCGTCAGGCTCACCCAGCTTCATGCGGGTGCACTGGAGCCCGGTCACTTTCCAGTTATTGCTGGTTATGCGGGTCGGCGTGGAGAGGAAATTCATTTCGACACCCTCTGCGGCGGCGTCTTCGTACTCCACCTCGGATACCGGCATCTCCTCCCGCGAGCGGCGGTAGTAAATAGCGGCCTGTTCAGCTCCGAGCCGCAACGCCGTCCGCGCGGCGTCCAGGGCTACGTTGCCCCCGCCGATGATGGCGGTACGCCCGCCTACCCTTACCGACCTACCCAGTCTTACGTCGCGGAGAAACCGCAGCCCGTAGTAAAGCCCTTCGATATCCTCCACCTCTCCCGGTATCCCCAGCCGCTGGCTGCGCTGGGCGCCCGCGGCGATGAATACCGCGGCAAAGCCCTCTTTGCCCAGTCGCTCGATGGTGAAATTGGTATTGACCGGGGTATTGTATTTAATCTCGACTCCCTTTTTCACGATGTAATCAATATCCTGCTGAATGGCGGTCCGGGGCAGGCGGAACTCCGGTATCGCCACGGAGAGCATGCCCCCGCCCACCGGCAGGGCTTCGAATGCCGTCACTCCGTACCCGGCTTGGGCCAGGAAATAAGCGCAGGACAGGCCGGTCGGCCCCGCGCCAACTATGGCCACTTTCTGGTTTCTCGTCCGGGGGAAAGGCTGGATATCGCCCATTTCAGTGCCGTGCTCCGCGTACCAATCGGCGGCAAAGCGTTTTAACGTTCGTATTGATACAGGGTCGTCGAGCTCGCCGCGCCGGCACCGTCCCTCACAGGGATGATGGCAGATGCGCCCGCACACCGCGGCGAAGGGATTACGTTCCCTCACCGTCTCGATAGCCGCCCGGTAATCGCCATCGGCGATGTACGCCACGTACTTCGGGATATTGATGCCGGCCGGGCAGGTATGCTGGCACGGCGATATCATCATGGCCTCGCAGACGGCCGCCGGGCATCTCTTCTCTCTGATGTGCGCCTCATACTCATCGCGGAAGTAGTTGATTGTCGAGAGGACGGGATTGGGGGCGGTCTGCCCCAGGCCGCAGAGCGAACATTCCTTCACCGTCCGGGCGATGGAGAGGAGCGTATCGATGTCTTCGTCACGCCCGTGGCCCTCGGTAATGCGTGTCAGGATAGCGAGCATCTGGCGTGTGCCGAGGCGGCAGGGGGTGCATTTGCCGCAGGACTCGCTCTGGGTGAAGCTCACAAAGAACCGCGCCACCTCTACCATGCAGGTGGCCTCGTCCATGACCACCATGCCGCCGGAGCCCATGATAGAGCCGAGCCTGGCGAGCGTTTCATATTCTATCGGCGTCTCCATGAAGCGGGTGGGGATGCAGCCGCCGGAGGGGCCGCCGGTTTGCACGGCCTTGAGCCGCCTGCCCCTGGGGATGCCGCCGCCCACGTTAAAGACGATATGAGACAGCGGCGTGCCCATCGGCACTTCAACCAGCCCGCTGTTGGCGATTTTCCCCGTAAGAGCGAACACGGCGGTGCCCCGACTCTTCTCCGTCCCGAGGCTGGCGAACCAGTCCGCTCCCTTTTCGATAATCACGGGGACAGTGGCCAGCGTTTTCACGTTATTGATAATAGTCGGCTTGCCGTCCAGGCCGGCGCTGGCGGGGAAAGGGGGGCGGGGGCGCGGCATGCCGCGTTTGCTTTCAAGAGAAGCTATGAGCGCTGTCTCCTCCCCGCAAACAAAAGCCCCGGCCCCTTCTTTAATATGGACATTGAAATTGAAATTTGTTCCCAGAACCCTGTTCCCCAGGAAACCCCTTTCCTGCGCCTGGGCCAGGGCGGTACGCAATCGTTTCACCGCCAGCGGATACTCGGCGCGAACGTAGATATAGCCCTCGCTGGCGCCGATGGCATAAGCGGCGATCGCCAGCCCCTCCAGAATGGCGTGAGGGTCAGCTTCAAGAATAGAGCGGTCCATAAAAGCCCCGGGGTCGCCTTCATCGGCGTTGCATATCATGTACTTCTGGACGGAAACGGCGTTGTGGCAAAACTCCCACTTGTTGCCGGTGGGAAAGCCGGCGCCGCCCCTCCCGCGTAGCCCGGAACGCTTTACCAGGTCGATTACTTCCCTGGGCTGCATCGCAGTAAGCGATTTCTTCAGCGACTGGTAGCCCCCCCGCGCCAGATAGTCGTCTATCTTTTCAGGATTGATGTGACCGCAGTTGCGCATGACGACGCGCTGTTGCTCACTATAGAACCTGATATCCGCGTAATGCGACACCGCCTGTCCTGTCATCGGTTCGCGGTAGAAAAGGCGCTCGACCGGTTGTGAATTCCCGAGGTGCGAACGGACGATTTCGGCCGCGTCCTCGACTTCGACGTGCGTATAAAAGATACCATCAGGCTCGACGACAACGTTCGGTCCCTGCTGGCAAAAACCGTGGCAGCCGGAAAAATCAACCTCGGCTCCCGGTACGCCCTGTTTGGCCAGCTCCGCCCTCAAGGCTTCATAGACGGCATCACCGCCCCCTGAAACGCATCCCGTACCCCGGCAAACGAATATCGTACGCTTCGGCGGCATGTTACTCCTTTTTATTCCTGCCGAATATTCGCGATATTTTCTTGGGATTCAGATTACCGTGTGTATCTTTATTTATCATCATGTTCGGCGCCAGCGCGCAAACGCCGAGGCAGGCGACCGTTTCCAGGGTGTATTCCATGTCTTCAGTCGTCTGGCCTTCGTCGACGCCGAGGTGCTGCTTGACCAGCTTCAGGATAGATTTGCCGCCCCGCACGTGGCAGGCCGTCCCGCGGCAGACACTGACGATATTCCTGCCGCGGGGATGGGTATATAGCTGGGAATAAAAACTAACCACTCCCTGCACCTGGCTGGGGAACAGTCCAAGCGAGCCGGCGATACGCGGTATCGCTTCCGGAGGGATATAGCCGATCTTCTCCTGTATCTCCTGAGCGAGCGGAATCAGCGCCCATTTCTGTCCCTTGTAGCCCGTGATGATTTTTTCCACCTGCTTCATGTTGACGGCGGGCGCTTTATTTTGCTTCTCCATCTTCGGTAATCCTTTCCAGCCTGACGGCGCATGTTTTCAACGCGGGCGCTTTAGTTCCGGCGCTGAGGACCGCAGGGAAAAGTTCGTAGACACCGCCAGAATAAGATAGCGGCATGTAGAGCAAGCCGCGCGGAAGAGAATCGTTAATTTTGAGATATGTCAGTAGTTCCCCGTGCGCCGAAACAACTTTGACCCGGCTAACGCCGTTAACGCCCAGCCCCCCGGCATCAACGGCGCTGATTTCGAGGTAATCACCCGGCGAAAATTGTTTTAAACGCGCTGAACGTGAGCTGCGGCCGTCGGCGCCAAAGCGATACCGGCTGGAGCCGACCATCAGAGTAAACCGGTGACCGTTGGTTTTCTCGTCGATAATGGGGGTGTACTCTACCGGGACGAAACGCCCGAAACCCCTCGGGAATAAGCCGTGATACAGGCGCCGGTTACCGGGCATGGTATCATCGACATCACTTAAGTCCGGGTCGCCGGTACGGGCGTGGGCGGCGGCCGCCGGGTGGTAAAAGGGAACTATTCTTTCGATCTCTTCCCTGACCTGCTGCAGAGAAGAGAACGGCATTGGAGAGCCGGATGCCCTGGCCAGCCGCATGATTATCTCGCTATCCGGCAGACTAATGCCGACGGGCTCCAGGGCTTTCTGCACCCGCTGGATTATCCCCGCGAAATTGGTGAACGTGCCTTCCTTTTCGGCAAAGGAGGCCGCCGGCAATACGACCGACGCCAGCCCGGCCATTTCCGTGAGAAACATATCCGCCACCACGATAAATTCGAGTTTCGATAGTGCCTCCTTAACTCTCGACGGCTGCGGAAAGGCCACCATTGGATTTTCTCCTATGATGAACATGCCCTTGACTACACCAGCTTCGGCAGCCTGGATCATCTCCATGGCGGTCAGCCCCGGGCGCGAGGATAATGAGCAGTGCCAGCGCTCTTCAAGTCGTTTCCTGGCTTGGACATCACTGAGGTCCTGGTAGCCGGGGAGGAAATCCGGCAGGGCGCCCATGTCACAGGCGCCGTGGGCGTTGTTTTCCCTCTCCAGGGCAAAGATGCCTCCCCGCCGCCCGGCATTGCCGGTAAGCATGGCCAGGTTAGCGATGGCGATGACGGCGCCGGCGCTTTCCGGTTGCTGGGTAATCCCGTTTCCGTAGACGATAGAGCCTTCTTCTGCCCCGGCGAGCAGACGGGCCGCGGCCTGTAAATCTTTCACGCGGATGCCGGTCAAATCCTCAACACGGGCTAGCGTATAGTTGGAGAGGCTCTTAGCCCAGGCGGCGAAATTGTCTGTCATGCGGGTAACGTACTCTTCGTCCATTCTCTTTTCGTCGATAATTAATTTTGCCAGGCCGTTAAGCAAGGCGATGTCGGTGCCCGGCCGGGGCCGGAGCCAGAGGGCGGCGAACTGCGTCAGCGGGGTACGCCGCGGGTCGATAACGATGAGCTGAGCGCCTTTGAACTTCACAGCCCGCTTGATGGCAAAGGATATCGCCGGAGCGGAAATTTCAGGATCGGCTCCGATGACGAAAATAACGCTGGAGCGTTCCAGCGTCTCGAGAGAGCCGGTGGTCCCGGTATAGCCCAGTGTCGTCCCCAACCCCACCCGACTTGCCGCGTTGTAAAGACGACTGCCGTTATCGATGTTGTTCGTCCCCAGTACACTCCGGGTGAACCTCTGTAACAGGTAGTTCTCTTCATTGGTGCATTTGGAAGCGCCGAACACCCCCAGCGCATCGGCTCCGTCGGCTTTTTTTATCTGCATAAACCTGTCAGCTACCACCGACAAAGCCTCTTCCCAGGTTGTTTCCTTGAACCTGCCATCCACTTTGATAAGAGGGCTTTTCAGCCTGTCCGGGCTGTGAACGAAGTCAAGACCGTAGCTGCCGCGGGCGCATAGAGTGCCCCGGTTCACCGGACTCGTCGGCGCCGGTCTTGTATAAATTATTTTGCCGTCTTTGATTCCCAACAAGACGGTGCAGCCGCAACCGCAATACGGACATACGGTCGTGACCGTTGTCATCGCCGTGCCGGTGTATGTCCTGTTTTTCTCCATGATAGCTCCGGTTGGGCAGACGGCGACACAGGTACCGCAGAAAGTGCACTCACTTTTTTCCAGCGGGACATCGTTCAACGTGGCGGGTCTGACGGCGGTGCCCCGGTTCATATAGTCGATAGCCCCTTCCACCACCAGCTCCTGGTCGGCCCGGATGCACTTGCCGCACATGACGCATTTAGAAAGGTCTCGCTCGATGAAGGGGTTCAGCTCTTCGATGACATCTGGCTGAGGGATTTTCTGGTATTCCACCAGACCGATGCCCATCTCCGCCGCCAGCTTACGGAGGTGGCAACGATTCCCTTTATCGCAGACAAGGCAGGTATCGGGGTGGCTGGCCAGCAGGAGCTTGAGAATTTTCTTGCGGTGTTCGACCACTCGAGGTGAGTTTGTTTTTATGACCATCCCCGGCGAAATAGGGGCCACACAGGAAGCCAGCAAAGCGCCGTTACGCTCGTCTTCGACGAGGCAGAGGCGACAGGCGCCCACCGAAACCAGGTTCTCGTCGTAACAGAGAGTCGGAATATATACGCCCGACTCTCGCGCCAGGTCGAGAATTGATGTCCCGGGAAAACCGCTAACGGGCACGCCGTTGAGGACTATCGTTATTGCCTCCACGGCGTTTACTCCCGACCCTCGACGTGCGGCTGGAGAGACTCTATCCATGACTGATCACCCCGCGCAACAGAGCGTATCCCCGTCAGGAGCCGGGAACTGGCCGCCGCTTTGGGAATGAATCCCACCGCCCCCACCTTTTTACTGGCCAGGACATTTTCTTCTTCGTCATACTGGGTCAGCATTAACACCTTGGCCGTTTTACACTTCAGGCAAATTTCGCGGGCGGAATCGAGGCCGTTCATCACCGGCATGACGATATCCATCACCACGACATCCGGGATGAGCTCGATGGCTTTTTCCAACCCCTCTTTGCCGTTAACCGCCTCGCCAATCACCTGGATATCGCGCTGCAATGTCAGCACCGACCTGATCCCGTCCCTGACCACGGCATGGTCATCCACGATCAATACCCTGATTTTCTTGGTCGCCCGGTCGAGCAGGGCGCGGATACGCGGCACCAGGGCTACCGGTTCGACCGGCTTGGCCAGGAAATCCTCGGCGTCCATCTGCATACCCTCGTCCATCCTCCAGCCTTTGAGAAGCTGCTTTTCGGGTGGGGCGTTGATGACCATGATCGGCAAGTTACCGAACCCGAGGGTCTGCTTCATCCATTTATGGAAGATAAAGGCGTCTCCCCGGGGCATAATCGTTCCCAGAATAACGGCATCGGGCTCATGGGAACGCACCATGTTTTCCGCCTGGTCGCGATCATAGGCGGTAGCCACGGCGAAGGCTTCATTTTCCAATACCCGTTTCATAATTTCGACAAAAGCCACCTCGTCATCAACAATTAAAATAGTCTGTTTCTCCGCCATATCCGGCCCCCTTTCCCCTGAAACTAGGGTTGTATTATAAGTGCTTTTTGATGTCACCCTGAGCGAAGCGAAGGGTCTCGGAGTGGCGGGGTCTATGGGTACAATGCCCAGCCTCACCCCGAGATTCTTCGTCGCTCCACTCCTCAGAATGACATTTGATACAAAGCTCCTGAAACTGCTGGTTAATATAATGTAAGTCATCGAGTTGCCGGGGGGAATAGGGGATTTACCCCGATAACAGGCGGGGAAAGCCCCTGATTTTCAGGTATTCTCCCTTGGTTCCCCGGGGCTCACACCGGAGCGGAAGCGGTGGTGGCGCATAAGAGGAAAAATTGGCCTGGTGGGGGTTACTAGATGCTGATAATACCCTTGCGTAAAGCGTACTTGACTAAATCAACGCGGTTATGGACTCCAAGCTTGGCCATAAGGTTTGTTTTATGACCTTCCACGGTCTTGGGTGTAATTACGAGTATTCTGGCTATTTCTTGAGTGCTGTGGCCGTCCGCCAGCAGCTTGAGGACCTCACGTTCCCGTCCCGTCAGCCCGTTAAAAGGGTCCTGGACGGGGCGGTGACCGGCGGTGTTTTTATAGTTTTCTACCATCAGTTTGGCCACCGAGGGTGAAAGGTAGGAATCACCCCGGTGCACCGAGCGTATCCCGGCGGTGAGCTCTGATGACGCGGCCGCCTTGCTTATAAATCCGGAGGCGCCGGACTCGATAACCGGAAAGAAATATTCCTTGTCATCATACTGGGTCAGGACAAGTACCTTCGTTCCAGGGAATTCTTTGCTCATCCGCCTGGTGGCCTCCAGTCCCCCCATGATCGGCATGGCAATATCCATGATCACGACGTCAGGGTGAATTTGGCTGACTTTTTGAAGGGCTTCGAAGCCGTTGGTTGCCTCACCGACGACTTCGATGTCCCCGGCCAGTGCCAGTAATGCGCAGATGCCGTCCCGCACGATTGTATGGTCGTCAACTACCAGGACTTTTATTTTCTCCATATTCAATATCCTGACCTACGGGTATCCTGGCCCAGACTGTTGTCCCTTTTCCTATTTCAGACTCAATGCCGCTCGAGCCGCCCAGAAAACCAATCCGCTCTCTCATGCTGAAAAGACCCCGGCCCCTTCCGCTCTCCTCGACATCCGTGATTTCCTTCACATTGAACCCGTGCCCGTTATCTTTTATTGTCAGGAGAAATTCATCAGGCCTGTATTCCAGGATAATGCCAGCATTAGTAGCGCTCGAGTGCTGGGCGATATTACCCACCGCCCCTTGAATAAAGCGGAAAAGAGCGGCTTCAACCTCAACGGGAAACCTCACTGCGATACCCCTGGTTTCCAACGTTACGGTAATCCCCAGCGACTGAAGTCGGGTCTCAGCGTATTTGCGGGCTGCGGGCACCAATCCCAGTGTATCCAGGAGAGCTGGATGAAGGTTTGATATCAACCTGCTGACCTCTTTGTGCACCTGTACGGTCAGCGCCTGCACTTTTTTTAAACCCGCGACAAAGTCTTTATCATTTTTATCCGGTATCGCCGCCATTTCTATCAGCGCCTGCAACTGGAGGGCAATCCCGGAAAGCGATTGGCTGGTCTCGTCATGGAGCTCCCGGGCGATTCTCCTTCTTTCATCCTCCTCGGCCACCAGGTTCTGCCGGGCGAGTTTACGCATTCTTTCACGGGCTTTCCTTAAACGCTCGTACAATCTGGCGTGTTCAACGGCGATACCAAGCTGGTCGCCGATGGCATAAAGCAGGTGCATGTCGTTTGTGGTGAATTTGCGCGGCAGGCGACTGGCTACGTTCAGCACGCCCAGCACTTTGTCCTGGGCGCGGAGCGGCACACAGATAAACGCCTTCAAACCTTCAGCGATGACCATTTCGCGGTGGGCTACCCGTGCATCTGAACAGATGTCTTCAAGCAGAACAGCCTTGCCGCTTTTTGCCACGCCGCCGGTAATACCTTCGCCAAGGCTGAGACGCACCTTTTCCAGGAATTCATTGCTCAAACCGCGGTGGGCGGTACGCAAGAGTTCGCGGGTATTTTCATCGACGAGCAGGATTTCACCGACAGTACCATTCATGATATCCAGGGTGCTGTCGAGACCCACGCCAAGAATCGCATCGAGGTTCCATAGCCCGCTCAATGCTGCGGAAATTCGGCTCAATACCAGGAGCTCGGACTGCTGCCTGTTTATTTTTTCCCGTGTTCGGCGGGGCCTGAGAGTGTTCATTTCACCAGCTCGCAGTTGACAGGATAAGGAGTGCTAATACGCGCTGTATAGATTAGATTATAGAAAAATCCGGGACTTGTCAAACTATTGATTAGTACTAGAGCTTTTTACTCCTCAATATATAGGTACTTCAGTGATGTTATTTCAATTTGTTCGAAAAACTAACGACTAATTCGAAGAAGGCTTCTATGTCAGGGTGTGGAAAAATCACCTTTGGTGGAGCTGAGGTATCAATAGGTAGTACTGGTAAGGACTTCGATTTGACTTTTAACCTCAGTATATGAGGACGTACCTACGTTAAGTAACAAGATGCCCGATTGTGTGATGAGTCAGATGTGTTGAATCTACGTCAAAGCATCCTCATCGTATATGAAAAGCACATCATCTTCATTCGCGACTCTCCCTTTGGTCTTACTATATAAACCCATCGCGGCTCCGTTACCCTTTTGAGTAGGCACGAACATCTCACGACATCTGTGTTCTCGAGCTATCCGCTTGAGTTCTTCTATGAGTTTGCTGGCTATGCCTTGCCGCCTAAATTCATCAAAAACATCAATTGAATAAAGAAACATTTTTGGGAAAGAACTGTTTGGGCTTTGCAGAACATATCCCCAAAGGAAACCGCTCAAATTCCCATCGGTTCTGGAAACTAGGAATACATTTTCTTCGCCTTCGAAGAAGTGTGTATTAGTTTCTGCAATTCCTCCATTTGCCCGGTCAAATAGATGAGCAAGTGTTTTGTTGTCAATCTTCCTGACTCTTTCGATTTGTGTTGGCATTTTTCGTCCTTCCAGCATTCTTTTTATGTCGAAATGATACTGTACACTAGCATAAGGTCAAAACGATCAAGCCGATAGGGTATGTAGCAGTTCTGCATTGCTTCCCATCGAATAAACCAGCTATGCCAATTAAAATTAGAATCGAATCCACTCATAATTCTTCCGTCAAGCAAAGGTCTTTGGCAACACAGATTTTATCACAACCAGACAATGTCACATAAATCTTAATTGTTGAGTTTAGAAGCAATTGGAATAAAAATCAATTGAAATAGGTGGAAGAATTGGGTACTACCTGTTGATACCTTAGGTCGTAGATTTTGAAGCTAAATGGAGCTGAGGTATCAATAGGTAGTACTTTCGAAATGGCATTCTCCCTCCATATTTAGTAGAATAGAAACGATCTGGAGAACGCTGAATAGCTATGGTTAATTGGAAAGAAAAACTTAAAGGAAACCCGATACCCTGGCTGTTAGAAGCGGATGAGACCCAGCCAGCCATCCGCTATTATGCTTTACGTGATATCCTTGGCCGGGATGAGAACGATAAAGAAGTCAAAGCTGCCAAAGCGGCTATCATGACAAGCGGACCGGTGCCGGTAATCCTGGCGGCGCAGCATCCGGAGGGATATTGGGGAGAACGACCCAGGTACACCGGGACGATGCCGGCTCTCGTTTACATGGCGCAGTTTGGGGCGGACGGAGCTGACCCGCGCATTCGCGCCGGCTGCGAGATTCTGCTCTCCCGATTCATCGACAGCGGTGGTAGTCTGCGTGGTCTGTCATTGATAGGCACGCCTTCCGATTTCAACTATTGCGCGGCGGGTATAAATGGGGCGGCTTTGATAGACTTCGGCTGGCTTAACGACCAACGCTTGCAGACAGCAATGGAATGGCTGGCACAGACTATTACGGGAGAAGGAGTGGCTGACGCTTCGAACCGTGACACAAACAAACGTCATGAAAAGTCCAGGAACTCGTCTCCTCCATTCGCCTGTCCACAGCGTAATGCTGATCTGCCATGCGCCTGGGGCGCAATAAAGGTGATGATTGCCCTGAACAAAGTACCAACGGCGCAGCGAACCAAGAATATGCAGGAGGCTATCAAACGGGGTGTGGACTTTCTCTTGAGCCACGACCCGGCGGTCGCCGATTACCCCTTTGGCACGGGGAACAGGCCCAGCTCGAACTGGTTCAAGTTCTATTATCCTCTCCGCAGCGAAGCCGATGTGCTTCAGAACCTGGAGGTCATGGCAGCACTAGGCCAAGCCAAGAATCCCAAGTTAGCCAACGCGTTAGATCTGGTCATTAGTAAGCAAAACCAACAAGGACGCTGGCTGCTGGAACGTACCTACAAGGAGTTGGCGGACACACAAGAAAAGAAAGTCTTTTATTGGTACCAGAACTCCCTGAGACTTTATATAACCGGCAAGGAGTTGGCGGAGATACAAGAAAAGAAAGGGCAACCCAGCAAGTGGGTCACCTTAAGAGCGTTGCGGGTATTGAAAGCGGCTTATCCAGAAGAACAGAGTTAAATATCCGGAAGCTAAGTGGAGCTGGGATATCAATAGGTAGTACTCGCAGGGACTTCAACTTCACCTTTGCTTTCAGGATATAGTGTTGGGAGGACCGTATCTATTAAGGTGGTCGGTACCTGCCCATAGATAGAACCAGAAATTTCAAATTAGCTGTTGGAATGATATTATGCTACCTAACCTTATTCGTTAATGAGTAACAATCACTCTTTTTGTTGGATTCTGGTTGACGCCCGATAGAACTTGGCTTAAGATAGTCTTGGGAAATAGCAGCAACAATTCGCGGAAGGAAGGTTCGTGTGGCTTCAAAACAGGTATTGCTGTTGGAACAGCTGCTAATTGAGGATGGCGACTACATACATCCTCGCAACCCGCCGGAAGAGTTCGTCATACAAGCTACTGCCCTGCCGGATGAAGACGCTAAGGCCCTAGCTGCCAGGCTTTTCATAAAGAGTGAATGGCGCTATGTATGGATGGCTGTGATTATCTTTCAGAAGCACCCAACAGCAAGGACGATGATAGACTGGAAATACCTTGAGCCGTTCGGAAACCGGATGGATAGCTGGGGTCTGGTCGATGCCTTCGCGTCTTTGGCAGGACCTGCCTGGAGGGAAGGGCAAATAAGTGATGAGGCAGTAATGAGCTGGACACACTCTGAAAACCGCTGGTGGCGAAGGGCTGCACTGGTCTGCACGGTGTTTCTCAACCGCAAAATCTTGGGTGGTAGAGGAGATACTCCCCGGACATTGGCGGTTTGCGAAGTTCTAGCACGTGATAGGGACGATATGGTCATCAAGGGTTTGTCCTGGGCATTACGGGATTTGAGTAAGCGTGATCGTGCGGCAGCAGAGAGATTCCTCAAGGAACACGAGGGAGAACTACATGCGAGAGTAAAGCGGGAAGTGCGTAACAAGCTAGAAACCGGAGTTAAAAATCCGCGACGTATGAGACGATGATTACGCTCTCACAGAATACTGAACAATCTAGCAGCGCGTCCGAGTAACGCACGGGTTACCGGTAATTCAGGTGGAAAGTAATGTTGATGGGAAAGGAAAGGTGCGTTTGCAAGGCTACTGGGGGTTTGACGAAAAAATTAGTAATAGAGGCACTATTGTTCCAGCACGATACCCAGGACTTCCCGGGTGAGTAGGCCACTCCGGTGGGCACCAAACAGCTTGAGCAGGTTATGACCGGCACAGATGATTTTCCATTCACCGTCGGCCTTGTACTCTCCCCGTAACAGGAACTGCCTGAAACCTCTTGCCTGCTTTATCTGGCCGAAAACCGGCTCCGGCAGAATACATCCTTGTTGTTAATCCTGAAGCAAACAAAGATATTACCGAGACGCATCCTATCCTTGTAGAATTTCCTGTCTACTGATGAGACTGCGTCACGATAGGTGTCAAATCTAAACGCATTCTGGATAATTTCTTTGCTTGTATTTACCAGTTCTATTTTATGGCCTTCGGGACGACACAACTTCCTTAGATCCCGCAAACCGAGGCTTGGGTCGCAAAGTAATCTCCAACTCAGCATCGAGGGCGTCGGCCACTTTCTTCACAGTGGAAAGAGATGGCAGCGAGCCGCCGCTCTCCAGCCTGGCGATACTTTCCTGTTTGGTATTCAGCAGCTTCGCTAACTGCTCCTGGGTTAGTCCCTTAGCCAGTCGTAGTCGGATCAAGGCAGATGCCAGCTTATATTCAGGCTCAAGCGACTCATACTCCTGCCTGAACTCAGGGTCTTTCAATAGTTTCTTTTTGTGTTCCTTCCAATTCATATCACTCACCTCCTCCTGGATAAGTAATCATCGAGTCTACTTTCCGCCGTCTTTATGTCTGCTCTTGGCACTGGCCCTGTCTTCTTGTTAAGTCCGTGTAGAAGAACGAAGGTATGCTCAGTGTATAAGAAGTAGATAATGCGATACCGATTTTTGCCATGTCGAACTCTCAACTCCCAGAATTGTTTTTCAAGATGCCTGGCATAAGGCATACCGAGGCTGACCCCGAATTCCTCGAGCAAGTCGAGAGTTCTGGCAATCCTGGCTCTTGATTTAGCGTCCAGCGAGTCAATGAACTCTTCTACCGGAGA
>MGNQ01000020.1:0-123 GCA_001796865.1 Chloroflexi bacterium RBG_16_56_11
AAAGTCCACCGGGAGCCGGAGTTGTTCAGGAAAAACCTCTCGCCGAACTCCCCCGCCAGGTAGGCCGAAGCCGGAAACCCGGTGCAGTGCGAGACGCCCAGGTATTGCACGCCCATTTCCTTG
>MGNQ01000020.1:197-8363 GCA_001796865.1 Chloroflexi bacterium RBG_16_56_11
GAGCTGTTTCCCGGTGAGTTTCCGGGCGTGTTTCAACGTATTGACGATACCGCGATGGGCGCAGCCCAGGATAACCACCAGCCCGAAATCGGCATTGATGACCAGGGCGAGGTCGTCGGCCAGCTCGTCCGGGAGCATTTTGCCCGTCTTTCTATCGAACAGACCGCTGTCAATCTCTTCGTAGTCCGTGAGCATGGGTATCTCGCCGGAAGTGAAGAAACGGTCGGTAAAGCGTACCGGTTTTTGCGCCAGGTGGAAGCGGGCGCCGAGATTTTCCAGGAGCTCCGGGCGGAACGGCATACCGGCGAAATGTTCCGGGCTCTTGCCGCGGTGGGAGTATTTGGCCGCCCAGATATCCGGGTGGGCTATCACCTCGACGTCTTTACGCATTATTTTCAGCACCTCGTGCAGCCCGCCGGTATGGTCGTGGTGGCCGTGGCTGATGACGATACGGTCGACCGTCCTGAGGTCGATACCCATGAGCCGGGCGTTATGGACGGCAGCGACACCGGACCCGGTATCGAACAGCACCTTCACCCCGTCGGCTTCAACCAGCATGCTCAGTCCCCATTCCGCCAGGCAGCCCGGTTCGGCGGTATTTTCACTCAGCGTGGCGATATTGATTTTCATATGTCCTCCATATTGGGCGATTTTGTCAAAATGGCGCTATTAACAGTCGCAACGCTACGATGGCCAGCCCCAGCGCCAGCAACCGGACAATCAGGCTTCCCTTGACCCTCTGGGAAAGGCGGGCGCCAAACTGCGCCCCGATGACTGCCCCGGCGGACAGTACCGCCACCCGGCCGATATCGCCGGAGAAGGTGCCGTCGGCTATGTGAGTCAGAGTCGCTGAAAGGGTGCTGATGGCCACGACAAAATGAGACGTGGCTGTGGCCAGGTGTACAGGAAAGAAAAGGAGCTGGGTCAAGGCCGGGACATGGATAATCCCGCCGCCGATGCCAAGAAGCCCCGAAACGATGCCTACGGCAAAGGCAACTACCAGCCCGAGGGGCAAATTATACGAGTATTTATAGTGGTTCCCCTGGCGATCGGTGGCGCTCCGGCTGACCTGCCATTTCAGCAGCAGACTACCGGTTATTCTTTTATCCGGCCTTAGAGTGAGATAAGCAGCTATCAGGAGGAGGAGCGACCCGAAGGCATATTGAAAAGCGCCCCGACTCAAGTAGTTAATGATAAAAGCGCCGATAATCGCGCCCGGCACAGCGACCATCGAGAAAGAGACCCCCGAGCGGTAATCGATACGTTTCAGACGCCCGTAGGCTATGGAGCCGGACAGGGCGTTGAAAAAAGCGACGGTCAGGGTAATGCTGGTAATGGTTGCCGGGGTTTCCTCCGGGTACAGGAAGAGCAGTATCGGCACCAGCAGGAAACCGCCGGCCACTCCGATGAGCGTGCCGAAGGCGCCGATAAACAGGCCGATTAAGGCCAGCCATAACCAGATGATAGCATGACCTCCTTACCGGCCCAGCTTGTCCCGGACGGCTTTTATCTTGCCCTCTATGGTCAGTGGTTTGTCGCGGCGCTCGTCGATGCGGATAGTGGTCACCACCCTTTTCGCCCCGGCGTCGAAGGCGGACCGGTGCATCCGCTGCGCCAGCTCCAGCAACCTGTCGAGGTCGCCCTCGATAATCGTGTTCATGGCCGTGAGCTCGTATTTTATGCCCGGCTCGTTTTGTAACAGGCGCACTGCTCCGGCGACAAATTGGCTCACCGAAGGGGACTGTGTACCCACCGGCACGACGCTGATATCAATCATCGCCATTGTATTTACCTCCTGAAAGGCCCAACTTTTATCAATCCAACCTGCTTTTCAGCCTTTTATAGTACGTTTCCGAGGTATAAAGGGCGGCCAACGGATTGTGCCCGAAAACGCGGTCTTTCACCGCCAGCACCGTCAGCGGCACTTCGCAGTACTTGATAAAAAGAGTATCGTGGCCGATACAGAGTCCCAGCATGACCGCCATGTCCACTCCGGCCCGGTTGATAAGCATGGCCTGGGCGATGGGATTGCACATGGTCTCCCATGCTTCCGGTCCGGCGATTTTTTCTTCCGGCCGCACGCCGATTTTCTCTTTAGCGACGGCTCCCGATTTACACTGTACGGAGACAACCTGGAAGCCGTTGTTTTCGAGGATTTCAGTAAGCAGTTTCGCTTCTCCGGCGAGTCCGCCGCAATGAGCGAGTCCGAGCTTTTTGTAGTCGCACTTCCGGGCAAACTGGACCAGCTCCTCGATACGTGGTAGTTTTGTCCTCAGCCCGTCGGGGGAACGCTCGTAGCACTGGAACTCCTGGACCGAGGCCAGGCGGGCAAACTCCCTGATTTCCGGTTTATTGTATTCGACCAGGGCTTCGGCGAATATATCCGGCATCAACTTCATCGGGCAGAACGGCGGCATCTTCTCGGTCGGGGGAGTGGCATCGGCCACCCGGCCTCCCCGGTTTTCGCAGACCTTGACGCCGCAGACAGCGCAGCGGGGATACAGGTTTTTCACCATGAGATGGCTCCTTTTCGTTATTCAGTCCTATTCTAGTTACTTGGCGATTAAAAAACAATGATAATCGAAAGCGCGTTAACATAGAGGTGAGTGAAATGAAGTAACCCGTTTTGAAGTGAAAAGGAGAGAGGTACTTTCGCTATTCAATAGCGCGCCGCGAAAGAGCAACCGGGAAAGACTTTAGGCAGCCAGAAATAGTGTAGCCCCGGTAACAACAGACTGCGCCGCCAGTGACAGAGGTTGTCGGCTGTGGCCAGTTTTTTCGTAGTGTTTGACTAAAGAGACCAGCGACTCCTGCTGGTGCCGGGTAACCTGCATGTGTTCCAGGGAATTACCTGTAGCTTTTTCCGCGGTCAGCACACTGACCAGCGGCCTGTCCCCGTTTGATCCTTCTATGTTTGATTTCACGCCCCGCGCCAGGCGATCGGTCAGCCCGATAACCGCCAGGTCTCCTTCACCATCCAGGGTCAACAACCTCGCCATGCCCGGCAGTGTTTGAGTGTCCGGCGGTAGTATTTTCAGCGCGATGAGAGGGTAACGGTAGTCGGCCTTATAGACCGGCATCGTTATCTCGATATCGCGTTCGGGAAAGGGCGGCTTTTCCATGAGAACCGTCATAATCTCCGGCGGCTCCAGGCACTTTTTTCTGCCTCCAGCCGGTACTGCGGTCTCATAACTGGCGGCCGCCAGTCTCGTAAACGGCCTGATATGTCTTTTAAGGGCGGCTGGCAGTTTTCCACTTCTAAGGGCGAGCTCAGCAATACGCTCCAGTCTCCGCGCCTCGCCTGTCCCGACGGCCACTATCACCGGTATGTACCTGCCCGGTGTAGTCTCCAGGCCGACGGTGACGAACGGCTGTTGGAGGCGTGCCTTCCTGGAGGCTATTTCTCGCGCCAGCCGGGTGACTGACCTATCCGGCCGTGAAGTATGGACGTCGCCCAGGACATCGCAATAGAGCATCCGTACCCGGCCGCGTGGCGTCTTTTCACCCGGACGATTTATAGACCGGAGAAACACGATGTCGTTCGGTTGGCAGTTACTGTCGTTACCCATGTTATTCCGCTCTGTAACTTTATGGTAAAGCTGGAACCTAGCTAAGTCAATAGCCGGATGGTCATGCCGGGGGTATTCAAACCTCTCAATAATCCAATTTGACTTCTCCGTCAGAAAATGCCGATAATTTGTTATCGAATTTATTCAAGGAGGAGCGTTAACGCATGGACGTCATTGCGGCTATAAAAAAGAGGAAAAGCATCCGGGCTTTCAAACCGGACCCCGTTCCGAAGGGCTTGCTTAAAAAGATAGTAGAGCAGGCTTTACGGGCGCCATCCTGGGCCAATACCCAGCCCTGGGAGTTCGCTATCGCCGGGGGCAAGAAACTCAAAGAGATACAGGACGGCTTCATCAAGAGGGGTGTCCAGGAGCCGAAATCAGAGGTCTCTCGACCCTACGAGTTCCCCGAGCCCTACATGGCCCGTATCCGCGCCCTGCAGCCCAAGGACCGCAAGGAGATAACGAAGGAAGAGTGGGACGCCCGCACCATTCTGAACTTTGGCCATTATGGTGCGCCGGCCTGTATATATTTGCTCGTCGGTAAGTCTTTCTACCAGCAGTCCAAGGGCATTAACGTCTGGTCAATGTATGATTCCGGTTCGGTGGTACAGAACATCATGCTGCTGGCAACCAGTTACGGACTGGGCACGATAGCCCAGGCGCAGGCCGTGATTTACCCCGATATCATCCGGAAGGTCCTGGGTATCCCTGGAAACAAGGTCATCGCGCTGGGGATATCCATCGGCTATCCGGACTGGAAAAATCCGGTCAACAAGTCCCGCACGGCCAGGGAGCCCTTCGACAAGGTGGTCAAGTTTTACGGCTTCCGGTAGTACCGGCGTTACTTTGTGTTTTGACGCCCGGCTCCGTCCAACCAGCGGCTGACCGGAGGCAGGCGCGCTAACAGAAGGATTACGATTATAACCATGAACGCCAGCGGCTGGCGTATGTCTATCTTGGCCTGCCAGATGAAGTGAATCGCCGCCAGCAGCGCCGCCGGGTAGACGAGAAAACGCCAATACCTCCGCATCTTTGTTTGCTGCCGTCGGTGAATGAACGAGTACACTACCATCGGCAGCAGGCAGATATAGGCCGCCAGCCCGGCTACGGCATAACGTTTTTCGAAGATATCCTGCCTCAAAAAGGTCAGGTTGAAGCCATAGTCCAGCCAGAGGAAGTTCAAGAGGTGCAGGCTGGCATACCCCACGGCATACAGCCCGGCCAGCCGTCGGAGCAACAGTAGCCAGCTGGAACCTATCAATCGGTACAGGGGAGAGCTGGCCAGGGAGAGCGTAAGCAGGATGATGGCGTAGAGGCCAGTCCTGAGCTGGATGTCCTGGATGGGATTAGCGGAAAGACGGTCAAAAGCTGCATCGGCAGCCAGCCAGGCCAGTGGCACCAGGGCCAGCGCGTTCATCAGGAGGGCCGGTAACTGCCGCTGCCACCACCTCATCAGAAGCTCTTTCGCAGGTCCAGGTCTTTATACAGGGAAGAGACATCCTCACCGTAGCCGTTGAAGAGCAGGGTGGGGAGGCGGGAAGACTCGCCGATACGCCTTTCGCTGGACTGCGACCAGCGGGGGTGGGACACGCCGGGGTTGACGTTGGCGTAAAAACCGTACTCGCTGGGGGCCGCCAGCGCCCAGGAAGTACGGGGCATGTCCGCCACCAGGTCGATTTTCACGATGGACTTGATGCTTTTAAAGCCGTATTTCCAGGGCACGACCAGCCGTAAAGGCGCGCCGTTCTGGGGCAGGAGACTCTTGCCGTAAAGCCCCGTGGACATGATTGTCAGGTTGTGCCTGGCCTCGTCCAGCCGTAGGCCTTCCACGTAAGGCCAATCCAGTACCAGGAACCCCTGCCCCGGCATCTGCGTAGTATCGTAAAGCGTCTCAAATCGTACGTACTTGGCGGACGAGAGCGGCTCGACCTCCGCCAGGAGCTTGCCCAGGGGAAATCCGAGCCAGGGTATCACCATCGACCATGCCTCCACGCAGCGCAGGCGATAGACCCGTTCCTCCGGAGGGAACTTCTTCACCAGGTCTTCGATACCGAAAGTCTGCGGCTTATTTACCAGACCGCCCACCGCCACCGTCCAGGGCGAGGTCTTGAAACCCTGAGAAACGGCGGCGACTTCCGTCTTGGATAGCGAGAACTCATAGAAATTGTTATAGCCGGTCACGTCTTCAATCGGGGTGAGCTTGTCCGCCGGGGTCGCTACGGCGCTTGAAGTCGGACTTGATACCGGGGTGGTCTCAGCGATTCCTTTACACGAGCTCAAAACGACTGCCCCTGCTGCCGCTATGCCCATTCCGGCCAGGAATTTCCGGCGGGAAACGAATAAATGCTCCGGGGTGATTTCCGAGGAACGTATTTTGTCCATGTTCTCCTGTTTTTTATAAGGTTATATTTTAATTCTAAACCTCGCCGGAGAATATGACAAATATTACACCTTCTTGAGTTTCCACCGGCCGGTCCGGAAGTAAATCAGGTAAGCGATTGTCCCGACCAGCGTGCTCACCACCATCGCCCAGCGTATGCCATAGAAGCCCAGCGAGGTATATCGCGAGAGAAGGAAGGCCGCCGGTATCTGGGCCAGCCACATCACGGCAATGCTGATAATCATGTTCGGCACGGTATCCCCGGCGCTGGCGATACAGCTCTGGAACACCGTGGCAATGGATATCACGAAAAAGGTGGCCGCGGTAATCCTGACGAAATCGGAGCCCAGCGCCAGCAGCTCGGGGTCGGTGGTGAAGAGGCCCATGATTCCACGGGCCCATAGCAAAACGGCGGCGGCGCAAACCATCATAAAGACCTGCAGGATACCGACCGCCATCCAGGCGCTTTTCTCCGCCCGTTCCGGCTGTCCGGCCCCCAGGTTCTGTCCCACCAGGACGCCGGCGCCCATCCCCAGGGCAAAACCGGGCATCATCACGAAAAGCTCCAGGCGTGAAGCGAGGCTGTGGGCCGCCACGGCCATCGTGCCGAAGGGCGCTATCAGGTACGTCAATATGAAGGTGCCGAACGACCTCTGTATGTTCATGACCAGGGCGGGAATGCCGATTTTCAGTATTCTCCAGATAACCGCGAAATCGACGCGGAAGTCCCCCCGGGAAAGATGTAATCGCGTATACCCCCCGAAAAGCAGCCACAGGCAGAGTACAGCCCCGAGTCCTTGCGAGATGACATTGCTCAAGGCCGCCCCGCTGACTCCCAGGCGCGGGAACACCCCTATGCCGAGGACCAGGAACGGGCACAAAGTCACGTGTATTATCCTCAGCAGGCCTTCTATCATCATCGGCCGGATGGTGTCGCCGGCCGACTGGATAACGTAGAGCGCCATGACCAGCAGGTCCATAGCCACCCAGCCGGCGAACATGACGCGCATATAGGACATGCCCTCGTTAATCACGTCGCTCTCCAGCCCGAACATCTTCATTACCGGCCCGGCGAGGATAATGCCCACTGTCATCATCAGGGCACCCCACCCGGCGCTGAGGACCAGCGCTTGCGCCGCGACGTGATTGGCTGTTTTCATGTCCCCGGCCCCGACAAAGCGGGCCACCATCGCCCGCACGCCGACGATTAAACCGAAGTCCATAGACATCACGAGCATGGTGACGATGTTGGCGATACCCACTCCGGCAATCGCCGAGGGTCCGAGCCGACCTATCCATATCATGTCGACAACCTGGCTGACGACAAACAGGCTTTCCATGATAATCATCGGCCAGGACAGGCGGAGGAGATTATTGAGTAAAGGACCTTGTGTCCAGTCTTTGTTGAGAGAGGTCTCTTTACCGGGGGATTCAATAGCGTCCGGCATTAAACGTAGCTACTTTTCAAAGGGATATGACGTAAAAGACCAGGCGGAACCATCATTGGGAAACGGCGGCTCTTCCATCATACAATACGCTTAAATATGTGTCAATTTGCCAAACGATAATCGGAGCACCGGAGAGGCGGTTGGAGGCGCGATTTCTTTTCTTGACATGCACCCCGGTGACAGCTTTTGACACCGTTTGTTTCGATACGGTATCATGGTCACAAACCATTGATGGTGCGAGGAGGAACAGGCTCATGCCGGGAAAGAGTGATATCGAAAACTACGTGGTAAGCAAGCCCATATACGAAGCGGGAGGAGGCTACGAAGGCCGCCAGAGCCCTACCATGACCTATCTCAGCAGCCAGCAGGTGCCGGCGTCCAACTACTATATCGAGCTCGGCTGGATATACGAGATGCCGCGGCCTAATCCCCATATCCACGAGCACATCCATGATTATGACGAGATTGTCCTGCACTGGGGAGGCGACTGGCAAAGACCGCAGGTGCTCGGTGGTGAGATAGAATTTTATGTCGGCGGGCAACCGATAACCTTCAACACGACTACCGGTATCTACATACCGCGGGGCGTGCCGCACGGGCCGCTGATCTGGAAGAAGTTCGAGTTCCCCCATATCGAGATGGCCATGATGCTGGGCACGGGCGATCCTTTCAAGGGGTGGGGAGAGAGCGGTATCTCCCGGCCCAAAACATCGACACCGGTGAAGAAGGACAAGATCGATTACGAGCAATACGTGATAAGGAGCCCCGT
>MGNQ01000020.1:8376-8488 GCA_001796865.1 Chloroflexi bacterium RBG_16_56_11
GGTGCCCTGTCCGGGAAAGGTCGCCAGAGTCCCACGATGACCTACATGAGCGGCGTCCAGGTACCGGGCGTCAAGTATTACATCGAGTTCGGCTGGGTGTGGGAAATAACCG
>MGNQ01000020.1:8531-8766 GCA_001796865.1 Chloroflexi bacterium RBG_16_56_11
GATGCATATCGGTAATGACCCGAAGAACCCGGAGGACCTCGGCGCTGACATGACCTTCGGCCTGGGCGGCCAGCTCTTCAAGTTCAATACGAACTACGCCATGTACATTCCCAGGGGTATGGTGCACGGCCCGTTAATCTGGCACAAGGTCCGCCGGCCTCACATCGAGATGGCGATAATGCTGGGCGCCGGTACTCTCAAAGAGGGATGGGGATTCGACCTCGGCGATATCACG
>MGNQ01000020.1:8803-22132 GCA_001796865.1 Chloroflexi bacterium RBG_16_56_11
CTTGAAACAGGGGGTCTGCCGGTAATGGCCGCACAAAAAACTGACAAATATATCGTCACCGAAGTAAGAGCGGATAGACTGTTCCCCGGCGAGCAAAGCGGGCTGGGCAAGAAGCCCGACTCCGGGCACGTCACGCCGACCCACGTGATGTGGCTGGACGGGGAAGTTATTCCCGGGGCTTTCTACTCGGAGAGCGTCTGGATATGGCCGGATTGCGCCTCGGAAGAGCCGGCCGCCCGGGAGCACAAACATACCTTTACGGAGGTAATCACGTTTTTCGGGACGGACTTTAAGAACCCACGTGACCTGTGCGGGGAGGTGGAACTGTGGCTGGACGGTGAGAAGCACGTCATGACGAAGAGTTTTCTGGCCTATGTCCCGGCGGGGATGCTCCATTGCCCGTTGATTGTACGCCGGGTAGACCGGCCTATCTTCCATTTTACCGTGGGACTTGGCGGTAAGTACCCCTAGCAAATAAATTAAACGCTAGGGTTCGAGAAGCGGCGGGATGTCCCATTCCGCGCCAAGCTCCTTGGTGGCCGCGGCAAACAAAACGGAAAGGCAGGTCCAGAGCTGCTCGCGTTGCCGCGCGGTTAACGAGGACATGATACCGCGGATAAAGTCCGCCTGGACCACCCGGGAGCAGATAGCGCGGCCCTTAGGCGTAATCGATATCCTGACGATGTTCCCTCGTTTGTTATCCTTTCTTTTCCATCCGGATGATGAGCTCGGAGGCTGAGTGAGGTTCGAGGAAGAGCTGCCGCGCCAGGCTAGCCGGCGTAGTCCGGCCGTGGTATGCCCAGATGTTCACCAGGGCAGCGGCCTGGTTGGGGTGAAGGTATTGTCCGAACTTTTTATGCCTGGCCTTAAATACCGCCGACCTCGTCTGGGAAAGCAGTAGCCATAGCCGGTATTGCTCGTCCATGAATGGTAGTTCTTTCATATTGCTCCCCTATCGCTATCAGATATTAATCGCTTAACGACCGACTGTCAACTTTTGAAGAAAAAATCCGGGTCTTCTTACCTTGACATAGCACCGGCGAGACTGGCATAATTGTTGAGCAATAGTCGTATTACGACTTTATCCATCCGTAAAAAGGAGGCCGGTGATGGCTGAAAAGGGACTGGCCGGGATCGTCGGTGGCGGTAATGTCCTCCTTGAGACAGGAGTTCTCGATGGATATTCGCGAGACGCCAGCTTTTTATCCGGAGCCAGGCCCCGGTGCGTGGTCAGGCCGGGCAACGCCACCGAGGTGCAGGCCATCGTAAAGTGGGCCGGCGAAGCTCAGACGCCTTTAGTGCCGGTCAGTTCGGGCCCGCCCCATGCCCGGGGAGATACTGTTCCCGGGGTTGACGGCGCCGTCATTATTGATTTAAGCCGGATGAAGAAAATCATTCGTATCGACCCCTGTAACAAAGTGGCCATGGTCGAACCCGGGGTGACCTTCGCCGAGCTCCAGCCAGCCCTGGCGAAAGAGGGCCTGTGCGCGTATATGCCCCTGGCCCCGCGGGCCGGCAAATCGGTGATAGGTAGCGTTCTGGAACGGGAGCCTGTAACCATGCCTTCCCACCACTGGGACAGTACCGATCCACTTCTCTGCGCTGAGGTTGTTTACGGGACCGGCGACCGGTTCAGAACGGGCGAGGCCTCCGGTCCGGATACGGTCGAGGAGCAGTGGGAGATGGGCCGCGTGCAATTGAATCCCTTCGGCCACAGCCATATCGACTTCCAGAGGTTCTTATCCGGGGCGCAGGGCACGATGGGCATCGTTACCTGGGCGACCCTGAAATGCTGTTACCTATCGCGATTAACCCGGGCGTGGCTGGTACCTTCGGAAGGACTTGGGTCTTTGATTGACTTGGCCTACCGGCTGTTGCGTTTCCGCCTCGGAGGTAAGCTTTTTATCCTGAATGCGACCAATTTGGCCTGTTTACTCGACATCGATGCCGCCGACATAAAACGGCGGCTGGCCGTTCTCCCGCCCTGGGTGCTCTTCGCCAGTTTCGAAGGCTACGGTACGCTGCCGGTAGAAAAAGCAGCCTACGAAGAAGCCGATTTTTTGAGGATGGCTAACGAGGTTGGCTTGAGTCCCCAGATAGCCATACCGGGCGCCAGCGCTGAGGAGCTTCTGCCGCTATTGTCCGGCCCGTCTCCCGAGCCTTATTGGAAGTCCCGGGCCAGGGGCGGTTTCCAGGATATTTTTTTCCTGTCCACGTCCGACCGCGTGCCCGAGTTCTGTACAATCATTAGTAATCTGGCTGAAAGGAACAGGTACGCCCCGGAAGATATCGGCGTGTACCTGCAACCCATCGTCCAGGGCACCGCCTGCCACTGCGAGTTTACTCTTTATTACCACCCGGATAAAGCCCTGGAGTCTGACGCGACCAGACTGCTGATGGATGCCGCCTGTGAACAGATCCTCGCGAGCGGGGGATTTTTCTCACGGCCCTACCCTGCCTGGAAAAAGATCGCCTATCGCCGGGCTGCGAGCACGGCGGCGATACAGAAAAAACTCAAGCAGATATTCGACCCCGAAGGCATCCTCAATCCGGGCAAACTATGTTTTTAATTGTCGCCAAAGCGAGGAGGCAGTCTCATGGCCTGGCAAGACTATACTCATGATATGCAGCGCTGCACCCGGTGCTCCTACTGCAAGTGGATACCTTATCGCTACATGCGGGACACCGGGTTCATGGAAGGCTGCCCTTCCGTATCGAGGTATCTCTGGCACGCCTATTCCGCCAGCGGAAAGTTCAACATGGCCTACTCTCTTTTGCAGAAAAGGATAGAAATCGACGATATTTTCCTGGATGTTCTCTATAAATGCCAGATGGACGGTAGCTGTGATATTTCCTGCAAGGTACAACAGGATATCGAGCCTCTTCAATTAATGCAGGAGCTCCGGATAAAGTGCGTCGAGGACGGCCAGCTTGTCCCGGCCCACATGATAGTCATTGACGGTCTGAGAAAAGAAGACAACATGATGCAATCGAAAAAGCAGGACCGAGGGCGGTGGGTCGAGGGACTCGGTGTTAAGGACTTTACCTCGACCACCGCCGAAGTCATCTACCACGCCGGCTGCCGCTACTCTTTCGACCGGGATCTCTGGCCGGTAGCGCGGGGCGGACTACAACTACTATTGGACGCCGGGGTGGATGTCGGCGTCATGGGGGTAGAAGAGACCTGCTGCGGCGGGCGCGCCTACGAGCTGGGATATGCCGGCGAGCTGACCAAGTACGCCGAGCACCAGATAGAGACCTTCCGCACTACCAGCGCCAGGACGCTGGTCACGCCCTGCTCCGACTGCTACGCGTGTTTTAAAGTGCTCTACGATAAAATCGGGAAAAAGCCGGATATAGAGGTGTTGCATATTACTCATTATCTCGAACGGCTAATCAAAGAAGGCAAGCTCAGGCTCAAGAAAAAGGTCCCCATCAAGGTCACCTACCACGACCCCTGCCACCTGGGCAGGCTCGGCGAGCCCTGGGTGCACTGGCAGGGGAAAGAGTATAAGGTGATGGGGCAGATGATTGTCCACGACCCGCCCAAGAAGTTCCGCCGCGGCGCCGGCGGTGTCTACGAAACACCGCGTAACATTATTAAAAGCATCCCCGGCCTGGACTTCGTCGAGATGTACCGGAGCAAGGAGTACGCCTGGTGCTGTGGGGCCGGCGGCGGAGTCATCGATGCCTACCCGGACTATGCCGCCTGGACAGGCGCCGGGAGACTGAAAGAGGCCGAAGCGGTGGGGGCCGAGGCCATCGTCAGCGCCTGCCCCTGGTGCAAACGTAATTTTCTGGACGCCGCCGGGGAGACCGGAAATAAAATAGAGGTTCTGGACATCATCGAGCTGGTCCAGAGGGCTATTTAGGGTTGTCATTGCGAGCCCCGATAGAATCGGGGCGTGGCAATGTCATTGAAGGGCGGGCAGGAAAATACTGCAAATACCGGAGGCACGACTATGAAGCTGTCTAACGAAGAATATAAAGCCCTGGAGGCGACCGTCGGGCCGGAATATATTTCCCAGGAACCGGTCATCATGGACACCTATAACCAGGTCTGGGGCAACAAATTTTTCTTTGACGAAAAACACTCGGTCAGACCCGCCGCTGTGCTGCTGCCCGCCAGACCTAAGGAGATTTCGGAAGCCGTAAGGGTCTGCAACAGGTATAGAATCCTGTTCAAAGCCTTCTCCTCCGGTTTCGAATACCTGTCCCTGTCGCTGATGAACAGTAAAAGCATCCTCTTCGACCTACGCCGGATGAACCGCATTGTGGAAATCGATGAGAAGAACATGCGGGCGGTCGTCGAACCGTACGTGTCCGTATACCGGCTCCAGATGGAGGCGGCCAAAAAGGGTCTATTTACCGGCCGCATCGGTGTGGGTTACAGCGCCGGGGTCATCGCCGCCGAGTGCTGCCATCACGGTTGCCAGCACACCATGGTCTTTACCAGCGGCTACGGCCGCAACGTCCTGGGGGTCGAGTGGGTGCTGCCGACCGGTGAAATCCTTAACGTGGGCACCGGCGAGGCCGGCAGTGACCTCTTTTCGGCGGATGGGCCGGGATTCAGCTTGCGGGGGGTCTTAAGGGGCCGGACCGGCGCCAACGGTGGCCACGGCGTCATCACTAAAGCCAGCGTCAAGCTTTATCCCTGGTACGGCCCGAAACAATGGGACCATAAAAAACAGCCGGGCGAGGCGCTCTCGAAAGGTCAGCTCGAGAGCGTACCTGATGGGTATAAAGTGTTCGTGCCCACTTTCCAAAACCTGGACGACACGCTGAGCGCTTCGGAAGATTTATGCCGGGCGGAGATACTCTGTGCCTTCGGCATCGCTATCGTCGGGACGAACCCTTATTCGGAAGGTAACGATGAGGACTGGGCGATGATGCAAAAGACGGCGGAGACAAGGGCGCGGGATATCGATCCTGCCGGAGGTGGAGTTTCGATAGCCAATTCAGTGGTGTGCGTCATCGGCTATCAGTCGCCGGGCGAAATGGAATATAAGGAAAAGTGCCTTCGGAAAATTGCCGAGCAATGGGGAGGGACCTTCTACGATAACCTGAACGAACCACGCGCCCTGGCCCGTGCTTTCGCCGATATTATGTGGTCGAGCGGCGTGAACCTGCGGGCCACCGGCGATTTCCTGCCGTCATCGTCCAGCCCGGACGGCTCCCCGGAGATGCTCAAGCGGCTGGCGCTCCAGGAGGCGGAAATCAAGCGGCGCTACGAGCAGGCCGGGGCCTTCCTGACGCTAGGCAGCGGCGCCCGCATGGTCTCCTGGCGTCCGGAAGAGCACCTTTCTATCGGGGCGCAGGGTATTTCCACCGCCCAGTATGACCCCTACGACCCCGCCTCGCTCCAGGCCGCCCGTAAATTCATCAACGAGATTTTCGATCCACGCGGGCAGTTCAACCGGTACGGCGTACCGTCGCGCGGCGGATGCCTCCAGATTGAACCGGTGACACATGTCCACCAGAACTGGGGACCCCGCTACGATAACTACGATATGTGGCTCAGGAAAATCAAGAAAATGCTCGACCCCAACACGGTCGCTGACTGGACGGCCTACATCCCGCCGGAGTATCCCGACTCGCCTAAAGACGGCGATTATGTCCTCCCTTCATACGGGAAAGCAGAACAGCTTTAGCACCTCTTTCTCGAAAAATAGAATACGCTGCCGGCGAAATATTACCAACCTTGCGCCGGATGGCCTTTTGGTTTAAGATATCTTTGTCAAAGGCGGTCATATCTGATGGGTATATCAAGGCAGGAGTTCGAGCGGCGCTACCGGGCTATTCGCGCCCTGATGCAGCGCGATGGGCTGGACTGCCTCCTCGTCGCCGGGCTTCCGGATGATTTCAACCGGGGTAATATCCGGTACATCACCGGCTCGGGAAGGGGAGGGTGTTGCCTTTTCCCCGTTGAAGGTGTGCCGGTGTTCCTGACCGGTCCCGGCCAGGCGGCGGCCCCGAAGAACCGTAAGACCATCGAGGCCCTGGACCTGCTCCGCTTGAGTGAAACCACGGACGCCGCGGAACAGGCCGCCGCCGAGCTTTCCCGCATGTACCGCGGGGGTAAAGTCGGCATCGTTGGCATGGGACTGGTTACCGTCCCCATGTACCTAAACGTGAAAGGGAAATTCGGAGATAAGCTCACTGATGCCGCGGGTATTTTCGAGCAGGTGCGGGCTGTAAAAAGCCAGGAAGAGATAGAGAAGATGCGGATAGCCGCCCGTGTGGCCGATAAAGTGTTCGAAGTGCTCGTGGATATGCTGCGCCCCGGTCTCAGCGACTACTCCGTCTACGCGGCGGTCAAAAAGACTATCTACGAGATGGGCTGCGACTATTCGTTTGACCTCATCGACGCTGAAGGTGCCAGGATGAACATGACTTTCTTCCCGACCGGTGAGCGGCTAAAAGCTCAGAGCACGCTATTCGTTGAAATCACCCCTGCCTTCGAAGGTTACTATGCCCAGCTGCCGGTAACGCTGCCAATCGGTAAATATCCCCCGGAAATCCGTAAAATGGTCTTCGTCTGGGAAGAGGCGAACCGGGCGGCCCTGGACATATTACACCCGGGGACGAAAGTGTCCGATTTATACCGAACGCTCGTGAGCATTGTGCAGCAGCACGGTTATGTATCGCCGCTGCGTCCCGGCCACGCCATAGGCTTGGATGCCCTCGATTTCTGGTCGATTACAGGTAATAGTCCTGTCATCCTGCAGGCCGGCATGACGCTGGCCGTCCATCCCAGCATCATGACGCGGCCTGGCGCCGACGCCTGCGGTCTGGGGTACACCTACTTAATCACCGGGACCGGGGCGGAGAGGTTCAGTAAGGTCGAACTGGCCGGCCTGGTAGCCTGAGTCGTTCGGTATGACTGCGGTAAAAGCTCAGATAGTGATTATCGGTGGGGGCGGGGCGGGCCTGGCCGCCGCTGTGGAAGCTGTGGAGAGAGGGGCCAGTGATATCATCGTCATCGAGAAGCGGGCCGCCCTGGGTGGCAACTCGGCCCTCGCCGGCGGACTTTTCGCCTGTGAAAGCCCCGTTCAGATACGCCAGCGGATAATGGCCGATAAGGATTACCTTTTTAAAAAGGCCATGGACTGGGCCCACTGGTGCACCAGTCCCGCGCTCCTCCGTGCTTTCATCAATAAGTCCGGTGACACGATAAAGTGGCTGGAAGAAAAGGGACTGGAGTTCGACCTCATCCATTTTTATCCCAACCAGCAGCCGCCGGTGCAACATAATCCCCGCGGCAACGGGGCGCACCTCATTCAGGTTCTTGCCGGACAATGCCGGCAATCCGGCGTGCAGATATTTCTCCAGGCCGAGGCGATAAAAATACAGCGTGATAAGGAAGGGAAAGTCGCCGGCGTCCTGGCGGTAAAAGAAGGTCAAGAGATAGAAATCAAAGCCGGAAGCGTTCTCGTCACCACCGGCGGTTTCGCGGGCAACAGCGAGCTGATGGACAGGTATTTCCCGCATCATCGGGGCCTGGCCCACAGCGGATTGCCGCTCCACGGTGATGGGATAGCCCTGGCGGCCGGTACCGGCGCCGCCATCGAAAACTCGGCCACGCTCCTGAAAGAAGGCCCGAGGTACGATCTTCACCGCTGGCCACTGATGGCGCTGGAGAGGGACCCGGCCACGCTCTGGGTAAATAAAAACGGGGAGCGGTTTACCGATGAGAGCACCGGTTACCATATCTTCGAGTGCGCTAACGCCGTGATGAGGCAACCGGAAAAGCTGTGCTTTACCCTCCTGGATACGCGTGTCAGGCGGTATTTCGAGAGGGAAGGACTGAAGCTCGTGCGGAGATCGGGTGGGGATGAGGCAGGCAGCGTGAGGGCAGAGCTGGAAAAGGCTTTTCACGAGGGTATGAAGGCGGACAAAGTGAGGATTTCCGGTAGCTGGGATGACATCGCGGACTGGATAGGCGCCGAAAAAAACGTCCTGAAAAATACTGTCGCCCGCTATAACTCATCCTGCCGGCGGGGCTATGACGCCCTTTTCGCCAAGGAGAGGAAGTACCTGCTGCCGCTGAATATCGCTCCTTACTATGCCATTAAAGACCTGACCGTTGTCCTGGACACTATCGGCGGCATCAGAATAAACGAGCGGATGGAAGTGCTGGATCCCCGGAATATCCCCATACCCGGGTTGTACGCCGCCGGCGTGGTCACCAGCGGCTGGGAGCCGGAGATATACTGCAGCGAGCTCAGCGCCAGCGCCTTCGGTTTCGCCGTTAACTCCGGTCGCATCGCCGGAGAAAACGCCGTCAGCTACAACCGCAGAGCCGGATAAACTCGGCGGTCGTTTTCCTATTTTCCGCCGAGCAGGCCTTGTGCTATTTTGAGCTTATCCGGGATGGGAATGTGCCGGCCGCAGGCCCTGGCGCAGTCGTTACATTCATCACAATTGTCGATGTTGTGTTTTTCCAGCTGGTACAGCGAGCGGGCAGTGGCGACATCGCCGTACATTACGGCGTCGTTATAAAGCTCGAAGATACGCGGCGCGTCAATATCCCGGGGACATGGAATACAGGAGCGGCAGCCCGTGCAGGGGATAGGCCTGAGCTTGCGATAGGCTTCCCTGACCCGGCTGATGAGCACCTGCTCCGGCACCGTCAGGGTTTCCGCAGTCGCTTCGTCGGCGAGGGCCAGGTTTTGCGCTAACTGCGCTATTGAGCTCATGTCGCTGACGACGGTCGAGACCTCCGGATTGTCCCACACCCAGCGCAGTCCCCACTCCGCCGGTGGTCGCTGTGGTGTTGCTTCTGTCCATATCCTGGCGATGGATTCCGGTATGTTCCTGGTAAGGCGGCCGCCCTTAAGAGGTTCGGTGACGACGACCGCCAGCCCCCGTGAAGCTGCCAGATTCAGCCCGCCGATTCCCGGCCGGTGGTCACTGTCCATGAAGCTGAACGGGAACTGAACGAACGACCAATTGCCGTACCCGTCCAGTATCGCGCGGAGGGTCTGGTAGTCATCGCGGAAAGCGAAACCGAGTTTTTCGATGCGGCCGTCGGCCATGGCCTTTTCGGCCCGGGGAAACAGGTTGAGCCCCCGTAAGACCGGCCAGGTCTCGCGGTCCAATCCGCCGAAGGCGAAAAAATCAAGGCGGTCTACCCGTAACCATCCGGTAACTTCGTCCAGGTAGCGGTCAAAGTCCGGGGATGAGTCCATCAGGGAAGACGGCAGGCAGGCGGCTATCTTTACCCTGTTCCGGTAGCCTTCCCGCAGCCCTCGGCCGACGATACCTGCCAGCCGCTTCCGCTGAGCGCGGTGTGCAGGACAGTCAAGGTTTATGTAGTTGACACCGCTATCTATAGCGTAACGCAGCATTCCGATGGATGCCGTTTCGTCAATCCCCACGCGGGATTTCTCTGTCAGGGGCAGCCGTCCCGTGCCGAATCCCAGCGCCGAGACCTCCCAGTCCAGCCGGCCGAACTTGCGATATTTGATTCACACCCTCCGGTAAGATGACATCATTCCGCCGACCGGTCAGGCTTCTACCCACGGAGAAGCGTGCTCGCCACTGAGGCAAACGACGATAAAACCGTAGGGCTTATCGCACCACCGGGTGATGAGGGGAAGGTGGGGGAAACCGGCGGGACAGATGGCGACGGTAGGTTTGTTGAAGATGTGCCTTTCGTAGTCCTTGCCCATGCCCAGCTCGAGTTCAGCGCCCAGCGCTTCCAGGTGGTCGGGGTCGAGACTGAGGAAGCATAAAATCTCCGCCTCGGGATGGGTATGTGCCTCGCCGCCGCGGTGCCACTTGCCACAACGGCTATAAAATCCCCAGGTAAAGTTGACGTCAAAACCCTCGAGGTCTTTCCCGTAAAGCCAGACTATCTGGTCGCCGTTGCCCGGCCCCACCCCGAACTCCGCCGGCCGCATGACGCCGTCCCGGCCGATGACCGAGCTATATCCCATGCCGCTGCTATCGGCCCTGGGGTCAACCGCTGTCACCATCTTTTTTATCAGGTGGCTGTACTTCGAGCCTTTTGTCTTGGCCGCACGGGAAGGTTTAGCGATAGCGGTAGCTTTGTAAGCTGCCGCCAGGCCGATGGAGTAGTGGACGATAGTCCTGTCCAGCTTTTTTACGGTGACCGGACCGTGCGGCAGTCCCTTGGGCACCAGGATGACCGACGGGTCTTTGAAGGTGTGTTCTTCTCTCTCCTCGCCCAGTTCAACCGAAACCTCGGCGCCCAGGTTCAAAATGCTTTTCGTATCGGTGCCTTCAAAAACGAGACATTCGTCATAGGGATGTACCAGCATCCCTTCCAGCGGGTGCAAGGTAACCGGTTTCTTGATGAATCCATAGGAAAAGTGGGCATTGAATCCTTCCATGTCTTTGCCCTCCATCCAGACGCGCGGCTCGGGGTAAAGTCCCTTAGGCGGGCTCTGGACCACCATCGTCTTCATCAGGTGGGCGAACTCTTTTTTTGCCATTTAAAACCTCCTTAAAATCAACTCCGGCTGGTGACTTTCGAACCAAGATTAACAGACGTTGCCTTTCCGGGTCAATAGATATCTCGCTGAAGCAGATTATCCCGTTATCTCAGGGGCACTCAAGTACATGAGTATCGCCCCGCAGGCAGCGACGTTAAGAGACTCCGCTTTGTCTTGCACCGTCGGAATCCTGAGCCGGTAATCGGCCATGTCGAGTAGCGCCGTCGAAAGACCGGAGGCTTCGTTGCCCAGCACGATGAGCAGTTTTTCCCGGTAATGTATAACTTCCGGGCCGGTGTCGCCTCTGACATCGGCGGCGACTACTATGAATCCTTTAGTCTTCAGGTCTTTCACCATTTCCGAGTGGCCGGTGGTGCGGCGAAGCCAGACGGAAAGAACCGTCCCGGCGGTAGACTGCACGCACTTGGGAGAAAGGGGGTCGGCCCCGTTTTCGGTCATAATAACCCCGGAAAATCCGAAAGCGGCGGCAGTGCGGATGAGTGTCCCCGTGTTTCCCGGGTCCTGGATGTCTTCCAGCAGCAGGATTCTGTTCCCGGCATCCTCCGGGAGGCGGTCGGAGTAAATGTCCCCGGGCAGGCGCACTACGGCGGCGATGCCCTGGGGAGTCCGGGTGGAAGAAATATACTGGAACTGGCGGCTGGTTACATGGTTTACTTGATGCCCCGCGTACACGGAAGGCCATTCGGTGGTAGCGATTATTTCCATCACGCCCGCCGGGTTCGCTCCGGTGACCTGCCGGACGGCCCGGTCACCCTCCACGAGGAACGCCCCGGCCTCCAGCCGGCCTTTTTTATCAGCCAGCTGCCGGTACCATTTCAGCGGTTTCAACGGGGTGGACATATGTCACCCTTTCCTGCGGGAGAGGCGCAGCATGATGAAACCCGCAGCGATGATGAGAAGCGACCAGAGATAGCTCTGCAATATCAGCCGGAACAGGCTCGCCGCGGCCGCCAGGCCGATAATGCCGGCGACTATCAAGATAACGCCCGTCCACGTCAGGGGATTCCGTTTCTGAATAGAGCCATTACCGGATGCGGTTGTCTTGGCGGGGGCTAAGTTATTGCCCATTCTGACGACACGGGTCACCAGTGCCAGCGCGATAACTACAGCGATGATAAGGACGATTTCCAGGAGTCCGATTTTCACAGTTAATCAGCCCGCCTCAGGCCGGTTCCATGACGGAGACCGGAGGGCGCGTAAGGCAAATATGGATTGGAGGTGCCCCGACCGGATATTTTCCTCCCGATAATAGCACCGGGCTCCGGCACAAAACCGGAACCCGGTCATTCCCCTTTTTTCCGGCCGGTCTGGTGCCGGTTTGACTAGGTTTCCAGGGCTTTCGCCATCTGGATTTCTTTAACGAGGTCTTCGACCGTAATCGCTGATAGCGTCAGGGGTTGCATGGTCCCGCGGGAACCCAACGACGCGGCCACCCTGGCGATGACGGTGTTATTGGGCGCCTCAAGTATGTTGATGAAATCGTACTCGCCCAGCAGCGCGAACTGCGAGAGTATCTTGGCGCCCATGTCCTCGACCTCTTTATTCACTTCCCAGATGCGGCCGGGGTTCCTCATGATGGTTTTCCTGCCCGCGTCTGTTAGCTTGGTCATCATTACGTAGTAAGGCATCTCATCACCTCTTTATATTTCCTTAACCCGTAGATTACAGGTCGTTAATCCAAATATCTTACACTATCGCCGGTGACCTGTCAAACACAATTGAGTCTGAAAAACCCGGTAGCCCCATTACATTTTTCATAAATTGGGACTGGCTACTTTTTGATGGTTACCGGTATTCCGGCCACCAGCAGCAGGACCTCATCCGCTTTTTCCGCCAGCATCCGGTTAGCCCGACCGAGCAGGTCGCGGTAGAGCCGGCTGACCCTGTCGGCGGGGACGATGCCCAGTCCAACCTCGTTGGTGACGATGATGAAATGGGCGTCGACCCGACCCATGCATTCGATGAGTCCTTCTATCTCGGCGACGGCCTCTTTTTCGAGAAGGGCGTCTGTCGCTCCGGGTAAACATTCGAAAACATTATTTAACAGAAGCGTGATGCAGTCGATGATTACGGTCCCGGCCTGTCCGATTTCACGTGTAATCCGGCCACCGACGCCGGTCGTGACCTCGATGGTAGTCCAGCCAGATGGCCTCGCCCGGCGGTGCGCCTCGATGCGCCGCTTCATCTCGTCGTCGCGAGCCTCAGCGGTAGCCACGAAGAGGACCGGCCCTCCGTTTTTCCTGGCTATCTCCTGGGCCAGCGTGCTTTTACCGCTGCGCGCCCCGCCTATAATCAGCGTGCTTTTCAAGTCCCTGCCTCCAGAATCCGGTAAATTTCCGGTATGTCCAGGCTCTGGCGCACCAGAGAGGCCAGTTTATCATATTCACTGTCTTTCAGCGGGCGGGAACTCCCGGCATTTTCCGCCATTCCCCAGTAGCGCCGCAGGTTAGTTAACAACGCCCGGCGGAACTCGTCGTTGTGGAAGAGGCCGTGAAGGTATGTCCCCAGCACCATCCCGGTGGCATTGAGCGCTCCATCGGCGTAGCCCGCCGAACCCTGGGGCGTCGCGACGACCTGAAATGCGGGCTCTTTTTCGCATCGGGTCTGCCCCATGTGTATCTCGTAAGCGGAGACCGAAAGGCCCGGCATGCCGGCCAGTAGACCTCGGCCTCCGACTACCTGCGCCTGTACCTGCCGGGTGGACTTCTCCGGGACGAATTCTGTCTCGACTTCGAGCAGGCCCAGCCCGGCGACCTCCGTCCGGTCCGATTCCGCCTTCTGCGGGTCGAGGATTTTCTGTCCCAGCATCTGGTAGCCGCCGCAAATGCCCACCACCGGCGTGCCGGAT
>MGNQ01000020.1:22170-22503 GCA_001796865.1 Chloroflexi bacterium RBG_16_56_11
ACGCAGGTATTCCAGGTCGGCCGCGGTGCTCTTGGTGCCGGGAATGATGATAAGGTGCGGGTTGCCGAAATCGAAACGCTGGGTGACATAATGAATCGTACAGCCTTCCTCTTCCAGAGGGTCGAAGTCATCGTAGTTGGAGATATGCGGCAGTCGTATCACCGCGATATCCAGTCCCCCGTTCGATTTTTCCTCTTTCCTTTCGTCCAGGTAGACCGAGTCCTCCTGGGCGATGCGGATATCGCGGAAATACGGGACAACGCCCAGCACCGGCAGGCAAGCGCGCTTTTCCAGGAACTCTATGGCTGACCGGATGAGGGTGACGTCGCCGCG
>MGNQ01000020.1:22652-24940 GCA_001796865.1 Chloroflexi bacterium RBG_16_56_11
AGGTTTATTTCCGCCGGGCTGCCCGCTCCCTCGATGACGACGATATCGTATTCGGCGCGGAGCCGCCCGAGCGCCCCGGCCACCGTTTCCAGGAGGGAAGGTGTATATTGGTAGTAGTCACGTGCGGATATCGTCCGGGCTACCTTGCCCAGGACGATGACCTGGCAGCCGGTATCGGAGGTGGGCTTGAGGAGCACCGGGTTCATGTCCACCGTGGGGGCGATGCCGGCGGCCTCCGCCTGCACCACCTGCGCCCGCCCGATTTCTCCGCCCTCGCCGGTGACGAACGAGTTGAGGGCCATGTTCTGGGCCTTGAACGGGGCCACGCGGTAGCCGTCCTGGCGGAAGATGCGGCACAGCGCCGCTACGATGATGCTTTTCCCCACCGAGGAGGCTGTTCCCTGTACCATTATGGTCCTGGCTTGTTTCATTTCAATCAATTTCTTCACATATCTCTTTACCTTACCGGGAAGAGCAAAGCCCTGCCTGTCATTGCGAGACCATCCCGACGCAGTCGGGAGGCGAAGCAATCTCGTAGAGAGCTGAAAACAACGGTTGCGATTGCCACGTCACTCCGTTCCTCGCAATGACAGTATATATAGAGGTACCTTTTCATTATCATCTATATCAGATTATCGGCTACAGTCCATATAACGATAAAAAATACTAACGTCATTACCTCGCTAACTTCGTTTATCGCCCCGTAGGAATCGCCGGTCAGTCCCGCGAATTTATGCCGGAAATAAATGGATAGTAACGTAGCCACGATCCAGATTCCTGCGATGAGCAGAAAACCCGTCACCGAGAGAAATGGGAAAAGGGCGGCGGCCACGGCCAGAGTTGTCAGCGTGGCTATAGTGAATTGCGGCAAGCGGGTCGATTGTTTGTAAGCCAAGCCCAGGCCGGAGGGGCGGGCATAGCGGAAAGCGAACACGGCGTAGACCATCGCCCAACGGCTGACCACCGGCAGGAATATCAGGATCGCCGCTGTGAATTCAACCGGGACGTTGTTTAAAGAAACGTATTTTACCAATAGCAGCAGCACGATACCGACTACCCCGAAGGCGCCGGTGCGGCTGTCCCGCATGATCTTTAATCTCTCCTCGACCGTCCGGTGACCGGCCAGGCCGTCGCAGGTGTCGGCGAAACCGTCAAGGTGCAGGGCGCCGGTGACGAGCACCAGCGTGACAATGAGCAGGGCATCGACCACTGCCGGGGGCAAAATCTGGAGCAGCAACCAGTTCAACCCGGCCAGGACCAGCCCGATAACCAGGCCGACCGCCGGGAAAAACGCGGCAGCCCGACCAAGCTGCTGCGGGCTGATGTCACGCTTTACCGGCAGGCTGGTGAGAAACTGGATGGCGGCTAAAAAGCTTGTAATATTTTTACTTTCCTTCCGGCGTATTTATAGACCGCTCATGGTGAGACCTCGGCGTGAGCTCGGTCGAACGCCTGTCGAACCATGCCGGGAATATTAGCTCATCCTTCGACAAGCTCAGGATGAGCGGCAGAACGAGTTGTGTATTATTTAGTGTCCCTCTCCTTCCGAGACCCCGGCCTCGGCAAACGTCGCCATTTCATTGAGAGTCCTGACGGCGGCCTCGGCGATAAAAATGCCCAGGGCGGCCCCGGTCCCTTCGCCGAGCCTCATGTCCAGGTTCAACAGCGGCTTGAGTCCGAGGTGCTTGAGCATGGCGGCGTGGCCGGCCTCCGCCGAGCAATGCGCGGCGATGAGATAGTCTTTCACTCGCGGCGCCAGTGCCACGGCTATCATGGCGGCCGCCCCGGAGATAAACCCGTCAATCGATATGGGGATACGACGGGCGGCCGCCCCCAGCATCACCCCGGCCAGCCCGCCGATTTCAAATCCGCCGACTTTCGCCAGGACGTCCAGCGGCCGGGAAGCGTCCGGCTCATTGAGCGCCAGGGCGCGGTCAATGACGTCAATTTTATGGGCGAGCTGCTCATCGGAAAGTCCGGTGCCGCGACCGGTTACCTCTTTGGCCGGTTTGCCGGTCAGGGCGGCGAAAACGGCGCTGCTGGCGGTCGTGTTGCCGATACCCATATCGCCGGTGCCGACAATATCCAGGCCCCTGTCGGCCTCGGCGCTGGCGATTTCAATGCCTGCCTCGACCGATTTCCACGCTTGCTCGCCGGTCATGGCCGGGCCCAGGCACATGTTTTTCGTCCCGTACCCGATCTTTTTCACGATGAGCTGCGGGTGAGATTTGAGGTCGCTGGCGACCCCCATGTCGACAAAAATTATGCGGGCGCCCGACTGGCGGGCC
>MGNQ01000020.1:24960-41578 GCA_001796865.1 Chloroflexi bacterium RBG_16_56_11
CCCGCCCCGCAGGAAATTTTCCACCATCTGGGCGGTCACCTCCTGCGGCCAGTTGCCGATTTTCTCGGCAACGACGCCGTGGTCGGCAGCCATGGTCACCACGGCCTTTTTCTCGATAACCGGCCTGGCCTTGCCCTGTATCCCGGCAATCTGTACCGAAAGCTCTTCCAGCCGTCCCAGGCTCCCCTGCGGCTTGGTCAAATTGTCCTGCCGGGCGCGGGCCTTGTCCATGGACGCTTTATCCAGCGACTGAATCAACTTAATAGTCTGGTCGAGGGTCTTCATTCATTCTCCTTCGCTTTTTAACTCTTCAATTAGACTGGAGGCCAATTACTTATATCTCGGCGATGCTACCGGGCACTGGCGCACGCACTCGGTACAGCCTCCGGCGGCATCGATGTAGGTCCGGCAGGCGAACCTGTTGATGACGTATCTCTCTCCTTCTTTGGGCCAGCCCAGCGCATGGGCCGGACATTTGCCGACGCAGACGTTGCAGAAACGGCAGGTGCGTAATGATTCATCGGCGGTGGACTGCAGGGTGGCCTCGGTGAGACAGAGGGTCAGGTTCACCCTCGGGCCAAATTGCTCGGTGACCAGCAGGCCACTCATGCCGATGCGCCCCAGGCCGGCAGCTTCGGCGGCGTGCTTGTAGGAAATCACCGCTTCGAGGAACCTCCCGTCGACCGCAGGCCCCTGGGCGGAGAGGGGCAGGGCTTTTAGTCCCGCCCGGTGCGAGGCCAGGGCGATTTCATACGAAGCCCGGTTCAGCCGCCCACGCAGGTATTCGATGTGGCGCGTATACAGGTCGTTCAACGCCGCGCTTCCCATTATCCTCTCCGGCGAAGTGAGGTCGAGGAACTCGGCGTAAATCTCCATGCCTATCACCACGATAGACCTGACTGAAGGCAGCAGGCTGATCGCCTGCTCCGTCAGCCTGCCTTCTTTAATCTCATCCAGGCGGGCGACTCCCACCATATCGACATCCAGTCCGGACAAGACATCCTGAACGCTCTGGGTTATTTTTAGACTGCCTTTTTTAATCCGTGCCATGACACTCCTTCCGGTCGATGTTTTTGGTTTATTATATAGTTTTATGTCCCCGGACTGAAACGGTACTCCCCGCCGCGGATTATCTGGCGGGCTGCCTCTAAAAGCTGCTCGCATTCCGTCAGGGTGCGGGCGGAGAGCCGGATATATCCGGGCAGCCCGAAAGAAGAGCAGTCGCGCACGAGGATGCCGTGTTTGAGAAAAGCCAGCCGACACTCCCGTGCGTCGCCTACTTTGACCAGGAAGTAGTTGGCGTCGGAAGGCAGCACTTTTAAGTTGATCCGGGAAAGCTCACTCATCAGGAAATGCTTTGCCTCGTTGACCTTCCGCAGGCTCTGGCGCAGGTACTCTTCGTTTCCCAGGACCGCCGCCCCCACTTCCTGGGCGATGCTATTCACGTTCCACGGCGGTAACACCGGCAACATCGCCGAAATAATTTCCCGGCTGGCGACGGCATATCCAAGGCGTAGTCCCGGCAGGCCGTAGTCCTTGGTCATGGAGCGGAGCACAATGACATTTCCGCCGGAAATGAGGCCCAGGGAGTCCCATTGGCGCTCGACAAAGGAAAGATAGGCTTCATCCAGTATTAGCAGTCCTCCGGCCATCTCTCGTACGATGATTTCGATGTCTGTCCGGGAAATATACCGGCCTGCGGGATTGCCGGGATTGCAGATAAATACCGCTCGGGGCCGGCGCTGGCGGATAAGTCTGGTCACTTCTTCTGTCCGGGGAAGGAAGCCGTCTTCTTCCCGGGAACGGTGCCGTATCAGCCCGGCCCCGGCCATTCTGCAGGCGACCTCGTAGTCACCGTAGGTGGGTTCGAGGAGCAGGACGGGGTCGCCTTGACGGAGGAAGGTCGCCGTGACGAGGCGTATCAGCTCGGTGGTGCCGCTGCCGACCAGCAGGTTGTCCGTAGACACACCCAGCTTCGCCGCGAGGAGTCGCCGCAGCTCCGTACAACGCGAATCGGGGTACCGGTCGATGCGGATAGTACCTATTATTTCTTTGATTCCCGGAGGCGGCATGAACGGATTGGTCGAGACGCTGAAATCGATAATACCTTCCGGGTCTATCCCCAGAGCTGCCATCTCGGCGTGGTCAAGACCCCCGTGCGTTGATTTTTTAAGTCGGCTTATCAGGCTCCTAGGCTTTAACGGCAAAGCGAATACCTCCCGCTGCCAAACAGATCAATATCCATGCCAGCGCCGCCAGCGAAAAGACTTTCACGGCATTATCAATGGTTGCCGGCTGCAGCTTTTTCTTGTCTTCTCCTAGAATATAATGACCCGGTTTTTCCAGTCTCGCATCCAGGGCTCCGGCCATGGCGGCCATCGGCCAGCCGGCGTTGGGGCTTTCGGTTTTCGTATGCTCGCGTAAGGCCGTTCGCCAGGCCAGCCGGCCAGTCTTTTGCGTCAGCCAGGCGGCCACTACCAGAAGCATGGCTGCCAGTCTCGCCGGGATGAAATTGGCAACATCATCGAGTCTGGCGGCGAACTTACCCAGGTATTCGTATTTGCCGTGGTAACCAATCATGGCGTCCAGCGTGTTGACGGCGCGGTAAGCGATGGCCCCGGGGATTCCCAGCAGGAGATAATAAAAGAGGGGGGCCACCAGGCTGTCACAGGTGCCCTCGGCCACCGATTCGACGGCGGCGGAGACCATCAGGGGCTGGGTCAGTTCCTTGGTGTCCCGGCTGACCAGGGCGTGCAGTTCGAAGCGCGCCTCGGTTTCATGTTCTTCCAGCAGCAATGCCCTGATTTTTTGGGCCGCCCGCCGGAGTCCCCGGATAGAGAATGTGCTTTTCAGGAGAAAGGTGGCGGCGATAATATAGACGAGCAGTCCGAAATGTCGGTTGTACTCCACGGAGCGGGCGATATAGGCGAGAAGGTAGTAGGCGGGAACGGCAAACAGGGCTACGATTAACGCGGTTATCAATACCCCGTAGAAAAACTGTCCGGCCGGGCTGGCTCGAGGCCCGAACTTCTCCAGAAAGGAGACGGCGCTTCCCATCCAGGCCACCGGGTGAAAGGTATTGGGCGGTTCACCCAGTGCCAGGTCGACGACTACAGCCAAGACCAGCAGTATTATTTCCACGATATCAGCTAAACACCGTTTTAATCTTTATTCGATTTTGCCCTTCGCGGGGATACCAGGATAGTGGGCAGGCCGTTGACCGGGTGGGTATAGACGCAGTTCTCAGCGCCGTATACCTCCTTTACATTAGCGTTAGTGATGACCTCGGAAGGCACTCCTTCAGCGTGGACGCGTCCCTTATTAATTAAGACGAGGCGGTCGCAGTATTGTGACGCCAGGTTGAGGTCGTGCAGGGCGGCCAGGGCGGTGATTTTGTTCTCCGTGCAGAGACGTCTCATCAGGTCGAGTATGTCTATCTGGCGCCCGATGTCCAGGTTGGCCGTGGGCTCGTCCAGGAGTATGGCCTGCGTCTCCTGCACCAGCACCCGGGCGATAAGCAGGCTCTGGATTTCCCCGCCGGACAGTTCGTTGACATGCCGGTTGGCCAGGGAGACAGTGGCGGTCTTCTCCATGGCCTCATAAGCCAGGCTACGGTCCCGGGGGCCTTCTGACTGGAACAGGCCGAGATGGGGGTTCCTCCCCATGAGCACTATCTCGAAGGCTGTAAAGGTGCTGGGCAGCAAAGGGAGCTGGGGCACCACGCCCACCAAACAGGCAAGCTTCCGCCGCGGAATAGAGGTAATATCCTGGCCGCCGACGGTTATCCTGCCTGAAATGAGGTTGATGACGTGGCTTAGAGCTTTAATAACGGTCGATTTCCCGCAGCCGTTGGGACCGATAAGTCCCACCAGTTCGCCGGGAAACACCTCGAGATCTATTTCCCGCAGCACCGGGGAATGGTTATAACCGAGCGTCGCTTTTATTATTTTTAGCTCAACCATGAGGCCTCAAAAGATAGCTTTTTTGCGCCGTCTTAGCAGGTACAGGAAAAAGGGCGCCCCGCAGATGGCGGTAATTACGCCGATGGGTATTTCCGCGGGCGAAAGCACCGTCCGCGCCAGCAGATCGGTCAATATCATGAAGATGGCTCCCGTAAGGACGGAAAGCGGTAGTAAAAAACGATAGTCTGCCCCCCAGATAAGTCTCACAGCATGGGGGATAATGATGCCGACAAAGCCGATGGTTCCCACGAAAGAGACGCTGGCGGCGGTAATCAGCGTGGCCGCTGCCAGGAGGATGAGTTTGATTCTCTCCACGTTCACGCCGAGCTGCTGCGCCTGCTCCTCGTCAAGCTGCATGACGTTGATAATCCTGGCGAAAATCAAAATCACGGCCGTCCCCACGGCCACGTAGGGCAGGACGATTCTTACCTCGGACCACTGGCTGAGCGAAAAGCTGCCCATCAGCCAGAAGATAATGCCGTGCATTTTGTCACCACTGGAGATGATAAGATAAGAGACGACAGAGCCGAGCAGTGCTCCCAGGGCGACCCCCGCTAGGATGAGAGTAGTCACGGGGAGGGTCTTACCGACGCGGGCCAGCAGGTAAACGGTAGCGGTGCTGAGAAGTGCCCCGGTAAAGGCGAGAAGCGGAATCAGGCCGAATCCCGGTACCTGCCACGCTGCCGGCAGCAAAAAGCCGATGATGGCCCCCAGCGAGGCCCCCTGCGCCACCCCGATGAGGTAGGGGTCGGCAAGAGGATTACGGAACAGCCCCTGATAGGTCGCTCCGGCGATGGCCAGGGCGATGCCGACCAGCCCGGCCAGGATAACACGCGGTAACCGGATTTCCAGGATGACGGTGGCCATGGCATTCGTCCACGTGGGTGAGATGTCCACGAAAGGTAGTTTATCGGCCAGGATGCTGAAAGTGGTCGTAAGGGGAATGGCCACACTGCCAATACTGGCGGCCAGCGCTATGATTAGCACGAGTAATACGCCCAGCCCCAGGAGGCCGTAGAGCCGGACGCGCCTGCCGGGCATTAAATTACCGGCCGGTTGTACTATCAGGTGGCTTTCAACCATTAATGATACTTCACCCTATTTAAATATTTCCGGATGAATGATTCTGGCGAATTCCTCGAGTGCGTCAGTGATGCGCGGTCCGGCCCGCCCGACAATATCCGTGTCGATAGGGTAGATGCGAGCACTCCGGCGGGCCTCGGTGTCCCCCAGCCGAGATTCTGTTTTCAGGAACTGCAGGGGCAGGTCTTCGCCCGTGCCCATGCCGACTCCGGCCACCATGATCTGGGGGTCGGCGGCCACCACAGCTTCCAGGCTTATATCGGCGTAATCGCTGAGGTCTCCGGCGATGTTGGCGCCGCCTGCCTTACTAATCAACTCATCGATGAATGTGCCAGAGCCGGCCGTCATCAGGGGGTCGTGCCAGACAACATAGAAGACCCGCGGCTTTTGCTCTTCCGTAAGCCTGCCGGTCTTATCGGTGACGGATTTTATTCGCTTTTGCATATCTTTCGTCAGGTCGCCGGCCTCCTTTTCCTGGCTGGTAATCTTACCGACCAGGGTGATGGCGTCCAGCACCTCGTCAAGGGTCTTCGGATTCAGAGCGACGACGGTCAGTCCCCGCGCTTCGAGCTGGGGGATTATCTTGCTGCCGTGTATCTCAGCGGCCAGCACCAGGTCGGGCTCCATGGCCACGACTACCTCGATATTGGTGTCGCTGAAACCGCCGACCTTAGGTTTATCCTGGGCCTCGGGCGGGTAGTTATCGTACTCGGTCACGCCCGCGATGCGGTCGCCCAGGCCGAGGGCATAGAGGGTCTCGGTGTTGCTCGGAGCCAGAGATATGATTCTCTGCGGCGTGGTCGTTGCCAGGCTTACCTTTCTACCCAACTGATCGGTGATTTCGTTCTTTCCGGGCGATTGTCCTTCCGTCGTCGGCCCGCAGGCTGCCGCGAGAGCCGCTAACATAATGACGGACAGGCACGTGGAAACGAGCTTCATGAATCGGTGTTTCATTTATCCTCCTTGAAATAGAAATACCCCTCTCCAGCCGAGGGGTATTGACTTAATAAAAAGTCCTACCACTCCCCGCGGAGTGCCGTAGGTAATTTAGGGGGCTGGCGTTCTGGCTTATGATGGTACACCCATCAATCACAGCGGCGCGGCCGCTCCGGAATCTGACCGGATTGCTATCCAGTTGGGCCCTCGCTTACGCTCGGGCGCCCCTGTTCGCGTATTCTATTGTTATTTTAACTATACAACGGGGAAACTAAAAAATCAAGCCGCGGAATGATTGGGGGGCAAAAGCCCTCCGAGTAAAGCTGTAAATAATAGTAAACTGTCATCTTGAGCGAAGCGAAGGATATCGGCCGGGTGGTATTTAGCTTCATTTCCACTCCACCCTGAGATTCTCACGGTCGCTACGCTCCCTCAGAATGACATTTTCTGGCAGGCTCGACGAGGAGTTTACGTCACTTCCTGCTGGGTGCGCCGCAGCTTGGCGCGGATGCGGGCTACGAACGGCCGCGTGCCGAAGGGCTTGCGGATAAAATCATCGGCGCCGTGAGCGATGGCTTTCCGCAATGCCTCGACCTCGTATTCCGTGGTCAACAGTATTATCGGCACATCCGAGTGTTCCCGCATGATGTCGAGTACCTGGTAGGTATTGATGCCCGGCATCATCGTGTCCAGGATGACGAGGTCCGGTACCAGCTTATCGAGCAGCTCCACCGCCGAATCGCCGTCGGCGACAACCGTGTCGAAGCCCTCCAGTTCCAGGGTACGGTTAAGAAGCTTCAACATGTCCTGGTCGTCATCGACTACTAAGATACGTTGCCGGTCATTCATAGCCAACCTTATCATCACACGTAAAGATTGTCCGGTTTCAGTTGCAGGATTCTTCTTTTAAGTTCACCTTCCGCAAAGGAACGAGGATTTTATTCCCGCCGGTGCGGCCGATAAGTCTGGGTCTATCGCGCGGCCCTTCCGGTTGGATTTCATTGAGCTCCGGCATTCCCGGCAGAGGCCATCCGTTTTCCGGCTTTTCCCGGTGAGTCTGCCGGAACCCCCTCATGTCTTCGAGGTGCTTTCTAAAAGATTTGGCGTCATCCCAGACCAGTATCATCGTCGGTACTCCGCTCGAATTTAAGATACCGGACCGGGCTCACAACCGTGTCAAAAAGCCACGTCGCGGATTCACAAAAATGTCACGTTTGGCGCCGCGGAACCTCAGGCCCGTTTCGGAATTGCCTTATCGGTAACCGGTCAGGGCAGAGGCATTCTGTCCGTCGTAAACGTTCGGGTCAATCAAATCGGTTGACATAATGTACCCAATACCCGGCCTGGTCAGGATATAGTCAGGCTTCCGGGCATCGTCCCCCAGTTTTTTCCGGAGCCGGGCGATATTCACCTGGAGAAGGTGCGGCGTCCCGATATATTCCTCACCCCAGACATTGTATAGCAACTGGTCGGGCGTAAGGACGCGGCCGACGTTGCGGCAAAGATAAGACAGAAGCTTGTACTCCGTGGAGGTCAGTTTGAGTTCGAAGTTGTTGACCAGTACCCGACGCGACGAAAAGTCTACCACCAGGGCTTTATAGTGGAACACCGGCTGGAGAGTCACGCTCTGGTTGGTTATCCGCCGCAGCAGTGCCCTGACCCGCGCCGCCAGCTCGCTCGCGGAAAACGGCTTGGTCACGTAGTCGTCAGCGCCGATATCCAGCCCCTCGACTTTTGCCCGGTCGTCGCCCCGGGCGGTCACCATGATGATCGGGACCTGCGAGAACTCGCGGATGCGCTGGCATACCGCGTACCCGTCCATGTCCGGCATCATGATATCCAGCAGCACGAGCTCCGGTGTGTCCTTTTCAAATGCCCTCAGAGCGGCGTCGCCGCTGTTGGCGATGAGCACCTGAAATCCTTCCAGCTCGAGCATTCGTTTCATCATCCGCAGGATACGCACATCATCGTCAACCACCATGACCGTGACTTTCCTTGATGACACGCCAGGACCTCCGGTAAACGAAAAATCTTTTCTTGTCTAGCCCGCCTGTCCGGCAGCCGGCCGGGTCTTTCTTGCCCTCCCGGACAGCGGCAGGACAAACTTAATGGTGCTACCCTGACCCGGTACGCTTTCGGCCCAGATCCGGCCGCCGTGTGCTTCGACCAGACGCTGGCAGATATAGAGTCCCAACCCGATACCTTCTACTCCCGAGTAGAGCCGTTGTTCAATGCGGTACATACGGTCGAAGATGTTCTTCAGCTCCTCGGCAGGAATGCCCGGTCCCCGGTCGGCGACGCTTATCAACAGTTCCCCGCCAGCCCTTTTGGCCGATAACTTTATCTCTGTCCCCGACGGTGAATACTTGGCCCCGTTATCGATGAGATTATCCAGTACCTGGCGGATACGCTTGGCGTCGATTGTCACCCGGGGTAGCCCGGGCTCCAACTCAGTCAGAATACGGTGCTGGCCTGCCCTGACCCGCGCTTCTGCCGCGATGCCCCGGATAAGCTGCGCCACGCTCGTTTCGGTCCTGTCCAGCTTCAGCAATCCCGCTTCCAGGCGCGATGTCTCCAGCAGGTTGTCGACCAGCTTGGCCAGCCTGTCCGTCGCGCTATCGATTGTCTTGAGGTAATCCCTGGACTCGCGGCGGCTCAACTTCGTATCGTAGTCGAGTATCATGGTCGCGTAGCCTTTTATCGTGGCCAGCGGCGTGCGTAGCTCGTGGGAAACCGTTGCCAGCAGGTCGCTTTTCATTTTACTCAGTTCTTCGTATTCGATTACCTTTCTTTCGAGGTATTTGCGTTCCGTAATATCCATGATATATCCCAGGATTGCCGCTTCCCCCTCGTAGTGTATTGCAGCTATGGTTTGCATCACCCATTTTATCTGCCCCGTCCGGCTGAGGATGCGATATTCACATGGGTAAGGGTTATTCTCCCTGATGGTATAGACCATGCTTGATTTAACGACATCGACATCCTCGAGCGCGACCAGCCCGAGCAGGTCGCGGTCCACTAGTTCCTCCTGGCCGAAGCCGGTGATTTTCTGGAACTGCGGATTGGTATATTTCAGCCGGTCATTCCGGATAATGTAAATCCCCAGGGGCGAACTCTGGGAAATTGTCCGCAACAGCTCCCGGGACTGTTTTTGCTCGGTGACGTCCTTGATTACGGCTAGCACACATGTCTTGCCCCCGAGCTCGATAAGCTCGGCCGAGAGCTGGCCGAGTCGTGTTTCGCCGGTCTTGATACGCACTTCTATTTCCAGGTCGCGTAATCGGCCCTGCTCCTTCAGCTTCTGGACTACTTTCTGCCGGTCCTCTTCCGAGAGCCAGTTACCGATTTCGATAGAGTTGCGCCCGATAACGTCGTTACGACCGTACCCGGTGGCCTGTGTGTATTTCTCGTTAACCTCGATGATTCTGCCCTCGTCCAGCGTGGTAATGGTCATCACGTCAGGGCTGGCGTTGAATGCCCGCGAAAATTTTTCTTCGGACTCTTTCAGAGCCGCCTCGGCCAGGTTGTGCTCCACGATTTCTCCCAGGCGCTCAGACACCGAATCCAGCAGCAGTTTCTCTTCTTTGGAAAACAGGCGGTTGCCGGCGGCGATTGTTTCCCCGGCGTAGCCGACTTCCACGGTGCCCCTCTCGTCACCGTGCACGAATATCATGGACCGGAGATTTGGCCCGTTTTCCGAGTAGTTAGTGGATTTATATTTGTCCGCGCCCAGGGAAATACAGGCGAAGGCAATATGGGGATGCTGCATGGCGCGGGGGAGCAGGTTGACTATCTCGGTGAGTTTTTCCTCAAGCGTGGTGTGCGGCGTGGTGGTGATACTGGCGATATCGTAGAGGCAGCGGAGTTCCCTGACCAGCTTGTCAAGGGCATGCTCGACGCCGTCGGTATCCCCCGGCTCGCAAGCCCCGGTCCTGGCGGCATTGGCGCCTTTTTTTTTACGCTCCTTTTCCATGGCAACCGCCGCCCGCCTGGCAATAAAAAGGCCTCATACCATAATAGTAATAGATTGCGGCGGATACGTCAAGTGTCCAATATAGGACAATTATATGCGTAATGTCCGTAGGTCTACATCAGCGGAAGAAATTGGGGATTCTGAATAACTGGCGGGCAGGGGATTGGGGCCATTATTTTAGGATGATAATGCTGAAAGTTATCGCGGTGCTCCCGGCCGACGGCTCCTCTGGCCCTCCCGCCGCGGATGGCGGTGTGACTACTTCTCCCAGGGTGGTGATACGTACTTCGCTGAAAGGCTCCTTTTCGAGGGCGGTAGCGTAGGCGACTACCGTGAAGACGTTATCGGCTTCGCCCTGCGCCGAAATAAGGTCATTACTGATATCGATAGATGTAAAGTAAGCACCGGCGGGAAGATTCCCGGTAACGCGCTGCAAGTCAGTGGAAAACATGCCTCTGGGGCTGAGGATATCCTGGTTCGTCGTTTTCACGCTTTCGGCGCTGGCGATTAGCTTTCTGACGGCCTCTTCGGTGTTGCTCGACTCCTGGCCGATGGCAATGGCTATATCGATCTGGTGTTTGATTTCCATCAGCTCGTTTTGCAGGACGGTATTTTTCGCGGTGATGTCTGCCCGTGTCTGGTACAGAGGGAAGAGAAGTACGATGGCGATGACGAGAATAATGCTGAAGAACAAAAGTCCAGCGGATACCGGCCGCCCCCGGGGCTTGCGATATTTTCCGTCCAGAATGTTAACATTGATATCGTGGTAAGGGCCTTTTTCACCCTCCGCCGGTCTTAAGGGGACCTTTTTCAGGGCCAGGCCGGCACTGGCTCCGTAGGAAGCCACCGGGAACACGTCCGGGTATTCTGCCGGCGGCAGCAGGGGCTTCACGGGATACTCTATCTCGTCCTGGAGCATCTCGCCGGCGGGAAACTCGGCCGACAGGTCACCGGCCAGCAGTAAGGGGGTTGCCGGGCTGAGCGGAGCCTGGGGATGACTGCCGTGATAAAAAGCCGCTGTTTTGGTCAGCTCGTCAGCCAGGCGGCGGATATTGTCTTCGAGGGTGGCCTCCTCGCTCCTGGGATTAATCGTGTGTATCACCGCGGGCACACCGTTGGCGATGAAGACGATATCGAAACAATCAGGTTCGAGATTGACGACAATAGCGTTTTCGCGGTATGCAGCCCGGGCGAGGGCCAGGGGACGCAGGTCCATGAGGTAAGGCGGAATACCGGCGACATGCAGGGTTTCGACCATGACATCGACCATGTTTTTCGGTACGCCCAGGAAAAAGATAGTCAGTTCGGCGGACTTCCCCGGCATCGCCTGCCAGGTGAGATACAGGTCATCCAGCGGCAGCGATATTTCTTTGCGGGCAGCCCTTAATATCGCTTCCTCGAGTTCTAATGGTTTCATCCGGGGCAAGTTCAAGAAGCGGTAAGTAAAAGAGAGCCCGGCCAGGCTCGTGACCACCTTGTCCCTCGGTAGCTTGACAGATTTAAAAAGGCCGCTGATTGCCTCGCCGACGGCCTGCGGCTGGAGGATAAGCCCATCGCGGACTTGCCCCTCGGAAAGGGCTATCTTACCCCATTTTTTTATTTGCCTGCCCGCTACCGAGAGGACTTTTATCTCGCTATTACCAATGGTCAGACCTACGTACACCGTATCAAATCAACCTCTCTGCGTTAGTCCGTGGTCGGTGGCCGCGAATATATAGCCAGATCCAGGTCGGCACTGATTATAGGGTCTGCTTCAGAGACTTCATTAATGCCGGGAAGACTACCCGGCCGGTCGACCGATATATTTTCGACGACAAGCGTCTCCAGTTCGCCGGTTTCCAATCGCTCCAGGAAGCCGGACACCCGGGTATACGTACCGCTCGCCATAACGTTTAACCGGAACACTGAATAAGAAAATTCACCGGTACTCATGCTGGTCCAGGGCTGGGTTACCAGTGGGACAGCCTTAACTTCCATCTCTCCGGCAATTTCGAGAATGGTATTGATAATACGGGTGCTGTTCAGATTTTGCGGGAAGGATTTCCTGGCGGTGTCCAGCCCTGCCTGTGCGGCGGCCTGTTGCTCCTTGAGATCGGCCGGGTATTTTGGTAGCTGGGATAAGATCACCGAGTTGTCCGCTATCTGCGCCGTCAGTCCCCGGTTGTCCCGGCGCTGTCTCAGGTAGTCTGTGCCCAGCCAGTAATAGCCCGCAAGCAGGGCAACCACGAGGACGATGATGAGTAATGACTTGGCTTTCAATCGCTCCTCTTCTTCATCATTCTATCCGCCAGGAGATGATAGAGGCGTTGACGCTGGCCGTTTCCACGTAAGCCCGGACGGACCTTTCGCCGGCCGTGGCGACGATTTCCCAGGTCGCCGAGCCCCACGTACGGCTTATATCCACGGTTTTCACAAAACCGTCGCTGCCCGGCCCGCGGTAGGCGATCGCGAAGATATCTCCGGAGATGTAAATAACGACTGGCTCAAAACCATCGGCGGCATCGAACTCCAGGGTATCTATGGCCGAGGTATCGATATCGCCGTTGTCCTGTATCGAAATCGTTTTCAGAAAACCATCGCTGCCCGGCCCCCGGTAAACGACGCCGTATACTCCGGGTGATGTGTTGATAACGCGCGGTTCCCAGCCGCCGGTGGTATCGAACTCGAGCGTGTCGATGGTCGAGTTGCCGATATCGCCGTTAGCAGCAATGGTAACGGTCTTGATAAAACCGTCGCTTCCCGGGCCCCGGTAGACCACGGCATAAGAGCTGTTTGAGATATTTATTATGTCCGGTTCCAATCCGTTCGAGGTATCGAACTCGAGCGTGTCGGTAACCGAGTTACCGATATCCCCGTTGGCAGCGATGTCAACAGTCGTGATGAAGCCGTCGTCGCCCGGCCCGCGGTAGACGATGGCGAAGGTGCTGCCCGAGACATTTACTATGCGGGGCTCCTGCCCGTTCGAGGTATCGAACTCGAGCGTATCGACGACCGAGTCGCCGATATCCCCGTCGGCGGCAATGGTAACGGTCTTGATAAAGCCGTCACTGCCTGGTCCCCTGTAAGCGATCGCGTAAACGCTGCCCGATACGTGTGTTATACTCGGCTCAAAGCCGTCCGATGTATCGTACTCCAGCGAATCGATAGCTGAGTTACCGATATCGCCGTTGGCGGCGATGGTAACGGTCTTGATGAAGCCGTCGCTGCCGGGGCCTCGATAAGCGATGGCGAAAGTGCTACCCGAGATATTGATGATATCTGGCTCAAAGCCGTCCGAAGTATCGTACTCCAGCGAATCGATGGCTGAGTTGCCGATATCCCCGTTGGCGGCGATGGTGACGGTCTTGATGAAGCCGTCGCTGCCGGGGCCCCGATAGGCGATGGCGTAGGTGCTGCCCGAGATATTGATGATATCCGGCTCAAAGCCATCGGCGGTATCGTACTCCAGCGTGTCGATGACCGAGTCAGCGATTTCCCCCGCGCCGACGCCGACGGTGGCGTTGGACGTGACTGTAACGCTGGTGGTCAGGCCGTTTATGGGTTCGTCCAGCTGGTAAGTCACCTGGTCTCCCGGCCCGGAGAACTGCTCCGCCAGGGCGCCCCGGGTCAGGTTCCAGATAGCGTGCTCGACGCCCGCGTCACAGGCGCTGTTGCCGGTGATGGCCCCGGCATATGTCCCGGAGCTAATCATGTTGGTGCCGGCATGGCTTAAAAACGGGGTTATCACCAGCATGCCGAAGGCCAGCGCCATGATGGCCAGGGGGAGGGCCTGCCCCTTTTCACCGTTCACTATCCGCCTCCCGCCGGTCGGAGGGCGACCCGGTAAGTGCCGTTCTGGCTCACATCTTCCCGGTACTGCGGCGACGATTTCAGGGACATGGTGATGAGGCGGTCGTTTACGGAAAAGACCGCGCTGGTGATATTCCTGGCCACCGTCATCTGGTTCCCACCTGCCGTCCGGCGTAACTCGGAGCCGACCAGGGAATAAGAAATGACCGAGTTATCCGAGGCGGTCAGAAGCAGCCCGCCGCTCACACTGGCGGCGGTGGCCTGCTGGCCATCGTAGTTGACCCAGTAGGCGGCGTTCTGGAGCTCGTGCAGGGCCGTTAGCCGGCCGTTGCCGTACCCGGTAACTGTAGTCATCTGGTAGATGGCCGTGCCCAGGAATACGACAATTATCCCGGTCACAGCAATAGCCACGAGCATTTCTACCATGGTCATACCTTTTTGACCGTTCATCTGTTTACCTTGTAGCCCTGTACCGTTAAAATACCATCGCCATCCCTGAGGACGGTGACGGTTATTTTCTGTATATTAGCGTCAGTGTTCGGGACGGGACTGACGCCGACGTTGATGGCGTAGCCTGAGGGCGCCGGCACGGCAGGATAGGTCACGGCCCCGGGGTCGTACGTGGCGTCCTTGGTATACTCCAGCTGCGATTGCGCCAGGCCCTGGGCGACTACCTCTTCATCCTGCTCGCCGATGGCTATCGTCCCCGCGGAAAGGGCGACGACAAAGGCAACCACAGACGTACCCAGGATCGCTACGGCGACCAGCGTCTCCACCAGTCCCAGTCCCCTCTGGCACCGTGCCCGGCCTCTTACCCTTGCCGGTAACTTTTTTAGTAGACCTTGCATTTTTCCTGCTTGCGATAATCATTCAACGCATCGACCTCAATATTGAATATAGTGGGGTTATCAATGATAGGGCGATGAAGATCACCACGCACCCTATTATCAACGTCAGCGCCGGCTCTATCATGGATATGAGTAAGTCTATCCGGCGGTCGACCTTCCTCTCGTAAAAGTTCGCCAGGGTGGACAGCGTGCTGTCCAGTGTCCCGGTCTTTTCTCCGACAACCACCATCTCTACGAGGAGAGACGGGAAAATGACATTCTCCGCCATCGGCTGTGAGAGACCTTCCCCCTGAACCAGCCTGTCCCTCACCCGGCCCAGCGCCTGGCGGACTATCAGGTTGTGGTTGGTCTGGATGGTCAGCTCCATTATCTGGGGCAGGCGCAGGCCGGCTTTCAGGAGAATCGAGGCCGTCTGGCAAAAACGTTGCATGCTGCGTTCGACGTTGATAATGCCGATGAGAGGCATTTTCAGCAGGTACCTGTCCCTGGCTATTTTTACCGGGGCCAGCCTCATTGATGCCGCGATGAGTACTATCACCACAAATACGCCGATAACGACGTAAAGACTGCGGTCCAGGAAGAAACCGGATACATTAACAAGCAGCCTGGTCGTCCCGGGCAGGTCGGCGCCGAGCGACTTGAAAAGGTCGATTAAGGGCGGCATCGCTACCGTGATAAGCAGGATGGAGACGCCTATGGCCAGCAGCAGTACGAACACGGGATAAATCATGGCGCGTTTGATTTTCTGGTTGGCCGTGTCCTGTTTTTCCATATAGCCGGCAGCCAGCCTCAGTCCGGACTCCAGGTTGCCCGTCTGCTCGCTGGCCTTTATCACCTGGCAGAAACTGTCGGGAAAAGCCTGCGGGAAATGTGTCAGTCCCTGGGAGAAGGAACCACCTTCCTGGACTTCCTCTATCAGGCCATTGGTTATTGTCTTTAGCGGTTTCCTCGAGGCCTGGTCCCCCAGCAGACGCAGGGCGGTTAAGATATTGATGCCGGACTCGATAAGCGTGGCCAGCTGGTTGGCGAATTCGATGATTTCCTGGTGCCGGACCCCGAAAAGAGTCGGCAGCAGGCGTTCTATGTTAAAGGGCGGATTTATCTCGATGAGACTCAACACGCGCTCGTAGCCGGCCTGGTAAAGGGCGCCTTCGGCCAGACTTTCCGTGGCCACCTCGATGGTGCCCCGGACGACCTTCTTGTCTCTGGTATAGACTTTATATTTATAGGCCATGGTTGTCTCTCGGATTCGTCCGCCTTCGTCATGTAATAGCGAAAACGTTGCGGGCCACCTCGCTTACCGAAGTCACGCCCTGTTTGGCTTTAAGCATGCCATCCTGGCGCATTGTCATCATACCTTCGTTGATAGCCTGCGCCCTGATTTCACTGGCGCTGGCGCGGCAGCGTAGCAGGTTCCTGATGGTCTCGCTCATCACCAGGAACTCGAAAATGCCGGTGCGGCCGCGGTATCCGGTATTAGCGCACAGGTTACAGCCGGAGCCCCGGTAGAAGGTGTTTATTCTCTCTTTCAGCTCCCGGTAGACATCTTCCTGTTCGTCCTCGGACGGTTTGTAAGGTGTCCGGCAGTTGGTGCAGATACGTCGTATCATGCGCTGCGCGACGACCCCGATGAGTGTCGACGAAATCGAAGCCGGTTCGACATTGAGGTCCATTAACCGGAAAAGGACGCCTACGGCATCGTTAGCATGTATTGAGGAGAGCACCAGGTGCCCGGTCAAGGCGGACTGGATGGCGGCAGTGACTGTCTCAGAGTCCCTGATTTCGCCCACCAGTATCACGTCCGGGTCGTGGCGCATGATCGCCCTGAGGCCGGTAGCGAACGTGATTCCCGCTTTGGGATTAGCCTGGGTCTGGTTGATATCCATGAATCTGTATTCGATGGGATCTTCGATGGTCATGATGTTGCGCTCGTTCCTGTCCAACCCGTTTATCGAGGCGTAAAGGGTGGTCGTTTTACCCGAGCCGGTCGGGCCGCTGACCAGTATCATACCGATAGGGCTCTTCAG
>MGNQ01000020.1:41621-41933 GCA_001796865.1 Chloroflexi bacterium RBG_16_56_11
GGCCAGCGTGAAAAGGGCAAGGGACTTGTCCAGTATCCGCAGGGACACCCTTTCGCCGTTGGGCGTTTCCATCGTGGCGACGCGGATATCCACCTCGCAACTATCGATGTTGATGGAGAACTGCCCGTCCTGCGGCCGCCGTTGCTCGGAAATGTCCATCTCGGACAGGATTTTTACCCGGGACACCAGCTGGTCGTGGATATTGAGCGGAAAGGAAAACATGTCATGAAGTATGCCGTCGATGCGGTAGCGGATGCGTAGCCGGTCCTCCTGCGGCTCGATGTGTACGTCCGAGGCCCTGTCCTTGACGGC
>MGNQ01000020.1:42003-47576 GCA_001796865.1 Chloroflexi bacterium RBG_16_56_11
CGCCTCTGACGGTCGGAATGGGGGCAACGCGGTTTACCTGTTTTTCGATAGCGCCGCTGGAGCGATAGTTTAAATTAATAGCACGCTCAATATCGGAGGGCACGCCAAGCGCTACCTCGACCCTCATCTTGGACTGGGCACGGATATCTTCGATGGTGCGGACGTCTTCGGGGTCGGCCATGACGACCATCAGGGAATCGTTGACGATATCCAGCGGAATGAAGGAATGTTTCCGTGCCATCTCTTCCGGGATAAGCCGTAGCGCCTGTGGTTGGACGGCATGGCGCTTGAGATCGATCAGCGGCAGGTTAAGTTGTATGCTCAGTACCGTGGTCATATCCTCGGCCTTGATGGCGCCTTGTTTCACGAGGATATCGCTCAGTTTGCCTCCTTGCTGTCCCAGCAATGCCCGGGCGCTTTCCAGCTGGGCCGGCGTGATAAGCTGCTCCTCTATCAGCATGTCGCTGAGGCTTTTTTTAATAACCCTTTCCGTGCCGCGGTTTTTGTTCTCAGGACGGTCCATTCGATTCATCCGGATTTTTCATCTACCTGAAGATTTGATTGCTTGGCCAGTAATTTTCCCACGCGGTTTATTATCTCCGCCGGGGCGGCTGGCTTGGGCAGGTAGTCATCAGCGCCGACCTTGATTCCGGTCGCCTTGTCTATCTCCTGGGCTTTGGCGGAGAACATCAGGATGGGTAACTTTTCGGTCGCGGCGTCGGAGCGCAGGCGGTGACATATCTCGAAGCCGTCCATGCCGGGAAGCATGACGTCCAGGATTACCAGGTCCGGGGTCTCGTAGTGGGCCTTCCGTATCCCTTCCAGCCCGTTGGAGGCCGTGGCGACCTCGTACCCCTCGTGCTTCAGTGAGTAGTCTACCAGCCTGGAAATGGCCGGGTCGTCTTCAATTATCAGGATTTTTTTCGCCATGGCTGTTACCTCCGTTTGGCATTAACGGCAGAGTGACGTAGAAGGTGCTGCCCTCGCCGATTTTGCTGTCCACGCGGATATGCCCGCCGTGGGCTTCGATAATTTGCTTGGTGATGTATAGTCCCAGCCCCGTGCCGCCCCTGGCCAGCTTATCTTCCGCCCGATAAAACCGCTGGAAGAGATGTTGTACCGCTTCCGGAGACATCCCGATGCCATGGTCGGTAACCTGTAACAGTATCTCGTTTTCCAATTTCACGACTTTAACCTTGATGCTGCCGCCGGGGTCGCTGAATTTGAGGGCGTTGCTGAGCAGGTTGATGACTACCTGGCGGAGCCGCTCACCGTCTACTTCCATTTCCGGCAGGTCGGGCTCAATTTCCTCGGTCAGGGCGATGTTTTTCTCCCGGGCCAGTGTATGGAAAATCTTCAGCGAGTCGACGATGGTTTCCCTGACCGGCATCAGCCTCCGGTTAATCTGGAACCGGCCGGACTCCAGCCGCGACATGTCGAGCAGGCTGTTGATCAAGTTCCCGAGGTGCCATGTCTCTCTATCCACTATCTGGAGAAACTCCTGCTGTGTCGGCGCGTCGGGCACCTTGCCTTCGAGGAGCAGTTTGATAAACCCGCCGATGGACTGCAACGGCGTGCGCAGCTCGTGCGAGACATTCGAGAGGAACTCCATTTTCATCAGGTCGATTTTACGCAAGTTTTCCTCGGCCTTTTTACGTTCGCTGATATCCCGGGTGACATGCACGCAATTAACGACCTCGCCCTGTTCATTGAATATCGGGGACGTCGTCTCCTCGAGATAGATGCCCAGGCTCGGTTCGAAGTATTCCCTTACCGATGGCTGTTTAGTATCTATCGCCTCTCGTAACGAACACACTTCGGGCGGTTCGGCGGTGCCGTGGAACAGCTCGTAACAGGTCTTGCCAATTATCTCTTCCGGCCGTTTATTAAAGGCCATGGCGAAGCTCATGTTCACCCTGACAACCTTATGGTCCGCATTGACGACACATATCATTTCATTAATAGAATCGAACGTGGTCCGCCATTCCCGCGCCGCCCGCCTGATGGTCTCCTCGGCCTCTTTGCGCTCTTTTATATCCCTGATAATGGCGGTGGTGATATAAGTCTGGTCGGATTTTCGCGACGATATCGAGATTTCCACCGGCACCTCGGTACCGTTTTTCTTCAGACCGGCGATATCTAGAGTCCGGCTGGAAACGGGGCTGGCCCCGGGGTTCCCGAGCTTCCGGGCCACTTCTTCCCTGTCTTTTTCCGATATTATTGTTAAGACGCTTTCACCCAGCCTCTCTTTTTCCGTGAAACCAAAGATATTTTCGGCGCCTTTGTTCCAGATGATGACTCTCATCTGAGCATCCATGGACACTATTCCGTCATGGGACGACCTGATGAGCTCGCGGTACTTTTCCTCGCTTCGTTTCAGGGCTTCTTCGGCCAGTTTACGCTGGGTGATGGCTGTACCAAGCATCACCCAGCCATAACGGCTCCCACTATCTTCTATAGCCTGCAAATTGAGGTCTACCCAGACCTCGCCATGTTTGGTCCGATGTAACTGTTCCTCATGGTAGAAGCCGTTGGTCTCCAGGATCTCAAACCGTTTCACGTTTTGCGTGGGGTAGCTTTCTACAATCTCGATGACATCCAGGAGCTTTCTACCGATAGCGTCGGCGGCCTTCAGTCCGTATATCTGCTCGCTGATTTCATTCCAGTGGGTGATGACGTATTTCGTGTCCATGGCGATGACACTTTCATGGATGGACTTGAAAGCGGCATCCGAGAAGCGCAGCAATTGCTCCGCCTTTTTTCTCTCGGTGATATCGGTAGTCACGGAGAGCATGCAGGGCTTGTTGGTGATATTGACTATTTCTGCGGAGAACAGCCACGTCCGGAGTTCACCGGACTTCATCCGGAAAGTATATTCCTTGTTTCTGACAGCTCCTTTTTCCTTTAAAATACCTACCATCTCGGTGCGTTCTCCCGGATTCGCCCAGATGCCAATCTCGGATGATTTTTTACCGGACACCTCTTTCCTGGTATATCCGGTAAGGCGGAAGAAGGTCTCGTTCGTCTCCATTATCGAGCCGTCATCAAGATTGGAAATGACGATTATTTCCGGGCTGTAACGGAAGGCTGCGGAGAACCTCTCCTCGGACTCCCGCAGCGCTTCCTCGGCTTTCTTCCTTTCAGTGATATCGACGTTGACCGAGATAAGGCAGGGCTCCCCGCCGATATTGGCTTGCTCGGCGGAGAACAACATGGTGTGTGTTTCCCCCGACTTTACCCGGAATTGAGTTTCTTCGTTGAAAATCCGGCCGTTCTTCTTCAATTTTGCCAGGATTTTGGCCCGGGCGTCCGAGTCCACCCATGTATCGATTTCCGTTGACTTCTTGCCAATGACGTCCTCGCGCGTATAGCCGGTAATCCGGGTGAAGCTCTCGTTAATCTCGACGTACCGGCCGTCTTTCAGGGTGGTAATCATCATCATCTCGGGGCTGGAACGGAAGGCCTTGGAGAACCTTTCTTCCGATTCTCGGAGGGCCTCTTCGGCGCTCTTCCGCTCGGTGACGTCCTCCCCCGAGCTTAATGTGCCGGTTATTCTCCCGTTCTCATCTCTTACCACCGAGTTGTTCCAATCGACGAACTTCTCGCGGCCGTTCTTACATAGAACCCTGTGCCCGCCGACATGCCGGTATTTATCGATTTCTCCGCTGATTATCAGGTAAAAAATCTTCCTGAGGTCTTCCCGGATATCTTCCGGGATGAAGTTATCGAACCAGTCTTTACCCGTGATGTCTTTCTCTTTACGTTCGAGTATCTCACAACCCTTCTTATTCACCATGGTGACTTTTCCGCTGGTATCAAGGGCTAGCAGCATCGCCCCGGCGATATCGAGGTAGTTTTGCGCCCGCCTTTTTTCCTTCTGCGATATAAGTTCGGCCTGTTTCCTTTGCGTTATATCCCTCAGCGAGGCCAGGCGGGCGAGTTTTCCCTCCCAGCTGATATCGACGACGTTCATCTCGGCGATTATCGTCTCCCCCCCGGTACGGGTAATTTCGATTTCCGAGGTCTTTCCGCCGTTTAAAGAAAACTCAAAGGACTCGTTTAACAGCACCTTTTGCTTCCGCCCCAGCAGTGTCTCCGCCGCCGGATTGGTAAAGAGAATGCGCTTGTCCTCACCGACGACAAGAATGGCGTCGGCGTTCTTTTCCAGGATTTTCCGTAGGTTAGCCTCGGTTTTCCACAGTTCCTGGGTATATTGCTCCAGCTCGGCCTGCAGCCGCGACCTTTCGATGGCGTAAAACATGGCGCGTTCCATCTGGCCGGACTCCATGTGTCCCTTCACGAGGTAGTCCTGTGCGCCCAGCTGGACCGCCTTGAGGGCGGTGGCCTCGTCATCGAAACCGCTCAGTATCACCACCGGGGTTTGGGGTGTTTGATTGAGTATTGTGCTCACGGTGTCGAGACCGTGACTGTCCGGCAGACCGAGATCGAGCAAGACCAGGTCGCAGGCATGCCGCGAGAGGTGCTCCAGGCCATCTTTGAGCGTTTTGGCCGGTGCTACCGCAAAAGGGGCGCTGGCCGACTTGGCCAGCTTCCTCTTGATCAGCTCGGCATCATCCGGGTTGTCCTCGATAAGGAGCACTTTAATATTCTTGCCCATTTCAAATGCAATCCAGTCATATCGGGAAATCGGACCGCTGGGACGTTACCGTTCCGTCAATTTTTTTGCGGGAGCTCATTTATTAGCAGCCAGTAAAGCCCGATTTGCCGTACGGCATCGACGAAATGGTTGAAGTCTACCGGTTTGCGGACATAGCTGTTCGCCCCGCAACGGTAGCCCTTGAGAAGGTCCTGCTCTTCTTTGGAAGAGGTCAGGATGACCACCGGCGTCAGCTTGGTACGGTCGTCGGCTCGCAGCCGTTCCAGCACCTGTAGGCCGTCGATTTTCGGCAGCTTGAGGTCGAGAAGGATGAGCCGGGGCACGTCTCTAGTATCCCGGCTGGCGAACTGGCCGCTGCCGAAGAGATAGTCGAGTGCCTCGACGCCGTCGTGGGCCACCACCACGCGGTTGGCGATGTTGTTTTTCCGGAATGCCCGCATGGTCAGTTCCACGTCATCAGGGTTGTCCTCTACCAGCAAGATTGACTCAGCTTTGACAATCATACCCGACTCCTTTATGAGAGAGTGAAGTAGAATGTGGCGCCTTTCCCAGGTTCCCCTTCGGCCCGTACCGTACCTCCGTGGCGAGAGACCACTCTCTGAACTGTCGCCAGCCCGATACCGGTACCGGGGAATTCGGACGCGTCATGCAGACGCTGGAAAGCGCCGAATAGCTTATCGGCGTAGGCCATGTCGAAGCCAGCGCCGTTATCTTTTACGTAGTAGGTCTTCTTTTCACCATCAGGCGACGCGCCGAACTCTATTCTGGGCTCGCCGGTCTTTCCGGTGAATTTCCAGGCATTGCCCAGCAGGTTTTCCAGGAGGACCTTCAATAGCTGGGGATCGCCGTCGGCGGTAATTCCAGGGCTGATGTAAAACTTGCCCCGGTGTTTCGGTTGAGCTTCGTGCAGGTCGGTGGCAATTTCCTGCGCCATCGCCGTCAGGTCAACCTTGAC
>MGNQ01000020.1:47664-51276 GCA_001796865.1 Chloroflexi bacterium RBG_16_56_11
AATCGTCTCAGGTAGTCCTGGCCGGGTAAATCAAGCCTGTCCTGGTAGTCTTCCATCAGCGCCTGGCTGAATCCGTCGATACTCCTTAGAGGCGACCGCAAATCGTGTGATACGGAGTAGCTGAAGGCCTCTAGCTCCTTGTTGGTGGCGGCCACGCGGGCGAGGGCCAGTTTCAGTTCTTCTTCGGCCTTTTTCCGCTCGGTGATGTCGGTGGTTATTGAAATTATGCATGGTTCTGTTCCCATGTTGATTTTCTCGGCGGAGAATAGCCATGTTCGCATATCGCCCGATTTCATGCGGAAACTGAACTCTTCGTTATAGACCCGGCCCTGCGTATGCAGTATTTTCAACATTCTGGAGCGCTCTTCCGGCCTCGCCCAGATATTGATATCTTTAGAGCTCCGCCCGATAACCTCCTCGCGGCTGTAGCCGGTGATGAGGCTGAAGCTTTCATTTACGTCGATAAATCTCCCCTCTTTGATGGACGTAATGGCCAGGGTCTCCGGGCTGGCCCGGAACGCCTTGGAAAACTTCTCCTCGGACGCCCGGAGGGCTTGCTCCGCTTTCCGGTGTTCGGTAATATCGGACGCGAGTATCACTCGCCCGAACAGCTTATCGTTCGATTTCATATCCTGGGCGTGGACGTCCACCCATATATCGCCGTTTATGGTGCGGAACAGCTGTTCTTCCCGGTAATATCCGTCTTTCTGGAGTCTCTCTTTTCGCTTTTCCATGTCACCGGGATTAGTTTCCATCGCCTCGATGATTTCGGTGAATTTTTTGCCGATAGCCTCGGAGGCCTTGATGCCAAACATCTGTTCACTGATATTGTTCCAGTGAGTAATGTTTTCTTCATTATCCACGGCGATGATGCTTTCATGTATGGACATGAAAGCCGCGTCCGAAAAACGCAGCTCCGCCTCCGCTTGCTTACGCGCGGTAATATCCCGGCAGACGCAGAAAATTAGCTTTTGCCCCTCGAACGTAGCCCCGTTGGTACTTATTTCAACATCAAAAACGGTGCCGTCCTTACGCCGGTGGTATGTCTCAAAGTGGTCACCGGCTTCGTCCACGCTTTTTATCATCTCCACGATTTGTTCTCGTGAAAACTGGGTCTGGGTATCCCAGTCCCAGACGTTGAGCTTCAGGACTTCTTCGAGTGAATAACCGAGCATTTCGGCAAACCGGCGGTTGGCTTCATAGACATTACCGTTCTGGTCGAGGATAACGATGCCGTCGCTTGACTGCTCGATGAGTATCCGCCTCCGGATGGCTTCTTTAGCCAGGGTCTCTTCCATACGTTTGCGGTCGGTGATATCCGTGGCCACGGCGATAACGCAAGGTTTACCCGCTATCTGCACCAGATCCGCCGAGCAGAGCCATGTTCGCAGTTCACCGGACTTGATGCGGATTCTGAATTCCTCATCACGCATCCTGCCTGTCTCCTGGAGAACCCGTATCATCCTGTCCCGGTCTTCCAGGCTGCTCCATGTATTGACTTCGTCGCCGCTGTGCCCGATGAGCTCTTCGCGACTATAACCCGTGGCGCGGACGAAACTATCGTTAACGTCAAGGTATTGGCCGGTTTCCGTGTTGGTAATAATTATCATTTCCGGGCTATGTCGGAAAGCAATGGAAAACTTCTCCTCTGACTCCCTTAGCGCCTTCTCGATTAATATCCTCTCGGTGATATCCGTGCTGACGGATATCAGGCAAGGCTCGCCCCCCAGGTTTATCTTCTCGGCCGAAAACAGGAGCGTCTGTATCTTACCGGACTTGGTGCGGAACTGGATTTCTTCATCATAGACCCGACCGTTCTCCCTTATTTTCTTCATGATGACGTCCCGGTCTTCCGGTTTAGCCCACCGGGAAATTTCCGAAGTCTTCCGCCCGATGACCTCTTCGCGGGAATAGCCGGTAACGCGCGTGAAACTCTCGTTGACCTCGATATACTTTCCGGTTTCCATCCGGGTGATTGACATAACGTTAGGGCTGGCGTGAAATGCCTTAGAGAACCGCTCCTCGGATTCCTTTAACGCCTTTTCCGCCTGCTTTAACTCGGTGACATCGGTTATCACCAGTATGAGGCGTTGCGCGCCCCCTATGTCGATGGTCTCTCCGGAGAACAGCCCGGTGCGTATTTCCCCCGATTTCATGCGCGATAGAATTTCTTGATTGAAAATCCTGCCCTGCGTCTGGAACTTGTCGGAAAATGATTTGATATCCTCTTCGCTGACAAACAGCCCGAGTTCAATCGAGCCGCGACCTATTGCCTCCTCACGGGTATATCCCGTGAAACGGGTGAAACCCTCGTTTACCTCAAGGAACCTGCTTTCCTCAGTAGATAAAATGCAAATTGCGTTCGGGCTGGAGTTGAAGGCCACGGCGAATTTCTCCTCTGATTCCCGCAGCGCTGCCTCGGCGCGTTTTCGCTCGGTGATATCGGTGGCCACGGCAAGCAGGTGACTTTTTCCACGGATATCTATTCTATCCGAGGAGCACAACCAGGCGCGTATTTCACCGTTTTTCATACGGAAGTTGAACTCTTCATTCCGCATCTTGCCCTGTTCCTGCATTATCCTGACCATCCTGGCCTGGTCTTCCTTGCTGGCCCAGCAGTTGACCTCCTCACCGCTGTGGCCTATCAGTTCTTCGCGGCTGTAGCCGGTGACGCGTACGAAACTATCATTGACTTCGGTGTATTTCCCGTCGTTGAGGTTGATGATGATGATCATTTCAGGGCTGGAGCGGAAGGAGATGGAAAACTTCTCCTCGGATTCCCGCAGGGCTTCTTCCATTTTTTTACGTTCGTTCAGCTCGGTCTCGAGTATTGCCATCTCCTTGGCATCGCTTTCCGCCTTTTTCCGCTCTGTATCGTCGTGCATCAGTATGATGTAGCCGCTGACCTGTTGCCCGGAGGTAATTGGGGATACGTAAACGCTATAGAGGCGTTGTGCCGTCCCCTGCCCCAGCGATACTATCGTCCCGCTGGCCGGTATTTTGCTCAGCTCGGGCAAATTTTCTCCGTCCGGCATTACCTGCCTGAGCGTCTTCCCCGAAATCTCCGATTTGTTCAAGGCCAGTATTTCCCGGGCGGAGGGATTCGTCTCTCGGATGAGGCCGTTTTTATCCGCGATAATCACGCCGTCGGTCATGCTCCGGAAAATTGTTTCATACGCCACGGGCATGATGTTGAGGAGCTGCGTTCGGGAAAGTCCCCACAGGATCGCGACACCCGTCACGACGAAGGCCACCGGTGTGGGATCCACCGGAAATTTGATACCGCTGGCGATGTATAAAAAGTTAGCCACCCAAGGCACGAGGGTCGCCAGCAGCAACAAGCCCATCTGGGTACGGAAGATACCGGCTGTTTTGAAGAACATTCTGGAGAGATATATGGTGCTGACCAGGAGCAGTATGTACGCGTAGGCTGCGTGGACCCAGAACCAGCTGCCATAGGTAACGGTTACTATCGGCGGATAGACGCCGGAGTCGAATGATATAGTCTTCCATATCAAGTGGTGGGCGTCGTTAGTCCATACCATGACCAATGTGACTGCCGGTATGATGAAAAGCAATCCAAGCCCGTGCCGTGTCAGCCATCTGCCTTTG
>MGNQ01000020.1:51284-53595 GCA_001796865.1 Chloroflexi bacterium RBG_16_56_11
ATAACCGCCAGCCATACCGCCGGAAGAGTGGTAATACCCAGGTAAGTCATTTTCATCCAGAACACGTTGACGGAAGGAGTGGTGCTGACGTTCTGGACAATGGCGGTGAGTAACCACCATGCTATGGCCGCCATTAGCCACAGGAAAGTTTTCACAATGGGTCTGGGATAATAACGCCAGGCGCGGATGATTACCGCCAGCGCGATGAGAAATGACAATGCGAGGAGAATGATTGGGTAAAGGTCAGTAAATTTCATAAAACATCACCCGGTTCCTCTCATTGGTTTATCAGAAAGCCACACCGGTCTGGTATCCGTAGCTTTACCGCTGGCTGCCAGCCGGCATCTCTGCAAATTTCTCTCCTGGGTTGACGGTTCGGTCATCGCTTAAACAATTGCCTGCCCTCACCGGCGGATTAGCGCTTTCAGGCAGGCAAGATGTCTGGTCCCGTATTCCCCTGATAACTATTCTTGGCAATATAGGACGGCCTCCCCTAATAGCCGTCGTCATCCTGCTGGATTAGTCCTGTGGTGGAGCAGGAATATGTGCCTTTCGTTGTCTCGGTTCTCAGGTAGTTCGGATATAGTGGATTGCCCGTTGGGAACAGCGACATATTGCTGGTAGCCCCTGTAGCCGTCACCGATGTAAGGCTGTTTTTGGCCATCATGGTGTCCATGGCTGTTTGGATCGTGACCAGTTCGGCTTTGGCTGCCTCAGTCTTACCCTCGCCGGTGAGTCCGGTTACATTGGGTAATACGACCGCCGCTAGCACGCCGAGTATCGCCACCACGATGAGCAGCTCAACCAGCGTAAAACCCTTGCTGTCCGGGTCAATCCTCCTCAGGAATTTACGCATCGGTACCTCCCTCGTTAAAGATTAATGCTCCTGTTTGCTCGAACGGAAAACCGTATTAGTAAAGGTCCGGCGAATATATTTGCCACTTTTCCCCCGTTCTCTCCTTACTGCCCGGGCATTTTATTTATCGTCAGGAATAAGGAGAAATCGTCTTTATTTATCCGGTAGTGGCCGCCGGGCAGTCTGAAGGCGGGTAGCTGGCCGGCGGTTATCCACCGTAGCACTGTTGTGTTGCTGACGCCACAGTTCTTGGCCACGAAGCCCACGGAAATATATTGCGGACTTGAGGTTTCGTTTACTCTTGCCAATCCGGCCTCCCTGCCCTCCGTTCGCCGGTTCTGATGATGTCCGCAGATGTCGGCGTATTCGGCGTAAGCAGTGTTTGCTACGTTTGAAGTATAGAGCGAGAGCGTCACAACCATATCACACCCTGTGCTGAAAAATTAACATAAATATCACAAGAAGGTGCTCGTCGGCGTTTCCCGATGAGTCCTTTGGGCCGGTATATACGCATTTAATGTAGTACAGCCGGTCTATTCTTGAAACCAGAAAGCCCTTGATTTCATATGAGGGTCTACTCCCATTATATTTGTATCCTGGGGGGACATAACTGTTACGATGGTACTTGTTCCAGACGTACCTTAGTATGCAGGGCGGGGGAGTACAAAGGAACCCACTGTAGCACCAGCCGGGTGAACACACGGCGGGATTGTCCTTTATGTTTTATCTCTGAAAACCAGCTTCCCCTCCCACCACCGCTGGTGGGAGGGGAAGGCATGGTAAGGAGGTAGAAATGCTTCAGGAATTTCTTCTGGCGGTGCGCGTCATGAAGAAAACGACCCCGATGATAACGGCACCGGCGGCGGCGACACCCAGGAAGATGAGCCAGGAGTTGGTGCCGGTGGGAGCTGCACCGGTCTCTGGTACCAGGGGTGCCGGCGCTACTTGAGTGGCGGTCTCGACAGGTGCCGGTGTCCCGGTGTCAACGGGTTGTGTTTCTTCCGGGACCGGTGCTACTTCGGTGGTTGTCGACGCTATCTCTTGGGTCGATTCGGTCTCCGCAGACACGGGTGTTTCGGGTGTTGTGGCAGGCGCCGTCGCTTCAGGCTTCTTTTCCGTGACCGTAATCGTCACCGTATCACCGCTGACGTCGATGTTATATGTCCCCGCGGTTTCCAGTTGCAGCGTGAATTTCACCGTCTGGCTGGCGTGTCCGGTCAGGGAGACTGTCTGGCTATCTTTCTCCAGTCCGTCTACTTTAAGGACGACCTCGTAATCGCCGCTGAAGTCGCCGCTGTTGGTCACCAGGGCGCTGACGCTGAAAATAGCGCCCGAATTTATCGTGGCCGGAGCGAAGCTCAGGTCGGTTATATCGAATCGGGCGGGAGCGGTGCGTGCCATAACGGTATAGAGGGTGAAGTGGCTGACCTGAACCGCGACCTTGTTTCCGGCGAC
>MGNQ01000020.1:53619-54889 GCA_001796865.1 Chloroflexi bacterium RBG_16_56_11
GGAAAGTCCAATCTCCGTTCTGCCAGGTGGCGACGACCAGGTCTTCCTCGGCGACCCCGGCCGGCACCAGAGCGGCGTTGTAGGTGAAGATGAGGCTGATCGGCGGGTCGAAGGTTGCGCCGCTGGGCCAGATATCATAGACCTGACCGATAATGCTGGTGTCCGCCGGCGCCAGGGGGAACGACGCCTGGGGCTGGATGGATATGGCGTAGAGCGGCTGGCCGTATTCGTTCTTGCCGACCGTGTCCCTGGGTACATTGACCTCGACCAGGCTGTCGGCGGACTTAGCCGTTACCGCCCTCGTGAATACCCCGAACGGGCTAACGTATTCAGTGATGTTGGTCAGCCCGGCCATGCCGCCGCCGCCGCCCCCACCGCCAGTCGGAAATTGCGTGACTAACTGTGAAGAAGGCGGATTGGCCGTGGCCAGCAGCGTCCACGAGCTGAAGTGGCTCGGCGAGGCATAGGCAATCTTATTCGTGGTATCCACCGTCGTGGTTATCTCGGTCCAGGCACCGGTCTCCGGGTCGAGGTAAGCGACTTTCAGGTTTTCCTCATCGAGACCGGCCGCCGCAAGAGTATCGGGATTGAAGGGGAAGCCGATATTCCATTCGACTCCATCCACCGGCGAACTTGATTCGACGTTGGTAATCCTGCCGAGCATGTCGGTAGCGCCGTCGGGCAGGTCGGCCAATGTGTCCGGGGCGACATCAACCTTGGCCGGGGTGATGATGCTGGCTTCGGCATCTCCACTGATGCCATTAATGATAATCCTGTCTCCCCACGGCGGCGTCATGTCAATGGGTGTGCTCGAGGTGACCGTGGTCGGGTCGAGGCGCGGCGAGGCGAAGGAGGTGACCGTGGTGCCCGCGGGCGTGGAGATTAACATGACGTCCGTGTAATGGGTCAGCGCGCCGCTGGTCCCGGTGACACGGAATGTCCAGGTGCCGGGCTGGGCGTCGGCAGCGGCCGTGAAGACCACGTTTTGCTTGCCCATGGCGGTGTTGGCTGAAGGCGTGATGCTCCCGGCCGTGTAGCTGATGCTGGCTGGCCAGGCAATCGATTGATTGCTTGTTGTTACCTCGAGATTGACGGTGCCGGCGAAACCGTTGAGCGCGGTAACGGTAACCGTGGTGTTGCCGCTGCTACCGGCGCCGAGCGGTATCGTATTCGGTGCCAGGCTGATCGAGAAGTCGGGCGTATCGGTCGGCGGCACCACGTTAAGGGTCACCGTCCGGGACTGCGTGATGGCGCCATTCGTGCCGGTTAT
>MGNQ01000020.1:54896-55374 GCA_001796865.1 Chloroflexi bacterium RBG_16_56_11
GTGTATTTACCTTCAGCCGCACCGGCCGGAATAGTGATATTAAACGTGGCCGTGGTCGGCGTACCGACGCTCGGTGTTATCGTGGCCGACGGTGAGATGTTGGCGGTGGCGCCACTTATAGTGTTTACGCCCGAGACCGTCAGGCTGACGGCGGACTGGAAACTGCCCAGCGGCTCGATTTTAAGGGCAACCGTGCCCGCGCCGCCTCTTGGTATGTCAACCTTCAGCGGGCTGGCATAGAGCACGAACGAGTTGACCGCCGATGGTTTCAGGCTGAAAGGCTGGTTGATGACGGTCCCACTGGTGCCGCCCGTAACGGAGACCGGGTAGATGCCGGCGTTCATGGACGGCGCTGTGATCGTGGCCGTGAATGTGCCGTCCGCACCGGCAGTAACGGTGCCCGGCACGGTAACTATGGCGTTACCGGCGAACCTGATGGTCAGCGTCTCGCCGGCGGTGAAACCCGAGCCGGAGAGCC
>MGNQ01000020.1:55617-60092 GCA_001796865.1 Chloroflexi bacterium RBG_16_56_11
TGTCCCGGAGAACTGGCCGATGGTCGAGCCGGAGGTGTTCTTAAAGGTCGCCGTCACTCCTGGAGCGAGGTAGCCCACGCTGAACCGGACCGCTTCCTTAAAACCGTTCTTGGAAGATAGTTTCACGGTCGAGTTGCCGCTTGAGCCTCTGGCAATTTCGATATACTGGGGCGAGACCGTCAGGAAGAAGTCGGCGCCGGTGGCCGGGACGATGCTGAAAGTATTCTTGGAAGCCATCACTCCATCGGACGCTTTGATGATGTAAGTGCCCGGAGGTACCTGGCCGGCTTCAGGAACGGTGATTTCCGTAGCCCAGGTACCGTCACTCTGGACACGAATAGCGCCGGGGGTGATATTAATGGGCGTGGCCGCGCCCGCGGGTGCCGCTGTCAGCGTGATGGTGTTGCCGCTGGTGAAACCGGCACCGGAGATACCGATGTGTTCGCCCGGCCTGGCCTGGGCCGGGTTGATGGTGACGGTAGCGTGGCCTTCACCGGCACCAATGTTGGGCATGACCCCGAAACCGAGCGGCACGACAACGGTTTCACCGCCGCTGACGCCGCGTATGCTCAGGGGATAAGGCCCGGGCGGTGTGCTGGCACTGACGCCGAGGGTCAGCGTGGCGCCGCCGGAGCTACCGGGCGGCACGGCCACGGTGTTGCCCGGGGTAAACGTGGCCGTAATGCCGGGCGCGAGGCCTTCGACGTACAGGGTCACATTGGCCGAGGTGGTGCCGACCGACTGTACATTAACGATGGTTGTGCCCTGGCCTCCCTGCAATACCGGCGGCAGGTAAGGCGGCGAGAGCTTGAGAATGAAACGGGAGTCGACGCCCCGGATGGAAAACGGTCGCGAGTCGTAGATGAACCCGCCGCTGCTGTCGGCCACGGCTACCCGGACATCGTACGTGCCGGGGTCGAGGCCGATGGGCATCTGGAAGACGCCACTGAAGCTACCGTTGGCATCGGTGGTCAGGTTGGCCGGGATGGCCACGGCCTGCGCGCCGAAGGTCAAACTGCTGACGCTACGGCTGACCGGGAATCCCGCCCCCGAGAAGGTTATCTTGTACTGTTTATCGGTATAGCCGGCTGGAGCGTAGTCCGGGCTGATGTTGAACTTGGGCATCTGGAAACTGGCCGGCGGCATCACGCCGAACCCGAGGGGCATGAGCCTGGTATCGCCACCGCTGACACCGCGCACCGTTAGCGGGTACTGTCCGGGCCCGGTCGAAGCGCGGGTGGTGATGGTCAGCTTGGTACTGGACTGGCCTCCTGGAGGCACGGTGAGAGTGGCGTTTTCAAATACGGCGGTGACGCCGGGAGGCAGGCCGTCCACGTATAGCTGCACGTTCACACCCTGGCCGGTGGACTCAACGAATATGGTCGTGTTGGCCGAGCTTCCCTGCGGTAAGCCGGGGATAAAGCCCGGGACGACATTCAGTTTGAAGGTCACGCCGGCGTCCTGGATGAAGAACGGCTTGGCGATAAATACCGGCAGTAATCCCGTTTTCCGCGCTTCGACTTCAATCATGTACTGTCCGGAACCGAAGTCGTCAGGAACGTTAAAGACGAGGTTGACGTTACCGTCACCATCCGCGGCGGTATTGACGGGAATCGGCAGCTCCCGCCCGGCGAAGCGCAGGTGTGTCACGTTGGCCCCGGCCGGGAAATCGGTCGCGGTAATGGACACTTTTGTCTTCACGGGCCCGGTGGAGGGATTTAGAGTTATTTCCGGGAACCAGATACCCTGCTCCTCCATCCAGGCCGTATCTTTGAACATCGTTTGCGGCGGCACCTCGAACTCGATATGGGCATAGAAGGTCTTCAGGATACCGCCAAGGGTGGCGATGCCCCTGATTTCGGCGCTGTAGTGGCCCGGCGGGATACTGGTCGGGGTCAGGGTGAGCGTAGCGCTGCCCGAGCCTCCCGGCGGTACGGCAATCTGCGTCGCAGAGAATTTCGTGGTGATGCCCGGAGGTATCCTTTCCACGGACAGGGTCACGTTGGCGCTGGCCCCGAGCGAGTTAATGCGTATCGTCGTGCTGCTGCCGGACGGCGGTATCGGGGGTAGCCAGTCGGGCTCGGCCCTCATGATGAAAGCGACATCCTGGGTGGTCACCTGGAAGGGTTTCATGATAAAGACGGGCGGCTCACCCGACTTACGTGCCTCGACCTCGACGTTATACCAGCCGGGGCCGGTCTCGCCGCCCCAGATAGTATTGGGGACATTAAACACGAGCGCAAAAGCGCCGCTATTATCGGCGGCCGTCCCGGCAGGCACGGGGAGCTCCATCCCGGCGAAACTGAGCCTGGTAACATTGGCCCCGGCGGGGAAGTCGGTCGCCGCAATGCTGACCTTGCTCCCCGGCTGGCCCATACCGGGAGTCAAAGTAACTTCCGGGAAGTACAGGAGATACTTGTCGTCGGCGTTCATGCCCATCTGGTCCATGACGGCGTTCCGGTCCCAGTCCATAAAGTCCGGCGGCGGCCGCACTTCAAACTCGAGGTGGGTATAGAATGTCTCCGGGCTACCGTCGATGGTGGCGGCGCCCTTGATTTCCGCGCCGTAATGGCCCGGCGGGATATTCGTCGGCGTAAGCGTCAGCGTAGCGGAACCGGAGCCTCCCGGCGCCACGACCACGCGGGTCTCCGAAAAGCTGGTCGTTACACCCGGCGGCATCTTATCCACTGATAGCGTTACGTTGGCGGTGCTGCTCATGGATTTCACGCGTATCAACGTTGATATGCTGCCACCGGGCGGGATTGGCGGTAACCAGTTCGGGTCGGCGATGAGTGTGAAAGCCACGTCGGACTCGATGACCTGGAAGGGTTTTATAATGCGGACCGGCGGTTCGCCGGCCTTCTGCGCCTCGACCTCGACATCATACCAGCCGGACCTGATATCTCCGTTCCAGATAGTCCGGGGTATGTTAAAGACGAGGGTAAAGACGCCGCTCGCGTCGGCGGAGGTGCCCGCGGGCACCGGGATATCCATGCCGGCGAAGCGCAGGTGCGTCACGTTGGCCCCGGCGGGGAAGTCGGTCCCGTTGATATTCACCTTGGTATCGGCCGGGCCCATGTTGGGATTGAGGACGATCTCGGGGAAGTAGAAAAGGTACATATCGCTGGCGCCCATGCCCATCTGGTCCATGATGGCGCTCTTGTCCCAGTTCATGAACTGCTGGGGAGGCTGAACGTCGAAGTTGAGCGGCAGGCTGAACTCGGACTGCGCTTCGGAGGCGATTTGCTTGTCCAGAACGCGGTTATCATTGCTGTCTATCCAGCCCACGATGGTTATCATAAAGTGGCCGGGTCCGGCACCTTTAAGGTAGAAGTCAACAGAGGTCTGGCCGCCGCCGGAGAGAGTGGCGTTGGCGGTGACGGGGCCATCGGTGGCGTTCCAGTGGGGCTGTGCCCCGCCGGGGATGCCCCAGCCGTTCATATTTTCCATGACGGCCAGGGTGACGTTGGCGGTGGTATAGCCGAGCGCTTTGATATTTATACTGGTCTGCCCGTAGCCCTCCGGTGGAATAGGAGGGAGCCAGTTGGGCGTGGCCGCCAGGCTGAATATGGCGTCGTCTCTCATGACGTGGAAGTCTTTGCCGATATCCTGCCACCACGTACCGTTCTCCATGTGGAAGTTCACGCCGTAGCGCCCACCGGGCGGCAGGTTCCAGTCCTGGCTGACGATGAAAGAGCCGGAAAAGCCGCCGTTTTCGTCGGCGAGGACGCCGCCGGACGGCAGCGGTACGGAACGCCCGGCAAAGTTGATGGCGGTGACGTTGGAACCGGCCGGCAGGTTCGTGCCGGTATAGGTTACCTGGGTGCCGGCCGGTCCGCTGTTAGGTGAAAGCATAATCTCGGGGAAGAAGACGCCGTTCTCCCACTGCGTGCCCTGCCACTGGTCGTTCCAGTCGCCCTGGTCCATGCCCATCGTGCCGCCCATGAAGTTGCCGGGCGGCCCGACATGGAACTCCATGTGAAAATCGCGCCGGATACTCCCCTCAGTGGCGACGATATTGAAGGGGTAGGGGCCGGGAGCCACATTTTCCGAGGCCACGAGGGTGAGGGTCGCCGTGGTATCACCGCCGGCGCTGGCGACCGTGACGGTCCTGTCCGCCGGGTCCCAGGTTTGCGTTATCGTCCCGAAAGAGGTGAAGAGCCCCTCGGTTCTCAGGGTGACGGTCGGGGTCTTGCCGGGGAGACCTTTAATCGTGATGGCTACCTGCCGACCGCTGGCATCGCCGGCCGGGACCGGTTCGAGCCAGTTCGGACTGACCTGGAGGGAGAACGTATCATCGGCGCCCATGATGCTGAAAGGTATGTTCCGGATGGCGTTCTGCACGTTCACCTCGAGAGGGTGCATACCCGGGGGTAATGACGGGACGTTTATTACCGCGGTAAAAGCCCCGGTGGTGTCGGTGGTCGTCGCCACGGCGGGAGTAACATTGACCGGGCCGAGGCGGATGAAGGTGA
>MGNQ01000020.1:60151-60599 GCA_001796865.1 Chloroflexi bacterium RBG_16_56_11
AAGGTCGGGGAAACGGTTACCGCGGCCATGCCCATGTCCATGAAACCCGATGATGGCGTCACCTCGAGGGTGAAGCTGGTCCAGATTTCCTCAGACGGGGCGGCGGCGTTATAGGCCCGGATGGAAATCGGGTATCGGCCCGGGGGAGAGCTGCCGGAAATGTTCAACTGCAAATCGCGGCTTTCCATGTTGCCCACGGGCGGCGTGATGTTGGCGCTGGTAAAGCCGGGTGCGACCCCCATGGGAAGCCCTTCGATGCGCAGGATGACGGTAGGACTGGGCGGCGTCGTCACCAGCGACCGTACCTGGATGTTGACGTGCGCTATTTCCCCCGCCGGCCGCGCCAGCCAGCCCGGGGACGCGGTAACGCTGAACTTCTGGTCGGCGGAGACCACGACGAACTCGAAACCGCCGCGGCGGTCGTCCGGCGGCGTGCCCACGACGACGT
>MGNQ01000020.1:60650-64000 GCA_001796865.1 Chloroflexi bacterium RBG_16_56_11
AGCCGTGTCCGGGACGGTGAAGACGCCGGAGAACGAGCCGTCGGCTGATGTCGTGATGGCGCTGGTCAAAATATCGGTGCTGGCGAAAGTCAGCAGGGTGACGTTGGCGCTGGCGTGGAACCCCGAGCCGGCGATGGTAATGGTATCACCGACCCGCCCGAAAGACGGCGTCAGCGATAACATGCCCATGCCGTAGCCCTGGGGAGGCATAATCGATAGCTCGAGATTGACCCGGGTAATCTTTTCACCGGTGTCCCACCGGTCGTTCAGGGTGCTATCCACCCAGGCTTCAAGGACGGCCGGGTACTGTCCCATCGCTATCATGTTGGGGATAATCAGTCCCAGCTCGAAGTTGTTCTGGCCTCCCGGGGGAGCGCTCGTGTTATAAACCGGCTGCACGAAGCCGTTCCAGCTTGTATCGACTCCGGGCGGCAGTCCTTTAACGGCCATTTTAACAACCGGCGAGGCGCCGCCGAGGGCCTTGAGGAGCCCGGAGGTCCGGGTCGCGGTGCCGGGCCCGCCCTGGATGAAATTCGGAGACAGCGTGACCATAAAAGTGTCATCGCTGCCGTAGATGGTAAACTGGATTTCGGCCTGTGTCTGGCCCAGGGATATCCTTATCGGATAGTTGCCCGGGCCGAGCGGCTGCCCGCCCAGGGTATCCGGGACGGTAAAGGCCCCGGAGAATGTCCCCTGCGGCGAGGTAGTTATTGGCTGCGCCGGGGTAATATTGGCCCCGGCGAAGGTGATGGCGGTTACCACCACTCCGGGCGGGAAGTTCGAGCCGCTGAAGGACACGTTGGTCCCCGCCGTCCCGGCGCCCGGATTGAGTGATAAAATGGGCATGTTATACGCGGCGGATGCCCCCACGTCTATCTCGAGGTTGCGCATCTCCGTCTGCGGGCCTGAAATCGCCTTTACGGCCAGCGAGTAGTGTCCCATCGGCGTGGAAGGCGTCGGCTGGATTTCCAGCGAGGACGTGATGGTGTTGCCGATGGCCGGGGTTACCGTTATCGGCGTTCGCCAGGCCGTACCGTCGAAGCGCCACTCGATGTTCGGCGGTCCTTCAACCCTGAGGGTGACGTTGGCGGAGGAAGCGCCGACCGATTGTATATTCACCGAGGTGAAGGCGTTGCCGCCCGGATTGGCCTGTATCATCATCGGTGAAAGGTTGATATTAAAACTGGCCTGGTCGCTGAAGAGCGTGAAATCGGCCATAGACCGGCGGTCGTTGGGATAGGTGCCCACCACCGCTTCGACCGGGTACGTGCCGGGGTTGAGACCGGGCGGGACCTGGAGCACCGCCGTAAATGCCCCGGTGCTGTCTGTCCTGATATCGGGCAGGCTGCCGACGCGGTCGTACTGCGGGTTGGGCGGGCCGAAATACAGGTGCGTCAAAGGTGTATCGGCCGGGAATCCGCTGCCGCTGATGGTAACCCACGTCCCCATCGGGCCGACGGTCGGGTTGAGGTAGACCGACGCCATGCCGAAACCGGCCGGCGGGACGACATCTATCTCGATGGGAACGCGGTGGACCTCTTCGCTGCCGGCCCGCTGGCCTTTTACCATGAAGGAGTAGTGTCCGGCGGGCATCCACTGGCTAATGCTCAGCTCGAGGCTCGTCCCGAAAAATCCGCCGGGTGGCGCCGTGATATTGGTGGAAGAAAAGTTCGCCGTGATGTCCGGCGGGCGGCCTTCCAGGGAAAGCAATACCGTGGGAGAGGTGGAGCCGACCGCCTGGACGTTTATCATGGTGTTTACGTGGCCGTTCTGTTCGGCCCAGAGGAAGGGTGGCGACGCCTGTAGCACGAAGCTGTCACTGGCACCGGTGATGGTGAAGGGCCTGGCGAAGAATTTGTCATTGGGCGCGGTGCCTACCCTGACCTGGACAGGATAGGTGCCGGGCTGCATTGAAGCCGGGACGCGGAAAGAGCCGGAGAACCTGCCGGCGGCCTCGCCGGAGGTCGGTACGTTAATCGTGGCGATCGACTGCTCTGTTAGAATATCGATTTGCCCGAATTTGAACTCGGTTACCCGGCTCGGCGTGGTGCCCGTGAAGCCTGAACCGGAGAAGTTCACGACCTGTCCGGCCTGCCCGAACGTGGGGTCCAGGTTGAACTGGGCCATGCCGAATCCGGCGGGGGGCTGCACGTTCAGCTCCAGGGGCAGCCGCTGTTCCGCCGCACCTGTTTTCCAGCCCATTATCGTCACGGGGTACAAACCTGTCGGCGCCGTCATTTCGACGGTAAGGGTGAGCGTACGCGAGGCTGAGCCGCCGGCTGGCACTGCCACGGCGTCATCTCCCGATGCCGGCGTGTTCACCGGCAGGTCGCCGAACCGGTAGGTGAGCCAGGGCGGAGCGCCTTCCAGCGCCAGGTTCACGGTCGGGTCGTTGCCGCCCACCGAAAATATGTTCACAGAAACGGAAGACGAGTTCGCTCCCTGTTCCGTTGTCACCGTCGTTGACTGCGGCGTTATCCCCAGGGTAAAGGTGTCGTCGCTGCCCAGTATCTGGATGTCCTTCTCGGCGAAATCGCCCGTGGCGGCCGCGATAGCTTTAATGCGGTAGTTGCCCGAGGGTAGCCCTGAAGGCACGGTGATGGTGCCGGTAAAGCCACCCCCGCTCACCGTGACGGTAGACGGGCTGGTAGACAACGTCATATCGGAAAAGGCCTCTTTAATGGTTACCGGCAGCCCCTCGTTGGACGGAGGGAAATTGGCTCCGGTGAAAGTAATGGTATCGCCGGGCCGGGCGTAGGACTGGGACAGGGACAGGCCGGGACCCCAGGCGGCTGGCGGCTGGATATCGATGTTGATGTTGGTCACCTTGTTAATCTGCGGGCTCAGGCTGGAGCCGTCGATATTGAGCTGGTACACGCTGGGAGACAGCCAGTCGGCGGCGGCGATGGTCAGTATGGCCGAGGCCGTCTCATCGCCGTCGACCGTGACGTTATCGGTCGAGAGGCTCCGGTTGATACCCGGAGCGTTGCCGGCCGCGAGCGCCACGGTGCCGCTGAAACCGTTGACCGAAGTGACATAGACGGTGACTTCGACGGACTCTCCCGGCATCAGCGAGACAAACTGGGGAGAAGTTGACATAAGATAATCAGGCCCGCTGCCGGACGTGACGGTAATCTGGCAGACGGCGCTGGCCTGGCCGGCCTGGGACCTGACGCCGAAGTTGCCGCCGGGCATGCCCGCCGGTATGGTCACCGGGACGTTCCAGGTGCCGTCTCCGGCTATCTGGCCCTCGGCGATAATCTGTCCTGAGCTGGGGCCGGACTCCCACCGGAGTATGATGGCCCCTCCGGGCGGGAACTGCGAGGCGAAGAAATTGGTCTGGCCGCCGG
>MGNQ01000020.1:64053-70112 GCA_001796865.1 Chloroflexi bacterium RBG_16_56_11
GATGATGACCGTGAAGAAGAAATTCCTCTGCTGGCCGCCGTAGGCCGTGGTCTGACCGTTGATACCGCACTGGTAGGTGCCCGAGGGCATCGTCGGCCCAGCCCCCAGGGTCAACGTCACCGGGACCGTCTGGCCGGGCACCAGGGTCACCTGGTTGGCGGACAGGATGGAGTTAACGGTAATATCCGGCGGACCATTCAGGTTGAGACTGACTGTCCCGGAAAAGTTGTTCACGGACGTAATGTTAAAGGTCTCGGTGATATTGGCCCCGGCGCCGAGCATGAAAGACGACTTGCCCTGGGCATTAGCGATACTGAAATTGGGATTGGGCGGCGGTGCGAGCGTCGTGACCGCAGGGGAATTGGAGAGGCCCGACCACAGGCTCGCGTCATCCCGGGCCCTGACGGCGAAATAGAAGGTCGTATTGGCGCTCAGCCCGCCCACCAGGAAAGTCTCCGTCGTGCCGGACGGATGCGGCACGGGCGGCGGCGGGCCAGGGGTCACCTGGGCGCTGGTCCATTTGTTTTCGGTGTCGATAGCGGCCGCGGCGTACCTCACCTCGTACTGAGAAGCCAGGCCGGTGGTGCCGTCATCGCCGGGGGCCGTCCAGGTAAGTATCACGGAATCGTAGGTGACATTGCCGGTGGCGAGGTTGGTAATGCTGGCCGGCGGGGTGGTGTCCCCGCCGGGCGGGGGAGGCGGCGGGGGCATCAGCTGGAAATTCACGGTTACCGGCGAGCCCATGACCGCTTCGATGCCGGTCTGGTTGGCGCTGGCGAAGCCCGGCTGGTTCACTTCCACCGTGTAGCCGGTCCCCGGTGGCACGGTAATGCTGTACTGTCCCGAGGCATCGGTCGGCAGCGACCCAAAACCGGACTGTGGTTCCGCCGGGAGGTAGGCCCTGACGGCGGCGCCCTGGATCGGGTTAGAGACGTTATCGGTGACTGTCCCGCGAATAATGCCGCCGGCGACCAGGGAAAAATTCACCAGCGTTGTCGCATTCGCGGCCACATTCTGACCGCCTCGCTGGCCCGTGATGTAGCCCTCCTTAAAGGCAGATAGCCGGTAGTTGCTCCCTTCCGGCAATATAATGGTATAGTTTCCTCCGGCGCCGGAAGTGTTGTTCCAGCCCGGCGTCGGGGCGCCGTCAGCGAAGACGAGAATCACGGCGCCGGTTAATGGGTTGCCCGTTATATTATCGGTAACCTGCCCGGCGAATATGCCGTTGTCCACGGCCAGTGCCGGAACCGGCAATACGCCGAATAGAAAGATGGCGACCACCATGATGCGTAGTAACCGGAAGACGAATATTCGGGGGCTTTTAGTGGATTCTGACATTTTTACCTCCTGGCCTGGTTTAAGTTGCCAAACCGGCCGGCGCTATTAGAAGAGTCCTCGGTTATATCATTTCGGCTGGGCCATTCTGAGGGGGATGCTGTGTTTGGCGGCAAAGGCATAAAAGTCATCCCGGTGAATCCGGTTCTGACCCCCGGGAAGCCTGAAGGCCACCAGATTACCTTTTTCAATCCATCGCAGGACGGTGACCTTGCTGACCCCGCAATGTCGGGCGACGGTTCCGGTGGTCAGGTATTCCGCGCAAATTTTTTCCATATTTGTCTCCAAGCGTCACCTCCTGCAGGCGTTATTAACGGCGGAGCTCCGCCCGTAAGATGTCCGTTTTCAGGTCTGTTGAGGTCATTACACTCTTCACGCGGTTAACCTTGTTGACGAAGTTGCTGGGAACAATTGTGAACCCCGGAAATTACAAACGAATCACAAACAGGCCGGGGGGTTTTACAAAATAGTCACATTATCAGAGACGCCTGGGGGATCTGGCAAAAAAAGCCGGGCTCCCCGGAAGGGTATCGGATTATTCGCGGGGAACCCGGAAAGAAAAGGTGCGGCAGGTTGTATAAGGTTATCGTAGCTGGATGTAGGGATTATTGTGGCGTTCGTCCCCGATGGTCGTCTCGCGCCCGTGACCGGGGTAGATAATGGTGGCGTCAGGCAGCGCCATGAGTTTCATCCGGATACTGTTGATAAGCTGGGGCCGGCTGCTGCCGGGCATCAACGTAGTGCCGATGCCCCGGCGGAAAAGCGTATCGCCGGTGAAGACTTTATCCCCGGCGTGCAGGCAAATGCTGCCCGGGGTGTGGCCCGGTGTATGAATCACCGTGAAGCGCAGGCCGCCCGCCTCGATGATATCGCTCTCGCGGAGGAGCCGGCCGGGCGGGGGAGGGGTCCGATAAGAAATGCCGAACTGGGAGCTGTAAGACCCGCGACCTTCGAGAAAGTCGGCATCGGCGGTGTGTATGGCGACCTCGGCCCCGGTCCGGTCCTGGATTTCGTAAAGGGCAGCGATATGGTCGGAATGGCCGTGAGTCAGTACGATTACCTTGATGGCGAGTCCCGAGTCCCTGATAGCCCGGTCGATGAGACCGGCATCACCGCCGGGGTCGATGACAAGGCCTTCTCCGGTAGCGCCGTTGCCGACAATCCAGCAGTTGGCCGATAGCGACCCCACTATTAGCCTTTTGACAATAATATCGGTACTCATTGATGAAAAGCATCTGGAGAAGATTACCGTCAGTTATCGGGTTTCGTCCAGCGCATGACAAACGGACCGTTGCTGAAGAAAACGGTATCTTCAAAATAGCAGAGTGGAGTCGATTACGCAAGTCTTGAAGTGAAGTCAAGACGGCGGTGAAACGGCACTGCGGATTTCCGGTCTTTAAGCCCTGATGAGGAGGAGCGGGGTGTTGCCGCCGAGAAGGACCTTCTGCGCCACGCTGCCCAGCGCCCAGCGGGTAATGCCCGTCTGACCGCGTGTCGACATCGCCACGAGGTCGAAGCCACGCTTGCCGGCATAGTCGATAATTTGCTCGGCGGCGGCTCCCGCGCGTACTTTGTATTCCGCCGTTATGCCTTCTTTCCGTAAATGCTGGCACCAATTTCGGAGATAGGCTTCGGCGCTGTCGGCGGTGTGGTTATGCCCGGTGATGACCCTGAACAGGGTAAAACTGGTATTCAGGCTGAGGGCTATCCTGCTCAGATAGGGTATCACAGCCTCGCTTTCCAGCGAGCCGTCCAGTGGCACCAGCATTTTTTTTAGTATTCCCCCGGCCTTGACGTCGGTTGCTTTGCCCCTGGCGCGGATAAGGAGGAGCGGCTGCCTGAGGGTCGACCTGACCACCTTGTCAGCCACGCTGCCTATCGCCCAGCGGCTCAGGCCGGAGCGGCCATGCGTGGCCATGACTAAAAGGCAGCTATATCCCCGGTTGACGTAGCTCAGGATGCCCTGGGCGGCATCGCCGTTCCGCGTGGCCGAGCCCACGCCGATAGCCTTTCGGCCTGTCATTTCACAGCACTCGATGATTTTTTGCCGCGTCGAACCGATAACACTTGAAATGTAAGTGTCATGGTCCCGGTATTCCTCGGAGTCGCCGCAGGGGAGGACCGTCAGCAGGATAATTTCCGAGCCCATCCTGGTGGCGATTTCCTCGGCGTAGGGTAGGGCCGTTTCTGCCAGCGGCGAGCCGTCCAGAGGTACGACAACTCTTTTGTACATCATGCCGTTCACGTGGTGACTAGTATTCCGCTTGACCGATTGGCGCGGCGGCCTGTTCGGGTTCACGGAGGGATGCTCGCTGTAGCAGAGAACGTATCCGGGCCACAAGTTCCAGCGGACCAAAAGGTCTTCTCATGAAATAATCGGCGCCGGAGTTGATGGCGCGGACGCATGTCTCGGCGCTGGCATGAGGATTGATAATGATGAGAGGAGCGTTGGAGAGGTCCCGTATTTTCTGGCACAGCGGCCAGCTCTCTGTCCCCGGGATTTCCCGCACGATGACGATATCGAAGCGGCTGGCTCCCAGCCTTTGCAAACCGATAATGCCCGTCGCCGCTTCAACGCGATAACCGGCCCGTGCCAGTAGCCCGGGGATAATCCGCGATTCTGTGGCGTTATTGATAAATAGTATTTTCTGGCTCATCTTTCTGATTTCAATGTAATACCTGCTATAGCACTTGAAAAGCAAAAAACCCCTATTTTAGCTTAGGGTTCACTCCCATTATCCCGGGAATTGAGGGCTACCCCCCATGGAAAATAGTGATTTGTTACCATGTCGCGGCGGCGGATATATATTACATTAGTACCATGGAGCGATCGGTACGTAAGTACGAGGGACGGCCGGAAAAAACGGAAAATAGAACGGAGGATGGGGCTTTCCTGGAGCTGTTTATCGTCCTGGTGGTCCTGGGTGTCCTGGCGGCGATAGCGATTCCTAACCTGGACCGGTTATTCCACTGATCCCGGGCGGGATTTCGCCAATGGTGCGCCTATCAAAAACGGGCTGGTCTAGTACCCTCTCTGCCTGTTTACCAGATTCAGTAATCTTTTTCCGGCCAGGTAGCGTTTGAGGTTCTCGCAGAACAGGCTGGTGGCTCGTTTCATATAGTCTTCCATGCCCCCGGAGATGTGTGGACTTAAAATAACGTTATCGAAGTCCCACAGGCGGCTATCCGGGGGGAGTGGCTCAGTCGCGGTGACGTCCAGTCCGGCCCCGGCAATCCATTTCCCGTCCAGGGCGCGTAGCAGCGCTCCTTCATCAATGATACTCCCGCGGGCAATATTGATGATGTAGGCCGTGGGTTTCATGGCGCGTAGCCCTTCCTCCCCGATAAGTCCCCTCGTTTCCGGCGTCAGCGGTGTAGCGATTATCACGAAGTCGCTCTCTGCCAGCAGTTGTTTGAGCTGTGCCGCCGGCAGCAGCAGGTCGACGTACCGGGCGCGCCCGACCCGCTTCGCCGACCTCCGTGTGGCGATAACCCTCATCCCGAAGGCGCGGGAGAGACGGGCCACCTCTCGCCCGATGCTGCCCAGTCCGACGATTCCCACCGTCTTGGAACGGAGCACGGTTGGCGGAAATCTCTTCCATTCCCGTTTTTCCTTCATTTTATAAAACAGTGGCGCCCTCTTGGCGAACATCAGCATCATCAGCATGACAAACTCGCTGATGGGCGTGGCATGAATACCGCTCACTCCGGTCATCAACACCTGGCTCTTCCAGACCTCCGACCTCGCCAGGCGGTCGACACCCGCTGACATCATCTGGACCCATTTCAACCGCGGGGCGCGCGTCAGAAGATCGCGGGGCATGATGAGTCCGTAAATTACCTCGACTTCCGCCAGGAGCTGGTCCAGTTTTTCCCGGACAGACGTTTCTCCCTGGAGTTCCGCGGCTACGAGGGCGGAAACGTCCTGTACTTTGATGCCGGGGCTGACCAGGCCGATTTGCCGCAGGGTTTCCTCGTTAGCTCTTGGCGCGGACCGGTCAAAAGCCGGGCTGATGACGAGGACATTCAGTGAATCCATGGGATCGCTCTCCTTTTTCGATGTCCCGGCGGGCACCCGCCCGGTGAAAATCAAAAGCCCCTAATGGAATTCGAATCCATGTTCGAATCCGCAAGGCGGGCTTTGAGAGCCAGCACGGCATCCAGAACCGTATCGAGGAGCCGGGCAACCTGGGGATCTTCGACTTTGTTGTGAAGCTCATTTATTTCCATATTTTTCTCTCCGGGGATTGGCATACAAACAGCATACAACCTCTGCATTCGATATTCAAGACCTCTTCCATCGGTCCGCCTCCTTGCCGGAATCAGTTCTCTCTCCAGATTGTGCCAACTAGCGGGAGTCGAGTAAGTAATCCAATTACTGCCCGGCCCCCTGACTTTCCCCCGAAATGAGTAACACCGCTGGTTTGAGACCATCCATTGTTTCACCATACTCACTCGGGGGGTTTCGTGTCATTCATGAGTCCGCCCCGGTTAAAAACACGACTGTGTAATCATCTTAGTCCACAATAGGCTCGGTAATGGTCAATACCTGAACCTGTAAGTTTTATATCCTGATGGCGTTATGCTATAATTTCATTCCAAGTCACGTCTTCCGGGGTATTAAGCATTGAGATTTCCCGGTGAAATCGCCTGGTCTCATCCTAAAACGAAGGGAGTTGCCCATGGATTCAAAGAACGCCGCCGCGGTTTACGAAGTAATCAAC
>MGNQ01000020.1:70139-87589 GCA_001796865.1 Chloroflexi bacterium RBG_16_56_11
CGGTCTAACGGCGGAGCGCCCGGCAGACCTGGCCGGTAAAACGGTCGGACTTTTTTACATGTGGAAGCGGGCTTCAAAACCGATACTGGAAGTGCTGGAGCGTGAACTGTCGCGCCGCTTCCCCGGGGCCAGGTTTTCCTGGTATTCCGAGAGCCAGCCGAACACCCCGGAAGCGGAGTCCCGCAACCAGGCGAAATACGAGGCATGGCTTCAGGGCCTGGACACGGCGATTTTCGCCTACGGGGACTGAGGGTCATGTACCAAGTACCTTGTGTACGATGTCATTTCCGCGGAAGTAAAAAACGTTCCGGCCGTCGGCATCATCAGCGACGGCTTTCTTGAAGACGCCCGCTCCGCCGCTTCAAGCCGCGGCATGCCCGGGGTGCGCTACGTCCCCGCCACCGTGCCCCCGGAGTCCACGCTAAAAGACGTAATCGAAAAAGGCACACTGGCCGCCGTCGAAGCCGTCATCAAGGCCGTTGTAACCCCTTTGACCCCCGCCGAACACTCTCCCCGGCCTAAAGAGCCGGAAAAGATTGCCCGCATCGTTTTTAATGGCAGCCTCAACGAGGTCAACCGTTTCTACTACGGGCGCGGCTGGACAGACGGGCTCCCCATTATCCCGCCGACCGAGGAAGTAGTGGCGGAGATGCTCACTGGCACTGACCTGCCGCCGGACATGCTGCTCGGGAAGCTTTTGCCCCGCATGGGCAAAGTCACCGTCGAAAAGATAGCGGTCAACGCAGCCATGGCCGGCGCCCTACCGACCTATATGCCCGTCCTCATCGCGGCCACCAGCCTGCTACTGAACTCCGAGATGGGTTTCCAGGGATTCTGCACCTTCGGGGTGAGCACGGGGTCATGGTCGCCGTTCTGGGTCGTCAACGGCCCCATCCGGAATGATATCAACCTCAACAGCGGGTCGGGCACGTTGAGTCCCGGCAACATCGCCAACGCCGCCATCGGCCGGGCGATGGGGCTTATCATCAAGAACCTCGGCGGTATCCGTAAGGGCATCGAGGACATGGGCGTCGTGGGCAACCCGATGAAATATACCATGGTCATGGCGGAAAACGAAGAGGCTAGCCCGTGGGAGCCGCTGCACACGGAATTCGGGATGGGCCGGGGGGACAACGCCGTGACCATCGCCTATCCCCAGTCTTTCGTCCAGCATTATCCGCCGGCCAACGACGAAGACGGCATCATGCGCGCCGTGGCGGACTATATCATGCCGGCCATGACCCACACTATCGTTTTCCCGCCGGTGCACGCTAAAACCCTGGCTTCTTTCGGGTGGACGAAGCAGGACATCAAGGAGTTCATCGGCGAATATGCCCGAATCCCGGCAGCGCGGCAGAGGCCGGCACTAGGGCAGGCCAACCCCCGGCTTTTCAAGGGAAAAGTCAACTCGCGGGAAGGAGACACCCTGCCGGTCATCAGAGATTTAAGGACGGTCCGCGTGGTCTGCGCCGGGGGGCCGGGGGCTTTTATCGCGCATATCTTCGGCGGGGGACCGACGCCGGGGAAGGCGGAGATACAGAAGATAGAACTGCCGGCGGGCTGGAGCAAACTCGCGGCGAAGTATAAAAACGTCGTCCCCAACTACGTGCGGTATTAACCGGCCTCCAGTCCCAGGGAGCGTATGAAAGAAAAAACCGGGGTAAAAATAAACACCGGCGGAGAAAAATCTATCGTCAAAGGACTGAGCCTTGCGGACTTCGGCATCGACGGCAACCCGACGGTCGTCGATGTCAGGAGAGGGAAAATCCTCCGTATCCGCCCGCTGCACTACGACTGGAAATACGATAAACAGCAGTTTAATCCGTGGAGGATAGAGGCGCGGGGTAAAGTCCTGGAACCCGCCATGAAAACCCTGCCGCCGCCCTTCGGCCTGGCTTATAAAAAACGCGTCTATTCGCCCAACCGGATCCTCTATCCCCTGAAGAGAGTCGACTGGGACCCGGGGGGGAACAGGAACACCGGCAGCCGGGGGAACAGCAAATACGAACGTATCTCCTGGGAAGAGGCGGCGGAAACCATCACCGGAGAGCTGAAAAGGATAACCGGAAAATACGGTTCTGAAGCCGTGTTAGCCCAGGCCGACGGCCATGGCGAGGGAAAAGGGATACACGCCGCCCACGGGAGCGCCCTGAAGCTCCTGGCGCTGCTGGGCGGGTGCACCATGCAGATGAGAAACCCGGACAGCTGGGAAGGATGGGCGTGGGGTGCCAAGCACGCCTGGGGAGGTGAACCGGTGGGAGAGATGGGGACGGCGGCGAACCTGATACCGGACATCGCCGAGAACTCGGAAATGGTATTGTTCTGGGGGTGCGACCCGGAGACCACATCCTGGGGGTTCAACGGCCAGATGGCCAGCCGGGTCAGCTACTGGCTCACTGAGCTCGGCATAAAGTGCGTGTATATCTGTCCGGAGCTCAACTACGGGGCGGCCGTCCACGCCGATAAGTGGATTCCCATCCTGCCCAACACCGACGCCGCCCTGCAGTTGGCCATCGCTCACGTCTGGATGACGGAAGGGACATACGATAAGAAATATATCGCCACCCACGCGTTCGGGTTTGAAAAGTTTGAAGAATATGTGCTGGGGAAAGAGGACGGCACAGCCAAGACGCCGGAGTGGGCGGCGGATAAAACGGGCATTCCGGCGACGACCATCAAGGCGCTGGCCAGGGAATGGGCCCGCCAGCGGACATCGATAGCCCACGGCAACGGCGGGCCGGGGATACGCTCGGCTTATGCGACGGAGCAGGCCAGGCTTGAAGTTCTGCTACTGGCCATGCGGGGGCTGGGCGGGCGGGGGGTCCACCAGGTCAAGATGCTGGAGTGGGGACTCTCCGGGCTCTGGCAGCCGCGGCGAAGCCCGATGCCCATCCCGAAGTTCTACCCGCAACTACTACGACCCAGCTACTCCATTACCGAGGTGGGCTCGGAGCAGGCGGCGGCGACGGACAAAAGGGGGCCGAAGGACCCGGGCCTGGCCAAACTCATGACGCCGGCGCCGATAAACCCCAGGCAGTTTATCCCCAAGAACCTCATCCACGAGGCGATACTAAACCCTCCCATCAGCTGGTACGGCAACTCCACTTTCCCGGGAACCGTCGAAGACCAGTTCAACAAGTACACCTACCCGGCTAAGGGGTGCTCGGAAATACACATGGTATGGACGGACTCGCCGTGCTGGATAACCTGCTGGAACAACAGCAACTCGTTTATCAAGGCGTTACGCAGCCCAAAGATAGAGTTCGTCCTGGCGCAGCACCAGTGGCTGGAAAACGACTGTCTGCTGGCGGACATTATCCTGCCGGTCAGCACCAAGTTCGAGGAACAGGATATAACGTCGGACATCGAAAGCGGTCAGTTCGCCACGGTGATGGGCGGGGATAAGTGCATCTGGCCAATGGGGGAATCGAAGAGCGATTATGAGATAGTCTGCCTCATTGCGGAAAAACTGGGCTTGCTGGGAAAATACACCGGCGGTAAAACGGTTGAAGAATGGCTAAAGCTTTCTTACGAGAATTCCGGGTTAAAAGACTACATCAGTCTTGAAGAGTTCGAGGAAAAAGGGTACTGGGTAGTCCCGACCGACCCTGATTGGCGGAAATTCCCGCCAGGTCTGAGAAAATTCCATGAAGACCCGGCCAACAACCCCCTGAAGACGCCGTCCGGCAAGATAGAATTTTATGCCCAGAACCTGGCCAGGCATTTCCCGGACGATAAAGAAAGGCCGCCCGTCCCCCACTGGATCGAAAAAGGCGAAAGCCACGACGAAAGGCTTTCTAGCCAGAGGGCTAAAAAATATCCCCTGCTGATAATGTCAAACCACGGGAGGTGGCGGGTGCACGCCCAGTGCGACGACATCAGCTGGACGAGGGAAATCGAGACGTGCAAGGTGAAGGGACCGGACGGCTATAAATACGAGCCGCTCTGGCTCAACCCGGCCGACGCTGCGAGACGGAAAATCAGGCACGGTGATATCATCGCCGTGTATAACGAGAGGGGCATGGTGCTGGGCGGGACTTACGTCACCGAGAGAATGATGCCCGGCGTCGTCTACATGGACCACGGCGCGCGTTACGACCCCATCGTCCCCGGGGAGATTGACCGGGGCGGGGCAATCAATACCATCACCCCCCACAACCTCACCTCTAAAAACGCCACCGGGATGGTCGTCAGCAGTTTTCTGGTTGAAGTAAAAAAGGCCAACCTGGACGAATTAAGGAGCCAGTACCCGGAGGCGTTTGAAAGGCCTTACCACGCTGACGCCGGCCTGCGTCTGGAAAGGGCGCTGAAGAGATAGCCAGTCGAAACGACGCTGGCTAACCGGCCTGTATGTAGTCAAGAATACAGCAGCCCTTGCTATAGAGATATTGCTGAAGGTTTACCCACCCTGCAGTATCGCGTGCATTTCAGCACAGGTATTAATTTTTCAATATCTCCCGTATGCTTTATAATTAAGATTAAATTACTTTAATGCAGGGGTGTTACCATGGTCAGCCCGCGAACCTTCCGGATGCCCGTTTCAATCTTCGGACACGGTTCTTCCGACAATGCCGGCGCCGAACTCAAAGCGCTAGGGGCGAAGAAGGTCTTCATCGTCACCGATGAAGTCCTCTGGAAAATGGGGACGCTAACCAAGATAGCTGCCAGTTTAAATGCCGAAAAACTAGAGTTCCAGGTCTTCGACAAACTGCCCACCGAGCCCACGGTAGAATTCGTGGAGGAAGGTATCAGGCTGCTTAAAGAGTCCGGCTGCAACATCATTTTAGCCGTCGGTGGGGGGACGCCTATCGACACCGCCAAGGCGATTTCGGTCATGGCGCGGAACCCAGGTAAAATACAGGACTACATTGGAGCCAACAAAATACCCGGCCCGGGGCTGCCGCTGGTGGCTATACCGGCTACTGCCGGTACCGGCAGTGAAGTGACTATTTTCACTATAATTACTAACACCAAAACAAGTGTGAAGATGCTGATTTCCAGTCCGTATTTGATGCCAACGCTCGCCATTGTTGACCCCCTGCTAACCGTTTCCATGCCCCTGGGGCTGACAGCGGCAACAGGGCTGGACGCCCTGACCCATGCCATCGAAGCTTACGTATCGCGGAAGGCGCAACCGATGACCGACATCTTGTCACTATCGGCTATGAGACTGCTGTCGGCCAACCTGCCGCTGGCCTGGGCGGACGGTAAAAACCTGGAGGCACGGGAGAAAACCATGCTCGGTTCGTACCAGGCCGGGTTAGCTTTCGGGAACGCCTCGGTGGCCCTGGTACATGGGATGTCCCGGCCCATCGGTGCCTGTTTTCATGTCGCCCACGGCATGTCCAACGCGGTTCTGCTGGGCCCGGTGATGGAATTCAGCCTTTCCGGTAATCCCGGGCGTTATGCGGAAATCGCCGCCGCTATCGGAGAAAACGTGGCCGGGCTGGACGATATGGCGGCGGCTGAAGCGGGAGCGCGAGCCGTAAGGAGACTGATTAAATATCTCGAGATACCGCGACTGCGCGACCTGGGTATTGAAAAAACCAGATTTTTCGAGTTGATGCCCGAGATGATAGATGCGGCTATAGCCAGCGGCAGTCCCGATAATAATCCCAGAATAGCTACCAGGGAAGAAATGGCCGGGATTTACCGGCAGGCTTATTGATAGCAATCATAAACAGGAGGTTACGACCAGAGCATGTCAGTGTTAAACGAACCAATTAAGGAAGTCCTGGAACTAAAAAACTACATCGGAGGCAGGTGGGTAAAATCGGAATCGGGGCAGACGGTCGATGTGAAGAACCCGGCTACTCAAAAAACAATAGGCAAGGTCCCGATGTCCAGTCGGGACGAAGTAAACGCGGCGGTAACCGCGGCCAAGGAGGCTTTCCCGGAGTGGCGGAGAACGCCGCCGCTGGTCAGGGCAAGGTATCTCTTCCGATTACGTGAGTTGCTGGAGGAGCACTTCGAGGAGCTCAGCCGGGTCCAGACGATGGAACATGGAAAAACCATCGACGAGTCGAGGGGCGAGACGAGGCGGGGCATCGAGATGGTCGAGGTAGCCGCCGGGATTCCCTCCCTGATGATGGGTTATAACCTGGAGGATATCGCTTCGGGGATCGACGAGTATGTCATTTATCAGCCACTGGGGGTTTTTGGCCACATTGCCCCTTTTAACTTCCCCTTCATGGTGCCGCTGTGGTTTTCCCCCTTTGCTTTAGCCACCGGCAACACCTTCGTGGTAAAACCGTCACCCCGTGATCCGATCAGCCAGGTAAAGCTCGCTGAGCTTATCGAGGAAGCCGACATTCCAGCGGGTGTCTACAATGTTGTACACGGAGGGGCGGATGCCGCTGTAGCGATGTTAGAAAACCCGGATATCAAGGGGGTTACCTTTGTCGGGACGACGGCGATAGGGCGGGATGTCATTTACAAAAAATGCGGTGAGACCGGTAAGAGAGCTATTGTCCAGGGCGCCGCCAAAAATTTCATGGTAATCATGCCGGACGCCAATGTGGCCGCGACCATCCCGGCGCTGCTGACATCTTTTTTCGGTTGCACGGGGCAGCGTTGTCTTTCGGGTGCCAATCTTGTCATCATCGGTGAAGATGCCTTTTATAGAAAGTTCCTGGACACGTTTGCCGATGCCGTATCGAAGATTAGAGTCGGCTACGGGCTGGATGATTCCATTCAGATGGGCCCGATGCAGTCGGTTGATGGCAAGGAGAGGGTGCTGGGGTACATCGAAAAAGGCATCGCGGAAAAAGCCAGGCTTATCCTCGACGGCCGGACGCCGAAAATCAACGGCGACTACCCGGACACGTGCTTTATCGGACCGAGTATCTTCGAAAACGTAACGCCGGACCTGACCATAGGCCGGGAGGAAATCTTCGGCCCGGTCTCGAGTGTAATGCGCGCGAAGGACCTTGATGAGGCCATAAAAATGATTAACAGCAGCCGGTACGGCAACGGGAATGCCATCTTCACCTCCAGCGGCAAGGCGGCGCGGGAATTCCAGTATCGAGTCGAATCAGGCAACGTGGGTATCAATATCGGCATCACCGCCCCCATGGCCTTTTTCCCGTTTGGCGGCATGAAAGACTCTTTCTTCGGAGTCCTGCACGGACAGGGTAAAGACGCCGTACGTTTCTTTACCGAAAGCAAGGTCGTCATACAAAGGTGGTTTTAGATGAAATTTAACACCGCCTCCCAGGTCATCAGTTTCGCCAGGAAACTCGAGGAAGATGGAATTGATTTTTACGAATCTATGGCAAAACGATACACGGAGGATAGCGACATTTTGCTGGGCTTCGCCCGGGAAAACAAGAAGAATATTACCAGGGTCGAAAGGGCATATTACGGCGTCATCAGCGACGCCATCGAAGGGTGTTTTACGTTCGATTTGGACCCGGAGGAGTTCGCAATCAAACCTGAAGACTTACAACACCCGGCCGGTTCTAACTCTATAAACACAGCCATCGAGATGGAAAGCCAAACCGCCAGGTTCTATGATAAGGCCGCCGAGCAGTCGAAATCCCTCCTGGCGGATGTTCCCCGGGCTTTTTCAACCATGGTCAAGTTAAGGGATGACCGCCGGAAGAAGCTGGCATCTCTTCGGGACACCGGGAACCTGGCGGAGCAACCTGAACCCCGATAACGGGTGCGGGCTTCATCCACATCCTTTACCCGATTTTTGGGTTCCGTCAGGCTGCACTATCGGCGGTCCCCGAAGGTTCTTTAAAAAGCCATTTTTATCTGTGCTGCCGCCTCTCCCAGGGTCAAGCAGTCCCAGGACAGCTTCCTCCTGAAGAGGAGTTCGACTTTCTTGTTTTTCCTGTTCATAAACACTATAATCACATCCGATAATAGCTCCATAAAGTGTCAGCCTGACACTAATACTACCAAGCTGAATATATCTCCTCAAAATAAGACTCAATTATCAGGCCAGGTTATCAGCCTTGTGAACAACTGGAGGTGAGAATGGGTAAGAAATGTTTGATCATATACGCTTCGCTCACGGGTAATACGGAGAAGGTCGCGTTTAGATTTAAGAGTACATTTGAAAGGAATGGCTGGGAATGTGATTCTTTTAAGATTCGAAAGAAAGCGGAGGATATCCTTAATCCGCCCTTTAAACTCAATGATTATGATTTTTTATGTGTAGGTTCAGGGATCAGGGTTCATCTTCCTTATAACGAAATATTGAATGTGCTTCGAAGATTCCGACTCGGGATTGACCCGAGAATAGCTCTTCGAAACCGTGATGAAACCATTCCATATATAAAAGGGCCTTTGCCGGAGCGTCCTCCACCCTGGGAGGATCCAAGTATCATCAATCACCACAGGAAAATAGTTCTTGGGCCTGACTCGAAAAAAGCGGTCGTTTTTACCACTTATTCCGGTTATGAATTTGGCCCGAAAGAGGCTGAACCCAGTATGCAATTGCTGGCTCTGGAAATAGAGCATTTGAGTTTCAAATGTATCGGGCAATTCTGCTGTCCGGGGAGATTTCTTCATCATCCGACGCCGAGAACTTATCATGGAGATATCCAGGACAGGCCTAATGAGAGAGATTTACTGAAAGCTGAAATGTTCATAGAAGAAAAACTCGAAGAGATTACAGATAGAATATCGCGATGATCAAGTCTTCGTCTTAAGGATAAGGAACTAAATCACGGAATATCTCACTATAAACAACGAGATGAAGATGTTCTGTCCTTACAGAGATGAGTGACGGGACAGCAAAATTAACGAGTTTATTATCAGCGGCGACATTTCGAGCAGAGAGTTTGTAGCTGTATAACCTGGCCAATTTTGATACTGTAGACCCCAATGCCGTAGTGGCGCCCTGGGGCTCCGGGTGTTCCTCCATAATCCAAGATCCCTATCTGGAGAATGACTCGGCCGACTCCCGCGCAGTGATCGGGATGTTCGATACTTCCGCCCGGCCTTTTGTCGCCACTGATGAGCTTACATTCTCCGTGCCGATTAACAAATTCGTGAGTATGGTCGGAAATATGGAAGAAAGCTTTCTGATAACCAAATCATGGAATGCTATTCAAAAAAGGATAAAATAGCGTAAGGAAACAAGAACTACCAAAATATTTGATAGGAGTCCTTACATCGTCCAGAAGAACTAAAAAATATTTTCGAAAAGACCAGGCTAAATCAGCGAACGCAACTCGCCAGCGTCGCGAAATCTTCGGACCGCCAACCGTATAAGTAATGCAGGATGCTCTGGCTCTTCCATTGAGAATATCAGCTATGGAATACTCGTCTTAATGCCCGGTGCATATCATTGATAAACATTTTGGTAATATTGGAGCCGGGTCCTATCATGTCAAAGGCGTGGCATCCTCCCGGATATACATGAAGTTCGATAGGAACACCCGCCGCTATAAGTCTCCTGGCATAATCAATATCTTCTTGCGCGAACAGATCGAGGTCACCCACCGTGATATACGCCGGCGCAAGACCCTCAAGATTAGTGGCTCTTGAGGCCGCTGCATAACAGGAAACTCCCTCACCTCCTGGATCACAGCCAAGATAGGATTTCCACCCCATGCGATTGGCTGCTCTTGTCCACAAAAGGGTGTCCGGCAGGATATCGCTGGCAGGAGCCATATTACAATCGTTTATCATGGGATACACCAGGAGCTGGTACATGATATTTACTTCAGCCCGGTCACGCGTCAATAGAGCCAGCCCGGATGCCAGCCCACCGCCAGCGCTCGCTCCACCAATAGCGATACGAGAACGGTCGACACCCAATTCTTCAGCATGACCTGCCAGCCATTTTAACGCTGCATAGCAGTCTTCCAGCGGTGCCGGGAAAGGATGCTCCGGAGCTAGCCGGTATTCGACAGATACAGTTATACATTTTCCCGCCAGTGTAAATCGTTTTCCTGTAAAATCCTCCTGATCAAGACTGCCAAGAACGTAACCGCCGCCATGAATCCAGAGCAGGGCCGGCAATAACTCCGATTGTTGTTCAGAACGATAGATTCTCACCGTTAAGACGGAGGCTCCCTCAGGGCCTGGTATGGTTCTGTCTTCGGTAATGACACCCGGTATGTCCGGCATCTGCTTTTTCATGGTAGCTATCATTTGATTTGAAGCAGCACGAGCGGCCGGTAAATCATCGAAATTCATTAGCGGTTGGTTCAACATCATCATTATTGGTCCCTTAAGCTCAGGGTCCAGGCGTTCAAATAAGTTCTGGTTCATCAACTTTCTCCTGAAAAAAATCAAACAACTCTCCAGAATTATACAAAATTATTATTTCAACCTTTTATCCTCCCGCTTAGATTCCTAAACAAGGATTCCTTTTGATAATATTTTTAGGTGCCTTCGCTGTTCATTCAGGCTATATTTTGGCTAATTGCCCTCCATCCTGAACAAATACCTGACCGGTGACAAAACTTGAGGCATCTGAAGCTAAAAATACCGCCAGTCCCTCCATTTCGTTTGCCTCCGCTATTCGTCCCATCGGGATATTCATTGAAACCAATTTATTTATAAACTGCTCTCTCTGCGCCGCCAATTCAGGGTCTGATTTAGCCCCAAGATTAGTGCGATGCATACCGGGAGCGATACTATTAATCCTGATACCGTCTTTGGCATATTCAACGGCGGCAAACTTTGTTAAAGCGATAACCCCGGCTTTGGAAGCACCGTAGGCTGCCGGGGACACTTCGGGTTCGGCACCTCCAAAGGCGCCAATTGATGAAACATTGATGATGCTACCCCGTTTTTGCTTTACCATTAACGGTAGTACCGCTCGCATACAGATGAATACCCCTCTCAGGTTAGTAGCTATCACTCTATCCCAATTTTCTATGGGGGTCTCTCCCACTCTGGTTGATTCACCGCTGATACCAGCGTTGTTAATTAGTATATCGATAGTGCCGAGCTTGGTCACCGCTTCATTCACCATATTTTCAACGTCATCCGGCTTGGAGATGTCCGCTTTTATGGCCACTGCCTGATGTCCATAATGGCTGATAAGCTCAACAGTGTCCTTTAGCTTTTGTTCGGTTCGACCGACACAGGCAACATCAGCCCCGTATTTAGCCATCGCTCCGCAAAAAGCTCGCCCCAACCCGCTGCCGCCTCCAGTAACCAGGGCTACCCTGCCAGAAAGGTTAAAAATATTCTTCCTATCCATTACTAATCGCCTCTTTACATGATATTCTTACAGGAATCCGAAAGCCTTCATTCAGACGAACGTAACTGCCCTGATTTGTCTTGACCATGTCATCTCTACAACGATGAAATCGTGTAACTCGGCTGGGACTGATAAGACGGCTGCCAGAACCTCGTACGCCCGGAGAATTTTTAACCTGTATGTCTCTAAAGGGTGATTTTAATCCAGACGGTCCGCGACATGTTTGTTTGGCATACAATCTTTCTAAAGCAATGACGTGTAGCGTCCTTTCCTTACATCCAGTGATATTAGTGTTTCAGTATCTCTTATACCTTCCAGGCTCGTTAGCTCTTTAGTCAAAAAGTCAGAGAGATGTTCGGTAGACCTGAACCCTGCTACGACAATAATGTCGAACCGTCCCGTGGTAGTAGCGGCCCATTTAACCTCCGTCCGGTTAATAAGCCACTCCATCACGGATTCTGATTTGTTTTGTTCCACGTCCAGATTAATTACTACACCCAGTGAAAAGCCAAACTCGGCCGGGTCCGCAATCCCTACAATCCGCAGCAGATCGTTTTTAATGAGCCTGTTTACTCTGCGCCGAACGGTAGCAGCGCTCAAATTAAGCTGTTTGGCAAGCGTCTCGCTACTTTGCCGTGCGTTTTGCCCCATCAACAGTATCAATTGTTTATCAATAGAATCTAACATCATCGTATCAGAGCGAATTATCCAGTGTTACGCCCGGAGTGCAAATATTGTAAGTGCGTGCATGAGGAGCAGAGTGTGACTGCAATAAAAAACGTGATACCCGGAACGTCATATATTTGCATAGCAATGTTATTGTTCTATTATTGTTTATGGTCAACATCTACACGATATGATTATATATCACAATAATTTGCACAAATCTTGACAGAATAATATATATAAAGTATACTAATGCGCATATTATAACAACTAATAGTCAAAATAGCAATAGTTTGTAATAAGTAATATACTAACTAATTAAATCCGATACCTGAAACGATATTCGACTACAAAAAAAATATGATATATAGTACACAATTCTTACGAAAAGGAGGAAAATCTAGATGGTAACAAAGACGAAAACCAAAACAGTCCAAAATGTAAATCAGGCTGCCTGCCAGGAACTTAAGAAGGCAATTGGAGCCGAAAAGGTAAGAGATGATGAGATAACCCTGGTAACTCACGGCAGGATAAACCACGGCTTCGATCCCAGCATGCCTTTCCACATGCCCAGCATGGTTGTTTTCCCCGAGACCAGGGAGGACGTAGTTGAGACCCTCAAGATTGCCAACAAGTACAAAATATCCGTTAATCCGGTGGGTATTGCCCAGATGGCCATTCCGACTGCAGAGGGTGACATCATTTTAGACCAAAGGCACCGGGACAAGATAATTGAGATAAACACCGACTCCGGGTATGCGGTTCTCGAGCCCGGCGTCAGCCACGACAAGCTCACCTCAACACTGAGAGGAACAGGGTTCAAGTGCGAAGTCGGCACGATGACGGGTTCCGCCACTGTCCTTGCCGGGGGCCTAACGGGAGGTTCGAAGAGCTTTTCCAACAGGCACCTCAGTTCAATCCTTGACCTTGAAGTCGTCCTCCCCGACGTGACAATTTTCAATACCGGTTCTTCCATGTTCCCTGGAGTCGGCCCCCATGTGAGGGCCCGCCCGTACGCCGACCTGGCCGGCCTGTTTACCGGCTCTAATGGTACACTGGGCGTTATCACCAGGTTTGCAGTGAGACTCCACCCCGTTAATGAGGTCTCCCGAGTGCATGTGGCTGGATTCAGTAACTTCTCGGACGCCGTCGACTATGTCAAAGACCTTGTTAACCACAACATCCCCGAGCACTGCATCATCTGGAACTGGCATATGTATCATACCTGGCCTCTCGACTCCGAGGGCATGAAAACCGTGATGCCAGAAATATTAAAGATGGATATCAGGAAACCGCCGGAAGGGACGCCCTACAGTATGGTCACTTCCTTCCTGTCCGGCTATGAAGAGCAGGTGGAATTCTACGAGAAAATGTGCGTCAAGATAGCCCTAAAATGCCACGGCCGAGCTTACCCCAGAGAAGAGGTTGAAAAACGATGGCCTCAAACCATGGCTGGCTTGAAGCAGCAGTATGAGGACTATAGCTACCGTGAAGGCACTCACTGGGCCAGGGGAAGGTGGTCCGGCTTCGTTGTGTTCGCTGAGCCTAAAGACATAAAAGAGGTAGAGAAATTAGCGGTGAAGGAATTTGCGGAATTAGGACCGAGAGCCCGTCCGATTAACAACTACGCCCATCCGTTTGACTACGGCCGTACCTTCCTTTTCCGCTACGCTGGCTTCCCCGAAACAGACGACGTCGAAACGCGAATGAAAATCGGTAAAAAGACGATGGAACTGTGTGCCCTGGCGCTGAAAAAGTACCGGGCTGTCCCCATACGGGGCATGGGAGAGTCGGAGGGAGAAAAAGCCTATCTGGATGTACTCGGTCGAATTAAGAAAGCACTCGACCCCAATAACATTCTTAACAGAGCTGCAGGGGCAGGCCTGTACAAGGGGGGAAGATAATGAAATTAGCCGCTACTCTTGAAGACGTTAAAGCTGCATCATCCACCTGTCTCAGGTGTTCCTGGTGTGCTTACGGACCCTGGCCTGAGAATCTACCCCTGTGCCCGATTTATTCGCGTTTCCCGTCCTTTACCTTCAGCGGCGGAGGCTTCCTTTTCCTCGCCCTGGCCCTGCTGGAAGGCAAAATAGAATTCAGTCAGTCTATAGCCGATTTTGCCTTCAGTTGTTCCAGCTGTAACGCCTGCGACACCAAGTGCAACGTGATCCATTCTCATAAATCTCATGTATACATCCTGGACGCCATCCGCGTCATGAGACGCGAAGCTGTCAAGCGAGGCTTCATACCTGATGGCGTCGCCAGGAAAATATACGACGAAGTAAAAAAAACCGGAGACTATGGCCGGGCAAATGGATTCAAACTTCCTGATAAGATAAGAAGTGATAATGCGAATACGGTCTTTTTTACCGAGTGCGCCCATTCCAAATCTCGGAAGGGTATCGCCGAGGCCACCATCAACCTCCTGGAAAAGATAGGCAGCCCGGTGGGACAGTTTGCCGAGAAGGGATGCTGCGGTTCGACTCTCTATGACTTCGGCTTCTGGGATGAGTTGGAACCGCTGGTCAAAGCGAACTGGGCAAAGATGAAGCCTATGAAAGGCAAGAAATTCGTCTTCTTCGATCCTCATTGTCAGGAGTTTATAGTAAAGAGATACCCCGAAATCCTCCCTGATTTCAGCCCTATTAAAAACCAGCATTTTAGCCAGCTTTTGGCCGACGCTTTCAAGGGTGGCAGGCTGAAGAGTAAAAATAGTGGCAAAATTAAAGTCAGCTATCATGACCCATGCTATCTGGGGAGGGGACTGGGCATTTTTGACGCCCCCAGGGAGGTGGTGGGTGCCTTGAAAGGGGTGGAACTGGTGGAGATGGTGAGGAACCGGGAGAACTCCTTCTGCTGCGGCGCCAGGACTTTAGGCGATTACGTGCCTAATCTGTCTGAAGACACCGCCAGGGAAAGGATAAAAGAGTTTGAGGTAACGGGGGCAGACCTGCTGATAACCGCCTGCCCTTATTGTAAGGACCAGTTCCAAAGAGTCATGCCCGCTAAAGACAAAACGCGCGTTAAAGATATGACCGAGCTCGTTGATGAGCGGACGTAATCAGGCATCGAGCTGACGCAAAGGGGCTGCTATGTTTGACTTCTATAAATATATTGAGACCTTTAACTCCGGCGATGACAGGGCGATGGTGGACGGATTTTGGGAAGATAACCTGGAGGTATGGTCGGCGCGGGGTGGTCAGGCGCAAGCTCTGGCGTCTGACAAAGAGAGCTGGCTAAAGTTCCTGGACTTCGCCCATAATGGCGTGCGTGAAATCATGAGAGTCCAGGTCCTGATACAGAACGAAAAAAACATTTTCGCGGAAATTGACATGGACTTCCATGCCTCGAAAGCCAGGCCGGACTACCCCTTCGGTCGCCTCAAGCCGGGCGATTTTTTTACCGTCAAGATGTTCTGTCTTTATTTTCTCCGCGGTGATAAAATCGCCAAACTGAAGATGGCTTCCTGGGCGCCCAATACCGGAGTCAGCGACCCGCCGGCCCGGGGTTTTGGTCCGCCGCCTCCAATTACGGGCAAAACCCGTAAGACCTTCTCAAGTTGAAGACCGGCTGCTAGGTCGGTTAAAATTTTAAAGAAAGGCAAGCGGATAATGGCAATAAAAAAGTACCAAAAACATATTATAACGGAATTCAAGCCCGGCCTGGAATTACCCGAATTCAGAGGAAAACCCGGTGTCCCGAATGACAGGGCCAACTTCATGATGTGGCTGGGAGATGGGGTGTTAAAAGGCAGCCCTTATACAGAAGCCGTCTGGCTCTGGCCGGGAGCGGCTAACCCGAAAGGCGGATTCCCGCAGCATGCGCACGAACATAACGAAATAATAGGTTTCTTTGGCACTGACACCAAAAACGTGTACGACCTGGGGGGAGAAATCGAGTTCTGGTTAGAAGATGAAAAATACATGCTCCGAAAAAGTTGTCTCCTTTTCATTCCCGGTGGCATGAAGCACTGTCCCATAGTGTTCAGAAGAATCGATAGACCCATTTTCCATTTTTTAATGGAGATGGGCGGGGCATACACTGAGAAAAATAAATAAGTGCCTTCATGAGTATTTCTGAGTGTACGAAGAAGTTGTTCGGCGTGGCGCTGGATGCGGCTGACGATCCCTGGAGCCTGCAACTTAAACAGGCATGGATGGCAGGCGACCACGTTGATCTGGATTGGCTTAGTGCATGTCTGGACCCTTATGACGCCGTAACCGGCAGCATGTCGGCTCTTTTTGATCAACACTATATCAAACCGGCCGGGAAGTTTAGTATTCCCACCTGGCTCTGGCCGAAGCCGAATTCCTCAGATTCGATGTACGTCACCCCAAAAAACATGGAGAGTTTCATCGATAGCGGCGGCCTGCTCGAAATCGTCAAGCAACTTAAGTCATTTGTCACTCAAAACATATTTCCAGAGATACCTATCATGCTGGGCATCGACCACTCTGCGACGGCGGGTGTGGTATCAGCATTGGTAGAGAGATACACTCGCGAGGAACTCTGCATTGTGGTGCTCGACCAACACTTTGATGCCATACCGCTATCCGTAAGGCTGGAGGGACTCTGCCAGGCGAAAACTGTTTTTCCTTCCGGGATACCTTTTTTCCCTCCAACTCCGGTAGGATACAGCGACCAATTCTGCTGCGGTAACTTCTGGGCGTATCTGATGGAGGCCGGTATTGTCCTTCCCGAAAACCTTGTCTTCGTCGGAGTTGCCGATTATCCAGGTCATAAAGAAACGCCGGGAAGTAAGTTCCGCAAGACGTATCTCGACTTCGAAAAGCGAGGGTGCAGTTTCTTCCCGCGGAATCAATTTGAAAGACCGTACACCGGCGAATTCACACGTTTTCTCCAAGAAAAAATCAACGCTCCCAATATCTACATAAGCCTGGACCTGGATGTGGGCTCATTTGCCAGCACGTATGCCGCGCGCTACATGGATAGACCCGGTATTGGTGAACAAAACCTGCTGGATGTTGCGGGTATTATCGCGGACGAGTGCAGCCGAAGGAAGGCCAAGATAACTGGTATTGACATCATGGAGTTCAATATGCACTTTCTCGGCATCGAGATGCCCGACGGGGTCAAGGACACGACACTTGGATTGGTACAGAAATTTATCACAGCCCTGACCTGACCCCAAATAGAAAAGAGGAAAAGGTCAGAGGATTATTTATTAACTCGACAATATTACCACTCAAGGGGGCACTACTTAAAAATCTATATATTTGGCTGCCAGTATTTTTGCCGGGATATTGCAGCACGAGAACCTGCTACTGGCTGTGAAATTCATGCTGGCGAACCCGAATCCATTTGAAAGGTGGTTATTTCATGAGGTTCACGATTGATGTCGATACCGGCGGCACCCACACGCACGGTTTTATCGCCGGGGACGGGATAGCGAAGACAGTCACCACTCCCACCACGCCGCATGACCTGACAGTGTGTCTGGCGGATTGCGTCAAACAGGCCGCCGAGGCCTTCGGCTTATCCTTTAAAGAATTACTGCTCAACACCGACATTATTCGCTATTCGACCACCCCCGCCACCAACGCCGTCATACAGAAAACTGGCTCCAAGATAGGCCTCATCGTGACAGAGGGAT